>NZ_FQYR01000005.1 GCF_900141815.1 Rubritalea squalenifaciens DSM 18772
TGGCATGACTTGCAGAAAGGAAAAAATTTGAAGATAGGCTCTGTGCAGCTGTCAACGTGCAGACGACATGTTGAAGATCCAAAGATCTAATAGAAATAACCGAAGACTAACCAGACGAGCCAGCTCTGGCCAATGGAAGCCGCAACTGAATGGAAACATCAGTCCCGGCTTCTGGTGACCATAGCAGAGTGGAACCACCCGGTCCCGTTCCGAACCCGGAAGTGAAACGCTTTAGCGCCGATGGTAGTTGGACGATAGGTCCTGTGAGAGTAGGTCGTCGCCAGGTTATATGCCCGCACTTAGTGAAAGCTGAGTGCGGGCTTTTTTTGTGTCCAGTTTTAAGGGTGGGGACGATACGGGTTTCACTGTGTAGGCAGAGAATCTGCGTAGGTGTGGGTATTGATAGTTGATTTTCATTAATGAAAGGGAGGATGTCTCGATAGTTCTATGAGTCTGGCTATGTGTAGGCGTGACGCCAATCATATTGACGAAACAGCAAATTATTGTCGTGATCGCCAAAGCGCTTTACAGTTAGGTCTATAGGTAAAACCCCACACATTGAATAATACATGGATCCCAGAGAGGTTAGAACAGTCCAGGATGCAAAACGCATCATTGAAGAGCGCGATATCAAACACGTAAAAGTCGGACTGTTTGATATAGATGGTGTCATGCGTGGCAAGTACATGAGCCGAAAAAAGTTTTTCTCTTCCTTGGAAGATGGCTTTGCTTTTTGTGATGTCGTCTTGGGTTGGGACTCTAACGACCAGCTTTACGAGAATGTAGATATCAAGTTCACAGGCTGGCACACTGGCTACCCGGACGCTCCTGTACGCATTATCCCAGAAAGCTGCCGTGAGATTCCCTTCGAGCCGGACACCTTGTTGTTTCTCTGTGAGTTTGAACAAGAGGCAGCTAAATTGTGTCCACGTAATCTGCTAGGGCGTATTTTGGAGCGCGCCTCTGGCCTGGGCTTCGAGGTTTCAGCTGCGTTTGAATATGAATTTTTCATGTTCAACGAGACGCCGGACAGTGTTAGAGAAAAAGGCTACCAGAATCTGACACCGATCACTCCCGGATTCTTTGGTTATTCCATGTTGAGAAACTCCGTGCATGCTGAGCTTTATCACGACCTGCTTAATTTCTGTGAGGAAATGGACATGCCCATTGAGGGCTTACACACCGAGACAGGTCCAGGTGTGTTAGAGGCTGCGTTGTACGTGGACGCCGCACGTGAAGCTGCGGATAAAGCGGCCCTGTTCAAAACTTTTGTGAAAGCCTGGGCGCAGCGCCGTGAAATGATGGCTACCTTCATGGCAAAATGGTCTAATGACTATCCTGGCCAGTCCGGCCATATTCACATGTCTCTGAATTACCAGGATGGTTCAGGCTCTGCATTCCACGACCCGACCCAGCCGATGAATATGAGCAAGATCCAGCGCCAT
This sequence comes from Rubritalea squalenifaciens DSM 18772, assembly GCF_900141815.1. Lineage (NCBI taxonomy): Bacteria > Pseudomonadati > Verrucomicrobiota > Verrucomicrobiia > Verrucomicrobiales > Rubritaleaceae > Rubritalea > Rubritalea squalenifaciens. The sequence continues at coordinate 1,446 of NZ_FQYR01000005.1, forward strand.
TTTGTGGCTGGGCAGCAGCAGCTCATGCCCGAACTCACCGCCATGATTGCACAAACAGTGAATTCTTACTCGCGTATGATTCCTGGATTTTGGGCGCCTACTGATGCCACTTGGGCGTGTGAAAATAGGACCACCGCATTGCGTGTGATACCCGGCTCAGCAAAATCGCAGCGGGTGGAATTCCGCCTCGGCTCAGCAGATGCCAACCCTTACATCGCCTTGGCTGCATCACTGGCTGCAGGGCTCTATGGGATAGAAAATGAGTTGGAACCGGGAGATAGGGTAGAGGGTAATGCCTATGCCCTGAAGCATCCAGAGTATCTTGCTCTGCCGCTTAATTTGAACGAGGCGGCTGAGGTTCTTCGAGGCTCAGAGGCTGCCCGCCAGTTATTTGGCGATGCCTTTGTTGAGCACTACGCCTCAACCCGTGAGTGGGAGTTCAATGAATTCCGCAAGCATATCACGGACTGGGAAATGCAACGCTACTTTGAAATCATCTAACAAATCATGAGTAATCGATTGGAAACGGTATCACCGATAGACGGCAGCACTTACGTCACACGGGATTACGCCACGCTTGAAGAGATCAGCAAGGCTCTTGCCCTCGCCGCCTCAGCCCAGAAAAGCTGGAAACAAACATCCATTGCGGAGCGTGTGGACGTTTGTAATAGAATGGTGGATGCCTTTATCGCAAAAAAGGACAGTATTGCAGAGGAAATCTCCTGGATGATGGGGCGACCCATTCGCTATGCCGCTGGGGAGGTTGCTGGCTTCGAGGAGCGCGCTCGCTACATGAGTGGAATCGCGGAAGCTTCTTTGGCCCCAGTTACCGTACCTGACAAGGAAGGCTTTAGCCGATACATCACGAAGGAGGCGCTCGGCGTGGTTTTTGTGATCGCGCCTTGGAACTATCCTTATCTGACTTCGGTGAATGCTATTGTTCCTGCGATCCTTGCGGGTAATACGGTGCTTCTTAAGCATTCAGCTCAGACGCCTCTGTGCGCTGAACGTATTCAGGAAGCCTTTGCAGAAGCGGGTCTTCCAGAGGGTGTATTCCAGTACTTGCATCTCTCGCATGCTGATACCGAGGAAGTGATCAAGGCTCCTGAAGTGCGTCACGTTTGTTTCACAGGTTCGGTTCCGGGTGGGGCCATGGTACAACGCGCTGCCGCGGGCAGATTTATTGGCACGGGTCTGGAGCTTGGCGGTAAAGATCCAGCCTACGTGAGGGCGGATGCTGATCTTAACCAGGCTGTGGAAACCACTGTCGACGGCGCATTTTTTAATTCCGGTCAGTCCTGTTGTGGCATCGAGCGCATCTATGTACATGAGGACATCCATGATGCTTTTGTCGAAAAAGCGGTGGCTTTGGCTAAGCAATACAAGCTCGGTAGATCTGATGATCCTGAGACGACACTAGGTCCTATGGTTCGTGCTAGTGCTGCAGACTTTGTTAGAGAACAAATCGCCGAAGCTGTGCAGCAAGGAGCAACTGCTCACATTGATCGAGCTGATTTTTCAATGGATGAAAAAGGCAGTGCATACATGGCTCCCCAGATTCTAACAGGAGTTAATCACGGCATGCGTGTGATGACAGAGGAATCTTTCGGCCCGGTCGTAGGTATTCAGAAAGTCAGTAGTGATGTAGAAGCGATCACTCTGATGAACGATTCTGAGTTTGGCCTAACAGCTTCGGTATTTTCAACGGACATAGATACTGCGGTAAAGATCGGTGAGCAAATCGATACCGGCACCTTCTTTGTGAATCGTTGTGATTATCTCGATCCTGCGCTTGCCTGGACTGGAGTGAAGAATTCCGGGTGTGGCTGTACTCTCTCATCCATAGGCTTCGATCACCTTACGAGGCCAAAATCATTTCATATCAAACAAACTATCTAAAACAACATGTCATCTGAATACTCCAATCTCGCAGGAAACTGGAACTATCCTAATGCCATCAAAGCAGGCGCGGGAACCATCGCGGATTTACCGGAGCACTGTAAAGCTCTGGGCATGAAAGCTCCTCTACTGATCACTGATCCGGGGCTTGCTGCCTTGCCTATGGTCAAGGACTGCGTGGAAAGTTGCCGTGCAGCAGGACTGAACTGCGGTCTGTTTAGTGAGATGAAGCTCAACCCTAACGGTGAGAATGTCGAAGCCGGCGTGAAGGCTTATCGCCAAGGCGGGCACGATGGTGTCATCGCTTTTGGTGGTGGCTCTGGGCTAGATGTAGCTAAGGCAGTAGCTCTCATGGTGGGGCAGGATCGCCCAATCTGGGACTTCGAGGACGTGGGTGACAACTGGACGCGAGTGGATACCCGTAATGTGGCTCCAGTTGTTGCTGTTCCCACTACCGCCGGCACAGGCTCAGAGGTGGGGCGTGCATCGATCATCACTGATGAAGAAGAGCATGTTAAGAAAATCATTTTCCATCCATGCATGCTCCCGGCGATTGTGATTCTGGATCCTGAGCTAAGCGTGGGCCTTCCAGCGCATGTCACGGCTGCTACGGGTATGGATGCACTTTCCCATAATCTGGAGGCCCTCTGTTCACCGTTCTACCATCCTATGGCGGAAGGTATCGCCGTTGAGGGAATCCGTCTGGTGAAGGAATACCTGCCCAGAGCAGTGGCGAACGGTGCTGATCTAGAAGCACGTATGCAGATGTTAGTTGCTTCCTCCATGGGGGCGACAGCTTTCCAGAAGGGGCTTGGTGCTATGCATGCCCTCGCTCACCCTCTTGGTGCACTGTATGATGCGCACCATGGATTGCTGAACGCGATTCTCATGCCCTATGTTCTTAAAGTGAACCGTGAGGCGATCGAAGAGCGGCTTACCCGGGTGGCACGTTATTTAGGTCTGGAAAACCCGAGTTTTGATTCCTTTCTGCAGTGGGTGCTGGATATTCGCGCAGAGCTGGATATTCCCCATGACCTCTCAGGTATTGGCATCAAGGATAAGGATTTGGAGCTGATCGGAATAATGGCCTCGCAAGACCCCAGCGCTGGTGGTAATCCCATTGCACTGACGCCTGCTGAGTACACCAAACTCTGTAGTGACGCGCTCAATGGAAACTTGTAATCATGATCACTCTCGGCCTTCTCCAGTGCGACGACATCGCGGATCCCTTGCAGCCTGAGCACGGGAACTATCCCGCGATGTTTGCTGAGCTGTTCAAGAAAGTCGATCCGGACATCAGACTGCGGATCTACGATGTCCGCCAAGGTGAGTATCCGCAGGATCTCTCCGAATGCTGCGGCTACCTATCCACTGGCAGTCAGCACGGTATGGGTGACGGGCTGGCGTGGGTAGACAAGTTACTGGAATTTATCCGCGAACTGAATCGTGCGGGGACACCTTACTTTGGCATTTGTTTCGGTCACCAGGCGCTCGCTTGCGCCTTGGGTGGAGCAGTAGAGCTATCCACCAAAGGGTGGGGGGTAGGCGTGAGCTTTAATAACGTCATTGCCAGGAAAGAGTGGATGTCCCCCGTATCCGATCAGCTTGATATCATCGTCAGTCACCAAGATCAGATTACCCGTCTTCCCGAGGGGGCTGAGGTGCTTGCAGAGAGCCTTTTCTGTCCTTATTACATGATTCAAGTCGGCAAACACATGGCTAGTGTGCAGGGGCACCCTGAGTTTACCCCGGCTTATTCCCGAGCCCTGATGGATAGACGCAGAGACAGGATACCACCGAACCGGATACGTGAGGCTGAAGCCTCCCTGTCAGCTCATGTAGATAGCCTGGTTCTCGCGCAGTGGATTGTTAATTTTCTAACAAAGTGATGAGTCCTTCAGCTGATGTCGGTCCTAGGTTTGTATCTTGTGCGGATTGTTCAGTTTTAGGACAAATTCCAGTCTGATACAGCTTTAAGGCTTTAGGGATGATGGGGCTTTGTCATGCTGGGAGGCATGAATGTGAAGCTTATTGATCAGAAGCTGGTGGCTGAATGCCTGAAGATGCCTCGTGCCATCGAACTGATGAAAAGTGCTTATGCCGACCTGACTGAAGGCAATGTGGACAGCCCCTTGCGTACGGCTTTGGTGAATGAGGGGGGAACAGTTTTGTACAAACCGGCCTATGGGGAAGGTGCTGGTATCTTCTGTGTGAAGGTGGTTTCAGTTTTTGCTGATAACGTGAATAAGGGCTTGCCGGTGACTCCAGGGATCATTGTCGTGAACAGCGCGGAGACTGGAATGCCGCTGGCGATTCTGGAAGCTGGCTACCTAACAGCTTTGAGGACTGGAGCTGCCACAGGGATTGCGACCAAGGTGATGGCTCCAGAGGATAGCAAGGTTGGGGCTCTGTTTGGTACGGGCGGTCAGTCACGCCATCAGTTGGAAGCCATGCTGTGTGCAAGAAGCTTTGAGCGAATCTATGTCTTCTCGAGGCAGGAAGCGAACGCGATTCGTTTCTGTCAGGATAACAGGGATATAGCTGGTGACTGCGAACTGATTGCCAATCCTGATAGAAAAGTGCTGAAGGAATGCGATGTGATCACCACCTCGACCACGAGCCCTACAGCTGTTTTCTCTGATGAAGAAATTTCGGATCGTGTTCACATCAATGCGATTGGATCTTTAGGGGCTCAGCGTACTGAGATCTCAGCGGAAACTTTGCTACGTAGTGACGTGGTTGTGGATCAACGCGCTGCCTGTCTGGCAGAAGCCGGGGAAATTTGTTTGATGCGTGATGCCGGTTTGATTGATGATGACTACTGCCCGGTAGAGATCGGCGAGTTGATCCTAGGCAAGCAGTGTCTCGGAGAAAGAAATAAACCTACGGTCTTCAAGTCAGTGGGGAACGCTGCTCAAGACCTGGTTTGTTCTGCTGAAATCTACCGCTATGCCCTGGATCAAGGGCTCGGTGTGGATGCCGTGCTCTAAACAGTAGATTGTCATTGGCGGATTCCATCTCTTGCCATTAGATGCAAGGGATGAATCTAACTTTGCGTCTTATCCTGGTAGTTGCCAGTGCCTTGCTGGCAAGTACGGTCTTTGCTCCGCTAAGTTGGTGGTTTCTAGCTGTAGTGGCTTGGATTCCTCTGTTTGTAGGTATTCACGGGACGTCCGCCAAGGTGGGGGGACGCCTTTGTTTACTGCATGGTGTGATCTATTTCGGCATTACGATGGCCTGGATCACAAAGGTGTTTGTGGGGATGTCCTGGGCGATTGTCCCCTTGGCCTTCATCATGGCTTTCTTCTCGATGTTTTTTGGGGCTGGCTATGCTGCGCTTTCTACGCGCTATCAGAAAGGTTGGCTCGTCGCACTGGGTGGTGCGTGCTGGTGGTTGGCCGTGGAGATGGTGCGTGCAGAGATTTTCGTCCTGAAATTCCCCTGGATGACACCTGGTGTCGGTTTGGGGCCTGGTTGGATTTCTCCCGTGTTCGGCGTGTACGGGATCAGTTTTTTTATCGTACTTGGGGGGATGTTAGTGGCGCAGCAAGGAAAGGCGCGTATCGCGGGAGGCGTCCTGCTGTTGGCAATGCTCTTGTCTACTATCTTGCGCCCAAGCCCCTATAAGGTGGGTGAGGATGGCCTGCGGGTAGTTGCCGTGCAGGCGGAGGGTGTCTATGGGGATAATCTGATCCAGATGGCTGATCCCTTGGCTGGAGAAGCGGATATCGTGCTTTACCCGGAGTATGGGTTTACCATGGACGTGCGTCAGACCAAGCATCTCTATGATTCTTTTGCCGAGTTTAGCAGGAAACATGATGCGCTGATGGTCTTCGGTACCGTGACCAAGCTGGATCAAGAGAGCTTTTATAATACTGCCCTGACGATGGACGGGGACCAGGTGCTGGGTGAGCATTACAAGAACCACACGGTGCACTTCTTTAATGACGGTATTGCAGGTACTGAGGCCAAGCCGGTGGAAACCCGTAAGGGGACCTTTGGTACGCCGATCTGTTTTGACTGTGACTATGAGGATACGGTGCGGCAGATGACGGGTAAGGGCGCGGAGTACTTTATTGTACCCAGTCTGGACGCCAAGCACTGGGGGCTGCAGGAGCACGAGCAGCATGCTGAGCTGTTCAGACATCGGGCGGCTGAAAATGGCCGCTGGATGATGGTGGCATCGGGTTCAGGAATGACCCAGTTGATCGACCCCTACGGGAACCGGGTGCTCAGCCTTCCTTTGATGGAAGAAGGGATCTTGTCCGGGATGTTAGAAAAACGCAAAGGGCTGACCTTCTTTACGCGAGCTGGATGGTTGTTTCCATGGATTGTTCTGGTGGTCGGGAGTGCTTGGATGCTCTGGTTGATGGGCAGTTACTATGGGCAAAAAAAGGCCCAAAAGATCGGCTCTTGATTTGTGAAATCTCACAAGTGCGTTACTCTCGATCATGGCTGAATCTAGTGAGATTAATCTATCAGGAAAGAAAGCATTGGTAACGGGAGCATCCGGAGGAATCGGCAAGCATATTGCAATCGCGTTAGCAAAACGTGGAGCCCAGGTCGTGGTGCACTATGGTGGTAATGCTGAGGCTGCAGAGGAAGTTCAGCAGGAGATTGAAAAGCAAGGTGGAGAGGCGATCTGTGTGCAGGCGGATCTCACCCAGGCGGATCAGATTGAGAAGCTCTATGATGATGCGGAGGACGCGGTCGGGACCTTGGACATCGTGATCAATAATGCCGGTGTCCCGGGTGGCTCCTTACTGACTGACTTAGATCTAGAGACGGTAGATAATCTGATCAATGTGAATTTCAGAGCCGTGGCCTTGTCACTTCAGCAAGCTGGCAAGCGGCTTAATGACGGAGGGGCCATCGTGAATATTTCATCGATGCTTGGGACTCGCCCTCTGCCTGGGACTTCCGTCTACTCCGCCACCAAGGCAGCTGTGGATGTGCTCTCCAAAATGGCAGCCAGGGAATTTGGCGAGCGCCAGATCTCCGTGAATAGCCTCAGTCCCGGAGCGACGCTGCCGGGGATGTTTGGCAGAGGCACTGCTGAAAAGCAGCAGGCCTTTGCGGATGCTACTCCACTCAAGCGACTGGGTAAGGCTGAGGATATCGCCGAGATGGCAGTCTTCCTCGTTTCTGAACCTGGCCGCTGGATCAATGGCTCCGTGGTGACGGCAGATGGGGGTTATTCCGTGTAGAATGTAATATGCTCGCTCTGGAGAACTCAGACCTTTATATAGGTCACCATGTTAGAAGGTGAGAATGTTGGAGCTGGTAAAGTTTTTTCTTTTACCGGGCTTCAGGCAGTAGCTTGGATCGTAGTCATAGGCAGTTTGTTAAGCTGCCTGTGTATCGCGGTCGTCAAAAGCAAGGGGTTGACCTCTATTAGTGTTAAGGCTCATGAGCAGACTGTTGAGCCTTTGGATCATCGACTGATGATTATTAAAAAGGAAGAAGCGCTGCCTGACTATGAGCTGATCCTTATTAAGAATGATGGAGATAAGGTCAGGCTCGGCGCAAAACCGAACACCTCCGCCAAGGAGGGCTTGGTGTGGAACTTGAGCGAGGCTATTCCTGTGCATGAGATATCCAGCATTCGCTTACAGGATCAAGATAAGCTGGTCTCCGATGCGATCGTTGAAGTTGAAATTAAGGACGCGGGAGTTGTTGGTGCTGGCTACGAATTTCAATTTGCTACTGAGAGATCCTTTGATGTTGCGGTCACAGCGTTCTTTTCGACTCCGATAGGTATTGCGATATCGGTGGCCTTTGGGCTGGCTGTGTTAATGATTATCTTTGGCTCCTTTAGTATTTGATGCTATTCCTCGTGACCCGAGCCGTCTGAAGTGATTTTCACCGTGGACGATTGATAGAGAGACGAGGTGGCGTGGTTCCGCTCCACCTCGATATCTCCGAGAATGTGATTCTGTATCACGCAGAACTGGTTCATCTTCATCAGCTCCAGAATGGCGAGAAAGGTGACGATGACTTCCGCCTTAGTGGAAGCTGAGGAGAAGAGCTCCGTAAACTTGGTGCGAGCTCCTGGCTTCATGGTATCCAGCAGCATTTCGATTTTGTCGGATACCGTGTAGCGGTCATCCACGATGTCACCGAGGTCATTCGATTCCTCGAAGCGTTTTAGGACGTTTTGGAAGGCACGGATGAGATCGAAGATGTTGGCATCGGCCAATGGCTGGGGATCTTGCTCCGGTAGTTCTGGCTTTTCAGCCACGTGGGCAAAGTAGTCTTCCTGCTCGATTTCCTTGCGGGTCAGGAAGCCGGCGGCATCCTTGAACTTCTTGTATTCGATCAACTGGCGGATCAGCTCCCAGCGTGGATCTTCCTCTTCCGCATCTTCTTCAGGCGGTTGTTCCTGCTTGGGAAGGAGAGTACGAGACTTGATGTACATCAGGTTGGCGGCCATCACGATGAATTCGGAGGCCAGGTCGATGTTGAGCATCTTGAAGGTATTGATGTAGTCGAGGTACTGCTTGGTGATACGCTCGATGGAGATGTCATAGATGTCCACCTCATCGCGCTTGATCAAGTAGAGCAGCAGATCGAGCGGGCCTTCGAAAATGTCTAATTTGACCTTGTAGTTGATGTCTTCCACCGCGGCAGTGTCGAGTTTTCACTGGAAACTTGCAAGCGATAAGCACGCCTGCCCGGTAGATGGCGGTGGCGGTCAGCTTGGCTGCCTGCTTGAGTTTTCTTGGGTTGTGGCTAAGTCTCTAAGCTTTCGTATGTAGTGAGTGCAGGATGTGGGCCGCATATTTTGGCTTATTTCCTGCCTGAGAGGAAAAAACGGTGTTGCGCGCGGGTGGGCAATGGTTTACCGAAACGCCTATGAATGAGGCACCTTACCAGGTTCTATTGTACTATTTCTACACCACTATCGAGAATCCAGAGGCTTATCGAGACGAGCACCGTGCTCTCTGTGAGCGACTGGAGCTGAAAGGCCGTATCATCGTTGGTAATGAAGGGATCAATGGAACCGTGTCCGGTACGGTAGAGAACTGTGCCGAGTACATGAAGGCGCTTGAGACTGACCCGCTGACCGCTGGAATCGAGTTCAAGATCGATCCGGAGGAGGGCCATGTCTTTCCAAAGCTTTCCATCAAGGCCCGTACGGAGATCGTGACTCTCGGTCTCGGGGAAGAGGATTTTTCACCAAATGAGGTGACTGGAAATTACCTGGAGCCTTCCGAGTGGCGCGAAGCGATGCTGGACCCGAATGCGGTACTTCTGGACGTGCGCAATGCCTACGAGGCAGAGCTAGGCAAGTTCAAGAATGCCATCGTTCCTCCAGTGGAGGCTTTCCGTGATACGCCACAGTGGGTGAGAGAGAATCGCCACCTCTTTGAGGGCAAGAAGATCCTGACCTACTGTACTGGCGGGATTCGCTGTGAGAAATTCAGCGGCTTCATGGTGAAGGAAGGTTTTGGGGATGTGAACCAGCTGCACGGCGGAATCGTGAAGTACGGCAAGGATCCGGCAACTAAGGGTGAGGATTTCGAGGGCCAGCTTTATGTGTTTGATCAGCGCATCGCTGTGCCGGTGAACAGCAAGAACCCATCCGTGATCGCGCATTGTATTCATTGTGATGAGCCATGTGAACGCTACGTAAACTGCGCCAACAAAGACTGCAACGCTCAGCATTTCTGCTGTGAAAGCTGTGAGGAGAAATCTGAGCGCTACTGCTGCGGTGAGTGCAAGGAGCACATGACCGCTCGCCTAGAGCGTGAGGCTGCTGCCCAGGCCGCCCAGTAATGTGGACTCAGGGGGAGGTAAACTGCTTTACCTTTCCAGATTGCCGTGCACATTAGCGCCATGCCTCGTTTGCTATCACTGGTATTCAAGATTTCCCTGCCACTGATCATTCTCGATCAGATTACAAAGTGGTATATCGTGCTGAACTACGCCCAACCCTTTGTGGTGCATAACGGGGTGAAGTATCCCAAGCCAGCAAACATGCTGGACCAGACTGTGGTCATCGAGGGCTTTTTCAATATTATCAGGGTGCATAACCAAGGTGTCGCCTTCGGCTTTGGCAATGGTTCCAGCTGGGCGCCGATCGTTTTCCTGATCGTGCCTTTTGTCGCACTCACGGTGGTGAGCGTGCTCTGGAAAAAGGGAGTCTTTGTAGGGATGGCCAAGTGGTCGGCTCCGCTGCTGATCGCAGGTGTGGTTGGCAACCTGATCGACCGCCTTACCCAGGGGTTTTTCCTCAAAGGCTATGAAGGAGAGGGTTTCTGGACCAGACTCAGTGAAGGCTACGTGGTCGATTTCCTAGATTTCACCATCCCCTTCATCAACTACCGCTGGCCTTCCTTCAATGTGGCCGACAGCTGCATTTGTATCGCGGCGAGCTTGCTCTTCCTGAGTGCCTTCTTCCAGCCTGACGAGCTGGCTTCCCAATCTAAGACCAGTGATGATGCAAACCCAGCCGATGCCTGAATTGCCGACGGACCGGGAACATCTTCGAGTTCTCGTGATCGTGCACTATATCTATGCGGGGCTGGCTGGGGTCGGCCTGCTCTTTCTGGTGGGGCATTACTTGATGATGCGCTTCGTCTTCAGTATGGCTCAGTCCGAGGCGGCAGCTCAGGGGAATCTTAGGGCTCCTGACTTATCGGCAGTCACGTCCTTGTTTGCCGTCTTTTACCTGATCTTTGGACTGATCATCTGTGGCAAGATGGTGCTTAACATCCTGTCCGCAAGAGCCATGAGCCAGCGCAAATCAAGGGTGCTGTCCCTGGTGACGGCTGGAATGAACTGCCTGGCAATGCCGCTGGGAACCATCCTTGGCGTCTTCACCTTCGTAGTCCTGTGCCGCGACTCCGTGAAGACCAATAGCTACAGGGAGATCCGGTAAGTCTGGCTTTTGGCCCACTCCGGGCTGAAGTGTGGCTACTCAATGAAGGAGCCGCTGATGAGAGCGATCACACGCTCACCGACTGAGGTGAGGGACGCCTGGGAGCCTGTACCAGTCAGAATGCCTTTGGTGTGGTAACTGTGGCTGGACTTGGTGGGCTTCACGTAGGTGACCGTCGGGCGGATGACGGCGCGGTTGCTTGGCGTGACTGCCAGAGGGAAGCCTGAGCTGGAGAAGCTGATTTCCCAGGCGGCACTGATGCCGTGGTGATTACCAATGCGGATCCATGGGTAGCGCTTGGCGATGTCCAGCGCCCCGCGGCGTGGAACAGTAACCTTGAAATAGACGGGCACCTTCTGGATGAAGGAGATCAGAGAGAGGTTGGGATTGCGCTGGTGGCGGATGTAGAGCTCGGCGATGTTCAGCCCGTTCATATTCAGTCCGTTGAATTTGTCGTGGTAGTTCTTGGACTTGAAGTACTGGGCGTGCCACTTGGGGTACTCAGTATGGGTCATCACGTTGAGTTCCAGATGCAGGTGGGCGCGTTCGCGGTTGATGCCGGCTCCTGTGTAACCCATTTTGCCGATAGGCATGCCGGAGTGTACTTTCTGACCTACCTTGCAGGTGATGTCATTGAGGTGGGCGTAGAGGCTGTAGAATGGGCCTGAGCCCCAGTCATGCTCGACCACGATGTATTTGCCGTAGTTGGAATGTCCTGAAACCTTGCTGGTGTGGACGACCTTGCCATCGGCGATGGCATTCACCAGATCGAGTGGGCGGCCGGCCTTGTCTCGTTTGACCGGACGGATATCGATGCCTTCATGGAAGCGGGTGGCGATCACGCCTTCGTCCGTGCGCTTCAGGTTTCTTACGTAGCCGTACTGGCCTGCCGTCCAAGGTTTGGAGGAGACCCCTTCGAAGTTCCGCGTGGTATACATGTAGAACTGTTCAGGGTTAGCGCTGAAGATCTTGTCGTTGGCCGTCGGGAGCTTCAGACCAAGTGGCTGTTCTGCTTTCAATGGGACGATCAGGGCTAAAAGGAGTAATACTTTGGTGAGGTAGCGCATGTCTGGAATAGATACTAAGGGCTGGATACAAAAAAGCGAAGGGTGTTAGGCCTTCGCTTCGTCATGGTCTGGTGGAAAATTATTGTTTCTTGCGTTTTTCGATGATCTTGCGGCGTTTTTCCCAAGCTTCTTTGGATTCTCCGATGCGTGGCACCAGTGAGTCACAGATGCCTAGTGTGGCTGCATCAATTCCCCGCCAGATGGTGATGACTCGGCCGTCGACCTGCTTGTCGATCTTGAGCATATCGACCACATTGCCATTGATAGAGGCTACGACCCAGGTGCCTAGATTCTCACCAGTGACGGCGCGCAGGCGTCTGGAGCCGAGCTTGCTGAGCTGCAGAGTCACGCCGTACATGTCTGGATTGTGAGGAGATTCAAAGGGATGGTAGGCGATGATATCTGCAGTGCTAACGAAGGGTGAGCGCTGGATGAAGCGTCTGCCTTGTGGGGTGTCCACAGGGATACTGAGTTTCTTGCTCTCCTGATTGGTGCTTACCAGGTGAAAGGTGATCGACAGTGGTGGCTGCTTTTTGCCGTTGGCTTGAGCAGGGATCACGGAAAGCAATGCTAGGGCGACAAATAGGAAAACTCGCATGGTGGGTATAAAGTGGCGTAGCAATTGCTGCCTGTGAAGGAAAATGTTCACCCACTGTCCAGCAATTGGCTCTGATAGAGATTTTTCTTGAGGGGGGTGGGGGCTGGCTGTCAGGGTGAGCCCAGTCTTGTGTAAACAGATTTAAAACGAGTGATTTTCTATGATTAAGAAGAATAAACGAATACTCAATTGGCTGAGCATCCTGCTCATGACATTTCTTGGGATGACAGGCATAGCCAGTGCGAAGGGCGACATAAGCGATGCCATTGATGAGCGGATGGAGCCAGTGGCTGAAGTACTGGAGAAAGTCGTATTCGTCGAAATCCCGGTCACTGAGGACATTAAAGTGCCAGTCGTGCTGATCGTTCTAGCAGGCACAGCACTCTTCCTGACACTCTACTTCAAGTTTCTGAATATCCGCGGCATTGGCATGGCGATCAGAACCGTGAAAGGAAAGTACACGCGGGATGATGCGCCTGGTCAGATCACTCACTTCCAGGCTCTCTCCGCAGCACTCTCCGCAACGGTAGGTCTGGGTAACATCGCGGGTGTCGGCGTGGCGATTGGTCTTGGTGGACCGGGGGCGATGGTCTGGATGATTTTCCTAGGGCTCTGCGGTATGACCACCAAGTTCTGTGAATGTACGCTTGGTGTGAAATATCGTGAATTCGACGAGCATGGTCAGACCCACGGTGGTGCCATGTACTATCTCAGCAAAGGTTTTGGTGAACGAGGATTAGGCGGCCTAGGTAAAGTGCTAGCCGTCTTTTTTGCCTTCATGTGTATCGGTGGCGCGATCGGTGCTGGTAACATGTTCCAGGTCAATCAGGCTCACTCCCAGTTCTCGGGAGCCTTTGGTCTGTTTACAGAGGATTCAGGCCACAGCATTTGGTTCGGCGTGATATTGGCCATTTTGGTCGGTTTGGTTATCATCGGCGGTATCAAGTCGATTGCACGTGTGACCTCCTTGCTCGTGCCATTCATGTGCGTGATTTACATCATCGCGGCACTCACCATCATCCTGACTCACCTCGGTGATGTCATCCCGGCCTTCAAGTTGATCTTCACCTCAGCGTTTACAGGTGAAGCCGTGGCAGGTGGTTTTGTCGGTGTTCTCATCCAAGGTGTGAAGCGTGCTGCCTTCTCTAACGAAGCTGGTATCGGTTCCGCACCGATTGCTCACTCTGCGGTAAAGACTGACAAGCCTGCGAGTGAAGGCCTTGTCGCATTGCTTGAGCCATTCACGGATACGGTGGTTGTTTGTACCATGACTGCTCTGGTTCTTGTCATCACGGGAGCATGGAAAGTGGATGCGATTGCTGAAAAGGATGGTGTCCAGCTCTATGAGACGCCGAACGCCATCGTGCGTACCGTATCTGCCAATGAATCTCTGGAATTGGTCAAGAAGAGCGAAGACGAAAAATTCTATCAGGCGAAGTTCACTGATGAGGAAAACGGGAAGACCAAAGAAGTTCTTGCTTGGGTGAATGCAGATATCGTGTCTGTGAGCGGAGCTGAAGGTGAAGGCGATGCTTGGCATGCCAAGGGTAAAGTCTCCGTCTCCAGTGCTGATGTCTACGCCAAAGCGAGTGCCGAGGTGAAGCCTGTCGAAGTGCTTGCCGAGGGGGCGACCATGCGCTTGATGGATAAGTCCAAGGATGGCCAGTTCCTCAAGGTCTACCGTGAAGACGGGGACAATCTCTGGATGAAAGAGGGGAGCGTGGAGCTGATCGAGGGGATCGATAAGACATCCATGGCCTTTGGAGAAAAATTCGAGTGGTTCCCGAAAGTCTTGGCTGTAGCAGTTCTTCTCTTTGCCTTCTCCACGATGATTTCCTGGTCCTTCTATGGTGAGCAGGCAGTGGGTTATATCTTCGGTAAGAACAACTTTGCTGCGGTGATTGTTTACAAGGTGATGTTCTGTGTCTTCGTCGTAGTCGGGGTGACAGCGTCCCTGTCGAACGTCATTCGAGTTTCTGATGCCATGCTCTTTGCCATGGTACTTCCAAACATGATCGGCCTCTACTTCTTGCTGCCGATTGTCAGAAAAGAGCTGACCATCTACCGCGAGCACATGCGTAAGATTGATGCAGGAGGAGAGAAGTAAGAAATAGATTTTACCAGGCGTCCTTCGGGACGCCTTTTTTATGTCCAGATGACTAAGGTGCGTCCAATGAAGGAAATGGGAAGGCTATCGAAGCTCTGGTTCACTCTGGGGGACCGCCTTTCTCCACGCGGTTTGCCTACAGTGTATCTCCGCTACCATGAGGGGGAGTGTATCCGAGTCAGTGGTAAACTGACTGGCTGGGTGGAGCGGCAAGTAGCCGAGTACTTGGGGGAATTAGGCGTCAGGATGGCATTTGTGAAGCAGTATCAGGACAAGTCCTATGCTTTTTCTAACAATGTTCCGGATGCTGTACGGCAGAGGATTCGCAATGTGCTTAATTCACACTAGGGCGATTCTTTCTGAGTGTGCCTATCGTGCGGAGCCTGCGGATGATTGGCTTGGCGAAGTTGGCCAGAACAATGAGGAGTGTGCCTACAAAGAAAAGCGGGTGGAGATCCTTGTGCTCCTGGAAGAGAACGGCTGCCAGCAAGATGCCATAGACGGGTTCGAAGTTGATAGCGAGGTTGGCTTCGAATGCCGAGAAGTGGCCGAGCAACTTCACGTTCAGCGAAAAGGCGTAGACGGTGCATACGGTGGCTAGCAGCCCCAGCCAGAGCCAATCACCCTGGCTTGGGAGATAGGACTCAATAGGTAATCCCATGGCCAGGCTGGTGACGAGGCAGGTCAGGCAGGCACCAAGCATTTCGTACTGGGTGATGGCCGCTGGTGGCGTCCCTTGGCGGACGAGGTGCTTGTTGATGACGGTGAAGATGGCTGCTAGCAGGGCAGACGCCAAAGCGGTAAGGATGCCGGCAAGTTCTCCTTTTTCTACGCCCACAATAAGGGCCATGCTGGGAATCACCACGGCACCGAGGAGGATTTCAGAGAAGTAGGGTTTCCGTCTTTCCTGAATCGCTTCGGTGATCGAGGTGAACAGGGAGAGTGTAGCCAGTCCGGTCAGGCAGATGGATATGTTAGAGAGCTTGATTGCGCCAAAAAAGGTCATCCAGTGTGCTCCAAGAATGATGCCAGTCAGTGTGGCCTTGAGCTTGAACGGATGCGCATCTCGGGCGACCTTCGGCCGAATCAGGATAAAGAGAATGATCGCGGCAATCGCCGTGCGCCAGACGACCAAAGTGCTGGCTGGTAGACTGATGAGGTGACCCAGGATAGCCGTGAAGGCGACGATTACCACCAGCCAATGAAGCTGGAGCATGGGCGCCTTGCTAGAAGTCGAATGGCTGGATGCGCTTGTCATGAGCGTGTGAGATCTGCGGAGTGTCATTCTCCGTGCACGAGAGATGCTCCAAACGGTCTGCTATTCCCAGCTTTTTTAGTTATAATTGATTATACGGGAGTGTGTAGAGAGCCTCTCCTACGCGCAAATCGCCGCTCTGGAATCCTTTATTGAACCAGCGGGCTCGTTGGGCGGAGGTGCCATGGGTGAATGAATCCGGCTGTACATAGCCGCTGCCGAAGTCCCGCTGCAGGCGGTCATCACCGATCGCCTCTGCACAGCGCATGGCTTCCTCGATGTCTCCGGACTCCAGGAACTCTTTGAACTGATTCTGGGCATGGTGGGCAAACACCCCGGCTAGGAAGTCCGCGTGGAGTTCCACCCTGACTGAGGCGTGGTTGTATTCCACTTTGGAGACTTTGCCTTGTTTGGAATGGAGTTCGTGCAGGCGGCCAAGGATATTCTGGATGTGGTGCCCGTATTCGTGCGCCACCACGTAGGCTTCGGCAAAATCTCCACGCGCGCCAAACTGTTGTTTCATTTCGGTGAAGAAGCTGGGGTCGAGATAGATTTTTTCATTAGCTGGCAGGTAGAAGGGCCCCATCTTAGCATCCGCTATTCCACCGGGCGTGCGGGTGCGCTCCGTGTAGATGACCATACCGCACGGTCGGTAGCGGATGTCATGTTTCCTCAGCACATTGGTCCAGACGTCCTCGTTGTCCGCCATCATGGTCCTCAGGTAGGCCTGCATCTCATCGTCAGGAGCTGGTCCTACTTGCTCGGTAGGAGTCTGCTCCATCGGTCCTGAGAGGCCCAGCTCTTCCAGTAGAGAACCTCGGAACATGAAGAAGGCAAGCACGAGACCTATGATGATCAATAGCTTGGTTTTGCCGCTACTGCGGGCAAAAGCCACAAAAAGCATCCGGCCGAGCCCCAGACCTCCCGCTACTCCCGCTGCGCTTCCCCCAGATACACGTTCACCGCGGCGGTCCTCTACATTCGTACTTTGGCGTCTTCCTTTCCAGCGCATGATGGTATTCTAACAGTATGTTGAGCCTCAGACGAAGCTAAGATGAAGTTTATGGGATTCTTGGGTGGAGGGAAAGCGTGCTTTTGTGAAAAAGGTGAGAAGGTCGTACGAAATCTCGATCAGTCTTGCCGGATAAGTGCGGGAAGTTGAGGTGTTGCTGTATCTCGCGATGAGTGATTCCTTGCATCAGGGCGGCTCTTTGGTGAGATTCAGCTCATGAACCGAGTAGACCGCCTGATGGCTATGATTCTTTTGCTGCAAAGTCGCCGTTGCATTACTGCGGAAGAAATCGCCCAGCATTTTGAGATTAGTGTGAGGACGGTGTATCGGGATGTTTCGGCACTTGGTGAAGCTGGGGTGCCTGTGATTGCGGAGGCGGGTGTGGGCTATTCACTGATGAAGGGCTACCTTCTCCCTCCTGTGATGTTCTCGTACGAGGAGGCAAACGCCCTCGTGACTGGCGGCCTGCTCGTGGAGAAGTTGACGGACTCTAGGATGAGAGAAGATATGGAGGCTGCCTTGCTGAAGATCCGAGCTTTGCTGCCCAGAGATCAGCAGGATTCTCTCAGCCGCCTGGCCAAACGTACGGGATATCTCCAGCATGCTAGTGTCGAAGGGCATTCTGTGAACATTCCTCAGGTGCAGAGAGTCTTGCTTGATTTGTGCGTTGTTAGAATTACTTACAAGGCGGGAAGTTCGGGAGTCGTGACCTGCCGTGAGATTGAGCCAGTGGGCTTGATGCATTATGCAGGGCGCTGGCATTTGTTTGCCTGGTGCCGTTTACGAAATGATTATAGAGATTTCCGACTAGATAGAATTTCGTCTTTGGAAATGACCCTCGAGCACTTCGTGCCACGTGATGATAGGGCGCTGGATGAGCTTATTGACCAATGGGTAGATAGTGAAAATCTCTGCTATGTACGTGTTCGTTTCTCAGGCTGGGCTGCTGACAAGGTAGATCGCGAGTGGTCCATAGGGATTACGGACAAGGTGAAGACTCTCGACGGCACCGAGCTCACCATGGCTACCGATGATCTACGTTGTCTAGCAAGTAGCCTTTTGGGGTTTGGGGATGATGTGGAGGTGTTAGATTCGCCAGAGCTCAGAGAGTTGATTGCTGAGAGGGCGGAGATGGTGGCAAGTCACCACCGTGTAAAATAATTTTCCCTCCTGACATAGGGTTGTCAGTGGAGTGTGTTTTCATGATGTCGTCTGCCAGTTAGGCCAGATCAATGACTACAAAATCATGAAAACAATGAATCAAGATATCAGAAAGCAACACGGTGCTGTTTGTTGGGGTGAACTGTCTACGACAGATCCTAAAGCTGCTGCGGAATTCTACGGTAAGGTCTTTGGATGGACTTCAAAAGTCACCACCTTGGAAAACGGTAGTGGAGATTATACCTGTTTCGCGACACGTGATGGTGCTGAGGTTGCAGGTGCGATGGAACCTCAGTGCGAGGAAGCGCCAAACTACTGGGGCATCTACATGAACGTGGATAATGTGGACGCTATTGTGGCGAAAACAGTGGAGTTAGGTGGAAAAGTATTGGTGGAGGCCTTTGACTGCCCTGAGGCGGGGCGCATAGCCTACTTGGCAGATCCGCAAGGGGCTGTTTTTGCTGTGATCCAGAGTCTCGACTAATGAGCTGATGGCTCATGAATCTGAGTTGCACTCATGCTGACAGTTTAACGGCATGAGTGCTTTGCTATGAAGGGATCTAGCGCTTGTTCTTGAGTGCGAGGCGAATCACGGCCTCTGGGGATGCCTCACCGAGCATGGTGGTCTCTTTACCTTTGTTGTCGATGTAGGTGATGGATTTTACCTCACGGCCGCTGGCGTCCGGCTCAGAGCCATAGACAATGGTGCCAGAATAAACGTATTTGCCGTCTTTGTTCTTCAGGTAGACTTGGTTTTTAGCGTCAATGTCGATGGCGATGCTAGAGCTTTCCATCTGGACGCTTTTAGGGAGCTCTTTCTTGCTAACGACTTTCTTTTTGGGTGTGGTTTGCTCCGGTGGAGCGACAGGCTGAGCTTTGGAGATAAAGGGTGTAGCGGTCTCAGGGGCGCTGGTGGTGTCTCCAGGAAAGATGGTGAGCTTCTGCCCTACGACGATGGTCGTGTCTTGGAGCTCGTTGAGCTTCTGGATGCTGAAGACGGTCGTGTTGTATTTCTTGGAGAGGGAATGCAGGGTGTCTCCCTTGATGACTACGTGAATGACCGTGGCGTCCGATGGGTCTTTGTCCTGTTGATTCTGGTAAGCCCAGAAACCAAAACCGATCGCCAGCATAGTGAGTAGCAAAAAGAATGTTTTCATGTCGCCCTGACAAGGTAAGGGGTAGGCGACTCCAGTGCCAGCCAGATTTTTACAAGCAAAACGGCCCGGTGGGAATATCCCGCCGAGCCGATTCGTAACACATTAATGATGAAGAAGGATTAGGCCTTGCGGTTTCTTCTGAAGATGAATCCGATGCCTACTAAGCCTATGAGAGCGGTGGAGGAAGGTTCTGGTACGGCTGCTACATCAATAGACAAATTGTCAATGGCCATCTGTCCTGCGCTCATGTTGTCCTCTATGGTAAGTTGGACAAAAATGTCGGTGCTATTATTGAAGACAGGTGTAAAGCTTGCGGAGTGCCAAGTGTCTTGCACATCGTCAGTAGAAGTTACGGAGCCGCTAAAGATGGATGAGCCACTGGAGTCCGAACCCTGAAAAATATCGAGTGTGATAGATGCTGTGCCGGAATTGCCATTGGCGATTAGTGCAGCCCAATCAAATGAGACGGTGAGGTTGCCTGTTCCTACCCCTGAGATGCTTTGAGTCAAGATAGAGGTTCCATCGCCGGATGTGCCGAGGTAAGTATCTCCGTCTGTCGGGTATGTGAATGGAACGCTTGAGCCGTTGCCCGAGAAATGCGGTCCAGATGCGCCCCCGTTTGAAAGTCCGAGTGTATTGTTTTGTGTTATGGTCCAGTCTGTGAGGTCAGCAGCAGCGGCTGTATCACCCCAGGCGGCACCCACAGTGTCTGGGGTGATAGCTGTTCCGGTATTCTCAAATGAGCCGTTTAAAATAATATTTGCGGCTTGTGAAGTGCCTGCTGTAAGGCCAATTGCGGTAATAATTAGTGCTTTATTAAGAGTTGTTGTGCTCATTCGTTTTTTGTTGTTGGGTGTTTCTTTATTTTGTCTTCTCTGGGGTATAGGAAAGCCCGTTTGCTAACTGCTTGATGGTGGTTTCATCAATGACCCCTTTGAAAATATAGATTTCATCCAGTGACCCTTTAATGGGGTTTGTGTTTTTAATGTTAGATCCGAATAAGACCTCTTGAATGATACGGTTTGATTGAGGTGTTCTGTGAATAGAAGGGGTGTTTTCGCTGGCGAGAATTGCCCTGTCACAGCTGACCTTTCTTCCATCCAGATAGAGGTTTACCTCGGGTTGGCCTTGGTTTGCTTTGTAGGTCGCTGCTATATGGTGCCAATGGCCGTCAGCGACATGAATATTACTTCTGAATGAGCTGTTGAACCCGAGTAGTGATACGGTGCCTTCCGGAGACAGGGCGAGTTTGATGTTTCCTGACCATCCATCAAAACTCTGTTTGGAGACCCCCCAGGCGACCAAGCCCGTGCCGTGTTCTTTGAGGGAAGTCTGGTCGACTTTGACCCAGCAACAGAGGCTACCGGCTTGATCACTTGGGAGGTTATACCACTGAGATACTAGAGTGTTTGTAGGTTTGGCATCGAAACGGACTCCTTTCCCAACTTTTCCATCAGTCTGCATGGAATGGGCGTCTGTGCTGACCGGGCGGGCTGATCCAGAGAGGAGCTCGGGCATGCTGCCGTCCGCGGTGAATGCTCCATCTTTTACCTGGTCAAAAGACCAGTGAGCGTAGGCGAGACCTTTGGGTAGTTCTGTTAGGAAAAGGTCGCTCCTGAAATCCGTCTCGGCGATGTGGCCGGAATGTTCGATGCTGAATCCCTGTTGCGCGGTGGCTTCTAGTTCTTCTTTATGGCCTGTTAGGGAGGTGATCTTTACTTTGCCTCGAAGTACGTGAACCTCATCTGGGTATTGTGGTGAACTGAGAACGCCAAACTCAGTGCCTAAGTCAACCACATCCATCTGTTTGGTTTTTACAGTGAATCCCTCTGCTCCTTTGGGAACTTTGAACCACGCATTCCCCTCTTTTAGAGAGACTGTTTTGTCGTTGTACAGGGTCAGGTCAGCAGGTGCAAGAATGATGGCTTTCACGCCTGACTCAAAGGTAAATTCAACGACTCCTTGAGAGACTTGCAGGCGTGAGCCGTGATGCATGGTCTTGGCTGATGTGTCAGCGCCTGCTTCACTAGAATGAGTCAAGGTGTACTGGGTGCCTGCTGAAGTCCGGAATGCCAGTGGAGGAGTTTTTTTATCCGTGGCCAGTAGTCCAAGAATGATACCGGTGAGAATGAGGACGGCTACCGCTGAGAGGGTGGCAATCCGTACGGACCTTTTCCTCTGCATACGGACCACGTTATCGATATTGATCACTTTGGGGGCGTCCTTGAGGATGTGATCTTTCTTCTCCATTTCCAGCAGCAGGAGATTCTGCATATCCATGTACTCCAGGTATTGTGCACGGGCGTCTGGAGCGTTGAGCAAGTGCAGCTCAAGTTGTGCGTGCTCTTCCTTGGTGAGTTGATTGTCTACCAGGCGTGAGAGCAGATCTTCGAAGGTCTGTTGGTTCACGAGGCACCTCCTTCCAAAATGAGGCGTTTGGTGATGCAGTCTTTCAAGCGGGCGCGGATGCGGCAAAGACTCACTCTCAGTGAGGCAACCGGCCTTCCGGTTTCTTGCGCAATGCTTTCGATGTCCTGCTCTTCGCCTCGGTAATGAGTTTCGATAAGCTCTCTCGAATGTGCCGGGAGATTATTGATGCAGTGTGTCAGAGCTGCGCGCCGGGCGTCCAGTTGTGCGGGTTGACGCTTGCTGGATTCGGTCGCCAGGAGGTCCGAGAGTTCATTGTTGAAGACGAGGAAACCGTCTTTTTTGAGATGCTTCCGGTAGTCGAGAATCTTGTAGTAGGCGATGGTGCATGCCCAGGCGCCGAAGTTGGTGCCTAGCTCGAAGTCTTCCATGCGCTTCCAGAGCAGGATGTTGACCTCCTGCTGCAGGTCCCGTACATCCGGGCAATTGGGGGCCTGGGAAAGAATGTACGAACGGATAACCTCCTGATGATTCGTCAGGAGGGTCACAAATTCCTGCATTGCATGTGGATTCATGGCCATTCACCCCTCATAAGCCAATATCCACCATCTCATTAACAAAAACTTGAAAAAAATAATCGGCCTCCAGAAAAACTCCGGAGGCCGATGCGAGATTTACGGTGATTTTAAGGCTGTCTTTAGCAGGCTGGGCAGGAATTCAGCTGCTGGAAGAAGTCGTTCCCTTTGTCATCGACAAGGATGAAGGCCGGGAAGTCTTCCACTTTGATTTTCCAGACGGCTTCCATGCCGAGTTCCGGGAAGTCGAGGACCTCCACGGACTTAATGTGGTTCTTGGCGAGGATGGCAGCCGGGCCGCCCATGGAGCCGAGGTAGAAGCCTCCGTGATCCTTACATGAGTCTGTGACGATCTGGGAGCGGTTGCCTTTGGCTAGCATGACCATAGATGCGCCTTCTTTCTGGAAGATTGGTACGTAGGGGTCCATGCGGCCGGCTGTAGTCGGGCCGAAGGAACCTGATGGTAGACCCTCTGGCTTCTTGGCGGGGCCGGCGTAGTAGATCGGGTAATCCTTCACGTAGGTTGGGAGCTCTTTTCCTTCATCGATCATTTCTTTGAGCTTCGCATGGGCGATGTCTCGCGCTACGATGATGGTTCCTGTTAGAGAGAGCGCCGTGGTGACAGGGTACTTGGAAAGGGTGGCGAGTGTCTTGTCCATGCCTTCATCCAGATCGATGGCGACGCCGTTGAATTTCCAGTCACGCCACTCTTCAGGGATGTACTGGCCTGGGTTGGTTTCCAGCTTCTCCAGGAAGATGCCGTCCTTGGTGATCTTGGCTTTGGCCTGACGGTCTGCGGAGCAGGATACGCCGATGCCGACCGGGCAGGAGGCGCCGTGGCGAGGGAGACGGATCACGCGTACATCGAGTGCGAAGTGTTTGCCGCCGAACTGAGCGCCGATGCCGATGTCTCGAGAGGCTTCGAGCAACTCCTGCTCTAGCTCGATATCACGGAATGCCTGGCCGTGTTCATTGCCTTCGGTTGGAAGCTCGTCGTAGTAGCGGGTGGAGGCCATCTTGACTGTCTTGAGACAGGTCTCTGCGGAGGTGCCACCGATGACGATGGCGAGGTGATATGGCGGGCAAGCCGAGGTGCCAAGGGTGACCATCTTGGCGAGGCAGAAGGATTTCAGGGTCTTCGGGTTAAGAAGTGCCTTGGTCTGCTGGTAGAGGAAAGTCTTGTTGGCGGAGCCGCCCCCCTTGGTGATGAAGAGGAAGTCGTAGCTGTTGCCAGGCTTGGTGTAGAGGTCGATCTGCGCAGGAAGGTTAGTCTTGGAGTTGGTCTCCTCGTACATGTTGAGTGGTACGGTCTGGGAGTAGCGCAGGTTCTCCTGGGTGTAGGTGTTGTAAATGCCTTGGGAGAGCGCTTCAGCATCGTTGATGCCTGTGTAGACGTCTTCACCTTTCTTACCCATGACGATCGCTGTACCTGTGTCCTGGCAGTTTGGTAGGATGCCATTGGCGGCGATCTCCGCATTGCGCAGGAGAGTGAGCGCCATCATGCGGTCGTTGTCAGTCGCCTCCGGATCATCCAGAATGGCGGCTACCTGCTTGAGGTGGGACGGGCGGAGCTTGAAGGAGACTGCCTTAGTGGCTTCGTTTGCCAGGAAAGTAAGGGCTTCCGGAGTCACGCGCAGGATTTCCCTGTCGCCGTGCTGCTCGACGGATACTCCATCGGTAGAGAGGAGTTCATACTCGGTCTTGTCCGGGCCGAGCGGAAATGGGTTCTGGTAATGGAAAGGTGGTGTCGACATGAGCCTGTTTCTAGAGCCTAAATTGCAAATGTTAAGCTCTAAAAATCGCTGCCGCTAATCCTCCAGCTTTGCATGTGGTTTGAAGACTAGAATCAGGCCGCAAATGGCGAGTAGGAGAGCATAGGCTCCGGGATCTCTGCGGCCCAAATGGACGTGCTCATAGACAGTCATGCGTATCACTAGATAAGCTGAGCCACCCAGGAATGCGATCAGGCCGAAGATGCGGGCGCAGCCGCCGCCTTCCGGCTTCTGCATGTAGTGGGCTGCCGCTCGGTATTCATTGAGTACTTCGAACACCATGTGAGGCATAATGTGTTCATCGATTCCCTTTTTGTCCTGCAGCTTCTGGTATATCTCTGCTTCGCAGAGACCTTTCTTGTGGAGTTTGATGATAAGATCTTTGAGTTGAGGAGACATGGCAAAACGACGTGTTAGAAATAGAAAAAGGCACAGGTGCTGAGATAGCAAGCCTGTGCCTTTGGAAAAGTATGACGATTGGAAATTATTCCTCTGGGGACTCAAGAGCCTTTACGATCTGGCGACGAAGCTCGATGACATCGATCTGGCCTGTGTGGCGGTAGAGGATCTTGCCTCCCGGTGCTACGAGGAGGGTGTGTGGGATTGGCCCTTGCCACTCGGTGTCCAGGGCGTCAGCGAGAGCGTCGAGGTCGTCAGATTGGTAGTGAAAGTTGTTGGTCTCACGGCCTTCTTTTTTGACGGACTCTACGGTGCGTGGAGCGAGAGGAAGGTGCTGCTTCGCGATGAATTTCTTCACCTTCTCGGCGTCCTTGGCTGGGTCGATGGAAATAGTGACAATGTCAAAGGGGCGCATCTGGAAGCGCTCATAGGTATCGATCAATTCCGGAAATTCAGCGATGCAGGGGCCGCAAGTGGTGGACCAGACATTGATCAGGCGGATCTTGCCGGTGTCGTTCTTGGCGATGGTTTTGGCGAGCTTGGCATCCAGTGGATCCACGCTGACAGGAAGAGCTTTCCATTCCTCGCGTTTTTTGGCGGCCCAGTCGCGTTTCCAGGACCACTTGGTGGAGCAGCCGTAGATGCGTGTGGTGGCCTGAGGGACTTCCTTGCCTGCGAGCAGGGCATCGATGGTGTCCTTGACGGTGTTCTTGGAGGCCGGGCCGGGGTCGCGTCGGCCGTTGTCGAACTGGCCGTGGTAAAGGAGTGTGCGCTCAGGTCCTAGGATGAAGGTATGTGGCGTGGCGAGTGCGCCGTAGGCGGTGGAGGCTTCCTGCTTATCGCCGTCATAGAGATAGGGGAATACGTAGCCGTGCTCTTTGGCGACCAGTTTCATTTCGTCGAAGGAATCGCCATAGACTGAGTAGCCCAGCTCCAGCTTCATCAGGGCTTGTGGGTCGTTGCCGGAAATGGCGACTACCTGCACGCCTTTCTCGGCGTAGTCCTTGGCGAACTGGTTGATGCGGTCACGGGAGGCACGGGCATCCGGGCAGTGGTTACAGGTGAAAATGAGGACGAGATATTTAGCATCTCTAAAGGAGTTTAGGCTGTAGGTCTTGCCGTCGGTGCCTGGCAAGCTGAAGTCCGGACCTTTGGCTCCGATGGCTAGTGGGGTAATTTTAGGAGCCTTCTGCTGGGCCGAGAGGCCCAAAGTGAGAGCTAGCAGGGATGTGGCTATAATCTTGAACATACGTCGATTTTCTAAGTTTTGCGTGGTATTGTGAAGGGGGAAGTATGGCTTACTCTAATTCTAGCAAGAGTCACTTGCAGAACGGGAGGATTGAGTGAATCTTTCAGATCCTTGGTCTGGAAGACAAGTTTTTAAGAAAAATGGCTTGCTTCCGGGTCGATTTGGTATAAACCCGCCCCTCCTATGGCAAAGAAGAGCTGGATCGCGCGTAACGAGCGCAAGAAAAAGACTGTAGCTAAGTATGCAAAGCTTCGCGAGCAACTTAAGCAAGAGAAAGATTATGTAGGCCTTAGCATGCTTCCACGTGATGCTTCCCCTACACGTGTAGTAAACCGCTGCGAGTACACCGGACGTCGTCACGGTTTCCTCCGCCGTTTCAAGCTTTCTCGTATTGCTTTCCGTGAACTTGCATCACACGGGATGATTCCTGGTGTGACCAAGTCCTCTTGGTAATTCGAGCTACAGTGCTATAGACAAATTTTTAAAAGACGTGAGGCGACGTATAGTCGTCTCGCGTTTTTATGCGTATATTATCTCGTATGCCACTGTATGAATATATCTCCAAGGCCCCCGGTGAAGCTGGGAAGAGCTGCCGTGTTTGTTCAAAGGGCTTCGAGCTGAGACGTCCTGTAGATCGTGAGGCCCTTGAGGCGTGCCCGCTCTGCAAGAATCCGGTGAAGAAGGTGATTAGCCGGATCAATACCCCGAAAATTACCAAGCCACTGTCCGTGACTGATGCTAAGAAAGCTGGATTCAGCGTTCTGGAGCGCCGTGAGGACGGAAATTTTGAGAGGCTCTAAGTGCCTGTGGCGGTAGTTCCCTTATTTTTTTCTAGAAATACGAAGTTTTTCAGGAACGATACCCTCTTTATAGAAAAATTGATCGGCCTCTCCAGCATGCAACGGGTGTTGAACAGGAGAGCCGAGAACAGCGATGAGTGCGACAGATATTGAGCCTTCGAGTATGATGCTGCAGAGTTTTCTGCAGCTAGCCGTTAATGCAGAAGTGCCAACGAGTTGGCCAACCATAGAAGAGACCCTGCTATTTTTGGTGATTTGTGTCTTCTTCCTTTTGTTAAATGCCTTTTTCGTGGCTTCCGAATTCGCCATCGTCAAAGTGCGGGGAAGTCAGATCGACATGGAGAGCGGGAAAACCCGCAACGCGGAGCAGGCGAAGTCGATCGTGGGGAATCTGGATGGCTACCTCTCCGCAAACCAGCTGGGGATTACCATTGCCTCCTTGGCTTTGGCGATTTTTGCAGAGCCATACATTGATAAGGTGCTGCGATATCTCTTTCTGAATCGTTTCGATACGTGGTTCGGGTGGGATCTGAGTGTCTGGGAGGATATCGTGACCAGTGCCTCACATGCTATGACTTTGATGTTCTTCACGGTCTTTCACGTGGTGATCGGTGAACTCATTCCTAAAACAATCGCTATCCGTAAGCCGCTTCCTGTGACTTTGGCCGTCGCGAAGCCGCTCCATCTCTTCTATGTGATCTTTAAACCCTTGATCTGGGTGCTCAATGGGATGGCCAACCTGATTCTCAAGCATGTGCTGAGGGTGGCTCCAGTGAGCGAGGGTGAGCACGTGCACTCCGCAGAGGAGCTGGCTCTCTTGGTGGCCGAGAGTGGAGCCCAGCAGGAGGTGACTGACACCGAGCGTGAGATTCTAATCAATGCTCTGGCCCTGAATGATCTTTATGTGCGTGATGTCATGACACCTCGTAGTGACGTGGTCGCGCTGGATGTAGATGATCCTTTCGCCAAGAATCTAGATATCGCCGCACGCACGATGCATACCCGTTTTCCGCTGGTTAAAGGGCATCTGGATAATGCGCTGGGCTTGGTGCACATCAAGGACTTGCTGAGATTTAACAGCACGGATAATCCAGATCTGATGTCTATCAAGAGGGACTTGAAGGTGGTTCCGGAGACGATGCCGCTGGATGTCTTGCTGAAATTCTTCCTCAAAGAGCACGCTCACCTCGCCATGGTGGTGGATGAGTTTGGTGATCCCTCAGGTCTGGTCTTCCTTGATAACGTGATGGAAGAGCTCGTGGGTGATATCCATGATGAGTTCGACTCCGAGGAGAGTCAGTTTACCCGCGTCAATGAACAGGAGTTCGTGGTGGAAGGATCTATTACGCTCAATGAGCTTTCTGACCACGAGCCGGAAGTGGATATTGAGAGTGGTGAAGTGACCACGGTAGGCGGATACATTACCCAGCAGATGGGGCGTATTCCTGAGCCAGGGGAGACGCTGGATATCCTGGGCTACGAAGCCAAGGTGACGAGTACCGATGGCCGTCGTGTTGGTCAGGTGCACTTCCGCAAGTTTGCTGAGGCCGAGTCTTCGGAAGGAGCTGAAGAGGAAGTCGCTTAAGAAGATAAAGTAAACGGCCGCGAGATGATCTCGCGACCGTTTTGGATACACACATGTACTATTCGTGAAGTCTGTTAAGCTCGGCGCTTTCTGAGAAGGAATACCGCAGCGCCCAGTCCAAGCATGGCTACTCCAGATGGCTCGGGTACTGAAGTGACTGAGATGTTATCGATACCCCACTGCGCTTTGGAATCTACGGCTCTGAACTCAAGCGAGGCTAGATCGTTTGTATTGAAGTAGGAGCCGGTGATGGATGAGACCCCATTGCCTGCGGTGTAGTCGGCCCCATCTAGATTGATAGTAACCTGGGAGCTCGTGCCGTTTGTTGGCCATAGAGAAGCGAGGTTGTTCTCAATGCCGAGACTGGTGATGTTGCTGGTTCCTGTAACGTCGACATTGACAGTGGATAGGTCGTTGCGCTGGTAGAAGCCGCCATTACCGAAGGCTATGGTGAAGATGGCGTTGCCTGATAGGTCGCGCCCGGTCACGAGCATGCCGCCTGGTTGACCGCCAGTGTTGAAGCAGGTCGCGTCAAAGTTGATTGAGGTGCCAGTCAGGCTGGTGCTGCTGGTCAGGTTAAGTTCAGCAAAAGAGTTGTGCTCGCCGGTGGCTCCAAAGGTGGCTGTATTGTTTGAGGCGCCGATGAGGAGGAAGTTGCCGCTCATGCCTGTGGCAGAGCCGTTTGAGATAAGAACCTGGGAGTCTTGAGTGGCGCTCGTAGTGGGTGTTTCCCAGGAGCCGATACTCGTACCGCTGTTGAGGTTTGCGCTAGTCGTAGCTGTATTGCCAGATGGAGTAGCGTTGGTTGCGGAGGTTTCCGTGGTGGAGCCGGAGAAATCCGCGCTAAAGACAGTGGCTGCCTGAGTACTGCTGATCGAGCTTAAGCTGGCCAGGATTACGGCTACAGAGATAGGTGTTTTCATTGTTTCAAGTGTTGAGTGTTAAGTGGTGGTGCACTTCTGTAAGGTGCACCGCTCTTCCTTTATCTGCTCAAAACTTGTGGGGACAATGATTGATGATTATTTAGCTGTGTATGAAAAGTTCATAGTTTGCGGTGGGGAGACAGACTCATGCCGGGGTGCCAAGTAGGCGCGATCTCAATATCCTGAGAGGGAAGAAGCTGCCCTTTGGAATCGAGAAGCAACTGCATGCTGATTTCACAGGCTCTTTGCTCGCCGATATCGAAATGGGCAATGCTTGGGTAGAAGAATTGGAGGTCTGGATGGTGTGAAAGGCAGATGATTGAGATATCTTCTGTGATCTTGATCTGTCTCTGATTCAGGAATGAAAGTGTCATGAGCAGTTGCTCATGATTGCCTAAGATGAGGCAAGTAGGGGGAGTGTATTGAAATATCTTACTTAACTCCTCATGGTATTCGTGGGCGGACTTGGCGCTGAACGCGGGGAGGTGGTAATTGGGGCTCAGCGTTGGTAAGTGGGGTGGTTGTGAGGCAATAAGCTGCGTTAGCAGAGTTTGATGAAGCTTGTCTCTCTTGTTTAGTAAAGGGGAGACCACCCGGGTGTGGCCTGCATTCCAGGCCTTCTTGAAACCTTGTTCAAGCAAGGTGATGTGCCTTGTGTAGGTGTTTGGGATGTCAGTTTTTGTCATGCCAATCCCTGCCGTAGGTATTTCAAGGCTGAGGGCGACCTCTGCACAGAAGACCGGGCAAATGTAGGTGATGATGCCTTGTGGTTTGATGACTCTGAGGGACCGGCGTAGAGTTGCCGGCGAGTCTGGGGCGTTGAGGTATTCGACCTCTATGTTAGATTTGGCTCCCAAGTTTTTGGCTGTTGCGATGACGTTCGCCAGTGTGTGAGGGAGTTGGTATGATGGCTCGGGGCCGATAATGAGAAACTTGGGCCTCTCGGGGTTGCTGCTTGAGTTGCGCAGTTTTTCAAGCTGGTCTATGTTGACCTTCCTTCGTTTCCCAGGGCTTGACGGCTCAAGTACCTTGAGAAACTCCAGGTGTTCCAGGCATTGCTCGATTGTCGGGCGGCTGGCGCTGTATTGTTTACATAATGGACCGATACCTGGTAGCTGGGGAGCAGGGTTTCTGCAGAGCTCATCTAACATGGCCTCTGCTACCTGCTCCCAGCGTTTGAGATACTTGCCCATTACGCGGCTTCCTTGAACTTCATCGAGACGGGGATGAAGATGAGGGAGGTGACGAACATTAGGCCAGTGAAGAACCAGAAGTAGGAGGCTCCCTGAAGCTTGGTCTGACCGCCGGCGATGAACTCGCGCTTGAAGGGGGACTTTGGATCTGATGAGGCTTCAGCTTCCTCGATGCCGAGTTCCTTTTTGCGACTTTCTAGCCAGGTTTCTTCTGGTTGGATGGCGGCGAGTATGGACTCTTTCTTTTCCTCGGTAGATGGGGCTTCGTATTCCAAGTTTACGCCAGTGTCCCACTGAGTCAGTGGTGTCTTGTCCGGGCCGTCGGAAAGGATGCGGCACATGGTGGAGTTGATCAGTAGATAGCGTAGTGGGTTGCCCCACGGATCTTTGATTTCAGCGACAAGCGCGTTGCCTTTCTCAGTGAGGGGGAATTTAAATTCGTTCTCTGAGGCGTATTGCTGGATAAGATCCGCCGCTTGTTTCAGGGATTCCTGACCGGGGACTTGGCGGGAGTCGACAGCGCCTTTTTGGTTGTAGGTGATGATGATGTCATCCTCAGTAGATTGTTTGCCATCAAGGCCGGCATAGGTATAGGTCTTGGCCTCATTGTTGCCACTTTCCTTTTGCTTCTGATAGTCGGCAAGTTCGTTCTTTGTCGGAGATTCGACTTGGATGAAGCTATTGACCGCAGCGGTGAGCAGGTTACCGGAGGCTACGGCTGCCAGATTGATCGCCATGATCCAGGACTTCATGGATTTCGGGGAATTCCTGTAGGCGAATTCAAGGCCGACGATGGATACCATGATCTCACCTGAGGTGAGGAGGAGGTAGGCAAGGAGCTGCCACCAGATGGTAGGTTTTTCTCCGGCGCCGATCCATTCTTGAATCAAGGCGCTGAGGGCAAAGGAGGCTGCGGTAAGGAAGAGGCCGATGCCCATCTTGCGCAGTGGGGTGAGTTTCCAGAACTTGTCGACGTTTGGGTAGATGATGTAGGTGAAGACGGGAATGAGGACGAGAATCAGGAAGGGGTTGGCTGCCTGGATCTGGGAAGGCAGCACGTTAATGCCAAAGATGTTTCTATCCATATCCTGGGACTGGAAGACCCAGGTGGTGGCCGTCTGATCGAAGAGGGACCAGAAGACCGAGATGAAGGCGAAGACGCCTGCCAGCTTGAGAATGGTCTTGAGGCCTGTTTTGGAGAAAATTTCGTTGGTGAATGTCTGTCCTGCGGGGGGGATGTGAACAAACTCGTTTCTGCCCATCCAGAAAGCCAGGGTAGCCACTGCCATCAAGGCGCCGGGAATGCCGAAGGCCCAATGTGGTCCGTACCACTCCAGTGTCCAGGGAATGATGAGGGTGGAAATGACGGAGCCAAGGTTGATAGAGAAGTAGAACCAGTTGAAGACGCGGGTAAGCAGGTGCTGGTTGTTCGGGCCGAACTGGTCGCCTACGTGGGCGGATACACAGGGCTTGATCCCGCCTGCGCCGATGGTGATGAGGCCCAGGCCTAAGATGAGGAACCATTTGGCGGGGCCGGCAATTCCCATGAGGGCCAGTGAGAAGTGGCCCAAGCAGTAGACAATGGAGAGAGCGATGATGGTTTTGTACTTCCCGAAGAATCGATCGGAGATGATCGCCCCGGCGAGTGGGGTGATGTAGACCCAGAAGACGAAAGTGTGTACCCACTCGGCTGATGTGGCCTCGCTGACCGCATCCGTGGCCGTGCTCCCCATCAAGTGGAGGTATTGAACGATGAAGACGGCCAGTGCGGCCTTCATTCCGTAAAAGGAGAATCGCTCGGCCGCTTCGTTGCCGATGATGTAGGGAATGCCCGTAGGCATTTTTTCAGAATCAGAAGGTGTGGTGCGCATGAGAGCTGGTAAGGTAGGTTCTTTTGCTTAGGAAAGGGATGATGTTAGTTCTGAGGTGAGGATGCTGTGTAGCATGGATACAGAGTCAGCGGTGTGGGAAGGAGATTCTGCCTGAAGCTGGTCCAGGTCATGGTATCCCCAAGTGACGGCCAGTGAGCTGATTCCCGCATTTCGGGCAGTGATCAGGTCCACGGTGGAGTCTCCCACAAGGATGGCATCCGCCGGGGAGCATCCGATGCTCTGTAGGATCTCATGTACGCCGGATGGGTCCGGTTTTTTCTCAATATGCTCACGTTGACCCAAAATGAGGTCGAAAATCTCTCCCGGGAAGAAGTGTTCGACGATCTCCGTGGTGAAATGATGGGGCTTGTTGGAAAGGATGCTGAGGCTGTGGCCCAGAGTCTTGAGCTCGGTGAGGAGTGGCTCAATGCCCTGGAAGACCAGAGTGCCAGTTTTCCATTCACGGGAATAGTGGGCGGCAAAGGAGGCTTGTAGTTTGTCGATGGTGTCCTCGCTCTGGTCCGGGGCGGAGCGCTTGCAGAGCATGCGGGCTCCATCACCTATGAAGCTGCGGACGGCGGCATCGCTGTGCGTGGGGAGACCTGTCTCTGCCGAAGCCGCATTGAGGGCGGCTGCGATACCGGGCAGGGATTCCACGAGGGTGCCATCGAGGTCGAAAATAATATGCATGAATGGGAATGAGTTACGGGCTGGTGGGGAGTCTTGAGCTTATGGCGGTAGTTTCAAGTTTGAAGTTTTCTTCTGGTGGGCTAGAGCTGGGGCAGATGTTACCCGAGATCATTACCGAGATACCTGGCCCAAAGTCCCGTGAACTGGCGCAAGAGCTGCGCAAGTACGAGAGTCATAACGTGACTTATGTAGCAGAAGATTGGCCAATTTTCTGGGAACGTGCCGAGGGTAGCTGGGTGTGGGATGCTGATGGAAACCGATACATCGATATGACCAGCGCCTTCGGGGTGGCTGGCCTGGGGCATACTCAGCCGGATTTACGCAATGCCATGGTGGAGCAGAGCGGTAAGCTGATGCATGCCATGGGGGATGTGCACCCGACCCAGCTCAAGGTCGAGGTCTGCAAGCGCCTTTCCCAGATGACTTTCGAGCGCTGGGGGCTGGGGACTGGTAAGACACTTCTGGCGAACAGCGGCTTTGAGGCGGTGGAGAGTGCTCTCAAAACAGCCTACATCGCTACCGGGAAGCCGGGAGTGATCCATTTCCAGAATGGCTATCATGGTCTCGGCTATGGAGCCTTGCTCGGTGGTGGTTTTGACAAGTTCCGCTCCCCCTTTGATGCTCAGCTGGCCGATGTGCGTACGGTGCTGCAGTACCCTCGCACGGAGACGGATCTGGAAGATCTGGAGGATCAGCTGGATATGATCAAGGCGAGTGAAGTGGGGGCTTTGATTGTGGAGCCGGTGCAAGGGCGTGGTGGCAAGGTAGTGCCTCCGGCAGGATTTTTGAAGCAGCTTCGTAGGTGGTGCGATGCTCACGGCGTGGTGCTGATCTTTGATGAAATTTACTCAGGCTTTAACCGTTCAGGCAGACTCTTTGCCTGTGAATGGGGGGAAGTCTATCCGGATGTCATCTGTGTGGGCAAGGCACTCAGTGGTGGGTACCCGATTTCGGCCTGCGTGGGTAGAGCGGAGATCATGGACAAATGGCCGGTGAGTCCCGGTGAAGCGCTTCATACCAGTACCTTCCTGGGGAATCCGGTAGGCTGTGCGATGGCGATTACTGCGCTGGACAAGCATGCCGATCCTGCTGTGGCGCGTGATGTAGAGCGTCAGGGAGATGAGTTGATGGCCATGCTGCGTGAGATTGAATCTCCGCTGATCAAGGAGGTGAGGGGGCGCGGTATGATGATCGGGGTCGAGCTCTGCCATGCGGATGGATCACCTGCCGGAGATGTGGCCGGGCCGATGCTCGGAGAGATGCTCAAGAGGGGCGTGGTAATGCTGGCGGACGGGCCGGACGGCAATGTGCTGGCCTTTACCCCACCATTCTATGTGACACTTGGTGAGTTAGTCTACGTAGTGGAAAATGTGAGAGAGCTGCTAGGGAAGTACTAAGACCTCCCCAGCCAGCCTCTGGAGAATTAGTCCTCGATAGATTCGAGGGCGAGTGTGGCGCAGCCGATGATGCCAGCCTCGTTGCCGAACTTGGCAGGAAGGATCTTGAGGTGATCCTTGAATGGTCCGCTGAGCTGCTCCAGGACGTGCTTACGCAGTGGGACGAAGAGTGTGTCTCCCGCCTTGCTGATGCCGCCGCCGATGACAATAGCTTCCGGGTTCAGGATCCAGCAGCAGTTTGCGATGGCGCAGGCGAGCTTCTTGGCAAAGTCATCCCAGCAGGCGATGGCGATCTCGTCTCCGTGAGAGGCCAGAGCATCCATGGCGGCAGGGGTGCAGTCCTCGATGTCTTTCTCGATACCGGCCTCTTTATAGGCGGCCTGGCTGTCTGCTGCGAACTCGTTGTTGCCGATGTAGTCTTCCAGTGCACCAGCATTGTTGTAGGCGCCCAGGCGACCTGCATAATGGATGGAGGTCTGGCCGAGTTCTCCGGCCACGTAGTGGGCTCCGCGGATGATCTGGTTGTTGACGATGACCGCGCCTCCTACGCCTGTGCCCAGGGTGAGGCAGATGAGGTGTTTGAAATGCTGACCGGCGCCAAGTTTCCACTCGGCGATGCCCATGGCGTTGGCGTCGTTTTCTACCACGCAGGGAAGGCCGGTGGCCTCGGAAAGAAGTGCCTGGAGGGGGATGTCTGTCCAGCCCGGTACATTGGTGAGGTTGTGGATGGTTCCAGTAGGGGTGTGGACAAAGCCTGGTACGCCGCAACCGATCGCGCGGATGTCATCGTGGTCTTCGCGGGCCACCTTCACTTGGTCGGCAATGGCGCGGATGAGATCCTTGGGCTCCGGGTGGTGTTTCGGGTTGATGGATGGAAGTTCAGCTACGATTTGTTTGCCGAGGACGATGCCCATTTTGATGGAGGTGCCTCCGAAATCGATGCCGATAGCTTTGTCAGTATATTCCATGGTAGATGAAAGATGAATTAGGGTATGAAGGGGTGTTTGCAGGGTTATGATTGAAAATGTCGGGTAGCAGCAATTCGTATGCCTTCTAAGGTGAGAATGGGAGAAACGTGCTGGATTTCTTCCACACCTTGGGCGATGAGCTCGGCATCACCCCCAGTGGCTACAATAACCGGATCGCCGGGCATTTCATCCCTGAGTTTGTGAATTATTTCTCTCACAAGACCACGATATCCGTATACGGCACCCACATGCATGGCATCGACGGTGGACTTTCCAATAGCCGAGGTGGGTTCGGAAAGCTCAATCTTTGGCAGTAATGCGGTTCGGTTGGCCAAATAGTCGGTCATTGAGGGGAGTCCAGGGGCGATCACCCCGCCAAGATAGGTGGCATCGGCTCCCACTACGTCAAAGGTGACGGCGGTGCCGAAGTCGATCACGATGGCCGGCGAGCGGAATAGGTGGTGGACGCCGATCGCGTTGGCGAGGCGGTCTGCACCGATCTGCTCAGGCTTCGGATAATCAATCTGGATCCCTAGATCGCTCTGGTAGCTCAGTTTGTGAAACGGGCAGTTTTGAAAAAACTCTGCCATGAGCGCAGCTTTCTCCGGCACAACGGAGCAGAGATAGACGCAGTCGTAGCTCTCACCCTGCAGGGCCTCCGTGAGTGTGGTGGGGGACAGGTCTCTAGTGGGGATGCGTGCAGCCAAGGGCTTGAGTTCGTTTTCTGTTCCGATAGCGAACTTGGTGCGGGTATTGGAGTTGTCGATGAGTAGGCAACGCATGATTTCCAGTAGATTGTGGCAACGAACTGCCATGAACAGAGGGTGTGAACAAGCAATAAAAAAGAGGGGAGCCTTTCGGCCCCCCCCTTGCTCTATCACAATATGGACAACAGAGTTTATCCAAAGATTTTTACTTATGGTGTGGAGTCGTTGTAAGCAGGGGAACCGTGCTCGGCGACGTCCAGACCTTCGTGCTCTTCCTGCTCGTCTACGCGAACACCCATGATGAGCTTGATGGCGTAGAAGACAGCGAATGAAGTAATGAAAGCGAAAGCGGAGATGGAGAGGGTGCCGAGAAGCTGTACACCGAAGGTTACGCCCTCAGTGGTGCCGAAGATGGCAACACAGAGTGTACCCCAGATACCGCAAACACCGTGTACGGAGATGGCACCTACTGGATCGTCGATCTTAATCTTGTCGAAGAAGGTGACGGAGAGAACTACGATCACGCCAGCGATGGAGCCAACAGCCAGTGCTGCATATGGTGGGATGGTGTCAGCACCAGCGGTGATGCCTACGAGACCGGCGAGCATGCCGTTGAGTGCCATGGAAAGGTCAGGCTTTTTGAGGACGATCCATGAGGTGGCGATGGCGCCAAGACCTCCGGTGAAGCCAGCCATAGCTGTGGTGACGAAGACGAAGGATACGCCAGCAGCGTCAGCGCTGAGTACTGAACCGCCGTTGAAGCCGAACCAGCCGAGGAAGAGGAGGAAGACACCAATGTTCGCCAGTGGAAGGTTGGAAGGAAGAATAGGCTTGATGCCATCTTTGGTGAACTTGCCCTTACGTGGGCCAAGTACGATTACTGCAGCGAGGGCTGCGAAACCACCAAAGGCGTGTACGAGGGAAGAACCAGCAAAGTCAGCAAAGTCTTTTTTATCGAGCCAGCCTGTACCCCACTCCCAAGAACCTGTGACAGGGTAGAGGAAGGTAACTAAGATAGTGGCGTAGATCATGAAGGAGGTGAGCTTCACGCGCTCGGCGACAGCGCCGGAAACGATGGTGGCTGCAGTAGCGGCGAACATCGCCTGGAAGATGAAGTCTGACCAAATAGTGTAGGCGGCCTCACCTGATTCTGAGAGGTAAAAGCGGGATGCTTCAGCGTCTGTTGCTGCACCAGTGAGTCCTGAGCCTACAGCAAAAACATCGCTGATAGCCCAGTCTGATGGGTACATCGCATTGAAGCCCCAGAGCATGTATCCAACTGCGCCGATGCAGACGATGAA
The DNA here is from genome assembly GCF_900141815.1 of Rubritalea squalenifaciens DSM 18772. Taxonomy (NCBI): domain Bacteria; kingdom Pseudomonadati; phylum Verrucomicrobiota; class Verrucomicrobiia; order Verrucomicrobiales; family Rubritaleaceae; genus Rubritalea; species Rubritalea squalenifaciens. The sequence goes on from NZ_FQYR01000005.1 coordinate 38,383, forward strand.
TACGTTTTTGAACATGATGTTCACGGTATTCTTTCGCTGGCACATGCCGGCTTCAACGGAGGCGAAGCCGAGGTGCATGATGAAGACGAGAGCCGCGGATACCAGAATCCACAGGTTGTCGATCATGAATTTTACGTCTAGTACCGCGTCTGTAGTGGCCGCGCCGGCAGTTTCAGCCTGAGCATAAGCCGATGTAAGGCCGAGGGCGCTCAGAGCAGTGAATAGTAGTAGTTTTCTCATAGTTGATGTGGATAGATGCTTATCGAGATCGGTTCAGAGCATCTGCCGTGCCAACATTTGAGGTCGCTGTTTGAAATCTTGGCATGAATCGCAAGATCCTATGCCGGGTATGGGAATTTTTCTGTGGGTCAGATTATTCGGCTGTGTGATCCATTCTCAGTCTGGTGCAAAATTTTGTTTCGAGAGGAGGTGTGTGAAAGGGTTGATAGTTCAATGGGTTGTGGTCCGGAGTGCGTTTTTAAACAGAAATCTATGACACAAATCCAAGCTGAAACTGAGAAGTTGGCACACCCTGTGCTGAAATTGCCTCCGTTATGAGTAAAACAACTACTACCTCACTACTTGGTGGTGTGCTTCTCGCAGGTTCCGTACTTGCTGGTGAAGTTGCTCCAATCACAACTCCGGCTCCAGAAAGCAAGTTCAGCTCCGACATTGCAGTTGGTTACCACAGTCAGTACAACTGGCGTGGTTTCGACCTTGGTAACGACATGGTCGACGCTACTGTAAACACAGCCTTCACATGCCCTTACACAGGTCTCGATATCAGCGCAGGTGCCTGGTACGCCAGTGTTAAAGACGGTGGGTTCGACGAGCTTGACCTCTACACAGCTGCTTCCAAAGACCTCGGTTTCGCTACTGCTAGCGTTGGCTATATCTTCTATCACTTCTTCGATTCTGCAGACGACGCACAGGAAGTTACCTTCGGTCTTAGCAAGGAATTCTACGGTGTAGAAACAGGTGTTACTTACTTCTGGGATGTTGAGACAGACAACGGTGGTTACCTTGAAGGTTCCATCTCCAAGTCTTTCGGCCCTGTTAGCACAGGTGTTGCAGTAGGTTACTCCCTGGAGGAAGATGGTTTCACCCATGTTACTTCCAAGGTGTCCTATGATTATGCCCTTACAGACACAGCTACACTTTCCCCATACGTAGCCTACGCTGTTGAGCTCGACGAGCTCGAGGGTGTTTACGGTACTGACGAAGAAAACGAGTTCTTCGCAGGTGCTGTTCTTACCGTGACTTTCTAATCGTTCCGGTTAGTACATTTATCCATCAGTCATAAAGAAGGGGCGGGTCTCGTTGGCTCGCTCCTTCCAGACTGGGGAATCTAATTTTCCACCTGTTGGCCGCCTATCAAATATTCGGCTTAAATGCCGAGTTATGTACTAACAGTGGGGAGTTAGAGTTTGTTGACAAAAAAATCTTATATTTTCATAAGTGAGGGGCTTATTTTGTAGCTTTCTCACTATGAATGAATTGTGTTGTCCGGGTGGGTTTCCTGGGGGTGCCATTGTGTCGGGATCGTCACAATCTTGCTTGATAAGAGGGTTATTTGTAGTTCACTAGGACTCGGTATGAATAAAATTACTACTCTATCACTCTTCGGAGGTGTCGTTCTCGCCGGTACAGCAATGGCAGGTGAGGTTGTGCAACCAGCACCAGTTGAGAGCAAGTTCGAAAGCCTTCTCTCTGTAGGTTACCATGACAACTATGTTGACCGCGGTTTCCAGATTGGTGATGACACCATTTCTGCTGACGTTGCTACAAGCTTTGCATGCCCATACACAGGCATGGAAATCAGCGCAGGTATCACTTACCTCAGCCAGCACGACTTCCTCGACACAGGTCTCAACGTAGACGAGCTTCGTTACCAAATCGCAGGTGCTTATGACCTCGGTTTCGCGACTGGTCACGTTGGTTACATCCACTATCACTACAACGATCCATTTGGTTTCGACGTAAACGACGACCAGGAAGTTTACTTCGGTCTTAGCAAGAACCTCTACGGTTACGACACAAGCCTCACATACTTCTGGGGTATCCACGGTCCATTCCGCGGTAACAACGAAGGTTACCTTGAAGGCCGCGTAAACAAGAGCTTCGACGTGCTTGGTCACAGCATCAACGCTGACGTAACTGCAGGTTACCTCATCGAAGAAGGTGAGCTCTCCCACGTAACAGCTAAGCTTACTTACGACTACAAGCTCACTGAGACAGCAACTCTTAGCCCATATGTGGCTTACGCAGTTGAGCTCGATGACCTTGACCAAACTTTCGGCGCATTCCAGCCAATCCCACAGGAGAACACATTCTTCGCAGGTGCGTCTCTCACTGTGACCTTCTAATTCATTTTTTGATTTAGTTTGTTATCGAAAAAAGGCGAGGGCAGCAATGCTCTCGCCTTTATGGTTTCTATGAGGATCGCTCTGATCGTCATAGGAGGGCTTCGTTAGAAGAAAAAGCTTACCGCACGAGGACGCCTTTGCGGGATGGAGATTCACACGCGTCGATGAGTTTGAGGGCCGCCTCAGTCCATTCGCCAAGTTCTTTGCATTGCTTGATCGCCTCATTGATGGAGAGTCCTCGGCGGAAGAGGATGTCGTAGGCTTTCTTGATGTTCTCCCGTTGTTTGGCATCAAAGCCTGAGCGGCGTAGGCCGATGATGTTGAGGCCTGCTAGTTTATTCTGGCCGTGGCACATGCAGTAAGGGGGGATGTCTTTGCTGATCGCTGCATTGCCTTGGGAGATGGCATAATCTCCGATATTGATGAACTGGTGGAAGCCAGCGCCCCCGCCAAGGAAGGTGCGATTGCCTACGGTGATGTGGCCAGCAAGCATGCAGTTGTTAGCGATCACGTTGTGGTCGCCGAGGGTGACATCGTGGGCAAGGTGAGTGCCCACCATGAGGAAGTTGTGGTTACCGATGACGGTGTTCTCTCCAGCCTTGGTGCTGCGGTGAATAGTCACATTTTCCCTGATGCTATTGTTGTCGCCGATGATAGTGCCGCTGTCCGTTGAGGGGTCAAAGGAATGATCCTGCGGCAGGCCGCCGATATGTGAGCCGAAGCCAATGAGGTTTTCTTTGCCGATGATGGTCTTGCCAGTGACCCACACGTGGGGATCGATGGTAGTGTTGTCGCCGATAGTAACGCCAGCTTCGATGATGGAGAAGGCTCCGATGGAAACATTTTCCCCGATAGTGGCTTCCGGGCTGATGATCGCTGATGGGTGATGCATGTTGATAGATGAAAATTAGAGCATACCGGCTTCGCGGTATGAAAAGTAGGGGTCGTGGGCGTGGTTGTTACTGCCCACGATGATGTGATCGATGAAGCGCACTTGCAGCAGATTAGCTGCTTCCTTGATAGCTTCGGTCATCCGGTTGTCTGCGCTGCTCGGGTTCGGGTTTCCGGACGGATGGTTGTGCACCAGAATGAAGCCGTAGGCTTCGTGCAGCACTACGGGGTGGAGGACGTCACGCGGGTGGCAGAGTGTCTCATTCACCGAACCTCGGGAGACTTCGATCGTTTTGACGTGCTGGATCCGTGTATCCACGAGAATCACGAAGAGCGATTCCTTGCTGAGCAGGGAGAGCTGAGGCCGCATGAACTCATAGATGAGCTCTGGGGAATTGAGTGGCTCGGCTGAGAATTTCTCTCTGGCGAGCCTGATACCAATTTCAAAAGCCGCAGCTATCTGAGCCGCTTTTGCGGGTCCTAGGCCATGTTCTTTGGAGAGTTCTTTGACATCCAGCCGTGAGAGGCTGTGTAAACTGCCGTGGGTATGGATGAGCTGCTGGGCAATCTGGATGGCGGACTGCCCTTTGACGCCGACTCGCAAGAAAATGGCAATCAGCTCGGGCGTACTCAGCGATGCCGCGCCCCACTTGGCGAGTTTCTCGCGGGGGCGCTCGTCCTCTGGTAGGTCGCTGATACGATTAGAATGCACGGGGGATTACTGGATGATGAGACAGCAGGTGGCCATGGCGGCGATGCCTTCCTTGCGGCCAACAAAGCCCATGGTTTCGTTGGTGGTGGCCTTGATGCCGATGTCTTCTGGTTCTAGGCCGAGGGCCTCAGAGATGTTGGCTTTCATAGCCTCGAGATGAGGGAGTACCTTGGGGGCCTCGGCGATCAGGCTGGAGTCGATGTTCTGGAGGTCGGCACCCTTTTCATCTGCTAGCGCGCGGCATTTCTTGAGAATGTCCAAAGAGGAAATTCCCTCAATGGTCTCATCCTGCGGCGGGAAGTAGTAGCCGATGTCTGGCAGGCCGAGTGCTCCCAGCACCGCGTCAGCGATGGCGTGGCAAAGCACGTCTGCATCCGAGTGACCTAACAGGCCTACTGAGTGAGGGATATCGACTCCGCCAAGGATGCATTTCCTGCCCTCGGCAAATTGGTGAACGTCGTAACCGATTCCTGTGCGGATCTTCATAGTCTATTGTCCTCTCAGAATTAGATTTCGATGCTTTCTCCAACAGCTGGAAGGAAAAGGGAAAGTCCCTTGGATTCGAAGTGTTCACGGGCTGTCGCGTGGTCGATGGCGATCGGTGGGAAAGTATCGTAGTGCAGTCCGAGGATGTTCTTTGCACCTGCCCAGTCGGCCGCGATAGCTGCATCTTCATAACCCATCGTGAAGTTGTCCCCGATGCAGAGAGCTGCCCAGTCGATCTTGTGGAACTCGCCGATGAGTTTCATGTCGTAGGTCAGAGCGGTATCACCTGAATAGTAGAAAGAACCTTCTTCGGATTCGATGACGAAGCCGCCCGGATTGCCGCCATAGCTGCCATCAGGAAGCACGGAGGAGTGCACTGCATTGACGTACTTGATGGTGCAGAAAGGGAGCTGGATCTTGCCGCCGTGATTCATGGGGTGGGCATTCTCGATTCCCTTTTGTTGGAACCAGGAAACGATCTCGAAGTTGGAAATGAGAGTAGCGCCTGACTGCTTGAGGATTTGCTCAGCGTCTGCCACATGGTCTTCGTGTCCATGAGACAGGAGAACGAAATCTGGATTAAGTTGTTCGATGTCAATGGATGCAGCGGCTGGGTTCGGGGTAATGAAAGGATCAAAAAGAATGGTCTTACCAGCGATGCTGACTGAAAAACAAGCGTGTCCGTAGAAGGTGACGTTCATGGGTTTACTATGTGGTTGCGGGTCAGAGATTAGAAGTAAAAAAGCCGCTGGATGACCAGCGGCTTTGTAGCAAATGAGTTAGATAGGCAGGGGCTGATTAGCGTCCGCCTGCTGGTGGGTGACCTTGTGGAAGGCCGCCTGGGAATCCACCCGGGAGTCCTTTCGGAAGTTCACGCTTGGAGATGTCCTTCAGTTCCACTTCAAAGATGAGTGTGCTGTTTGGTGCAAGGACTGGTCCGTTGCGGCGTTCACCGTAGCCGAGCTTGGATGGGATGTAGAGCTTCCACTTGGCGCCTACAGGCATCATCTTGAGGGCTTCTGCAAAGCCTGGTACCACCTGCAGTGAGAATGGAATGGCTTCGCCTTCTGGAGATTTGTCGAACTCAGTACCGTCGATGAGAGTGCCGCGGTAGGACACGTGGAACTGAGTCTGCATGTCCATGCCGTTAGGGAGGTCTGCAGGTGCTTCGTATTTCTTGTCACCACCTTTTTCGAGAATCTCGTACTGGAGGCCAGAGTCTGTGGTGACTACGCCTTCCTTCTTGCCGTTTTCCTCGAGGAATTTCTTTTCCTTCTCAAGGTTGTCTGAGGCGATCTTTTCTTCACGCTTCATGATGGACTCCTGGAGTCCACGCATAGCAGCTTGGAATTGTTCAGGAGTGTATTCAGCGTCATCACCACTCAGGGCTGCGAGAAATCCTTTGAGGAAAGCTTCCTTGTCGACGTCGGTAGGGTTGATGCCTGCACCAGCAAGCTGCATGGCGTTCTGGTAGCCGAGGCCGTAGGAGGAGATGCCAGTGACTTCTTCAGGCTTGAGTGCTGGAGCTTCTTCTTCAGCAGGCGCTTCCGCTTTTGTAGGAGCCTTTTCAGCAGGGGCTGCTTTGTCTGCTGCCTTCGCTTCATCTTGGGCGAATGCTGTGGAAGTAATGGCCAAGCCGAGGGCGGCGATACTGATGTGTTTTTTCATGATTGTTCTTATGGTTGACGAAAAGTTAGGAGTCTTGTGGCGTGCTGTCGAGGGATAGTCCTGACTTATGGCACAGATTTCTATGATTACGAGCGGCACCTAGAGGGTATATTGTTTCTTTGGTTTTGGGATGATGCACTCGGTCTGCGGCAGCCGGGCTGCGATTTGCTGCTGGAACCACTCGCTGGCGGGCTTGTCGCCGTGTACGAGAAAGACCTGTTTCGGGTTCACCCGGATGATGTAGTCGAGAATCGAATCGCGGGTGGCGTGGCCTGAGAAATCAAAAACTTCTACCGGGCAGTCCAGTACGACAGGGTCGTTTTCGGGGTTCAGGCGGACGATGTCCCCACGGCGTGTCTGGCGGATCTTACCGGCAGGGGATTCCGGGTCTGCGTAGCCCACGAAGAGGAGGGAGTTCTTTGGGTTGTTGATAAAGAACTGGGCGAAATTGTTGGAGATGGTCTTTTCCGTCATCATGCCGCTGGAGAGTGCGAAGATGGCGCCCGGGCGGTAGGAGATCGGTGTCTTCTTGCCTTTGCTGCCGGTCTGGACTTCCATGTCCTCCAGGATCTTGAAGTCGGGGATCTTACGGGCAGTGGTGGAGGCAAACTCGTCAAAGACCACGGTCATCTTGGTGCTGAGGCCGCCAATGTAGATCGGGGTTTGCTCAGGGATGCGACCATCCAGCTTGAACTTGTAAAGCATGGTGAGCACCTCCTGGGTTTTGCCCATGGCAAATACCGGGATGAGTGCGGAGCCTCCACGCTCAAGAGTGTCCAGAATGGCCTCACAGAGTTTGTCCTCTTCAGACTCACGAGTGTAGGACTCGCAGCGTGGGCTGGCGCCACGTGTGGTTTCAATGATCAGAGTGTCGATGTTGTCCTCCGGGAACTTGGCGCCGGTGATGAGAGTCTGGTCCTCAAACTGGATGTCTCCAGTATAGAAGATGCGCTTGCCCTGAGATTCGATCATCACTCCGGCTGAGCCAAGAATGTGTCCGGCATCATAGAGGGTAGCGGAGGTGTGCAGCGTTAGATCATGAGTTTGCTCGACTTCCAGATGCTTCCAGCGTCCTACCAGGCGGTCGAGTTCGCGGTGGCCGTAGAGTGGGTAGTCGGTGATCCCCAGTTCGGTGCGTTTGATTTGCATCACATTGACCGAGTTGTGCAGCAGGGCGCTGGCTAGGCCTGCCGTGGCAGCCGTCATATATACTGGCGCTTCGGGTTGATCACGCATCAGCACGGGGATGGTGCCAGCGTGGTCGAGGTGGGAATGTGTCAGGAAAATGGCATCTACGCTGTTGTAGGGAACCTCATTCAGGCAGGGTATGGCCTCCTGGCCCTCTTCCTTGGGGTGCATTCCGCTATCGAGCACGATGCGGCAGTCCCCGGTATCTAGTAGATAGGAGTTGGCGCCGATTTCATTGTCTCGTGCTAGATTTTGAAAAAACATGGTATTCAGTCTTGGGATGCTAGATTCCGTTATCCAAGGGGGGCATTTGCCTTAGCTAAGGCCTTGGGACGCCCGCGGAGTCTCTCTGAGATTCGGGGCAAAGGCGAGGTGATTTTCTGCCAGAAGGTGACAGGGGGGCCATAAAGACTCTTCTTATGTTGTCAAATTGTAAATTTTTGATAGAAATAATGAATGGCTAAAATTAAAATTATACTCGGTGCTGTCGGTATGGCGGCGTTGTTCGGGATGAGCTCATGCTCACACCCGTGCCATCCATGTCATCAGTCTGCAAAAGGTTGCGATGTATGGCCTAAAATCCAGAGCCACGCACAGTGGGGTCACGTACAGAAGTATTGCTGCCCTCCACCAAAGCCTTGTACCTGCAGCCATGTGCCAGTCGAAGCGACCAAATAAATACATACAAATACGTATTCTATAGAACCAAATACCCCTGGTTTGACCAGCACGGTCTAAATGGTGGAACCCCTTTATCTGTTAAGATTAGGGGTTTCTTTCTTTTTGGGTAAAAAGTTCGGGAGCAGACCGTGCCCGGACTGCCCCCGCTGAAGCAAGGTGGAGCTATGGCTAGTTCTGCAGCAAGCGCTTGAGCGCTTCCTCGACACTTTTGCGGGTGAGTGCATAGCTGGCGGTACGGTCGTAGCGGGCGATGTTGATACCGACCATTTTGCCCTCTCGGTTGTAGAGTGGACCACCGCAATCTGTGGCCCAGATCAGGGCGTCGTGGGTCAGGCACTCTGGGAAGTTCATGCGGCGTGTGCTTAGTTTGCCGCCCTTGGCGGAGATTTTCTGAGCGGTGGAGCTTGTGGCATTCATGGCGAAAAGTTCGCTGCCGCTGGCGTCTTCCAGAGTAGCAGAAATGATGAGAGTTTTCTCCTCCCTAAGGACGATCAGCTCGACTTTGTCTCCGGGAATGAATTTGCCAACCTGTTCGGACAAGGCTTCGATATTGGCTACGGCAACCCCCTGGATGTGGGTGATGATGTCACCTTTTTTGATGCCAGCAGCTCCGGCGGGCAGGTGTTCGTCAGCTTCCTCGATGAGAACTCCCTTGTCGCTTTCATTGGTGGGGTGGGCCTTGATGCCAAGAACAGCCTTGTTTCCATTGCCGGCTCCGATGAGTTTCTCTGGAATGAGGCGAGGACGGTTGCCAATCACGCCAAGGGTGGATTTGTCTGCTCCCGGGCTAACAACCAGCTGCCCCAGATTAGAGGTGTTCTCAGTCCAAGTCGGAAGAGTGAGTTCTTGGTCTATTTTGAGTAGTGCCAAGTCGCTGGTTTCATCCTTGCCCATGACTTTAGCGGCAATCTTTTGGCCTTTTACGAGCAAGTGCACTTCTGCCTTGTCGCCGAGTTCACTGGCTTTGGTAAGTAGGAGACCTTCTTTACGAATGGGGGTCGCCAGGCAGACCTGAGCATCATCCAGATAAACGGGAATGGCTTCCGGGGTCTTGGGGAAACTCTCGGAGATATCAGCAGCGCTGTCACCGAATTGGCCGGCAAGCTTGTCATAGTCGACCTTGTTGCTTTTCACCTGTTCGTCTTTGAGGAAGCCGAGTTCCTGGAGTTTGGCCAGGCCTTCGGGGCTGAGTTCTATTTTGAGCTCTCCCGTCTTTGGGTTGTAGTGGGAGTGATCCATCATGATGGCCAGAGCTTCATCGGTGAGCTTGCCATCGTATTTTTTCTGCAGGGCTTGCTTGATCACCTCATCCTGCTTGGCTTTCTTTTGTTTGGCCAAGGGGTCGAAACCAAGTTTCTTGAGACGTTCGAGATGTTCTTTCGTGAGGGGGAGATTGAGTTGCTTCTTCTCTGGGTTGTACTTGGCCACGGAGATCATCAGGTCCAGGGCTTCAGCCGGGATGTCCTGTCCCTTGTATTGCTGTTTGAGCAGCTTTTCGATGGTCTGTTCCTCCTCGGTTCTCGGAGTTGCCGGCTGCTCGTTTGCCTGCTCCTTGTTTTTTTGATTCAGTTCTTCCAGTTGCTTGTTTTGCTCTTCGGTGATCAGGCCGAGTTTGACGAGGTCATGACCGGCTGCGGTGATCTCCTTGAGGACTGAAGGCGTGATCTGAATGTTCATCGCTCCTGTTTTGGCATTGAGAGCGGAGTTCTTCAGGATGATGTCGATGACCTCTTGAGGGAAATCTTCTCCGTATTGCTTGCGTAGGAGTTCGGAGGTCTGTTCTTTCTGTTCCTCGCTGAGTGTGCTTTTCTTCGCTTTCTTTTGGGCTTCCAGGGCATTCTTTTTGCCCAGTTCTCTAAGGGCATCGACCTCGGGGAGGGCTTTCTCTCCGCGGATGGTGTCACCCCACATGTCCATGATGATACTCAGGCGGGCGTGGTGATTAGCTAGAGCGCTTTTCGGGGAAACATTGCTAGTAATGCCTGCTACTCTGCCTTCGATGTCGAAGAGTGGGCCTCCGGAGTCCCCGGAGACCACGGTATTGTCCGTGATGAACTGTTTCACCCCTTGCCATTCGTGTAGGCCGAGTACCCTGCCCAGACGCATCGGGGCCGGGCGGTTGAGCTGCAGCCCGCCGCCATTGCCGTAGGCGACACACCAGTCGCCATCTTTCAGGTCACCCAGAGAATCTACCGGGCGGAGCGGGCGGTGTGGCCAGCCCCCTTCGGGTGCTGGGTCGAGAATGAGTGCCAGAGCTGTGTCGGACGCTTTGTCCGAGTAGACTGCGATAGCCTTGGCTCGATTTCCATCGGAGAGAATGACTTCAAACTCCCTGCCTTCGTAATCCACGCAGTGGTGGGCAGTCAGGATGAGGCCTTTCGGGTCGATGATGACGCCGGTTCCTTGGGCATTGCCAATGGACATGCCTACGGTGGCTTCACGGCAGGGATCGGCTATGGAGGCGGTGGCCGCCTCCAAGGATTTCAGATCGAAATGCTGTGTTGCGTCTTTGGTGAATGCGGAGAAATTGCCCAGAGTGAGGGCACAGATCGTGAGGTAGTGCGGAGAGAGCAGAGTTTTCATGTGATACTTGGATAGCGCTCTGAAATGCAGGTTTGTTTAAAGTCGTCAGATAATTGGTGATATTGGCCAAGAATTGAGGAGAGATTGATGTTGTAGTGGGCGTAACTATCAAGATGTTCAGAGTCCTACCCGTTCTATTGCTATTCTTGGTTCCCTCTTTCTTGCCAGCTTTGGCGAAGCAGAAGCCAGACGAGAATATTACCTACAAAGAGGTGGAAGGTAAGGATCTCCAGCTGCACGTATTCTATCCAGAGGGTCATCAGAAAAATGATGCGCGCCCGGCCATCGTTTTTTTCTTTGGTGGCGGGTGGAAGTCTGGAGCGGCGCAGCAGTTCTACCCGCACTGCGAGTACTTGGCATCCCGCGGGATGGTGGCGATCTCTGCCGACTACCGTACTGCGAAAAGCCACAAGACCCGTCCTCAGGAGTGTGTGATGGACGGGAAGTCAGCTATTCGTTACGTGCGCAGTCATGCCAGGGAGCTTGGGGTTGACCCTAATAAGGTGCTGGCTGGTGGAGGATCGGCAGGGGGTCACGTAGCTGCGGCTACTGCCACGCTGAAGAAGTATGATGATCCAGCTGATGATCTGAAAGTGAGTTGCAGGCCGGCTGCTCTGGTTCTCTTCAACCCTGTCTATGATAATAGCGAGGCAGGCTACGGTTATGACCGGGTGAGGGACTACTGGAAAGATTTCTCACCGATGCACAATCTTAGCAAGGAAGTGCCGCCGACAATCGTTTTCCTAGGCGATAAGGACAAGCTGATCCCTGTATCTACCGCCGAGTTTTTCCAGGAGCAGATGAAGGAGCTGGGTGTAAAGAGTGAGCTGCATGTCTATCCTGGCCAGGAGCACGGCTTTTTCAATGCCAACAAGAGCGGGGGAAAGTATTTCAAGTTAAACTGTGTCGAGATGGATCGCTTCTTGGTCGAGCTTGGCTACTTGAAGGAGAAGCCGTCCAAAAAGTAAGCAGGGACTAGACACAAAGAAGCCTTTCAGTGAACTGAAAGGCTTCTTTGAAAAGAATGGTGCTCGAGGGGGGAGTCGAACCCCCACGCCCTTAACGGGCACTAGATCCTTAGTCTAGCGCGTCTACCAATTCCGCCACCCGAGCGAGGTGTGATTTGGTGAGGCGGGTTGTAATCGAAATTTGACCCATGGCAAGAAAATCTTTGCATAAAATGGCATTTTTTTTCGAGCCCCTGCCATCACCAAGTCAGGCAGAGTGGATTAGCCTAATTTGGCGTTCCAGTCCTCGATGCGGTCTTTCTGAGCTTCGAAGAGTTCGTCAGTGCTGTCGTGGACTTCAATCGTCGTGATTGTGTCGCCTTGGGCGATGGAATCGACGACATCCTGGCCTTTGGAGACCTTGCCGAAGACGGTGTGGTGGCCGTCGAGGTGAGGTGTAGGGCCGTGGGTGATGAAGAACTGGGAGCCGTTGGTGTTCGGGCCAGCATTCGCCATAGAAAGAATGCCTGCGGAGTCGTGCTTGAGCCATGGCTTGCATTCACACTCGAACTTGTAGCCTGGGCCGCCCATGCCGGAACCGGTAGGGTCACCACCCTGGATCATGAAGTTGGCGATCACACGGTGGAATTTGATGCCGTCGTAGAAACCTTTCTTGGCAAGGTTGAGGAAAGAAGCGCAAGTCACTGGTGTGTCGTTGGCGAACATAGTGATGTCGATGTCGCCCTTGCTGGTCTTCATAGTGATTTTGATATCTGAAAGTTCACTCATGGTGCCGGAGTCTCAAGCCTGAGCCTGCAAGATTCAAGCAGCAAGTTGCCTGAGCTTCGGGATTGCCTGTGTCTGAGCATTAGGATAATGCTGTGTCTTATGCGTTTGCTCTCCGTATCTATCCTTGCGCTACTAGGTATCTCGGTAATGGCCCTCATGGCGGTGCCCATGGATTATTCGAATTACCGAAAGAAATTGTTCGAAAAAGAGGTCTACCCTCAGCCTGATTTCTCATCAATGAGTTGGGAGGAGCTGCTGGAGTATTTTGGTGAAGGCAAAGTGGCGAGGGTGAAGAAAGGTGTCTTTGCTCCTGGGGTACCCACTGTATTTCCTGATAAAATGGAGGATCTGTCATCTAAAGAGGCTGCGATGCAATACGCTCTCGCGAATCAGTCCGCCTACCACAAAGAGCATTATAGGCTGAAATGGGCGCAGTCCGAGAATCAGAAGCTCCCTAAGGAGGGATGGCTGGTTTATAAAGAGAGTACTCCTAATTGCTATTACTATAGGGAAACGTATTGGGCTTTTTCGTTAGATAAAAATTTGTTGGTGTATTGTAGTAATACGTCGAATGGGGTGGTCTTTGCTAACTCCTTGATTGATGAGGTGGGCTATGATATCCGGGTCATTCAACTAAAGCCTGAGGAGTGTAAGCGTGTTGCTGAGCTGATGTGCTATCTGACCTTATTGAGGTCGGAACGTGTGGTGGATGACAAAGATGGTAGACGAGGGCGGGGAGTCAGTATTGTTACCTCTGATGGGCGATGTGGCTTGCAGTATATTAGCCCGAGTGTTGTAGATGATCTTTACTCGGACAGGAGAACGTGGAGTGGAGTGTCGACTCGCTGGGATGACGAATACGCTATACAGGTCTGCGGAGATCTAACTGGTGAATATTTATCAAAGCGCCTACCTGAGCTGCTAGGGGAGCGTTGGAAGCGATATGAACGCATGACTCAGCGCAACGACCTGACTCGGCACAGGAACAAACTGGCACCAAAGCATAACCGTGACCAATTGCGAGAGATCAGCAGTGGCATGAACGAGATCTATCTGTTACGGGAAAAATGCTTTGTGCCTGCTTTTATGTTGGCGTGGGTAGTGAAGGCTACTGGTGAATTGGGGAGAATTGAGTTTAAGCAAGACTTGGCAGCCATAAAGAAGGAGGTTCAGGAGTGGCAAGCTCTGGAAAAAGCCCTGGAAGGTGAAAAGGATCCTATGGCGCACGATGGCGGCCCTTTGGAAGAATTGAATGAGGAGGAAAAGCTGAAATCTAAATTTGTGCGTCTTGAGGAGTTAAGACTGAAGTACAAGCGTGGAGTTAGTGATGGATTTTCAGATTTGTTAGAGGATGTGATGCTGAAGGTTTCTACATCTGAGTATCCTGAGGAACTCGTAAAGATGGCAGAGCAGGATGGTGTGTTAAAAGAATGGGCGCTCAAGAAGCTCTGGAGAGATTATCCTGAAGAGTATGCCGAAGTGCTGCTTTCACATGTGAGGGTAGTCGCTGGGCGTGCGAAGAAGGAGAAAGCGATTGAGCACCTATTAGCAGTGGCGCCGCACCTTGGAGAGGAGTTGGTGAATGGAATGAGTCCTGAGGATAGGGAGTTCTATTGCTTGAGCCTACTAGAAACCTACAGGAAATTTTTCCCTGAGGAGATGAGTCAGATGTTGAAGTGGGTGATTGCTAAGGCGCAGGGGAGCAATGTGTCATGGAGGCACAGGAGTAGAGCGCTAGGTGTACTCAGGCCAGAGTGGTTTCCTGACCAGCAGGGTGTCGTTTATCCCGTACTCAAAAAGATTGGCTTTGGGTTTGTGGTGGGTGTGTGTGACCCAAAGTCTAAGATGAAAGCCTTGGGGTCTATGGTGTATTGGTCAAAATCCGCGAGTGAGTGGCGGGAGATATCTAAGAAGATTGTCTCCGAAGGAGGGAGGTACTACTTTGCAAATAGTGAGGTTCTAAATGCGCTAAGTGTCTTAGCGTCCTGTGTTGGAGATGAGGCTAAAAAGGAGATCAAGCTCTATGCCGAGAATGCCTTGCTCTATGGCGATGGAGCGGGAGACAGAGTGATCTTCTTTCTATGGGCAAACGATTACCGAGAGAGCAGGGAGTTTTTAAGGCGTCTGGCCACCAGGGATCCCCAACAAGTCTCCAGCAAGTGGGGAGCAGAAAGTCAGAATGAGCGAAGAGTGCTTTGGAAAGAGCGTTTCCACATGGCACGTAAGGTCACAGCTTTTTGGGCGGTAGAGAATGAAGAGGTGGAAGCCAAGATGCTGGCGGCTTTCGTTATCTCCGAGCCATATGACTTCTTGCACTTGGATGATCCAGAGCTCGGTTATGAAGTCTGGGCATGGAAACGCTTTATCAAACTCATGTCGCGCTATCCAGAGGTGAAGAGCATCTTCATCAAAGAAGCGAAAGCCAGACCGAATTATGAGGGTGGCTACTTGAAGCTGATTGTTGAGAAACTGGAGAAAGGGAAACCTTAGTCCTTTTTATCGAACTCCAAATAGTAGAGGTAGAGTTCTTCCACTTTTTTGCGGGCCCAGCCGGTGCGGCGCAGGAACTTGAGCGAGGATTTGACGGAGGGGTCTTTGGCGAAGCAGTTGATGCGGATGCGGAAGGAAAGGTCGTCCCAGCCATAGGCCTCCACTAGCTCTGTAAGCATGCGCTCCAAGGTGATTCCATGCAGGGGATTGTTCGCTTGCTTGCGCGGTTCGCTCATAAGTGGGAATCTACAGACCTCTGAACCCACGGAAAGCACAGAAATGCTCGTGAAGGCGATTTTAGGTGTTCTTTGTAGGGGATTTATGAAAAATCAGCGCATGCGTACTTTGCTTTGTTTACTGCTGCTCTTCTCCACCGTCTTTGCGGAGGGAGTGATTGAGCTGAGCTACGATGGGCAGCAGTGGCTCAAAGATGGAAAGATTACGAATGTGGAAGAGCTTGGGCTGATTAAGCGGGAGGCAAAAGATCTTCGGATCATGGCTCCTGCGAATACGGAGATGGAGGTGTTTCATAAAATTTTTCCATTGGTGCAGGATCTGGAGGGCAGGTCGCTCATGCTGGCGCTCGGTGATGAAACTATTGTGCTACAAGGATTGAGTAGTAAGGAGATTGAATTGGTCAGGAGAAAGCCAGTGCCTTCTTGTGCTGGCTCCGAGCCCTACTCGGCTCGTTTGTATGGACTCTATGGTAAAGTTTCTTGCTGCTTCGGAGGCTGGTTGAAAAATGAGGAGCTTCGATGGGAATCTGATGTGATGATATCGAAAGCTTGGATGCATGCTGACGGTCGGGGTAAGGCGTATTACGAGTCCAAGCTTAAAGAGCTTATTGCGCATCCGAACGAGATTGGCGCGGTATTTGTGACCTCCAAGAGTAGTGTGTACGCTGATTATTTTGAGGCATCTAAGAAATGGAATGCCATGGGGGTAAAAAAGGCATTTTTACTGGTAGATGATTCCAAGTATTTGTTTCTAGCGCCTATCTTTAGGAAGGGCTGGGCGGGGTCAAAAGATCAGAATGCAGCTGAGAGTCAGCAAGGGCGAGGGGACGAGACACAAGTATGGTTCCCTGATAAAGAGGATTTTGGCGAGATTGATCCACAGTTCGCCGTGAAGCCTTTGGATGAGGAGGTGTCTATGGTTGCGCCTGCTGATAAAAAAGCAGGTGAAGGTAAGGTGAGGGTAACAATCATGGTCGAAGCCAAAGTGGTGTCTATCAACGGAGAGCAGTTTGGTGTCCTCAAGGGGGGCGATAAAGCGGCAGCGAACAAAAAGCTCAAAGAGTTGAAGGCTCAGGGCGACGTGCATGTTTCCATCCAAGTAAGCGGTGACGCGCCGCAATCATTAGTGCTCGATGCTATTAATCTGTTAGTTGCTCAGCAAATAGATAAGGTGACGTTCGAAGTTTTCAGTGAG
Organism: Rubritalea squalenifaciens DSM 18772; assembly: GCF_900141815.1. Lineage (NCBI taxonomy): Bacteria > Pseudomonadati > Verrucomicrobiota > Verrucomicrobiia > Verrucomicrobiales > Rubritaleaceae > Rubritalea > Rubritalea squalenifaciens. Next base: position 54,615 of record NZ_FQYR01000005.1, read on the forward strand.
TAAATGAGATGAAGGTGTTGTTGTGTTTGTTGTTTTCAACTCTGCTCGTCCTTGGGCAAGAGTCAGTAGAGTTCTCATTTCAAAATGGAGAGTGGAAGCTAGTGGCTGGGAACATGCCGATGAAAGGGAAAAGTGTACGCTTGCTGGCAGATGGCGGGACAAAAATGAAGAATGTCTACCTACCAGCTGAGGCGCCATTTGTGCACGGGAACGGTGAGTTAATATTGGATTCAATAAGTGATGATGAAGGGCCTGTTAAGTTTACTGGAGCTAATATCACTGTGAAGGAATTTCAAAAAGAGGTGGCGGATCTCAAGGGGAGGCAGCCGTTTGTGCTGGGTGTTTGTGGGGATTTGTTGTTCGCGCTCGGGCCTGGGGATAATCCTGCCTTCATGATGCAGGCAGATGGTAAAGGTAAAATAAGTTTTGCTGCTGAGGTGAGGCGAAGGATGCTGCTAAGAGGTGAAATGGAAGGTGTCACAGATTATCCTTTGTCTTTTCAGGCTACTGGTGAGACGTCTCTGGATCAGGCGATTAGAGCTGCATCACTACTGCAAAAAATGATGGGAGATAAAATGATCTCTGAGGCGCCTATGAGGCTGGATGCGGCAAAACAGTTTATCCCTCTAGAGTATGAGTTGCCTGGAATGAGTGCTTATATAGCTGGTAAAGTAGAGACCAAGATTCAGGTGGGGCTGGGCTTTAAAGGTGTGGTCTATGATGAGGGTGGTAAGATACTCAAGACGGACTTGGAGGTAAGCTCTCATCTCCGAGAGAAGGTGAAGGCTATTCAGGAGGGAGAGCCTTGGCTGGCAGTGGTCGGGGAGCCGGAGCATTTATTTAAGTATTCGCAGATCCTTCTTAAGCAAGCTGAGGATGCAGGGATAAAGTATGTATTGTTCTTTACGACCAATGATCTGGCTGAAGGGGCTTTGACTCCTCCTGAAGGAGCTTATCAGTTTGATAAAAAAGATCTGGCCGTGAAGGTGAACGACCCGATTAAGCACATGATCGGTTCAGTGCAAGATATTCCCATTGGCGAGGGTGATAGGCAGCCAATGTTTATGCAGTTGAGGGGGAAGGGGATGCTACTAAATAGTGAGGAAAGCTACGATTATGATCTAGGGGGGAGGGCTAAATTGAGCAGTAGGCTCGAGCTTTATACGGAACTCGCCGGAGGAGCAGGGGTCGAGCCTAGTATGGTGATTGTTGTCGATAAGGGTGTGCCCCTCCATCGTGTGAAGGCATTCATAATGCTGCTGGATAATAATGGTATTGATGACTATCTCATCATCCATAATACGAGTAAACGGCAAAAGGTGTATCCGATGTTAGATTGGTAGCTTTTCTTCTTGGCCGAATAAAAATACCACTCGTGGTGACTTAAAATCATGCAGTCAAATTCAGTGAAATTTCAGGAACAAATCACTCGCGCTTACTACAGGCAGTTTTTCACCCTCCATGAGCGGATGGTCTATGTCTTTGCTTTAATCGGGCAAAAGGTTCTCAATTTTCGGCCTTTGCCGTTTACGCCTGAAGTGCGGATTGTTGAGAAACTGGGTTATCAAGTTAAAGAGGCATGTGTGGATTTCAGATTCCTGTTAGGTTCTGATTTTGATCAAGCGTGGCTTGAGCTGTTTCGGGAAGAGGTGGTGGAGCGGGGTGTCCAAGTGGCCTTTGGTGAGGGGAATGAACTGATCATTAAGTCCAGCGCTGAATTAATCACGGCAGACCTGTTGGCGGCTAAAATAGGCTTACAGGCGGCGAATGCCCGTTATCGGGAGTTTGAAAGGGAAGTCGGGCAACTGGCCGAAGAGCAAGATCGTGGTCGTGATGCCGTGATTGCTGCCGAACTGAAGCGCGAGATGCTCGTCAAGCAAGCCTACGATAGGCTGGAGGTCTAGCTGAACTAGGCAGTCTATCTGATCACTCCGCGCTCCGTGGTTTCTAGGAACTTGATGAGGGTCTTGACGTGCTCGTTCTTGGCTGAGTCGGCAGCCTTGAGATCGGCTAGCGAGAGGGTGAGGTTTGTGGCCTTCTTGAGGAAGACGCGCTTGTAGGCGCGGCGGAGGAAGGAGATGTCTTGATCCGTGAATCCACGGCGCTGCAGGCCGACCTGATTGATTGAGCGTACGGCAGCCGGCGTGCCATCGACGATCGTGAATGGCGGGACGTCTTGTACGACTTTGGTACAGCCTCCGATGAGCGAGTGCTCACCGACACGGCAAAACTGGTGTACTGCGGCAAAGCCGGAAATAATGGCGTGGTCTCCCACCACAACGTGGCCAGCAATGGTTCCGTTGTTAGAGAAGATGCAGTGGTTGCCTACCACGCAGTCATGGGCGACGTGGGAGTAGGCGAGGAAGTTGTTGTCATTGCCGATGGTGGTCGGCGTGTCTGGCGAGGTGGAGCGGTGGATAGTGCAGTTCTCGCGGAAGGTATTGCGGTCACCAATGACGAGGTAGGTGGGCTCACCCACATACTTGAGGTCCTGGGTGCGCTGGCCGATCGCCGAGAAGGGGAAGAAAATGTTCTCCTGGCCGATAGTGCAGGGGCCTTCGATGACGACGTGTGATTTCAGGGTGCAGCCGTCACCGATAGTAACGTTTTCTCCGACCACGCAGTAGGGGCCGATGGAGACGTTCTCGCCGATGGTGGCTTCTGGTGAAATAATGGCTGTTTCGTGAATCACGGGATCAATCGTAGATAGAAGATGGTGTCGGGTAGAAGGGAATAATGCACTAAGTTGCGCTTATTAACGCAGCATCATGGCGGCTTTCTTGAGCGCAGCGATGAAGGTGTCTACTTCCTCGGCCGTGTTGTAGATGGCAAAGGAGGCGCGGGTGGTGCCGGTAATGCCGAAGCGTGCCATCAGAGGCTGGCAGCAGTGATGGCCCGTGCGGACAGCGATACCCATGTTGTCGATAAGGGTGCCGAGGTCGTAGTGGTGGATGCCTTCGATGCCGAAGGAGAGCACGCCTGCTTTGTGTTCGGAGGTGCCGTAGATCTTTACGCCTTCGATTTCCTGGATGGCTGCAGTGGCTTGTACCAGGAGCTCATGCTCGTGATTGGCAATGGTGTCGAGCCCGACCTGCTGCATCCACTGGAGGGCGGCAGCCAGGGAGATGGCTCCCTCGATATTCGGGGTGCCGGCCTCGTATTTGAAGGGCAGGTCGTTATAGGTGGTTTTCTCGAAGGTGACTTCCTTGATCATTTCACCGCCTCCGCGCCATGGTGGCAGGGAGTTGAGGATTTCCTCTTTGCCCCAGAGAGCGCCAATGCCAGTAGGGGCATAGGTCTTGTGGCCGGAGAAAACGTAGAAATCGCAGCCTAGTGCCTGCACATCCACCTTCATGTGAGGAGCGGATTGGGCGCCGTCCAGCAGGACGAGAGCACCGGCAGCCTTGGCTTTAGGGATAACCGTCTCTACTGGGTTGATGGTGCCTAGGGCGTTGGAGACGTGATTAAGGGCAACGACCTTGGTTCTCTCGGTGATGAGGGAGTCGATGTTAGAAAGATCCCACTCGCCTGAGTCAGTCACCGGGATGACGTCCAGTTCCGCGCCTGTCTGCTGGCAGAGCATCTGCCAGGGGACGATGTTTGAGTGGTGCTCGAGTCCGGAGATGAGGACGCGGTCTCCTGACTTGATGCGGCCGGATAGTGCCAAGGTGTCTGCTGCCAGATTGATGCCGTCCGTGGTGCCTGAGGTGAAGATGAGCTCGTGTGTGTGCGGTGCATTGAAATGCGCGGCGACGACTTCCCTGGCGTGCTCGTGGGCATCGGTAGCTTTGCGGGAGAGGTAGTGTACCCCGCGGTGGACGTTTGAGTTCAGCTCCGTGTAGTAGGCGCGGGAGGCATCCAGTACAGCCAGTGGCTTCTGGGCGGTCGCTGCATTGTCAAAGTACACCAGCGGCTTGCCGTTGATGGTCTGCTCTAGGATGGGGAACTGTGATCTGATTTCCGGAGACATGATGCTATAGTCGTGGACTGGATTAGTCTTCGTCGAAGATATCGGTGGCCAGCTTCTTCACGGTGTCGAGATCGAGCCGCAGGTAGTCGGGATCGTTAGAAGCTTTGCCGTAGTAGAATAGGTTCGAGCCGTTCTCTGAAATACGAGCGATGTCTAGCTGGTAGGTGCTCGTGTCTGAGGGCATGGCTTGGTTGTCGTAGTTTTGGACGGTGATGGTGACCGTGAAGATCGGGTTCTTGAGAGCTTCTGCAGCCTGCTTGTGGTTAGGGCCGAGTCGCTTGCTGGCGGTGAGCAAGTGGTTTTGGTTGAGGAAGTACTTTGCCCGGTTTGGGTTGATGGTGTGAGAAATGTCTTCTTCGCCTCTCTTGGCGGTGAAGGTGTCTCCCAGGTAGTCGTACTCGACGCTTACCAAAGGCTTGTCGCGCTGTTGGGTGGTGAACCCGATGATGTCTATAACGGGAAGGTTCCAAATTACCTTGGGTTTCCAGTCCCAATAGAAGCGGGATATTTTATTGAGGGTGCTCGTATCGAGTTCCCAGACGATTGGGGAGCCTTTGAGATTGGCGTAGATCGTGTCTACGCTGGCTGGAGTGCCCAGCTGCAGGCGCGTTGGCTGGGCTTCGAAATACAGGAGGTCGACCGTCAGGAACGGGTTGTCCAGACCGTAGGCGCTGAGATCCGTGGCGGCGTCGCTTACGAAGTTTTTGACTGGATCGAGGCTGACTGCCTGGAACAGCTCTGCCAGGACGACTTCATCGATCGGCTGAGGGGCGTTGTTGAGATCGAGCATTTTGTAGGGCTCGCCCGGGATGCGTGAAATGATGACTGGCGTGGTCTGCGGTGTCCTCACGATCACGCCGCGCAGGTCTTTACGATCCAGTTTGACCATATTGCGAGAACGCAGCTGGTTTACGTCTGCTGGGATCTGGCCGAGGTAGGCCGGGATGCTCGGGGTGGAAATGAGTGGTAGCTCAAAGACGATATCCCTATCGCTCACCGTAGCGTAGGTGGAGGCAGCGCCGGGCTGGGCTGGGTAAATTTGAAGGGTGATTTCCTCGTCTTGGCTGAATGTGGTGACACCAATCTCGGTGATGTTAGTCAGGTTGTCCGGGAGGGTGACGGATGCGCGAGGGTGAAGCTTGACGGCAGTCAGCTTGGAAAGAGTGGCTAGGAAACCTTGAGTAGCTTTGCGGTCAGTTTCCAGCTCGAGTGGTTTGGTGATTTTCCAGGCTGCTTTGTCGGCTTCGTGTTGGAGAATGATTTCTGAGCTGCCGCGTTTGAGGCGAACCTGTTTGAGATCGTGCACATTCAGGGCAAAGGGGCGATGGTCACGGAAGCGCTCCAGATTATTCTCCAGCAGTTTGTGGATGTCGCCAGTGGAGTCCGTGCAGAGATAGATGGCTTCCTTTTCCGGCTTGTGGCGCTTGCGGATGAATACCGTGGGGACAAGAATTTCCTCCTCACCTTCAATGAGTTTTTTCCATGGGGAGGTACGGCCAATCGCGAAGTTGGCTAGCTCATCTCCCTGTGTGTTGTGGAGGATGATCCGTGGGCTATCTTTGGTGATGCCGAAAGTCTTGCGGTCCACTTCGTCGATGTCGATGACTTCCTGGATCTCTGCGGTCTGCGCCATCAGGATCAGTGGGGCAATGTGGAGTGGGCCGTCCGCGCGGTCTTGCCACGGTTCCGTGCAGTTCCAGAGCCCCTTGGAGTGATCGTACTCGAAGACGAAGCGTTGCTCTTTGCCGGTGAGTATGGTGATCTTTGCTGTGGTGAGCAGGTTGTCGTCGTAGAGGTTGTCACCCGGCTCACGGACTTTCTCTTTGTTGAAAAGAGTGATGAAATCCGCTTGGTCTGTCTGCACGAGAGTGAGCACTGCGAGAGCGGCAGTGCTAAGCATCAGAATGATGGTGAAAAATAATCTCACGTGCTAGAGGCGTGTTTGGTTATGAGCGTCTGCTGTTCCAGAGAACGAGGGCGATCATGAGGGCGAACAGAGGCATGAACACCAGCACCAATTGGTCGATGAAGGATTTGTGGGCGGATTGGACGGTGACTTTCTGATTGGTGACCGGCTTTGGACCGATACCGATGAGATTCTCGCGGCCCACGAGCCAGTTGAGCGAGGAATTCGTAAAGTGGGTGAGTTCTTCGCGCATGTTGTTCGGTTTCAGGTAATCGGTGTTGCCGATCACGACCATGCGGGAGGTCAGGTTGATGGTGCGGTCATTATTCTCCAGGCCTCTGAGGACTGCTGCCGCCACTGGGACTGGAGTCTCGCTAGGGGCGCCTTTGGGTGTGCCGAGGTCTTCTCTCGGGTCGAAAGTCGGGTTGGGCTCCGTATAGCGGGTTTCGCCCCACCAGCCTTCAGCCGCTTGGATGAGGGGGAATGGAGTAATGTTGCGGATATTGAGTCGGTCGTCGTTCGAAGCAACTTCGAGGCTGCTTGTGGAGCCGTCAAACTGGGTGGCTTGGAAGGCGAGGTCTTTGTTGACGGTTGGGCCTTGGTTGAAGATGGCGCGTGTGGCGGTGAGTGTCTGGTTGCCGCTGACGCTGATTACGCGGTTGTCTTGCGGGGTGATACCATACTCGCGTAAGAAGCGCTTGAGGTTGTTTAGCTTGGCCTCTGGGTCCAGAGTGATGAAGATGGCGGAGGACTCGCGGTCCCAGTACTCGGACAGTGTCTTGATTTCACGTTCATCTAAGTCAAAGCTTGGCCCGATGATGGCGAGTCCCTCGGCGTCTTGAGGGATGCTCTGAGTGGTGGAGATCTGCAGCGGTGCAAGCTGGATGTTCTGCATCAGTAGCAGCTGCTGAAATGTCTTCCAGGCAGGTGTGCCTTCCGCCTTGTCGTCGATCTGAGACTTGTCTACGACGAAGTAGAACTTGCGAGGCTTGCCTTCGATCGCGCTAACCAGATAGGTGGTCAGGAGGTCTTCATCTCTCCAGGTGGATATATAGGAGTGGTTGTAGCGGTCCATTTCCTCGATGAAGAGGGATTTGACGGGCACGGTTCGCACGTGGGTGGCCAGATCGATTCTGGACTCCTCCTCGGACCGTTCCTCGAGCTGGGTTTCGGTGCGAGCATCAATGATGATCATCTCCTCCGTGAGGTTGCGCTGGTAGGTGGTGGAGACTTCCTGGGCGCGCTGAGGGTCACGAATCGGATCCACAAACTCCAAGTCCAGATGGTCATTGGCGAAGCGTTTGTAATTCTCCAGTTGGGCGCGAAGGCGCAGGTAGTAGGGAGACTGCTGCTTAATGAGCGCCACCATCTTCACGGGAGTGGAGCGTGCGGAGACTTCCTCGCTGGCGAGATAGGTCTGGCTTCGGTTGGAAAGGCTGTAGTCCTTGTGCTGGCTCAGGTCGTAGCGCTGATGTTTGGTGCACGAGAGGTAGTTTAGCAGGATGACCGAGGAGAAGGTGAAGATGATCTGCAGTACGGCCATGGTGCCAATACCAAGGCGGTTGATAGAGCGTACTTTGTCATTGCTGGGTGTTTCTTCCACCAAGCTTGTATCTTCGTCCGGTGCGTTGTCGGCAGGTTTGGAAGTGTCTTCAGCCATATGGGATCAGTGTTTCCAGCGTCTGTAGTCGACGATGTGGTGGGTAAGAATCAGTGTGAAAACGGCCATGGAAAGGTGGTAGGCCACCGGGCGTAGATCTACGAGGCCACGAGAGAAGTAGGCGATGTGCTCCTGGACAGCCATGTAGTGGAAGATCACTGCTCCCTGGAAGGAGTCACCGGCGATCATGGGGATGTAGCCCAGGAAGAGGTGGAAGGCGAGGGCGCCAAAGGTGATGATGGCGGCGATGATCTGGCTGGAGGTCAGGGCGGAGGCCAAGATGCCTACTGCGGTGAAAAAGCTGCCAATCAGGGAGAGGATCAGGAAAGTACCGATGATGTCTCCGTTCGTGACTGGTGGCGCGGTGCCAGTGACCCATTCGAAAATATGCAGCTGCAGGTAGACTGGGATCCAGAGGCAGAGGTAGAAGGTGTAGGAGGAAAGGTACTTGGAGAGGACCACCTGCCAGGTGGTGACAGGGGCGGTGAGGAGGTTCTCTAGGGTGCCGCTTTTCTCTTCCTCGGCCAGCTGTTTCATCGTGATCAGCGGAAACAGGAACAGGAAGTAGATCCAGAAAATGAAAGTCGTGAAAATGGAGGAGAGGATGTTCGCCTGTACCGGGGCCTTCTCGTATTGCTCGAGCACGGAGGAAAGCGAAAGTCCCTGAAGCAGTATGACGAACGCAAACACTACCCAACCAAATGGTGTCAGGAAGAAGTGTTTGAGCTCTTTTTTGTAGAGAATGATGAGGGTGCGCATGATAGAAGACTGCTGGGCAAAGTGGTAGGACGTAACGACGGGGATTCCAAGGATTTAGTTACAGTCTGGACAGATTCCGTGAAAGAAACGTCCGTGAGGCGCGTGAATGTCTGAAATTAGGGTAAAAAAATGAGGCATCCTCTTGGGAGGATGCCTCGGGAAAGCTTAGACCTGAACGCTTAAAGTGATTTATGCTTCGTTTTGCTTAGCTTCTTTAGCTGCAGCAGCGGCTGCGTCCTGGGATGGGCTAGTGTAGCGGAAGCGCTGACGATTGCGCTTGGAAGCGGTGCGCGCCTTACGCTGGGAGCGCTGGGTAGGAGTTTCGAAAGAACGACGACGGCGCATTTCTTCGAGAATGCCTTCGTTGTCGAGCATTGATTTGAGGCGCTTGAGGGCGCGATCTACTGGTTCTCCTTTGCTAAGTGTTACTCCACGCATAATTTTAAACGTTGTAATGGTTGTTCAGGTCGGGGCGCGGAAGCTAGTGTTAAGACGGGGATATGTCAAGTATGGGGATGGAAAATTTTAAAGCGTGTCTAAAATTTTATGCGCTGCATTTGTGGAGTTTTGAGGGTCAGTCGCTTGCGGTGGCTCGGTCAAGGGGCTCTGCGGGGCGGCGCTTGTAGGGCTGCAGGAGTGAAATGGTGCCCAGGGCGCCACAAAGGGAGCCGCTGATGTCCGCCAGCCAGTCGTAGGGGTCATTGCCGCTGCGTCCTGGGGTGAAGGTCTGATGGTATTCGTCGATCGCGCCGACAGTGGCGCCGAGTGCCGTGACGATGAGGATGACTGCGGCCTTCGAGAGGGCGGGGTGTTTCAGTCTGATCCAGGAGCTGACGAAGATGGCTCCGAGTCCAAAATAGCCAAAGTGGGCGATTTTGTCGAAGTGGGGGATTTCCGGCCCGTGAGGAGTATTCGTATTTCTGGAGGATAGAAACCAGAGAGTGACAAACCAGACGCCCCAGAGGATGATCCAGAATCTGGGGCGTTTGGGTAGAAGTGTCTGGATGCGCTCCAGCAATCCTCTCATGGGTTTATTGTTCGGTTTTGCGAATTTCTTCCTCCAGTCTTTCAGAGAGCCATTGCTTCATCATGGACTGATAGTTGAGATAGCGTGAGCGAGCCATACGCTTGATGCGGGAGAGCATGCGGGGGTCGAAACGCAAGGTGATGGTAGTGGATTCACGGGAGTCTGGCTCGTGGAGGGAGCCGATCATGAGTCTGGCATCCAGCTCATGCTTGTCCCAGAAGTCGGCTTCTTCCTGTTCATCTTCAAAATCGGGAAGATCTGACCAGTTGGTGATAATGTTCATGAAAAAAATTCAGGCGGTTCGGGATTATTTGTACTCGGCGTAGCGGCGGTCATAAAAGCGCTTCTCGCCCTCGGTCATCTCGCGAACGGCGACCACGCGTGCTTTCTTGCCATCTGTTGAGAATGCTAGGAAGAGGTAGCGGTCTCCTACGGTGCGGCCCAGCATGTAGTAGCGGGATTCGCCGTCAGTGCGCTCGTTGTCCGGCAAAAAGCGCACGGTGAATGGATCCTCGAGTACTTCCTCGAGTTCGCGCGGCTTAAATTTCTTCAGGTCTATACAGACGTCAATAAGGTCGAGTTCCATGATTGTGGGTAACTGCTGGTGTGACTAAATCATATCCCAGCGGATTGGACACGGTTTTTCTGAGTATGTAGGATTTGGCGTTAGAGTGAAGCAGGAACTACACATTTGTTAAATTTCCTAGTCCTAAAGTCAAGGTCCTGCTGGGCCGTGCAGGGGTCCAGCTAGGGGGAATCTTAAGGAATTGTCTAAGAATTTGTAATGTGCCCAGTATCTACAGGGTTTCACCTTGACCCTGTGGGGGATGCTCCCTAGCTTCTGCGCGTTGCGCCAAAAAGGCGTGTCTATCTATGAACATTCACGAGTATCAAGCCAAAGAGCTGTTCGAGAAGTTCGGCGTGCCAAGCCCAAAAGGTATTGTGGCCAGCACAGCTGAAGAAGCGGGAGCCGCCGCCAAAACTATTGGCGGAAGCGACCTAGTCGTCAAAGCCCAGGTTCACGCAGGTGGACGCGGTAAGGGGACTTTCAAAAACGGATTCAAAGGTGGTGTACACCTTTCAGACACTCCAGAGAAAATCCAGGAACTTGCCGGTCAGATGCTTGGTCAGGTTCTCGTTACCCACCAGACTGGTGAAGAGGGTCGCCTTGTAAGCAAGGTTATGGTTGCTGAGGGTGTAGACATCGAGCGTGAGCTCTACCTCGCTATCCTTATGGACCGTGGCACAGCCCGTCCAGTGATCGTGGCTTCCACCGAAGGTGGCATGGACATTGAGGAAGTTGCTGAGAAGACTCCAGAGAAGATCCTTCGCCAGTTCATCCACCCGCTCAATGGCCTTCAGCCATTCGAAATCCGCAAGCTCGCTGCTGCACTCAAGCTCTCCGGAGACCAGGCCAAGCAGTTCGGCAAGCTTCTCAAGAATCTTTTCACTCTTTTCATCAAGTGTGACTGCGACATGGTTGAAATCAACCCACTCGTTGTAACACCTGCTGGTGATGTGCTCGCTCTCGACGCCAAGTTCGGCTTCGACGATAACGCACTCTACCGTCACCCAGAGATCGTGGAAATGCGCGACACCACCGAGGAAGATCCTCGTGAAGTGGAAGCATCCAAGTTCGATCTGAACTACATCGGTCTCGACGGTAACATCGCTTGCCTTGTGAACGGTGCTGGTCTTGCCATGGCTACCATGGATATCATCAAGCACTGTGGTGGTGAGCCAGCCAACTTCCTCGATGTAGGTGGTGGCGCTACCAAGGAGCAGGTTTCCGCAGCATTCAAGATCATCCTTTCCGACCCTAACGTGGAAGGCATTCTCGTGAATATCTTCGGTGGTATCATGCAGTGTGACATCATTGCTGAGGGTATCCTCGCTGCCGCAGCTGAGCTCGAGCTCACTATCCCACTCGTTGTTCGCCTTGAAGGTACCAACGTTGCCAAGGGTAAGGAGCTGATCGCTAACTCCGACCTCGCTGTAATTTCCGCAGACAACCTCAACGATGCAGCCGAGAAGATCGTCGCAGCTGTGAAGGGCTAATTTCTAACCGATAACATTTTAAACTATTATGGCTATTCTAGTAGATGAAAACACCAAGGTACTCGTTCAGGGTATCACTGGTGGCTTCGGTGGTAAGCACGCACAGCTTTCCATCGACTACGGTACTCAGATCGTGGCTGGTGTGACTCCTGGTAAAGGTGGTCAGACTTTCGGCGAGAAGACTCCTATTTTCGACACCGTTTCCGACGCTGCCAAAGAGACTGGCGCGACTGTTTCCGCAATCTTCGTTCCTCCTCCGTTCGCTGCTGACGCGATCCTTGAGGCGGTTGACGCTGAACTTGATCTCGTAATTGCAATCACTGAGGGTATCCCAGTGGCTGACATGATGCGCGTGAAGGCTGCAATGGCTGAGTCCAAGACTCGCCTCATCGGTCCTAACTGCCCGGGTATCGTAACTCCTGGCCACGGTGAGAACTCCCACGGTGGTTGCCGTATCGGTATCGCCCCTGGTTACATCCACAAGCGTGGTAACGTAGGTGTGGTTTCCCGTTCCGGTACACTTACTTACGAGGCAGTTTACCAGCTTACTCAGCTTGGTTACGGTCAGTCCACATGCGTTGGTATCGGTGGTGACCCAATCAACGGTACTTCCCACCTCGACGTTCTCAAGATGTTCAACGAGGACCCAGAGACAGAAGCAATCATCATGATCGGTGAGATCGGTGGTAATGCTGAAGCTGAGGCTGCACGTTGGGCCAAGGACAACTGCAAGAAGCCTATCGCCGGTTTCATCGCAGGTGCTACAGCGCCTCCAGGACGCCGCATGGGCCACGCTGGTGCGATCGTTGGCGGTGCTGATGACACAGCTGAAGCCAAGAAGGCGATCCTCCGTGAGTGCGGCATCGCTGTTTCCGAGACTCCGTCCGACATGGGCAAGACTCTCGTCAGCATGCTCTAATCTCGTCAGAGACCTAGTACATTTTAAAAGCGTCCTTGTTACGGCAAGGACGCTTTTTTTGTGACCCAGTTCTATATCGGTGTGCTATAGAATGGCGGTATGGGAATTTTTGAACGTTACCTATCGCTGTGGGTCGGGCTTTGCATTGTAGCTGGTGTGCTATTGGGGAATGTCTTCCCGGATGCCTTCGGAGTCATTGCTGGTGTCGAGTGGGCGCATGTGAACCTGGTGGTCGCAGCGCTGATCTGGATCATGATTTACCCGATGATGGTGCAGGTGGATTTCCGCGCGATTAAGGATGTGGGCAAGGCTCCGCGGGGATTGGTGCTCACCTTGGTGATGAACTGGCTGATCAAGCCGTTTACGATGGCTGCAATCGGGGCTTTGTTCTTCAGGGTCTTGTTTGTGGACTGGGTGCAGCCGGATAAGGCTTCTGAGTATATCGCGGGCATGATTTTGTTAGGTGTGGCTCCCTGTACGGCGATGGTCTTTGTGTGGAGTCAGCTCACCAAGGGGGATGCGAATTACACGCTGGTACAGGTCTCAGTGAACGATGTGATCATGGTATTTGCCTTTGCACCTATCGCTGGAATGCTGTTAGGGATTACTAATATCGAAGTGCCTTGGGAGACATTGTTCCTCTCGGTGGTTTTGTACGTGGTGATACCACTAGTAGCGGGATGGCTGACGAGGCGGCATCTGGAAAAGAAACATGCGGATCATGCGATCGAGAAATTTTTGTCGCAGATCAAGCCGTGGTCTATTGTTGGGTTGTTAGGGACGGTGGTGCTGCTGTTCGGCTTTCAGGCGCAAACGATCCTGGGTCAGCCGGAGACTGTGGTGCTGATTGCCATTCCTTTGCTCATTCAGACCTATGGGATCTTTGCGATTTCGTACTTCGTGGCAAAGCGGATGAAGCTCAGGCATAAGGTGGCGGCACCCGCCTGCATGATCAGTACCTCGAACTTCTTTGAGCTGGCCGTGGCCGTGGCGATTTCCCTTTTTGGCCTGCACTCAGGAGCGGCCTTGGCCACGGTCGTGGGGGTCTTGGTTGAGGTGCCGGTGATGCTTTCTCTGGTGCATTTCGCGAACAAGACCCGACATTGGTTTGCCGAGTAAAAAGAAAAAGCCCCGTGAGCTAGTAGCTGCACGGGGCTTGAGATTTGTGTTTGGCTGGTAGCTTATTCGCTGCCCTTGCGGATCAGCTTGGCGTCTACCCAGTCACCGTGGTCGTTGGCGTTGTCGTCATCAACTGGGAGGAGTACGAGCTTGAGCTCTTTGACTCCCTTGATGTTGAGCTCCATGAGCTGCTTGATGCTTTTGCCGTCCTGCTCAGGGGACTCGAAGATCAGCTTGCCGTCGCCATAGACGCGGAACATGACGGAACCGCCATCGCCGACTTCGTCATCCATGCCCACGTGGCCTTTGAGGACATCCCAGCTGCCGTCGAGCGTGTAAACGATCTCGGAGCCGGAGAGTGCGCCAATGCCTTTCTTATAGGTCTGCTCGTTCACACTGAGTGTTTTGCCTCCGATAGACTTGTCGTTGTTGAACTTGCCTTTGCTGGAGCTTGGCTTGAGGTCACTGAGGTAGGCAACTTCGTCAGCCAATGGCTTGGCGTTGAGGTCCTGAGTGAGGTCGAACTCGGCTGCGGCAGCGTGCGGGTTGTTGCCGTGTGAGTTGAGGATCTTCAGGTGGACGTATTCACCCCAAGTGGTCGGGAATTTCACCTTCTGGAGATCTGTCTCCTTGGTGAAGGATCCCTTGGCTACTTGCTTGCCGAGGTCTTCAGGTGAGCGGCTCACATAGATCTCGTAGTCTTTCAGCATGCCATTGCCACCGTTTGCACGTGGCAGGTAGTGGAAGCTATTGACCGCATAGAGCCCACCCATGTCGATGGTGACCTCGTATGGGAATTTGCCTGGATCCTTCTTGCCGTAGTTAGAGTGCCACATGGTCTCTGCTGTGCCGTCGAAGGCATTGGAGATTGGGCTGTTGCTATGCTGTGAAGACGCCTTGGCCAGAATCTGAGTCTTGTCGATATCTGGAGTAACCTCTGGTACTGGGTATGCTGGAGATGGCTCGATCTTAATGGACTCATCCACATCGATCTTCACGAGTACGCTCTCATTGGTCGGTAGACGGTGAAGTCTGGCGTGGATGACGCCACGTTTGTCTTCCTTGTCATAGTACCAGCTGGCAAGTGAGTTGCTGTATGTCCCAGACTCGGTGAGCTCAAGGAGAGGTTCTCCGTTCACGGTGATGGAAGTTGGTTTCGCCTCGCAGTGGATCTGGAACTGATAGACGCGGCTTTCCAGCTTGCCGTCGAACTCGCCCTTGAGTGGTCCGAGGTCGATGGTGATGTCGCCAGCCTTGTCGTTAGTAGGAGCGGAAACCTTGATGAGCTGCTTTGCGAATTCACCCTTCTGGTATTCCTTGGTGAGGCCGTCATCCTCGTAGAGTTCGAACTCGCTCTCACCGTGTGGATAGATGTCGAAGGTGAGTGGGTCCTTTGGCTTCTGGTTGTTGTAGAGCATCTCCGGGTACATCGGGATGATGGCACCAGCCTTGATGATCAGAGGCAGCTTCTCCAGTGGAGCCGGGTAGGCGTCGATGGTGGTCGGGCCTGTCACGCGGCGGCCGTCCCAGTAATCCACCCAGTTGCCTTCCGGCAGGTAGATGTCTTCCTTGCGCCAGCCTTTGTTGATCTTGGTGCTGGTGTAGACGGGGGCTACGAGAATGGACTCACCGAGCATGTATTGGTGCTGGGTGCTGGTGTCGTAGGTCTTCTTGTCTTCCGGGAATTCCCAGAGCATGCCGCGAACGATAGGCGCGCCTGTGTCCCAAGCCTCACGGGTGTACTTGTACATGTACGGGGTGAGACGCATTTTGAGCTTAAGATAGTCTCGGTTGATAGAGCGGTAGGGTTCCTCATAGGACCATGGGCTCTTGTTCACGTTAGACCAGCCGTTCATGGCATAGAGCACTGGAGTGAAGCACTTCCACTGCAGGTCACGTGTGTAAGTCTCAGGGCTGCCGCCGAAAATGCCGTCCACATCTGTGGTGGCGTATGCCTGGCCAGACATGCCGGAGCCGATGAGAGTAGGGATGTGGTAACGAATGAGGTCCCAGGATCCGTATTGGTCGCCAGTCCAGCAGATGGAGTAGCGTTGGGTGCCAGCCCAGCCCTGTACGGTCCAGACGAAGCCGCGGCTCTCTGAGTTGGTGGTGAGGGAGGTCCAGGCTTTCTTGTTAGCGTCGAGTGAGAACTGGTAGGCTGGGCCAGTCCAGGCGACGTCGAGCTTCTGGGCGCGAACACCAGCTGTGCCAACTTCCCATTTGGTCTGTGTGAGGTCCTTCTCTGTCCAGAGGCCTGTGTAGAAGCCGAGGGCCTTGAGGCGCTGTACCACCTCTGGAAGCTGCACATAACCACAGCCATAGCCATCGTTTGGCAGAATCCAGCCACCAGGCATGTCGTGCTTACGATACTGCTCGGCGAGGCGTGGAATACAGTCAGGTGTGGTTTCCACGTAGGTGCCGTCCTCATTCTTGAGTAGTTCCTTGGTCTTCTTGTCACGGGTCATGTAGGCATCTGCCTCACCGAGCTCCAGTGCCCAGATAGGGACGAAGTTTGGACGACCAGTAAACTGGGTGTAGAGGTCGACCACTCGCTTGAAGTCATCGCCCACGAAGTAGTAGGCATCGAAGCGCTGCTCCTGGTGATCCAGTTTGATGGAGTCGGCAGCAGTGAAGTCGTAGTGACCAGGGGAGAAAGTATTGCGGAGCACGCCGTAGCCGCGGTCGGACATGTAGAAGGGAGCCGGGTTTGGCTTGCCGCCTTCATTCCAGTTTCCGTCTGCACGGATTTCGATCTTGGTGCCTTTGTGGGTGAAGTAACCGTTCTGCTGACCACCGCCGAAGAAAGACTCGTCCTTGCTGGTGTCCAGGGTCTGGACGGTCAGCTTCTCCTCGATATCGAGAGGAGTGACTTCTTTCCAGAGCTCTTTGCCGGCTGCGTTCTTCAGGGAGAAGGTGGAGTCGGCCTTGTTGAGGGTGAGGACTAGTTTGCTGGTCGTGAAAGTGATTTGGGTGTCGGTCTCCTTGACGGTGACTTTGGCGTCTTGCTTGATTTCAGGGAGCAAGATCTGAGCTTTGTCAGCGTCATTCTTCGGGTCTTCAAACTTGCCTCCTGGAGCGGCAAGAATACGGAAAACGTCGTCCCGGTAGAAGGCGACCTTGTAGGAGATGGAATTCTGGGTCTCCAGTTTGACCTCGGCACCGCCGTTTTCGACGATGCTTTTCGTGACGGCCCCGGGAGTTGCTGCCTCGGCGCCACCCATTACGAGGAGAGTGGAGAGTAAAAGTGAACTGCTGCGTTTCATGGTTTGTACAAATACGCAGCTATACTGGGCAGGCTTGCCCCTAATCGCAAGGGGCTAGCTTTGGTCAGAGGGAGGTCATTTTGTTATTTTAGGGCTTGTGCTATGGGATTTGACCTCGGGTAACGCAAAATATGCTGAAAGATGGCCGATTAGTTCCGTGCTTGGAGATCTTTGGCTGGAGACGGGGATGGGGGAGTCTCCGCAAATAGATTTACCTTGGCCGGCTTGTGAGGATTCGATGGGCGATTGGAGAGTACCAGGTTCACGCGTTGACCTGTAGGCAGCGTGAGCGCTGTATTTCTGATACGTACCCAGCCTCCATCTTTGGATTGGATCGCGACCTGGTAAGGGATGGTTGAATTTGCCTTCAGTGGTAGCGTTTTGACTTGGCCGGGCTTGAAGGACAGCTTCTGGTCCCCGATGATGAGGCCCATGGTGTAGGATGATGAATTGATAATTCTTACGCTGTCTTGAGGAAAGGCAGTGAGGTCATCAGACAAGAAAAGTAGACGTGGCTTTTTCCAGGTTTTGTCACTGTGCGGTTTGGAGAGAATGACAAGTCCGTTCTTGGTGCCCACAGGGAAGCTTGCTTTGAAGTAATTCTGGGATTCTTCCTCGCTTTCGCGGAACTGGAGGTCAGTAAGAGAGGTTTTGAGCGTGATGCTCGGGCTCATGCATCCCAGGGAGATGGGGATTTTGGCCCTTTCCTCTTCTTTCTCGGAGCCGGTACGTGGCGCGTTCTTTTTCTCGGCTTTGCTGATGAAGAGGGTTTTGGGGGGCAGGGATTCAGCAGGGACTTCGATTTCCTGAGCCACACGTTCTTCCAGTGAGTTGGAAAGCATAGTGACTTTGGAGATGGGTGGTTCACCCACAGCCAGAACGCGTATGGAATTCGGCTTCTTCGCTGAGTTGGGATTCGTAGTAGCCTGGGCGAAGCTAACAGAGGTCGTGAGCACGGAGGTGAGTGCGATTACGGTGAAATTCATAAGTAGATCTGATTTTAGATTTCGTCTTTATGGAGCCATTTGAAGGAAATGATATGGAACTTTCTGCCTAGGTCGTTGGTCGATTGCGCTGGATTGATGCCACTTTCATCTGGGGTGAGTGGTTCAGGGCTGCGCTGCACAATGGCCTCACACCAAGCCTCTGCTGCGACCTTTCCGGTGGAGTCTAGGGCATTGCCGTATGCACGGATACGGAAGGTGTCTGATCTGGAGCTCATACTGGGAGCCAGGGGTTGTAGGATGTCAGCTTGCATCAGGTAACCAGGAGCGCCTGCGGCTAGGTGAGGAGCCTTGTTTTCTTGTGCTAGCTTAACACGTAGTTGTTCGCTGTTAGGTTTGCCGTTGAGTGGATTCAGGTCTGTTTTGTAATCGTTGAAGCTTTGGTTGAGCTGGGAATCTTCGATAGCTTGCTGGATGGTGCCGTAGCGTTGTTCTGGATCATCGGTGAGTCGTCGGTTGATAAAGTCTCCCATGGAGATGAACGGGCCACGCTTCTTGACCTGAACGACAATGGACTCAGCCAACTGGGTAATCTCTTGATCACTGAGAGATCGGTAGCCCTTCCAGCTGGATTTACTTGTGGTGGAGTCTTGCTTGCTGTCGAATGATTCTCCGGCCGAACTCAGAATTCTTGGGAAGGGGGTGTCTTCCTCATTGGAGTCTTTCGAATTTACTTTGATTGATTTGTTAGAGGATAGGAGGGCTTTCCAGGCAAGTACATCAGTCGAATTGATGTCGAATCCTCCCTGCACGGCTAGATGGAAGGCAGCATGGTGAAAGTCTGAGAGGTCTTGGGTCAGCGTTGATTCGTTTTTGGATTGCTTGATGAGCTTAAGCCTGTGGTTGGCGAGCGGGGAGTTGTTGTCTTTAGCGAACTGGCTTTTTTGGCTTCTTGTCGATCCACTGAGGAAATACTCGTCAAAAAGCGTGTGGTTGATTTCATAGCTCAAGTCGTAATGAAGCTGGTCGACTTGAAGTTGTGATGTTTTGTTAGGGTCTCGTGGATCACGCTGAATGAAATCCAGGAAGAACTGGGTGATGTAGGCGCTGTTGTGATAGGTGGCTGTGTTCCAGCCAGCTTTCGGCTCATAGGGGTCAGCGGTTCCAGTCAGTGGAGCTCTTGGGGCAGGAAATGCATTACCGATCGCGTAGCACGGATGCCATGAGTACATGGACACGGGGAGATGCTGGAGTCTGGCTAGCGAGACGAGCGGCTCATGTTGAGTAGGCAGATCAAAGAGGATGTATTGGTCATTGGCCCAATCTTGGGTCGCCCCAAAGGGGTTTCCTCCCCACTTGCCGTCATTCAGTGCTATGGGCGCTAGGTTATCCCAATCGATCTCTTCGTGCCATAGGTCACGGGTGTAATCCCCGAAGAATTCAGGCTCGGTCCAGGTCATGTTCTCTCTTGGTGTGCGGCAGAAGAGGTTGTGGCGAATGTTGAAGTTTGCCAGTGGTGACTGGAAGTGGCGAGGCTGCGGGGCGATGGCGAGGTTCGATGGATGTTCACGGAACCATCTCATGCGATAGCCTTCGCGTGTTTTGTAGTGTGGCTTGTAAAGCCCGTCGCTGCTCGTTCTCTGTACGGCAGGCGTGACAGAATCATTCCATTTAGCATGAGTGTTTGTGTAGGCGCCAGCTTTGTAGCTGCATTGTACGCCCTGTAGCCACGGGTACCTAGACCCGGAGATTTCCTGATAAGTGGCTGAGTTGGGAACTGTATTGTTAGGGAAGGCCTTCAGTGACATGGCGTAGTCCTCCGCGTAGCTCAAGTTGAACTTGAAGCGTTCAGGGGTTTTTGTGGTTTGGTAGAGGCTGCCCGTTCCTTTCTTGTAAACGGACCTATCCATGTAGAAGTTTGAGTAGGCTGGGAAGCTGGTGGCTGAGAGGTGATTAGCAATCGGATTTTCCAAGTCATACTTTGTGGATCCTTCCTTAGCATGGCTGAAGACCAAACACTCTCCAGGACCAATCTCCACTGGATCTAGTGTGAATGTGAGGAAGCCCTTGAAGCGGCTTCCTCCGCTATCCATTGTCTTGTTGAACTTCGGGAGGTGAAACTCAATGTCTTCCCGGCTGCCGTCTGTCATGTAGACGGTGACCGATTGTTTTCCTAGCAGCCTTAAGTAAACCAGATAGGGGGTGGCCTTTAAGGTGACATTGTAGGGGTTCCACAGAACGACTCGAGGATACATATGCAGCCTCATGACATTAAGTGTGGGGGCTCCTTGCTTGGGACCGTAGGTGAGGTTGTAGTACATGGAGCCCTCCACTAAAACAGGACGCAGCTCAACCTGTGAGTGGTCGTCAAAGTTGTATTGGTTGATGTTTACGCGATCATCATCGTTTTCGATCTTACGCTTTGCCCATTGAGGCCTCATTGTATTCTGGGAGGATGATTTGTTAGAAGATAGTTCGTTCCAACTTCTGAGTAACCCCCATCGTGGTACCAAGCTTTGATGTCTAGTGTCACTCCAGTTGATGCCCAGCTGTTTGGCGACCTCTTCGTTAGCCGGTCCTACCATGTTATCTGATTCACTGAGTCCTGCTGATAGCCACTTGCCCTGTGCGGTCAGTGGTGGCTGTTCGCCTTCGTGAATAAATACAGAGAGGTCTTTGCGTAAGCCTCCATTCAAGGTGTTCACCAGCAGAGATTGGCTGTGTGGTGTGACTGAGTGGAACAGCTGGCGGTAATCGATGTTCTCGCGATTGGGGTCTGGATTTTCCAGTGCTAGTTGGTACTGCTCATGGCTGATCGTTTTGCTAAAGTTCTCATCGGCTAGACGACTACGTCCCGAAGGGTCCATGATGGCAGAGCTGGCGTTTCCTGCTAAGTTGAGCTTTTCCAAGTCGCTGCGATCAGGGCTCTTCAGGCTGACATGGGCTTTGATGTTTTCAGAGCCAATCCACCATCCCATTTCCCCTGGGTTGTTTTTTGAAGGGATGCTGACTTTGGGGACTTCTACTGAGTTGTGGATAGATCCTGAGGGACCGACACGGCTGGATACGAGCTCGATAGAAGGGGTGCTTTTGCTATCGAAATCTCGGGGATCTACCGTGTTATTGGATGCTTGGCTGACAAGCCATTGTTGGATTCGGGTTTCGCGCCACTGAGGATCCTTTTCGATTGCGGGTGTGCGGCGGTCTAGTAGACCGGCTTTGTCAGCTTCGCCGATGTCGTTACGGTAAATGATGGGGGTGCCAGAATCATCCCAAGTGGTCAGTTGGGTGGCTGTCCAGTGAGGCTGTTTGACGCCATCAATTGTTGAGGTTTCAGGTGTCTTGTCTAACAGAGATGCCTCGAAGCTCACTCTCTGGTCAGGTCCCATGCTTTTCTGGAGTTCTCCGATAGCGATGCTCAGTGCGAGTCGAGCATTGGCTTTGGCAGTTTCGGCATGAACTTCATTTTTTGAGATGCGTGAAGTGGATGTCGCCAGGTTGATCATGCCGAGTACCACCATCAGGAGCAGGGCCATGACGGTAATGCAGGATACGAGGGCGAAACCTCTGTCTGAATAGACGTTGCTTAAGTTTCTAATCTTCATGGATAAGAGAGCTTGCTGAGATGGCGAGACTCTCTCATGGAGGGGGGTGGTCTAGAATGTTTAAGGAATGGCAATACCTCCGATTTCTGTGCATAAATTTTGTGTCATGAGACTCATGGTTGTGAGGCGTGTGAGGTGGCGTAATCATTGATAAATCAATAACCTGGCTTGACTGAGGGCCAGGAGGTGGACTGTGGTATTTGACAATATGTTTACATGCCGAGCGGATTTCTCTTCAGAGTTGTGACTTTCAGATATTCTGACATCCTTCAGAAAATGGATGCTTCGATAGCAAAGAAGAATATGCCGGCAAAGGTAGTGCCGACGGTGGTGAAGCTTGTGGCTGGTGTTGCCAAAGCTGCGCAGGCTGTTGTGAGCAAGATGGTCTTGGCTCTGGCGGTGGCCCTGGTGCTCTTCTTGGCAGTGATGGGGTACTTCTGGGGAGCCTTGGATGCTCGCTGGCTCTTGCTGCTACCTGGCTTAGTTATGGGGCTTCCGCTTCTGGGGATGGGGGCCTTTGTCTACCTGCTCTATTGTGTGGCTCATTTGCCAAACTCGTTCAAGGAGGCCGTGTCAGATACTAGCAAGCTAAAAAAACGTCACGTGGAACGGGCTGAAAAACTTGAAGGTAAAACGGGCTTACTAGCTCGGCTCGGGCGCCTCCAGTTGACCGCAAGCTTGCTCTGGGATGTGGCGATCAATGTGACCGATCACGGAGGCACTGTTGATGATGCCTTCACTGCACTCTGGTTGTTCAACCCTTTGTTCTGGGTGATTATGCTGTGGTGTGTGGTGGCCGTAGTGGCTACTCAAGTGGGCTTCACTCTATTCTGCTTCCTGCACTGGCTTTTCTAAGTAGAGGTCTTTTACAGCGGTTTTTCGTAGCAGAAATAGGGCTTATCTTTGCCGTGGTAATCCATCTCGCCGATCTTTCTGTAGCCACATTGCTCAAGGAATGACTGCATCGGCTTGTTTGTGGAGTGAGTATCTACTCTGATCGAGTCTTTTGCTTTAGCGCGAGCTATGGACACCGCATGCTTCTCCATGAAGCTGGCGACTCCTTGGCCTTTGGCATCCGGGTGGACTGCGACACGGTGCATGACCAAAGGCTTGGCTAATTGCCAGCTCAGGGAGGCGTACTCGTCAGCCTGCTCTTCATCGATCGTGATAAAGCCCAGAGTATTCCCAGAATCGGAAATAGCTAGATAGAGTGCTGCATTTTCTATGTCTGTTAGGAAGCGGTCATCCAGAGGGTAGTTGCTGTCCCATTGGTCGTTTCCAGCCTCTTGCATGCCGACAACGGTGTGCCGGACGATCTCCATGACCTTAGGTAAGTCTGCTAGACTTGCCGGTCTTATTCCAAGAGCTGTCTTAGAAGGTGCCATTGAGTTTGCGGCCGACCCAGAAGATGGACATGAGGACGATGAGGATAATCATCGTGGTGAGTTGAGCCCAGAGTGGGACTCGTGTCTCCAGTGGGGTACGCTGTGGAAGGGCATCAATAATGGAGGCGATCTCAGGAATCTGGTCCGGGGTGAGCATCTGGCCATTGGCAATTTTTGCCATTTCCGCCAGGACTTCCGGGCGTGCAGGCTGTCCTGTTTTCTCCAGTTCTTGTCCCTGGGCAATCAGGTTGGTCACGACAGGTTTCGCATCGGTGCCTGCAATACCGGCAGTGAGTTTCCACTCACCTGGGAGGGTGACTCGGAAGCGACCGCTGTACGCACCCCAGGAGCCTTTGGACTCATTGAGTGTGATACGGTTGGTTTTGCCGTCAGGAGACTGGATGTCGATGTAGACGGAACCGTCTTTGAGTGGGGCGCCGTACTGGTCGAAGGCGTTAGCATTCAGAGTGACGTAATCTCCTGGATTCGGGCGGTCCGGTGTGTAGTAAAGGCGGACCCGTTCGCCCGCGGCCATGTTTCGCTGATAAGACATCCAGCGTGCTACCTGACCCCAGAAGCGGTAGTGATAGAGGTCCTCCACACCACGGCGCCAGCGCCAGGCGGAGTCATGTCCTAAGAAAAGCACTTTACCTGTGCCAGCTGTTTTGGTGACGAGAAGCGGGATGCGGCCGTACTGGTTGCGGCGGTTTGCGTGGGTGGCCAGTACATCGGCTCCACCTTTTGCCTTGAGGACAGCTGCGGACCAGTAGAAGCCTGGGAGATCGCGCCAGATTTGTTCGTTTTCGTCCTCACTATTGCCGAGCATGGTCAGCAGGGAGCCGCGCCCTTCACCAGTGAGCGCCAGTGGGGATGCGGTACTTTCGCTAATGCCTTTCGGGCGGTCTTTATCCAGGATGACTGGGATAAGATCTCCCAGAGGAGTTTTTAGGAGAGATTCCTGATAGCCGTTAGAGCCAGGAATGAAGACGATGCCAGAAGCCTGGTTTTCTACCAATCCCTTTAGCAGGTCTGCTTGTTCTTTGGTTAGCTGACCATTGCCAACACCCACGTCACCGAGGAAGACGACATCATATTTCTGCAGGTCTTCTAACTTCTCAGGGAAGCGCTGGATGTAGTCAGGTCCATCGCCATTGCCGAGCTGAGGGTGGAAGAGGAGGCAGTCCACATCCACACCTGGATCGCGGGATAGCGCATTACGAATGAAGCGGTATTCCCAGCGTGGTGTGGATTCAATAACGAGAACTTTGAGGTTCTCCTTTTTGCCGCTGATGATGAACTCACGCATGTTGTTCTTGGCCACGAGCTCACCGTCTACAAAGGGAATGGAGAGTTCCAGGGTGGAAGATCCCTCACTCTCCAGGCGCCAGAGGATGGAGTCGTGATATTCCTTGCCGGCCGGGATTCTGATGGACTTGGTGCGTTCCTGACCAGTCTTAGTGTCACGCAGACGGGCGACTGTGTTGACGTCTCGGTCAAGAGATGAGCGGACGGTAAAGGGGATTTGTACATTCTCACCGATGATGCCGTATGTCGGTGCCGTTACATTGATCAGATCTAGATCAGGGAGGCGCTTTTGACTGCCAACGGGTATGGTGAAGAGAGGAACTTTATTAATAAGCAGTTTCTGAGCTCCGCTGACAGGTGGTGCGCCGAGATTCCAGTCACCATCACTGATCATGACGACAGCTCTCAGGTTGTCGTGCTGCTCCAGGACTTTTTCTAGTGGAGAATTTAGATCGGATCCGCTGACAGCCTTCTGGTCGGCTTCAGCATCTTCAGGAATGGCTGAGAATGATTCGGTGAAGACGGTGGTTTTGTTATCGGCCTCCAGGGGCTTCCAGTATTTTTCATCCAGCGCTTTTTCGATCCATTCCTTACGGCTGATGACGGGTGCGTCTGGATCCATGGCCTCTGGAACCAGAGCATCCTCGGTGCTAGTAGAGCCGGAGGCGTCCCACAGAACTGCGATCTTTGGTTCGTCTTCCGGGTGGATGACAGTGCGCCACTCTGGTTCCCAGAGCATGAGAACGACGATGAGGGTGATTAGGAAACGGATGCCTTCCAGTAAACCTGTTATCTTAGGTCGCGATGAACGGCGTAGTGCAGTCACGCACAGAGCGGCAACAAGGATAAGAGCCACGATGCCGGTGATGAACATCGGCATGGATGGGGTGAAGTGCAGGTTTTGGATATGGAAACTAGGATTCACAGCTAGGATGTAGAGGTTGGCTCTTATTGAGCTAGCTTTGTGTTAGGCTGTTGACGTTTCGGATTCAGGCAGAGGAATGCTTCGGTGATCAGGAAGACTAGCATGGCCACAAGGAAGGCTCTCCAGATCTCTTGTGCGAAGGAGTCGTCTTCTCCACCGCTGTCTTCAAAGAGTTCGTATGGAGTGTCCTCGAGAGCGCTGTTCAGATCTTCTTCGGTGGCGATCGTCCAGTTGTCTTCGCTTTCAGGGCGGTTGGTGGCAATGATGCGCTCGCCCATCTGCCAGACGCCAGCTTCGTAGCTGCCATTGATGGAGTTGGATTCGCTGTAGTTGTCTTTACGTGATCTGTTTTCACCGACGACTTGGGGTAGGGAGCGCTTGGAGCCTACCTCGGCTGTATAGCCGGCATCGAAGCGGTCGCTGCCTTTGTCCAAGCTGCGCTGCACGATAGGGAGAATAAAGTCAGCTTCAGCTAGATTGGACCAGCTGTAGTCAGGAGCGGTGGAGACGAAGATGACGGTGCCAGAGCCATGCACAGAGCGGCTGAGGAAGGTTGCCTTGTCATCCCAGTTGGCCAAGGATGTGGCCTCTCCTGTAATGGAGCGGCGCTTGATGGCCCTGAGTTTGGCCATCGGTATTTTGGTGCCTTCCAGTCCGTTGCGGAGGGGGCCATCGGTCTGATCCCAGAAATCGATGATAAAGTATTGGTTGCGAGGTGACTCTTGTAGTTCAGCAAACTGAGTGCCCAAGAAGCTGTTATTGGACTCGGCATCTGACGGGAAGAAGACCACGGCTCCTCCTTGATCGACAAAATCTAAGATGCGTTTCTGGTCATCTTCTTCCGGGAGGGCGGCCTGCCAGAGAAGCAGGGAAACGCCTTGCCATGGAATGTCTGCAACCTGGCGTGGTGTGAATGCCTGGACTTCCTGTTTGGCATAGCCAGGAGGTGCCGCTGCGATGCTCAGGTAGTCTCTGGCTTCTGCTGAGTCAGCCACCACAGCGGTAAGTGTCGGGGAGCTTTCGCCATAGGCAAAGAAGGCGGAGTTGTCTCGTGGATTCTCATCGGCAGGGATGGAGACAAAGCCATAGCCTGAGCCGGCATTCTTTCCAAGTTCCAGTCTTTTGATGGCGCGCATGCTCTGGCTGGAGAGCTCATAGGTTTCAGAGCTCTGTACGCCGTTGACAGAGAAGGTGACTGGTAGAGATGTCTTCAGGTTGTCATCAGCCCGGGTGAGTTCAAAGTCGATGACGAGTTCGTTGTCCTGACGGCGAGCTGAGTGGATTCTAACGGCAACGTTGGAAGATCCTTCGTTGTTGAGAGAGAGAATGCGTAGAGATGACTTTTGGGGAAGGTTGTCAAAGCCAGTGCGAACAGAGTTCCAGCTGCCGGATTCTGTATCCCAGTTGCTCTTCTGCATGTCTGAGGCGACCCAGATTTCCGTGCGGCCAGTCTTTCCTTCTAGGATATGGGTGAGAGCGGTGTTAATAAGAGCAGGAATGTCCGCCTTGGTGTCTGTTGGCTTGGTAAAGGAGATCTCATTGAGGACCGATGGCGAGTCGATGGTTTGAGGTTGTCCTGAGGCACTGTCGATAAGGATGAGTTTTGGATTTCCCAGCTCACTCATGGACTGCTGGACGCGCTCGATGATGCTTTCTCGCTTGCTGATGCCGCTCTGGTCATAGGCTTGCTCCATGGAGGCGGAGCGGTCTAGAACCAGGATGACCGTGTCTAATTTTCCTCCGCCCCAACCTAGCAGTCCGCTTACCAGCGGTCTGGCGAGAGCAAAGACTAAGGCGGCTATGGCCAAGGCCCGGCAGGTTAGAATCAGTATGTGTTTTAGTTTCTTTTTGCCGCGGGATTCTCTGGTGGCTTTCAGAAGGAAGGACATGGCCGCCCACTTCACGGTGCGGTGCCTTCTTCTGTTAAGCAGGTGAATGATCACCGGAATGGCTACCGCCAGAAGCCAGAAGAAAAATGCGTTGGATGTTAGGAATGGAAAGCTCAAGGGATGGATTCTACTTGGATTTCTTAGCGCGATCCTTTCTTAGGCAGGCGGTCGAGAAGGAAAGTGGAGATGATGTTTTCGTAGTCGTCAGTCGTGCGGATGAGTCGATAGTCCGCATTCACGTCGTGGCATCGTCTACGGGTGTCGACGAGGAATTCCTGAACCAGTTCCCTGTATTCGTCTGCAATCAAGGTGGGTTCAGCGACTACGGAAGTGTTGTCCTCCAAGTCCACAAAGCGGTGTGGGCGCTCAAAATCAAAATCGATCTCCTGAGGGTCCATTAGGTGGAAGACGGCAATGTCGTGCTTGCGGTATCTCAGGTGCTGAAGCGCATCAGTGAGTTCTTCTGGATCGCAGAAGAGGTCGGAGATAATGACTACAAGAGCACGGCGGGAGATTTTTTCCGCAATGTCATGCAGTCCTTGTACTAGACCGGTTTCACCCTTCGGCTTCAGGTCTTCCAGTGTCTGGAAGATATTCTGCAGATGAGATGCGCGGCGTCTGGGCGGGATCTCAATGTGCAGCTTCTCGGCGCAGCAGGAGAGGCCTGCGGCATCTCCCTGGTTGACGGCGAGATAGGCCAGTGAGGCTGCCAGCTTTCTAGCAAATTCTATTTTTGGCTCACCTTTGTCCGAGAAGTTCATGGAGCCAGATGAATCGACCACCATGTAGGCCCGCAGGTTGGTATCGGCCTCGAACTCCTTGATGTAGTATCGATCCGAGCGGGCAAAGGCTTTCCAGTCCAGACGGCGGGTGTCATCACCTTGGACATATTTCCGGTACTCGGCAAATTCGACGGAGGAGCCGCGATTGGGGGAGCGGTGCCTACCGGCGACATTACCTAGCATGGGCTGGCGGCTTTCCAGGGGAATGGCGCCCAGCCTGCCTAGTACCTCGGGGTCTAGAAAGGAATATTTCACAAGACTTAGTCTTCGCGCATTTCTTGAACCAGTCTCTCAACGACCTTGTTAGCTGTCATGCCTTGGGACTCAGCAGCAAAGTTCGTAAGTACACGGTGGCCAAGAACGGGCTTGGCGACAGCCTCGATGTCCTCCAGGCGTGCCATGTAGGAACCGTGGAGAGCTGCGCGGGACTTGGCGCCGAGGATGAGGTACTGTACCGCACGAGGGCCTGCGCCCCAGCCTACGTATTCTTTTACCCAATCCGGAGAGCTATCCAGCCCCGGGCGAGTCTTACGTACGATGTCTACTGCGTAGTCATAGATGTGGTCTGGTACAGGGATGCGGCGCACGAGTTCTTGATATTCGATGACCTGCTCGCCTGTTAGTACAGGGCTTAACTTGTCTTTCACCACACCTGTGGTTTCACGAGCAATACGGCGCTCTTCTTCCTCTGTTGGGTAGTCCACATCAATGAGGAACATGAATCGGTCAAGCTGAGCTTCTGGGAGTGGGTAGGTACCTTCTTGTTCAACCGGGTTCTGGGTGGCGAGTACGAAGAAGGGGGCGTCCAGTTTGTAGGAGTGGCCTAGCACGGTCACCTTGCGCTCCTGCATGGCCTCAAGCATCGCGGCCTGAGTTTTCGCTGGAGCACGGTTGATTTCATCCGCAAGGAGGAGGTTGGCAAAGACTGGGCCTTTGATGAATTCAAACTCTCTCTTGCCTGAAGAGGTCTCCTGAATGATGTCAGTACCTGTGATGTCCGCAGGCATCAGGTCCGGTGTGAACTGGATGCGGTTGAAGGAAAGCTCCAGCGTTTCTGCTACGGAAGAGACCAGCAATGTCTTGGCGAGACCTGGTACCCCCATGAGGAGAGCGTGACCTCTGGCAAACAGAGCAATGGCTAACTGCTCGACGACTTCCTCCTGACCGATGATGATCTTGGCGATCTCATCCTTGAATGACCTATATGTATGGCCGAGTTGATCAATGGCTGCCACGTCGTCTGGCGGCAGGGAGGTCATTTCTGATGTGATCGGAGTCGAAGTGGCAGTTTCCATGCGTCTAATAGTTGCTTTAAAATTTACTGAATAGCGTAGAACAAAATGTAATTTATCTAAACTCTGGTGAGAAAGATAACTTATTTTTTCTATCTATATGCTACGCCGATAGTAAATCTAGTCTAGCAAACTATTGCGCTTGGAGTTCTTCTTTGGAAATGCCGCGTAATTCAAACGCCCTGATGACCGTGGCTTCGATCAAATTGTTCGGGCAAGAAGCTCCTGCGGTAACGCCAATGGTAACCGGCTTTTCCAGATCGAGGAGGTTCGTATAGTCGGAGGTGATTTCCGCTTTGTGCTCGAGGTCGAAGTGGACGATTTGTTCGAGAGATTGGATACAGTCCGAGTTGCGGATGAAGAAGGTGGGGAGTTCCTCTTGGCCGATTTCGACGAGGTGGGTCGTATTGGAGGAGTTGTAGCCGCCAACGACGAGGAGGACGTCCATGTGGTGCTTAAGCATCTCAAACAGAGCATCCTGTCTTTCTTGGGTTGCGCCGCAAATGGTGTCAAAAAACTGGAAGTTCTTGGTGTCGCCGTCGCGGTCTTCCACGGCACGGTAGACCATGCGTTGAATTTCCTCAGTCTCGCTCTTCAGCATGGTGGTCTGGTTCGCCACACCCACTTGAGTGAGGTGCTTGTCTGGATCAAAGCCTGGTGAGACGGCATGACCGAATCTCTCCATCAGGGCTTCTGAGCTTACCTTGCCGCGGATGTAGTCACAGAGGAATTGGGTGTCTGCCAGAGTCAGGACCACGATGTAGTGGCCAGTGCCGTCATCACCCAAGGCGCGGGAGGCAGTAGCACGGGTTTCTTCATGACCAGCCTTGCCGTGGATAATGGATGTGAAACCTTCTTTGGCATAGGTGCGTACGCGGCGCCAGACCTTCATGACGTCGCCGCAGGTGGTATCCACGATCGCTGCACCTTTTTCTTCGATCTTATCGATGAAGTCAGTCGGGGCTCCGAAAGCGGGAACGATCACGACATCGTCTTCCGTGAGGGCGTCGTACTGTTCATTCATCTCCTTCCATGGAAGGGAGACGATGTTCATTTCAGTGAGCTGTCGGTTGACTTCCGGGTTGTGGATGATTTCACCAATCAGGAAAATTTTATTGTCCGCAAATACCTTGCGGGCTGCGTAGGCTAGATCGATCGCTCTTTCCACGCCGTAGCAGAAGCCGAATTGCTGGGCCAAACGCACAGTGGTATTACCAACTGTAAAGACCCCGTCATTGGAACGGATCTTTTCTACGATGGAGGACTCATAATGTCTGCGTACTTCCGCCTGGACTTTTTCCATGACGTCAGGTCTGCGTACGTTGATTCTCTTTCGCTTGGGCTTGGCGGCTGGTTTGGCTGATTGATCGGACATAGTTTGCTTGCGGGGAGGATGGCGCGGATGTGAGCCAGATGCACGTGTTATTTCAGTGATTTTGTGCGGAAGGGCAAATAAAGCAGGCCGAAAATAGCCAGGCAAATCACCTCCATGACCAAAATGTAGTAGGGCCAGGCCGGGAGGAGGTCCAGCAGACTGGCTGTTTTGGGCTTGGCGCTGAGAAATCCATAGTTGGTTCCAGCGGCAAAATTAAAGGACATGGCGACAACGACGTAGAGCTGAGTGATGAGAAAAATTCGAAGCACCGAGTTTTTGCGAGGTCTCCATCCCAGCCCTAGCGGGAGCAGGAGGGCGGTGATGACCACCACGCCGTGTTGCCAGAAGAAGGCCAGATAGAGGGGGTGGGGAAAGCTGTAAGCGATGACCGGGGTCAAGAGTCCTTGCACGGTGCCTGCTAGTCCCCAGTAGTAGGCGAGCTCGCACATTGTCTTGTGCCTGGTGAGCAGCGCGAAGCCGCAAGCGAATGAGGCCAGGTCACATAGGTGAAGAGGGACAGTGTTTTCGAGGGTAGATTCTGTGGTTGCCAGGCTCCAGGAAATCAGGGTGGCGGGAAAGCTCAGAAAACAGAGATAGGCCAGCGGGGTAGTCAGGAGGCTATTAGCCGGATTGCCGAGTTTGCGGCAGCCCTGAATCAGTAGTATCGCCACAGTGGCTATACTGGCCAGAGTCAGCAGGTGGCAGGTGTCAAAATGCTGCATGGCAAGCATGTGGGTAGATGGCATGAATGATGGGGTATTGGGGAAATCATTAAGAAGGCTTTAGTTATGCGCGCACTTTACTCAGGAAACCTTGATTTCTGAGCTTATCAGATTGATAAGCAAGTTGAAAGGAGTAGGTCATAAATGCTTGGAAACCTGTCATGATGGCCTCTTCCTAGTGTGTTCTTGGTGGCGTACATCTCTCATACAGAGTTGGTTGCGAGGATTTTGTTGTGGGGTATAAAATCTCTTTACTGGGGGTCTATTTAGCGATTATGATGTTAACGCCTCGGAAACCAAGTGTGACAATGGAAAATTCAAGCAATAACCTTAGCATCGAAACCCTGCTCGAACAGGTGCAAAATGAGCCCAATAATTGGAGCGCACGCAAAAAAGCGTCACTCAAGCTCTACGAGCAAGGTCGTTACCTTGAGGCTGCGGATGTGCTCTGGAAAGCACCAGAAATGCCTGCTACTGACGTTGATGTGGCCTTTTCCATCAAAGTAGTTTCTCGGGCGAGACCCAATCGCTCCATCCGTTTGGTGTATGAGCTGATCCGCCGTAATGCCGGAAAGCCTATGAAAAATCTGGCGATGGCACGCGCTCTAAACATGATTGGAATGCCTATGCTTGCGTCCCGCTTCTATGGTGCAGCTGTGGCGGAAGATGGCCAGCTCTTTGATCTTTCATTCGAGAAGCAGACATTGTGGTATGATGACTCAGGCAGTCTCCTGGACCAGTGGAAGGAGACAGACCAAGAGGCAAAACCACCATTGGCTGTTCCTCTGCAAGAATTTACTGGCGAGTATATTGAGTTCGACAAGTTGTTGGCTCACCATGCCGAGACCAAAAAGACCGCGAGTGTTGGAAGTACTCCGACCACTCCCTTGAGCATGCCGAAGCCATTGCCTCAGTCTAGTGAGAAGCCGGTGAATCCAGCCACCAACCCTAATCCGAATCAGCCGGCTGAGGCTGGTACGGCCTCCACCTTGTCAAAGCCCGCGCCATTTGTAGCGCCGCCTGTGCAGCCAAAACCGGAAAATGGAGCACCCGTGATTCCTCCAAGGCCGCAGCAGTCTGCCGTGGCTCCGCCGGCTGCAGGGAATACACCGACTACTCCACTTATTCGCCCGAATGTTCCAGCCAGTCAGATCAAGCGCCCTACCTTACTGCGTGCAGATGTGAAGAAGGAGCAGGGGCAGTAATGAGCTAGGATGGGATTAGTTTCATCCGCGCAGCAATTCGTGCAAACTTTGTCTTATCAAACACGCTTTAGCGTGGTTATTTCAAGCCTATGAGTAATGCGCTAGTTTGGCTCAACGGGCAGCTGGTAAAGCAAGAGGAGGCTGCTGTCTCTGCCATCTCTCCGGGTTTGCTTGTGGCTATGGGACTCTTTGAGACCATGGCGGTCTATGAGGGCAAGGTCTTTGCGTTTGGCAGGCATTATCGCCGGCTTGAGCAAGGGTGTGAGCGCTTAGGGTTTGTTTCTCCGACTATGGATGTGCTGGAGGCGGTCATGACTGAATTGCTCCGGGATAATGCTCTGCTGCATGGTCGGGCGAGAGTGCGGATCACCCTGTTCGAAGGGCCATTGAAAATGGAGACCCTGGTGCAAGCCACCGCTGTGGAGCCGAGTGAAGGCGCTAGCCGCATGCTTGTTTCTCCATACAGGCGTAACGAGCGGGGAGCCCTGACAGGTATCAAGGCCACCGCTTATGCGGAGAATATTTTGGCTCTTAGAGAGGTCCGGCAGCAAGGAGCGGACGAGGTGGTTATTCTTAATAGTCGAGATGAGGTGTGTGAGGGGGGGACGACGAATATCTTCTGTGTGGAGAATGATGTTGTGCTGACATCACCTCTCTCCAGTGGTTGCTTGCCGGGGGTGACCCGCGAGATTGTCATGGAACTCTGTCAGGATAGGGGTATGCCTGTGAGGGAGGAAGCTCTCTCTCTGGAGAGGCTGCTGAAGAGTGATGGTGTGTTTTTAACGGGCTCACTGCGTGAAGTCCAGGCGGTGGAGAGTATTGGTGAGCGCACTTGGGGTAAGCACAGTCTGGTCGACCAGATTTCCGGTGCTTACCAAAGTTATGTGAGAGATTATATAGATGGCGCTGAATAGTTACACCGCTCAAATTAAAGACTCCGATGTAGAGAAGCTGAGACGGCTGCTTGATGAAAGGGGATTCGAATTCGGGAGCAAGCCATACGCGCGCTTTTCATGCAAGAAGGGTAAACTGAATGTGACGGTCTACGAGAAGGGGCCTAAAGTCCTTGTTCAGGGCAAAGAGACTGAAGATTTTGTGAAGTTCATCCTCGAGCCGGAAATTCTGGGTGAAGCCAGGCTGGGCAATGAGGAGGTCTTTGATCCCGAGATGTTTCAGCCGCACATCGGGGTGGATGAGAGTGGCAAGGGAGATTTCTTTGGTCCTTTGGTGATTGCCGGAGTCTATGTGGACGGGGCGATCGCCAGAGCTTTGATGGATGCCGGAGTGATGGACAGCAAGCGGATTTCCAGCGCGGCCAGAATTCGGAAGCTGGCGGGAATTGTGAAGAAAATCCCTGGTTTGGACTACGAAGTCATTCGTTTGAAGCCAGAGAAATATAACGAGCTTTATTCAAAATTCGGCAACGTAAATCGCTTGTTAGCCTGGGGTCATGCCCGGGTCATCCGCGAACTCGCTATCCGGCAGCCTGACTGCCACAGGGCATTGAGTGATCAGTTCGCTAGGGAAGATGTGCTACAACGCGCTCTCGCCCAACAGGGTGAAGCTGTCTCACGCCTGAAACTGGACCAGAGAACTAAAGGGGAGAGCGATGTGGCTGTTGCGGCCGCGTCAATTCTCGCTCGGGAATCCTTTGTGGAATGGATGGAACTGGCTAGTGAAAAAGGAGGTGTGGAATTGCCCCTGGGAGCTGGAGCTGGTGTCAAAGAGGCGGCCCGGGAGGTCATCAAGCAGCACGGTGAAGGGATTCTCCCGAAGGTGGCCAAGGTCCACTTTAAGACCGCCAGTGAGCTCTGAAGCGTGATTTTTAATTTTTGTTATTCTCTGATAGACTGAGGGTTATCTTTGGTTTCTTGCTGCATGCAATTGTGATTACAAAATAGGTAAAAAACGTCTCAGATTGATTAAAAATCACAAAAAACGGTTATTTTCTTCTCTTAATTGCATTTTTTACGGGACAAAAGTGTCGAGATGTGATGTCCATTTGCCCCGCAACTAACGCGTTGCCGACTTTACATATAATCCACATTTAAAAATGGTTACAATTACTAAGCGCGATCTCGTTATTAAGCTGAGCAATGAAACTGGCCTGACTCAACAGGAAGTTTTTGCAGTTGTTCAGGGTACCTTGGATTCCATCACTGAAGAGCTTGCAAAGGGCAACTCCGTTGTAATGCGCAACTTCGGTGCGTTCCAAGTTAGGGAAGTTAAAGGCAAGATCGGCCGTAACCCTAAGGATCCATCAAAGGATGTGCCAATTCCTCCACGTGCAGTGGTGAAATTCAAGCCAGGTAAAGAGATGAAAGAGAAGGTTGCTCGCATCCTTCCAGTTCTCCAAGAGGAGAAGGTCTAATTATCTGCTGTAGATAACAGATTCTAGAAAGCGCGGTTTCCTCTATGGAAGCCGCGCTTTTTTTGTGCTGCCAAAGCATTGTAGTAACGAGTGATGGTGGTGGTAAATACTTTCTTCAAGAGAGCTTGGGGGTCTTGTAGTGTATTGTGTAGGAGTGATTTATTGTTGTTGTGGGCTGATTCTTAAATGACCAAGCTTGGGATGCGGAATGACCGCCTGCCGGGGCCTCGTCTGTCTTAATCTGAGTGGGTAATGCGTCTTGAGGGCTGTGTCGGGCTTCCCATTCGGCTGGGGGCATGCTATGGCTGCCATCAAGAAACTTATGAAGCCTTACAAGAAGTTAGCTGAGACAGTGACCCCAGAGGGTGAACCACTGGAATTATTTGAGCATGATGGAGAGTTTTTCATCAGCTCCCATGGTGAACGCTTGATGACCAGTGTTGCCCACGGCAGTGAGGAAGAGCTTGCCAGGATGGCGTGCCAGCCATTTCGTCCTGCTCGTCAGCCCAAGGTCTTGGTCGGGGGACTTGGTATGGGCTTCACTCTGGCAGCCGCCGTGGAGAGTTTGCCCCAGCAGGGTGCCTGCTTTGTGGTGGCTGAGCTGACTCAAGGTGTGTTGGAGTGGAACCAGACCTATCTAAAAGGAATTCATCCGGGCTTGCTGGATGACCCGCGAGTGGAGGTGAAGGTGAATCCTGTCCAAGAGTTGATCGCGAAAGCGACTCCTGGTGAGTACAGTGTGATCATGCTGGACGTCGATAATGGGCCAAGTGCCTTCCATGGTGAACAAAATGAGTCCTTGTATACGCTAAAAGGATTGGAAGCTGCGAAAGCTGCTTTGAAAGAAGGCGGAATATTAGCCGTATGGTCAGCATATCCCGACAAAAAGTTTACCAAATTGTTGAGGAAAGCGAAATATGACGTATCAGAAGTAGAAGTTCCAGCAGCTCACAAAGGTCGTAAGCGCCGCATGCATACGATCTGGCTAGCCAAGAATGGCGCATACGTATCCCAAAATAAACCAACACGAAGAAGTAGATGAGAATTAGAGAGAGTCTGATGGTGTTTGCCATGGGGGCAGCAAGCCTCTGTGCAGCCGAGTTCACCCTCAAAGAAGGCAAGTTCGAGCAAACAGTCGATATCAAGGCAGTCGCTGTTCCTGAATCAGCAGTAGAGATCTCTATTTCTCCAAAAGCTTGGTATGATTATCCGGTGGATTCACTGGCTGAGCACGGTCGTAAGGTGAAAAAGGGGGATACCCTCATTCAGGTTGATACTGAGAAATTGGACCAAGCTATCCTGGAGGCTGAGAAGGCCCGCCTTGTGGACCAGATGAACCTGGAGAAACTCAAGCAGGAGCTTGCTGAGCTTGAGGTGAATACCAAGATCTCTCTCGATGAGGCGCAGCGCAACTACGAGCGCCAGAAGCAGGACTACGAATATTTTAAAAACACCGAGCTTCCTCTGATGGAAGCAGACGCCCAGCTGACCATGGATAAATACCAATGGCGCTTGGATAACGAGAAGGAGGAGCTCGAGCAGTTGCTCAAGATGTATAAGGCTGATGGTCTCACCGAAGAGACTGAGGAGATCATCGTGCAGCGCGCCAAGAATTCCGTGAAGGCTTCAGAGTTTGACTACAAGGAATCCATGCTGGCTGGTAAGCGCAAACTCGAAGTGGTCATTCCACGATTAAAAAAGGATCGTGAAGTGGGCATGCAGCGCGAGACCAACAAGTGGGAATCACTCCAGAAATCCTGGCCTCGTGCTCTGGAAATCAAGCGCGCCGAGGTTGAAAAAGCAGTTCGTGCAGACCAGCGTAAGGCCGAGCACCTGGATAAGCTCAAAGCCGACCGCAAAGCCGCAGAGCTGGTATCACCGGTTGATGGCTATGTCTACTACGGTGAATTCATTCCCGGTGGTTGGTATCAAGACGCAGCACGCAAGGTGTTGTACAAAGGTGGCAAACTGCCCGGTGACAAGGTTTTGATGACCGTGGTGCCTGAGGGCGCCAAGTTCGAGCTCGAGGGCAAGGCAAACGAGTGGCAGGTAAACAGGCTGACTGAAAATCTCAGTGGTATGGCCAGCCCTGCCTACGATCCTTGGAAGCGCTTTGAAGTGAAAGTTTCTGATGTAACTCCTGTTCCACAGAAATCTGGCGAATGGGTAATCGAGTTTAACAGTGAGCAGATGGCTGATTCCATTGTGGCTGGTTCCTCGGTGGATCTTAGCTTCAAGAGCTACGTGAATGAGAAGGCTTTGTTTGTACCGCCAGCTGCGGTGACTTCACTTCCTGACGGCAGCTACACGGTGAATGTGAAGATGGCCGATGGTAAGACTGAGGCAAAGACCATCAAAGTGGGACAAGTTACCAGCGATAAGGTGGAGGTTGTCGAAGGGCTCGAGGCTGGTCAGGTAGTTATCTACGAAGAGAAGAAGTAAATGCGCCGTCTTATTCCATGTCTGGCGATCAGTCTTGTTGCTGGAGCAGTAGCTCAGGAACAAGACTTTAATTCCCTGCCCAAGAAGGTGGTGCCGAGTCCTCCTGTGGTGGATACCGACCCCTTGTCTTCTGAGGATCTAGAGACCTCCATCCGTAAAGGAGTGGATTTCCTACTGAAAATTCAGAATAAGAATGGCTCCTGGGGTGGTCCGACAGATACCAAGGGCTTGAACATCTATGCGCCCCTACCTGGGGCTCATCATGCATTCCGCATGGGGACCAGTGGTCTCGCGCTGGCGGGTTTGGTGATGGCTGATGACCCAAGGCCAGAGGCCAAGGCTGCAATCGACAAAGCCGAGCAATGGCTGATCAAAGAGCTTCCCAAGCTCAAGCGGCCGGACGCCACGACCACTTACAATAACTGGGGGCATGCCTACGGCCTGAGGGCGATTAATGCATTAGCCCAGCGAGAGGGAATTTCTGCTGAGAAGAAAGCTGAATACGCCAAGCTGGCTCAGGAGCAAGTCGATGCCCTGGTGCGTTACCAGGACATTGATGGCGGCTGGGGTTATCTCCATTTTGACAGTGTTACGCAGCGTCCAAGTGGAGAGTCCACGAGCTTTCTCACCGGCACCGTGCTTTTGGCTATTCATGAAGCGAAAGAGCTGTTCGGGGTAAGTTTTCCGAAGGACCGCCTGATGATGGCGATGCAGAGCATCCACATCCAGCAGACTCCGGATTTCTCTTATGTATATGCGATGGGGCACCGGAAAGTACCGCGCTATGATATCAATCGTCCGGCTGGGTCGTTGGCGCGTACTCCCGTCTGCAATGCTGCTTTGCGGGTGTGGGGGGATGAGAAAATCACTGACGAAGTTCTGACCCAAGGCTTGGATAGACTGGTAAAGCGTAATGGCTGGCTGGATATTGGGCGTAAACGTCCCAGACCACATGAGACACATTTTGCAATTTCCGGGTATTTCTATTTCTACGGTCACTATTACGCTTCGGAGTGCATCACCATGCTGCCGAAAGAAGAGCAGGCAGAGTGGAAAGACAAGCTCGCTAAGATCCTGCTGGATAAGCAGGAGAGTGACGGGAGCTGGTGGGACTATCCATTGTACAGCTATGGCCCACCCTATGGTACGGGCTACACTCTGGCAGCCTTGAGTCGCTGCAGAAAAACTCAATAAGGCGGAAGAAAGTTCACTTTTCCGCTCTTGATAGTGGGGATTCTGGTTTTTTCTTACTGAATTCTTGTAACCTTTGTGTTCATTTCGGACTAATAACACGTAAGGTTTAGTCGTTACCTTCCATTGATATCAAAAGATAACGAGACTATCTGTAGATTATGAGTGCATCCGGAAAAATCCTCCTCGTATTGATGTGTGGCGCCGCTGGTTACGTGGCGCACCCCTATCTGTTTCCTTCAACCGCATCAGAAAGTTCAGAGAGTGAGGCTGAGTTTGTCCGTGAAGCGGGTCTAGTCGAGCAAGAGGCTGTAGCGGCCACGGTTGTTCAGGAGGAAGTCAAGTTTTCCAATATTGTTGGCAAGAGTGTGTCCAAGCAGCCGTCTCTCGTCGAGCCGGAGCCTGACATGGATTACAAGCAGGGGGAGGCAGACCCTTTCCAGGATTCTAGTTTGATTCTGGTAGGCACCCAAGCCACGGCCACCAAGGAGCTTGAGAAGGATGCGAAGTATCTTGAGCTGGCAATCACTTCAGGAAAGTGGACGGAGTACCGCTCCATGCTACTCCAGTCCATGGCAGATGAATTTAAGCAAATCCGCCTGGGCTCCAATACCACCCTGTTTGACCCTGTTTGGAAAGAGGAGCGTTTTTACAAGGCAATGCTCCGGTGGAGAGTGTTAGGTATTATTTCTCCCTCAAGCTTGGATAAGGTTTCCGAGGTGCCAGCACTTGTCGAGATGACCAAGTGGATTTTCAACGAAGATGCTGTCATGGAGGAAATTATCATGACGGTCAGTGAAAAGGATGATGTGCATGGTGCTTTCCAGATGCTTTGCGATATCTGGCGCAGTCATACAGAAAAGCCTGATCAGGCGAAGAAGTATTTCAATTTGGCTCTGGCTTGCTCTCTCGTCTACGATAACCAAATCCGTTATAAGAATCAATCCAGTGAAAATGGTTCTCATGTAGAGCCTTTCAGCCGCTATCAGTGGTATGTGGATAAGAATGAATCTGGTCTGTTAGAGGTGAGTATCGACCGAAGCTCTGCCCGGGATCTGACCTTTGTGGTGTGCGCGCCTGTCTCCGAGGAGGAACTGGACTGGGCTCTCAAGAAATTCCGTAGCAAGCGTCGTAAATCTTGGGGAGACACATACGGGGAAGTAGAGTACCTGATGGAGCGGGCAGTTGAGGGATTGAACCCCTATAAGGAGTATACGCTGCCAGAGATTCTCAAAGAAGGTGGTATCTGTGGTGACCAGACCTATTTCTGTGTGAATACCGCAAGAGCTGCTGGTATTCCAGCCTTTGGTTTGGCTGGGGTGACTGACTTGGGTGGGCACGCTTGGGCCGCCGTCAAGATAGAGCCCGATGAATGGTCCACGAAGATTGGTCGCATTGGTGGGGTCTCCAAAGGCAAAGGAAGAGATCCTCAGACTGGTGACTCAATCACTGAGCAGGAGGTTTGGCTGTGGTCCACCAGAGAGCATCAAAGCCGTAAAAATCTCGTCGAGGTCAATCGTCTCGTTTGGTTGTCCGAGGTGTTTGATAACATCAATCAGAAGGACCTGCATGTTCAGGCCGTTTACGCGGCGCACAAGGCTGGCATGTCATTTCCGAAAATCTGGCATCTGGTCTACAGCGTGATGGAGAAAGATCCCAAATACATGGAGAAGCCAGAGTCTGCTGAGACCATTAAGAGTTGGTGGGACTTCTGCAATGACCTTAAAAGGGAATTCAAAGATAATCCACGCATGGCCGAAATGGCTATCACTGTTGAGGATAAGCACATTTATCCCTACGCCGAAATGGGAGATGTTAGAAGGCAGCTCGCCAGAGATAGACGCCGTGGAAACCGTGACGCAGAGGAACAGGCTGATTTGGTTACCACTAGCTTGAAGCGTGAATCACAGTTGTTGCTTAAGCGAGACAAGGAAAATGCCCTGAAAGAAATTGGTCAGCTCTATGACCGCGCCTTGCGTGATTACGGTGGATCCATCAGTGGGTTCCGCACTATGGCGGAAGACTATTTTGCCATGATGAAGTCTGATGAGAAAATGGCTAAAAAGGCAGTCATGGACATCGATCTTTCATTCCACCGCGTCGTAGATACTGGTTCAAAGAACTGGTTCAGAGCTAAGGCTGAAGTCGGCGTGCATAAGCTCATCTGTAATATGTACCGGGAGATTGGTGAGGTGAAGCGTGCGGAGAACATGGAGAAGAGACTTGAGCGCCAGATCGAGAGGGCGAAACGCGGAGCTCTCTAGAGTCTTTGTTAGGCTGAAAATGTTTCATAAAAAATGCCGGCTGGTGAAGAAACCCAGTCGGCATTTTTGATTCTTGGCAGTTGGTTCTAGTTAACTAACAAACTTTGAACCGTTTCTCCAAGTTGAGCCGCGGTTCTTTAATGAGGTCAGCTCCGAGTGAGCCGTTCATCATGCTGCGGACTTGTGGGGGGAGAGTATTCGTGAGTCTCTTGAGTATTTGTTTGGGTGCTACTAGTGTGAAGGTGTGACAGTTACCATTGGAGACGACTGAGGAAATCTCGTCGGCTACCTGTTCAAGCGAGCGCTTTTCCATCTCTTCTTCTAATTTACCATAACTTGCATGGGACATCGCCTTCCCTTCGCCAGCGGCAGATCCACGGTTGAACTTGCCAGAGGTGTCCGTGACTAGCTGCCCTTTCGGGGCTGAAATAGGGCGGTTGATGTGTTCCACAAGGTGGTCTTTTTCAGCCGGGTCATCACCGGCTTTTTTGAATTGAAGAGAGCGAATACGTCCAAGGTCAGTGATAAGTAATAGTTTCTTCATAATCCGATCCAATATAATCAATTCTTTGGAATTCGAAAGATAAAATCATGTGCTTCGCCTGCAGACACACTTGATTGCTTTTAGTCTTTTGGATTGGCGTTCTGTGGCCAAGATATGGCTATGCTCACACGTGTTTTAGTAACCTTAACTATTCTCACTTCGGTGCTCACATCGTATTCACAAAGCCTTAGGGTGATCCCTGCGGTAAAGGAATGGACGCCAGCCCAGGGAGAATTAAATCTTGAGAAGTTAAAGTGGTCCGTAGCCGACCGTGAATCCATGAAGTCTCTGGTCGCAGTATTGGAGTCTGAGGGGCTATGGGGGAAAGCGGTGGATAAATCTCAAACAGCCAATGGTGGCGTTCATTTCAAATGGACGAAAGGCATCGATGGCGCAGAAGGCTATCGAGTGAGTATTGGTGATGGTGTGCTTGTCGAGGCTAGCAGTTATGCAGGCCTGTTCTATGGGTCGCGGACCGTGCTTCAGCTGATCCATTCCTATGAGGGGAAGCTTCCTAAAGGAGTCATCAATGATCAGCCGAAGTATCAGGTGCGTTCTTTGATGTTAGATGTTGGTCGCAAGCATCTTGAATTCGAAGACCTGAAGGATTGGGTGCGTCTGATGGGGTGGATGAAGTTCAATCAATTGCAGATTCACTTGAATGACAACTCTTGGGGCCGCTATCCTGGCTACCGCTTGGAGAGTAAGGTGTATCCAGGATTGGCGTCCAAGGATGGCCATTACACATTCCAGCAGATCAGAGAGATTCAGGATTTTGCCAAAGGCTACGGAGTAGAGATTATTCCTGAGATTGATAGTCCGGGACATTCCCTTGCGTTTACGGTTTACCGTCCGGACTTAGCTCACCCGGGAATTGATAGAGAAGGGTTTGGGTTGGCTTATCTTGATATTCGAAGCGAGGAATCGAGAAGGTTTATTGAAAAGCTGTTTGATGAAGTGGCTCCGCTGTTTGATAGCAAAGAGTTTCACATCGGAACTGACGAGTATCGTCTCAATCTGATCAAAGATAAAAAGGAGCGGGATGCTCTAGGTGAGGATTTCCGCTTGTACATCAACCACTTCAATAAATACCTCAAAGAGAAGCATGGTAAGACGGTACGTATCTGGTCTGGCTACGAGCATATGCCCGGTACTACCGAGCCAGAGAAGGACGTGATCATTGACATGTGGGTCACTGGTGATGCCAAGAACAAGACCAAAGCCGGCTACAAGGTCATCAACTCATCTCACAACTTTACTTACATCGTACCGGGCGCTCCCTACTATGGTGTTAACAATCCAGGGATCTACGAGAACTGGACTCCTCTGAAATTCATGAACAAGCCGGAGGGGATCCTTGAAGAGGGTGAAAAGAACCTGTTAGGTGCAAAGCTGCATGTATGGAATGACTTCGGACCAACAGGCTATACGTGGAACGAGATTGCGCGTTTATCAGTGCCTTCCATGGCTGCATTTGGTGAAAAAATGTGGGGTGTGAAAGGCGCGGAGAATTACGGTGAGTTCGTCAAATATGCTGACTCGCTGGCTGGAGCTGCTCCGGCTGTGAAGCTGCTAAGTCGTGACGCTGGCGAGAAGGATCTGGTCTGGAGTCTGGAAAAGCAGCAAGAAATGATCGGTAACAGCAGTGTGACTGTGGATGCAGCGTCCCAGAACCTGGAATATCCATGGACGGCGAGCTTCACGGTCACCCGTAAGAATGACATCGCTGGAGATGAGCTCTTGATTAGCTCCGGTCTGGCGGCTTTCTACCTGGATCTCACCCATGAATTTAAAACCAAGCAAGGTGTTGAGACCAAGCGCGGCGTTGCTTGCGTGCGTGCAAACCAGGCGCCAGGTTTTGATGCCTTGGGATCCTACAGGCCGGATGTGATTGTCTTTCCTTACGAAGTGCCGCTGCATCAGAAGGTAACTCTGACCTTTGTAGGAGAGCATAGAAAGACTTCGCTGTATGTTGATGGTAAGCTGGTGTCTTCAGTCAATACTCAGATGGTATGCCCGCTAGGTCAGATCGGTGCTGATCAGTTGCCCAGAGGGTTTCACGGTACGCTACACGGGGTAAAGATTTCCTCCAAGACTGGCAGCCAAAAACTGGGAGAGTGGAATACAGGTCTTTTGAGAACTGGCGTGTACCAGTTTGAAGCTGAGATCCCAGCTGGGGTGACGAATGTCAGCTTCGGCTATCAGCGGGGTGCCCATGGGGCAAATTTGAAGCAGGTCAGCCTCTGGAAAGGAGATAAGAAAGTCCACGACTACAAAGACAGTTATTTCGTAGGAGGGAAGAACCGCAATCAGGCATTCCCCGTCCCAGAAGCTCTTCAGACCGAGAGTGACTTGAAAATCAAAGCTGTGATCGAGGGCGAAGGGGGGAATGATTCCTTCGGCGAGGTCAGGGCGACAAGCTTTTAATCAGCGCCATTTCCATTCAGGCGAGGGGAGAGTTCCATGGCGACTCCCTCCTCAAGCACGAGGACTCGGTCTTGTAGGCCGAGTCTTTCTGCTTCTGCGATCAGGCGTTCCTCAGGCTCATGGTAGGGCTCGTTGCCTAGAGGGAATGTCCGGTAGTGCATCGGGATCATGATGCCTGCGTTGAGTTCCTGGAAGGCGGTGATGGCTTCCTCTGGGTTCATGTGGACATCGCGGCCACTAGGGGCTTCGTAGGCGCCGATAGGCATGAGAGCGATATCGATATCATGCTTTTCGCCGATCTCCTTGAAGCCTTCAAAGTAGGCACTGTCGCCACAGTGGAAGATGGTGAGGTCATCTGATTTGATGATATAGCCGCCGTAGTCGCGGTGGGTATCGTGAATGTAACGGGCTCCCCAGTGATGGCTTGGGGTGTGGGTGACATTGAGATCGCCAAATTGGATGGAGTCCCACAGGGCCATTTCATGGATGTCTGAAAAGCCCAGCTTCTTGACCAGTGTGGCTGAGCCTTTCGGCACCACGATGCCTTCGTGGGAATCGACTATCTTGAGTGACTTCTTGTGCAGGTGGTCGAAGTGGGCGTGGGAGACGAGGACCAGATCGACGAGGGGGACGAGGTTGATATCCATGCCTGGCTCCCGCTGGCGTTTCACGATGCCGTGCCAACCAGCCCAGTTCGGGTCGACGAGGACGGAATGCTCCGCAAACTGAAGCA
Source organism: Rubritalea squalenifaciens DSM 18772 (assembly GCF_900141815.1). Taxonomy (NCBI): domain Bacteria; kingdom Pseudomonadati; phylum Verrucomicrobiota; class Verrucomicrobiia; order Verrucomicrobiales; family Rubritaleaceae; genus Rubritalea; species Rubritalea squalenifaciens. The sequence continues at coordinate 98,697 of NZ_FQYR01000005.1, forward strand.
GGAAGGAGGCATGCCCGATCCAGGTGATCCGTGTCGTTCCGACTGGCGGTGGATCGAGGATAGGCTCGGTAACGGACCCAAGGCGTTTTTTGAAAACTTGCGCGAATACCCTGTGGCGGAAAAAGTGGATGTTGCGTTTGACCCAGCCTCTGCGAGGCATCAGTCCGGCATAGTCCTTGCGGTTGTTATTGTTGTTTCTGGGCATGGGAAATGGGCTACAGGATTGGGGCCATCAGGCGCGCGGCTCGAGAGGCGATCTTGAAATGGAATGGTCTGTCCTCGAGTTCATCATGGTCTATCTTACGGGCGTCGGCGAAATCTTTTTCGAGCATCTCCTCCACGTCTCGAATAAAGGCAGCGTCGGAAGTGAATGCGCTTATCTCGAAGTTAAGTCTAAAAGAGCGGTTGTCCAGATTTGCCGTGCCAACGCAGGCCAGCCGTTCGTCAATGAGCATGGTTTTCTGGTGGAGAAAGCCTGCGGTGTATCGGTACAGCTTGATACCGAAAGGGAGAGACTCTGCCTGATAGGAAAACGCGGCGAGCCAGACGATCAGGTGATCAGGCTTTTCCGGGATGAGGATGCGTACATCCACTCCCCTGAGGGCGGCGGTTTTTAGTGCGGTGAGTACTCCGCCATCAGGCACAAAATAGGGAGAAGTGATCCAGAGGCGGTGACGTGCGCTATTGGCCGCCTCGGCTACGATGAGTTGCCAGGAGTCCGCAAAGTCTGATGGCCCGGTAGGGATGATGGCGCATTCCTGATTGGCCGCATGTGGTGTGCAGGACCAATTTAGATCCAAGATTTCGTTGGCCGCCCAATTCCAGTCTTCCAGATAAACGAGCTGTACGGCCTGCACCGCGGGTCCGGTGATCCTGATGTGTGTGTCCCTCCAATGCCCGAATTTAGGATCCTCGCCGAGGTATTCATCACCAATATTGATGCCGCCCAGGAAGGCGGTCTTACCATCAATGACAACGATTTTACGGTGATTGCGGAAGTTGATCTGCAGTCGCGACCACCATTTGTTGTTGGTTCCAAAAGCGTGGCATTGGATGCCTTCATTCTCGAGTTTGTTGACGTACCGCCTAGGCAGGGAATGGGAGCCAAAACCATCGTAGATTAAATACACCCTGACACCTGCCCGGGCTCGCTCGATCAGAGCTTCTTGAAAACGTTTCCCTACCTTGTCGTCTTTGACGATGTAGAAATTGATCAACAGGTACTCTTGGGCGGAGGAAATGGCTTTGAACATGGCCTTGAACGTGGCCTCGCCATTGATAAGTAGTTCAAGACGGTTCCCGTTGGTGAAGGGAAGTCCTCCAAGGTGCTCAGCGGCGCTGCCGAAGGCATCAATGGGGGGGATACTGTGCTCGTGGAGCTTCTGACGCATCTCGTTTGCTTGGTTCCTGAGCTTGCCCTCGTCAGAGCGCCTTGCGCGCACATAACCATCAAAGCGTGTTCTCCCCGCTACCCAATAAAAAGGGATGGCTGCCCAAGGGATGACGATCAAAGCCAGTATCCAGGCGATAGCACCCTGTGATGACCTGACATTGAGCAGGACGTGGATGATGTGGACGAAACCCAGTAAGTGAGCCAGAAACAATCCAAGACCTGTTAGCCATGTAAATTCGTCCATCCCTAACATCATGTCACGGCCAAGGCTGCTTGGCAACAGGGCACTTACGTTTCCTGAAAAATTCAGGCTTGATGGTAAGTGGCTAGACGCAGGGCGATAGTAAATGCACCAGTGCTTTTTGCTTTTTTTATTATGAACTTGGCGCCTGTTTTGCTACTACCATCAACATGGTTAGGTACTTAGCAATTGGTGCGATTTTCGTCGGAACTACAGGTTTGAGCTCAGCATTGGAGCCAGGAAAAAAACCAAATACTCCTAAGCAACCCTGGAGTGACTATGTGGTTCATGATGGAACGCGCCCGACACCGGAGAAGGTGAAAACAAATGGAGCCGTAGTGGTGGCACCGCCAGCAGATGCAGTGGTGCTTTTTGACGGCAAGAACTCAGATGCCTTTACCTCTGGTTGGAAGGTGAAGGATGGCATTCTAGTAGCCAGCAAAGGGGACGCTAAGTCCAAGCAGGAGTTCGGAGACTGCCAGTTACACATCGAATGGCGAATCCCTGCCGAGCGAAAGGTCAAAAACCAGCAGGGTGGCAACAGTGGTGTTTTCCTGATGGACCGCTATGAGGTGCAAGTGCAGGAAAGCCATACCAATGTCACCTACGCCGATGGTCAAGCAGGCGCCATTTACGGCCAGACGCCGCCACAGGTGAATGCCTCTGCACCTCAGGGTGAATGGCAGAGCTACGATATTCTCTTTACTGCTCCTAGGTACGATGGGGAGAAATTGGTGTCCCCTGCGTATGTGACTGTGGTACACAATGGCGTAGTGATCCAGAATCACACGTTGATCCATGGTCCGACGACCTACAAGCAGGTGGCCAAGTATCCTGCCAAGCACCCGCTCAAGGCTCCCATCAGGCTTCAGTGGCATGGAGACCCGATCGAGTATCGCAACATTTGGGTGCGAGAAATTAAGTAACTTGGGTATAAAACTCTCATTGTACCGGGTATTTCCTTGGAATTCCTGAGGAAATAGAACAGGTTTCGGAAATCAGTATTTTTTAAGAACATGTCTGAAGAAGCAAAGTCCAAGCGCGTCAAAGCCAGTCAGAAAGTGGAAGTAGCCGTTGAGAAATACATTCTCAGTGGTGAGTGGGCAAAGGGCACACGACTGCCTTCCGAGGATAAGCTGTGTAAGAAATTTGATGTCAGCCGTACCGCTGTGCGTGAAGCTCTGAGAGAACTCAGGGGTAAAGGCCTTCTGGAGACAATCAATGGCAGTGGCAGCTATGTCTCTGGCGGCAGTATTGAGAATCTTTCCAAGGCCATCAGCGCGTACTCCGTGATGGTATCCGACAGAAGATCCATTAGTGAGCTGCTGGACATGCGTAGTGCGATCGAAGGTGACTCTGCCGCCAAGCTGGCTCAGCGTAAGGACAGTGCTGCCCATGAGCGCCTGGTCAAGCTCCACAACGAACTGATCGAGACTGTTGGCAAGAAGACCTTCCCCACTGCTGACCAGCGTTTCCACAAAGAACTTCTGAAGTCATCCGGTAACCGTTTGTACGCCTTGCTCGGAGATGCTCTCAAGGACCGCTACCAGCGTTACGTGAAAGAAGCCTACTCCGATGACCTCGAGCTGCAGGAAGTGACCATCGAAGAGCATCAGAGTATTCTGGATGCCATCGCCTCTGGCGATCCGAGGGAAGCACGTCAGGCGGTTCGTGAGCACATCGACAATGCCCGTATCCGTTGGGAGAAGGGAACTGATCGCGCGCGTTAATACGGCGTTGTATCCCAATGAACCTTTCAGAAGCCCGGTGGAAAGCACTCCACCGGGCTTCTTCTTTTTACAGATTATTTACACACGGGAGGATCTGGGCTAGATACTTTGATTGGAATGATCTGCGAACCAACAATTCTAGTAGCTGAAGATGATGCCAGTGTCAGGCAGGGGGTAGTCGATGCTTTGACTATGTCAGGCTACCAAGTGATCGCCGCCAAGGATGGCCAGGAGGCTATGGAATATGCACTGACGCGCAACTACATGCTCTTATTGCTGGATCTGGTCATGCCGCATCACAGTGGCTTTGAGGTGCTGGAGGCCTTGCGCCAGAAACGCAAAGGGCAGCCCGTGATTATCCTCTCCGCTAGAGGGGAAGAGGCTGACAGGGTGAAGGGGCTTACTATGGGGGCGGATGATTATGTGGTGAAGCCCTTCAGTGTGCGTGAGCTGTTAGCTAGAGTGGATGCCGTTCTGCGCAGATCCAGCGAGAGATCGGTATCGACTCCGGAATATTGTTTTGAAGGCGGTAAGGTAAATTTCGACAAGCGAATGGTAGTCTATGAAGATGGTAGGCAGGATGAATTGTCTGAACGGGAGTCAGACCTGTTAGCTTACTTGGTGCTGAATGCCGGTCGACCAGTGGCGAGGGAGGAGATTCTTCGTCAGGTGTGGGGCCTGGATCCCAAGGGGCTGGCTACACGTACCATCGATATGCACATCGCCCACCTGCGTAGTAAACTGGCTGACAGTCAGCAGCAGATCCTGCAGACGGTCAGAGGAAAAGGATACATGATCAGCTAACATTCTAGGCAATTGAAAAGAACTTCCATCGTTTGGGTCTTGGCCTCTGCCTGTGTGGCCGTGGTGCTGGCTGCTATAGGGGTGATCACAGCCAGTGTGCTAGACCGTAAGCAGCAGGATCTCCAGCAGGGGGCGGAAGCCTATCGCGAGGAGAGGATCCGTCTGGCCATGTGGCGCCTGGATACCCTTGCAGCGGCCATTGTAGGTGAGGAGGACAAGCGGCCTGCCGAGGAATTCGATCTACCTCCCATCCTGGCCCCAGTGGATGACAAATTGCAAACACTCAACCCTCTCTATGCCGGAGCGCCGGAGCACTCGAACCTCTACTGGGTGGTAAATAGCAACTCATCTTCGGTGACGACTCCCCAGGTCTATCCGGATCAGGTGATCATGGGCAATGGGGTAGATCCCGCTTTCAATGCCATCAATGAGCAAAATTACGAACGGGTTTCAGCTATCCTCTCCAACAGGCTGGATATGGCGATCAAAGGCGATTTGCCATTCTGCGATACCAACAAAGACCTTAGCTGCCAAGCCGTGCATCTGGTACTACCCAAGCAGGTTGAGCAGAAGAGTCAGCTGGTGAAGGGGGCAAAAGAGGATTTCAGCCTTCAGAATGTCAAAGGCAAGGAGAAGGGGGAGGAAGTGGTTAAAATGGTTAATAAGGCAGAGGTGCAGCAAAAGCTCAGTGAGGTAGATACCCGGAAGCGCCGCAGTGCTCTCAACCGCGTGTCGGAGAATTATGCGTGGGGGCCACAGGCGAATTTGTCGACGCAGTTGAACACAAACGACCAAGTGACCGAGGTGACCCAGTTCCGGCCGATTTGGTTGGACGGAGAACTCATGCTGGTGCGCAAGGTAGTCCGGCAGAGCGGCGAGAGCGTGCAGGGGGTCTGGCTCAATTCCAAGAAGATCAAGCAACTACTGCTCGATGAAGTGGCTGATTTGTTTCCGCAGGCTAGTCTGATACCCGTCGCTCAGGATTTGAGGGCTATCTTGTCTGGCGAAGAAATCGTCCAGGATCCCCAGACCATGCTCAAGTTACCTTATCGACTGAGTCCTGGAGAGAGAGCTGAGGTCTCACTGAGTCTGATCGACCTCTTGAAGGGGCCTATTGGACTGGCCTGGGCCGGGACCTTACTCGCTATTGTGGCGGGCTTTTTCATGCTCAGAAGTGTGGTGCAGATGAGTGAGCGCCGTGCCTCCTTTGTCTCTGCAGTAACACATGAGCTACGTACCCCTCTGACCACTTTCAGTCTCTACACGGACATGCTCTCCAGTGGCATGGTGAAGGATGAGGAGAAGAAGGAAAGCTATCTGGAGACCTTGAGGCGGGAGAGCGAGCGTCTGACCCATCTGGTGGAGAATGTACTGGCCTACAGCCGCATCGAGCGTGGTAGTGCTCGCGCCAGGATAGAGGAAGTCGGTATCTCCAGCCTCATGGAGCGTATGCTCGGCAGATTACGTGAGAGGGCCGGCGATGAGCAGATGGAAGTTTTGCTCAGCGTAGACCCGGTGAGCAGCAAAGAACTGGTGAAGCTGGATATCACGGCGGTGGAGCAGATCGTCTTTAACCTCGTGGACAATGCGGTCAAATACGCCAGTGGTGAGGACTGCGGCAGCGAGATCCGCATTCATGCGGTGAAAAGTGGAGAGAATTTCCGTATCAGTGTCACTGATCAGGGCAAAGGAATCCCGGCCAAGGAGCGGAAAAGGCTCTTCAATGCCTTTCACAAGTCGGCCGAAGAGGCTGCGGTCACCAAACCTGGGGTCGGATTGGGCTTGGCGCTGTGTAGGCGCCTGGCGCAGGCAATGGGGGGTAACTTATTGCTGGAGAAAGGTCGTGAGGGGGAAGGGGCTACCTTCGTTCTCACCCTCCCGCAAAAAAAATAAAAAAACGGTAAAAAACGGCTTGATTTGAGTCCGTCCTTGAACATACTCCCGCCGCTCCCGAAAGGAAGCCGACCGTCCAATAACGCCGGATTAGCTCAGTTGGTAGAGCAGTTGATTTGTAATCATCAGGTCGTCAGTTCGAGTCTGACATCCGGCTCCATTTGGAGAACAGAATAGCCTGCAGCTCGCTGCAGGCTCTTTTTTTTTTGTGAAAAGTGACGGTTATCATCTGACAGTTTATCTGTTAGGTAGATGTTCTTTTTACTGTTTTTGGAGCCTTACTGGAAGGCGATTTTCTGATGCCTTCTCTAGAGGCTGCAAAAGGAGTTCTTCCATTCATGTTGCGCCCTTGGTGAGGGCGCTTCGTGTTGTAGTGAGCGAGGTAAATATCGAGATCCTTCTGCATCTCTGTGATCTCGTCATACCACTTTTCCCGGTCTTTGATCCGGAGTTGTTCGTCCAGAATAGAGCGGTGGAAACGCTCCAGGAAGCTGTTGTGCTCTGAGATACAGGGACTTGACATTCGTTGAGCTGTTCGGTTAAAAGTATATTGTCGTATAATAGATTAATCAGATTTTCTATTGGTTGGGTTACGATTGAGGTATAGTCCCGCAGTCTGTAACCGCGTTTTTCCATGAGCATTCAATGAGGTTGCCAGTGTGAACTAGTAATTGATTCTAACAAAACCATATAAGAAAAATAATCATAAACATCCAAGTATGTCTGTATATCTACTAGCGTGAACGTGCATCTAAGGTTGTGAGTGGACACGGAGGGTCACTAATCCGCGCTGCTCAGTTAGAGCTGTCGTTTAATCTTTCTCCCCCCCCCTAAAAATAACAGAAAGTAAAATCCATGAATAAAGCAATTAACGCGGTTCTGTCGTGCATTGGCATTGCTGCGACTATCTCAAGTGGCTTCGCCCACGAAAACCACTCTATGGCGCCAACTGGAAAAATCGTACATGGAAATCATTATGGCCCGGCTGTACGATATGAGCATGTCGTGATTCGAGGAGCACAGATCTTTAACGGTCATGAGCAAGAACTCCTGAAGGCGGACGTTCTAATCTCGGGACAGCTGATAGCTAAGATAGGTCCAAGCTTGAAAGTTCCAGAAGGCTGTTTTGAAATCAAGGCAGATGGTTACACGCTCATTCCTGGTCTGATCGACGCTCACTGGCACGGAGTCTATGCGACTGCGACAATTCCTCAACTCATGACAACTAATGAGGGCTACTGGAATCTTCTCACCTCAGTCGCGCAGCGTGATACACTCTACCGAGGCTTCACGACGGTACGTGATGCTGCTGGGCCGATGTTTGATATTGCTCGCGCCACCAATGAAGGGTTGATCATCGGGCCGCGGGTGTTCCCGTCCGGACCTGCCATTTCACAAACGTCGGGGCATATGGATTTCCGCATGACCCGAGATCTTCCTACAGCTACAGGCCACTTGCATTCGTTCGAGAGAGAAAATATGTTCTATATCGCGGATGGAGTACCAGAAGTCATCAAACGTACTCGAGAAAACCTAATGCAGGGTGCTACGCAGATCAAGATGATGGCCGGTGGGGGGGTGACCTCGTCCTACGATCCTATCCATACGAAGCAATTTACGCTGGATGAACTGAAGGCATCTGTCGAAGTTGCTAAAAACTGGGGAACCTATGTACACACCCATGCTATCAATGATGAAGCTGTAAATCACTCGATTGATGCGGGTGTCGCATGCGTTGAGCACGGCCACATGGCCACCTTGGATACTCTCAAGCGTCTGAAGAAAGAAGGCGTTTGGCTCAGTGTGCAGCCCTTCCTCGACGACGAAGATGCGCCAGCTCTGAATGATTTTCAGAAAGCCAAATACAAGTTTGTCACCGATGGCACGGATTTCGTTTATACGAACGGAAAGAAGTTGGGCATTAAGTTCGCTTTCGGCACAGATACACTCTTCAGTGCTGATCTGGCCAAACGACAGGGAGCTCAGTTGGCAAAGTTGAAAAAATGGTTCACACCGTTCGAGGCCTTGAAAATGGCAACCTACGACAATGCCCAATTATTGAAACTTTCAGGTAAGCTTACACCATACCCATTAGGGCCTCTCGGAGTAATCGAGGAAGGAGCTTACGCTGACATGATTCTTGTCCATGGTAATCCACTCGAGAATCTGGACCTCGTGAGTGATCCAGACAAAAACTTTGACCTAATCATGAAAGACGGCGTGATCTACAAGTACACAGTTAAAAATACTGACGCTATAAACAGTGACTCTCCTTGATCAAGAATCCTTTGTTAATAAAAGTTAGCGAGCTACTTTCATTCTCTACCTAACAGTATTGATGAAATGTTACAAATGGAGGTTGATCCTGTTCTTTATTCTCTCAGGTCTAGTTTTGCCTCTCACCTATTGCCAAGCAGAAGTGCGTGACATTGGGTGGAAAGAACTTCTACCCAGTAATCAAGTTGAGTTTGATGACCCGTTCGCCAAACTCAACGACTCACAGCTATGGGACCTTGGATTGATTGCTCGTTACCGGATGCTCCGGGAGCGTGACACCTCTGGCTTAACAGCAGCGAGGACCCAGGAAGAAAAGAAACTCATCGCAGAACTAGAAGCTCAGGGAATTGATGTTGACTGGATTCTTTCACAGCGGGAGCGGGTAGCGCGGGAACGGAAGAAGCGTGCCGAACGGGCTGATGCCAACATTGATGGTACCAGAATTCGGATCCCAGGATATGCCCTGCCACTTAAAGTCCAGGGAGGCAGGATCGTTGAATTTCTGCTTGTTCCTTGGATTGGAGCTTGTGTTCATAGTCCGCCTCCTCCGCCGAACCAGATGATTCATGTTACCGTCCCCGAAGGTATTCCTGACCGAGGGCTTTTTGCTCCTGTCTGGGTGGAAGGGATAATCAAACTGAAACCCAGACAATATCAACTGTTCCTAGTCGATGGCAGCAGTGTGGTAAATGTGGCGTACTTGATGAAGCAGGTAATAGTTTCCGAATACTCTTCAAAGGATTCGAATATTCTGGCGCAGATCCCGGTGCCGGTGAGTAGCCCTGCTCATGGTTGGTTCAAGAACCTCCAAGCCAAGGTGTCGCTTTTGTTTACTAAGACGATGACTACGATCCGTGATCGTGAATCAACCGGTCCACTATGGTGGGGGGTATTCATTTCTTTTGTTTACGGTTTAGTCCATACCCTAGGGCCCGGGCATGGAAAGGCGGTTGTGATCTCTTACTTTGTAGGTGAAGGGGGGAGCTTCAGTCGCGGATTGTTAATGGGAACCAAGATTGCCATCTTTCACGTACTTTCTGCGATTATTCTCGTCTGGGTGACTGATTTCACTGTGCGGCGAACTACAGGCCAATCTCCTTCCGACTACCAGACCGTGAGATTGGTAAGCTACGCTATGATAGCCGTGATCGGCGGATGGATGCTGTGGAAAGCACTTCGAGTGGCTAGACATTCACATGTAGCTCATGGTCACTATGATGGTTGCTGTGCCTGTGCTGCTACCAAAAAAGAGCACTGGAGTTTGAATGGCTGGCTCGCTTTGGCTGTTGGTGGGGTTCCATGTACAGGTGCATTGCTGGTCTTGCTCTTTGGAATGGCAAATGACTTGCTCGGTCCAGCGGTTTTACTGGTTTTAGCTATTTCAGCAGGTATGGCTGTGGCTATGAGCGGTATAGGAGTATTGGCTTTGTGGGGAAGGCGAATACTGGGGCGTCGAGCTAGAAGCGAACACCATAAACGTAAGAGCTTTGAAAATCGAATACGGGTTGTGGGTGCGTTAGCGGTTCTTCTAATCGGCTTATGCTTGTTCGCGATCACTCTAGGCTCCAGAGTTGAGCTGCCTCTCCATGTGTCAGAGACAGCAACTGAGAATATGAAAGAATGACAAATTTGATTCCCAGGTTATGAAAGATTATGCCCCTTTTATTAATTGGTATCCAGCAACATGAGTTACGAGAACCAAGAATAGAAGAAGTTCATCAGGATAGATGAAACTGAGATATCCAAACTGCTGGATAGCAAGGTACGCGAGAATGCCGAAGAGACCTTGAACCGCTTGCTTGACGCCGAGGCAGGCGCGCTCTGTGGCGCGAAGCGCTACGAGAGTGGGTCAGAGCAGGGGGCAGCCGAGCCGAGTTCTATGATCAAACCTTGTAGCCCTCCTCAACTCCCTGGTGTGCCAATACCCGCCCAGGGGATATGATTAGAGCCAAGTGGGTATCTAATCATGGGGTTTCTCGGATACAGGGTGATTGCGCTCGTTTGCGTGAAAAAATTTGAAAATCTATCAAGTCTGGTAGGCTTCTGCTAGAAAAAAAGTCTGATATGTCGTGTACAGATATTTATGCTTTGATAAAAATTCACCCTACCACATAATCTGTTAGTCGATAGATTATATGCACAAGTTAATTGGTAGCTATTGAATGTGTGAATGGTTATTAATGAATAGAAGGTGAAAATCTTCTCATTCCCACCAATAAAACAAAGAATAGTTATGTGTGTAAAATCGACAGTTATGGGGGTCGCTACTAGTGTATTCCTAGCGAATTCAGCTTATTCATCCACAGTGGTCGCCAATGCGTTTAGTCATAGTGGAGGTCCTGCAGGGCCGGTGACTGCGGGTTCTCTTATCGCCTTAGGTGATAGCGAAACAGGTACCTTGGGTGATGGCTGGAGTACTACTGTGACTCTTGGAGCTGGAGTCATCTACAATCTCTCTGCAAGTATGCCTGGCGATGGCAGTTTCCAAATATCTGGTACAGGTGTGACTGGTGCACTAGGGTCAGTATCCTCTACGAGAATTTTTAACGAAACTCTGAATACAGGCCAGACGTATGAGCTGACTATTGGTGTGTCTCAGGCATCTGCTGTAGGCCTTCTTCAGGATGTGGAGATTGAGATCGGCTACCATGATAATGTGAATGGCTTTACATCTGTGGATCTCAATACTAACCATGCTGGCCTCCTAGGTGTGGTAGACGTATTGGGCCTGTTTGGCTCGTCCGATACAGCTAGCTTTCAATTCACTGTTAATGAAGATTTTGCAGGGAATGATCTCTATGTGAAAATAGACACAGGAACTACTGCTGGTCTGTTAGGGGAGAGTGTTGTTTTCGATAATCTGTCACTGACAGCTGTTCCTGAGCCATCATCATTGAGCTTATCAGCTCTAGGGTGTACGATGCTATTATTGCGTCGTCGTAGAAAATAGTCGTTTCGGGGATGGCTGCATGTTGATCACAGGAATGCAGGTTTCATGCGCTAACATACCCTATGTAGAATACAGAGAGGCCTTAGCTTTCGTCTCTGAGATGATGTTGCATCTCTAGAAGAGTAGGGCTAACAGATGTTAAGATAGGGTCTTCCAGTGGAATACTGTAGTGCTTGTTTTCACTGGCTGATCTTGACCTATTCGTGAGCTAAGCAAGAAAGTAGAGAATTGACTAAGTATGAAATACTATAAGTTAGTGCTGTTACTGGCACTGTTATTCTGGAGTGGTATGTTGGATGTGTCATCCGCGGATGATCGTATAGTCAACAGTAACAGCAGTGTTGAGGTGTTCGAGGGAATCCCATGCCATTGCTGCGAGTCAGAGAAAGTAGCCCAAGAACTTGGCAAGGATAATATCGTGGTCATTGATCGGAGTGGCTTTTACAGCCCTTCGTACAAGCCCACTTCACAACTGTTGGATGTACTTGTTTCATTGAAGCTCCAAAAGGCCAGCCGCAGTATATTTAATCGTCACGGCTTCCATGCAGATTACCTGATCCAATGGGGCAAAGGTGACAAGATGGTGAAGGTATTTGTCAGTCTCAAGAATAGAGTGATAAGGACTACTACTAAATCAGGCTCTGTTCTGTCTTCAATAAGTAAAGCGGATGCTTCGAAATTGGCAAAAGCTCTTGCCCTATATGATCAGAGTCGACCTTAATTTTGGTGGCGGGTTGCATTGAGTAGTCTGCCGTAGCTGATATTCCAGCACAACCATGACTGCACCTCTGGGGGGAGGTGCAGTTTTCCCTGGAAGCGGTGGAAGACATCGGTTGATTACTCGAATATGTCTATGATTATTACTTAATAAACTGAATTCTGAGTGGGCCTAGATCACATGAATTTGGGCGCGGCATAGTCAGATACGCAATATTCCCACCTTCAGCTAGGGAGGAAGAATCGACGGGGAATATAATTCAGAGAGTGAACGTGTAGACGTAAAACTAGGACACAGTCCTCCTTATCGTATTCCGAGAATCCTTTTATTTTAGGATATAAGTGTAGTCTGACATCCGGCTCCATTTGGAGAACAGAAAAGCCTGCAGCTCGCTGCAGGCTCTTTTTTTGCCTTTTGCAAGGCTCGGGGTAGTGGAAGCTCTGCGGGATCCGGATGATCCCGGCAAAGCTTGGTAAAGCGAGATCTGCTTAGAGGGCGCGGACGTTGGTCGCGCAAGGTCCTTTTTTGCCTTGGCCTAACTCAAATTCTACGGCTTGACCCTCGTCCAGGCTGGCGAAGCCGCCATTGGCCTGAATTTCTGAGTGGTGCACAAAAATGTCATTCCCGCCTTCAGCAGGAGTGATGAAGCCGTAGCCTTTTTCTGCATTAAACCATTTTACTATACCTTTTAACATATTACTTAATTCAATTTGGTGGCGTTTAAAATCCATTCACGTTGCCACCAGGACGTAAACAGATGTGAAAAATTGAGAATGGCAATGGCTCAGCGAGAGTCGAGGGACCCGATTTGGGGGCTGGCGAATTGTTGCCGTAAAACAAAGAAATTGGGAGGCGCTATCTCAGCGGTAGAACGCGGGTGGTACTGATTGGATGAAATGTTTTTACTTGGGGTTGCTCTTACGACACTGGGCTGAGATGAGGGATGGACGCAACGTATTGGGGTGCATATTAGTGGCTAAGTCTCACAAGTCGAGATATTTCCGACAATATGCTGATCAGGAGTCTTCGTGGGGGGTGTAGTTGAGGCCTCTCACTCGGTTTTTCCAGAGGCTTTTCTTGTGAGCAGCGGGTACAGGATGACCCAAGAGCTTATGCATGATGGGAAAATAGCGAGCCAAGTCTTCCTGATGAACAGCTAAGCGTATTTTTGAGGCAATGGTTTCTGGGGGGAAATCCTCTAGTGTCTGGAGTGAGCCATTTGGACTGTCCTCGTCCAGAATGTAGAATCTGATGCAGTGGTGCTCTAGTGCTGGTAGTACTCTCTGGGCGTCTTTCGCGGAGATTTGATTCTGAAGCTCAAAGTCTTCGAGTTCGAGGTCTACTTGGAATGTCTGCTCGCTGGATGTGTCCTCATCATCTTGGTGCGAATCTTCCCCCAAAACAACCGTAGGCCAGTCTGAGGGGATAGGCTCCCATGCGCCCTCGCCCAGAAGACTGGCGGCTAAATCTCCCAAGCTATGCTCGAAGATTTGCTGAAAGGCTGCTTCTCCTCCATCGGCTGGATCGGCTGTCGCCAAGAATTCTAGGATTTCGTCCTGGGTGGCTTCCAGGTCATGCTCGATTCTCAGCCAGAGTGTTTGCGCCAGATTATAGCTGAATGGATTACTGTTTCCCGGCAGGAACCATGACTCCCCACTCCAAAAACCTTGGATCGTGGACTCGTTCCAGTACTCATAGCATTCCTGTAAGAGCAGGCGGTCCATGCTCATCGTAATCGTGTTACAGACTACTTGCTCCATTCTCATCGCGATGGCTTCATTGACCCACAGAGGAATAGAGAGGTGGGACAAGCAGGCATGGGTGAGTTCATGAACAAAGACGGTTTTTGAACTCACGTAATCGATAACGGGAAAAGCGAAATGGGGGTATCCTGAGCTGATAAAAATTCCACCAGATGAGGGGTTTTCTCCATCTTGGTGAAATGGAGTGATGTACTGGTAGTACTCCTCCGGACTACGAAACATGAGTCCCACGTATTTGCCTGTTTTGTTGTTAGCAGCAATGCCGGGCAAGACCTTAAAAATTTGTTTAAGCGCGCTTTCATAAGCTTTGCACGCATGCTTGATGCTCCGCTTGCTATCTTTGGAAAGGAGAAGGAAATTTTCTGTTTCGTAAATTTCATAACCCTTGCCGTATTGCTGCTGGATACCGCAGACCCAAAACCTAGCCACATGATTCCAAATCTCGGCATGTTCATTCTCGTGGTAGAGGTTCTCAATGGATGATCTAACTGAGGTCCAGTCTGGGTAGCATGGACCTGCTGCGGGGATGAGGGCTTCGATGATTTGTGGAGGTAATCGCATGTACTAGAGAGTATCTCTTACTTATACCATCTTTAGTGCACGCCGAAGCCTGAAAAGAAGATGTCTGCAATCGCCGTGTCTTGGAAGTGGGTGCCAGGATAGACATCCGTGATGACGAAGCTGACTTGGGTGATTGTACCGGGCTTGAAGGTGATATCCGGGAACTCTACCGATTGAGGCTCTACGGTATCCTTCAGATTCACGGTGCTCAGATATTTGCCATTTACCAGAATCTTCAGCGTTTTGACCCGGCTATTTTGACTCCAATGAGTACTGGTTCGTGCAAAGCCATTGATGAGTGATAGCCTATTAATTCCCAGAGGGTTTTCTCTCTCCTCGTACTGCTTGGCTCTAGTGTCGAAATGAAACGTGACACTTTCTCCGATGCCATAGCCTTCAGCTCCCTCCACCCAGACAGTGTCTTTTTTGTAATCGTGGATATTGCTTACGTCATAGGAATGGATTCCATCACGCAGAGTGGTTGAGGCATTGATTGAAATCGGTGGAGCTCCGCAATACCAGCTGCAGCCAATCCCGTGGCCATGGTCGTCGACTTCAGGAGGCGTGGGCAGGGGAGGGGCGGTGATTTTGTCTGCACATGAGGTGTACAGCAGAGAGCCTAAGCTCAATGCGGGTAGGAATGCTTTCATGTGGGTATCCTAGAAGAAGCTGGAAAGAATTAAATGCTGAAAATCTAGCTTTTTAGGTGTCGCTTAAGAAGCATTCGGCTTAATAACGTGTTTACTTTTTTGGGGGAGAATAGGAAGGTTTCGGCATGTCCGCTATTTACGATGAGCTGAAGGCAATTTTGTTGGCAAAGTCCGTGAGGACTGGTGAGTTCACCCTCGCATCTGGAGCGAAGTCCGATCTGTATATTGATTGCCGCGTCACGGCGCTTGATCCAGTGGGCGCCCGCCTGATTGGCCAGCTTGGCTGGGCGGCTGTTCGTGAAAAGATCCAGAATGATGGTCTTAATATCGATGCCATCGGTGGTATGACCATGGGGGCGGATCCGATCTCCTTGGCAGTGGGCATGACTTCAGCCATGGAGCACCCGGAAGAAATGCTTCAGGTATTCAATATCCGCAAGGAGCCTAAAGGCCACGGACGCGGTAAGCAGATTGAAGGAAACTTCAAAGAAGGCGACCAGGTTGTCGTGGTAGATGATGTGATCACCACAGGTGGTTCTACCCTTAAGGCTATCGATGCGATCGAGGCCGCTGGTGGTACCGTGAAGTTCGCTCTGGTCCTTGTCGATCGTGAGGAAGGTGGGCGCCAAGCCATCGAGGAGCGTGGGATTCCGGTTGTTGCTCTTTACAGTAGAGCGACCTTGTTAGGCGAATAGTTCTCTGCTATTCTTGAGCTATGGAAGCGTCACTGAAGAAAGATCTCGCAGCATGCGGCTCTCTTTTGTGGCGCTCTTTCTTTCTCATGCCCTTGATGCTCGCAGTCTGGTTGGTGGTGGGTACTCTGTGGCTAAGCCGCTACCTACTTCCCATTCCAAGTGCGCTGTTCATCTATGCTGGTCACTGGAGCATGGCTTGGACGTTTTTGGCAATTTGGGCAACGGTGATGATCTGCTTCCGTGGTTTAAAGCTGAAGCGGATGTTCGAGCGCGCGCCGAGCTATTTGTTGATTGCTTGAGCTTGCAGGGATCTGTGTTAGCGTGGACATGATGAAGCATGTCGTATTTGCATTAGCTGGGCTTTCTCTTTTCACTAGCTGCTCTAGAGTTGATGAAGAGAAGGCGGTGAAGAAATCTGCTGAGCCGGGAGCTCAGAAGCAACCGGGTGAGACTAAAAAAATGGCTGAAAAGAAGGCAGAGAGTGAGACGGACGAATCACTGAAAAGTGCGAAATCTGAGCCGAAGGGGGATGACCGCTACCTAGGGATGGAGCTGAAAGCTGCCATGGAGTTAGCCAAATCCGAAGGAAGGTCTGCACGTGTCATCCAAGAGGACGGTGAGCACCGCATAGTCACGCGTGATTATCGACCTGAGCGGCTGAATTTTGTCGTGGTCAAAGGAAAGGTGACTGAAGTCACCAGAGGTTAGCCGCTTATTCTGCGACTATGGTGCCTAGCTCATCAGGCGTTGGCAGTTTGCTGACCAAGTCTGGTGTCTCGTCCTGATCTGCAGAGAGGGCGAGATTAGCATCATCTTGGGCTGAATAGCTTGCCATGTCTACTTGGTGGAAGTAGGCGAGGCCGAGCCAGCCGCTGAGGAGAAAAAGTGATGTGGCGATGAAGACTTTGACTTTCATGATGAATGTAGCAGGGGGGCTGGCTAAGTTCCGGGCCATGTTAGGCTGTTTTTCCAGCAGTTGTAAAGAAATTTAGGTTTCTTTAGTTTCTGATCTGCGCGGGAGATGCGATGGAACCGGGTAATTGTCAACGATATATGCCGAATTCTTTGTCTTATCTTCGTCTGCTTTTTGAAATGACAAATGGCTGGCTGGTGTTGCCGAATCGATCCACGGAGGAGACGGCAATCGCATCTGGGCTGCCTTTCAAGTTGATACCAGATGCGTAAGTCACACTAATAGAGTGCCAGTCCTTGCCGTAGCGAGCCTGAACGGCGTACTTGGAGGCATCTCGGACAGGCTGCCAGCGGACCAGAGTAATGTTGCCCTGCAAGGTGGCTGAGATGGAGGGAAGGCCTGGGGTGCTTTTGCTGAGCCAGGGCATCGGTGGTACGAGTGCAGGGGCAAGGTAGGCAGATTTTTTCAAGTCGTTGCTGATGCCTCCTCGATTTTGCATGAGTGACTTCATGCTCCAATGGACGTGGCCTACCCAGTTTTTGCCGATGGTGCGGGAGTAATTGACTTGATTGACGATTTCGGAGGCTTTTCGACCGGGATCCTCTGAGGAATTGATACGGGCTGTCGCAATGCCGGGCCAGACGGGGCGTGAGCCTTGGGAACGCCACCAGGCGAGTAGTGCGGTGTATGACTGTTTTCTGGGAGAGATTCTCCAGTAAAGCTGGGGTGAGAGGTAATCACACCAGCCCTTTTGTAGCCACTTGCGTGAATCTCCGGCAAGATGTTCGTAGGCGTCGATACCGGCTTCAATGCCAGCAGGATGACCCGGGCGCCAGATGCCAAAAGGCGAAATGCCTACCCGCACCCATGGTTTGGTCTGCTTGACAGAGCTGTACATGGACTGGACGAAGGAATCCACGTAGGCGCGGCGCTGGGCAGGAGTCTTCCCGTCTGGGAACTCGGGGTTGGGACGGCCGTTGACGACCGTGGGATAGGGGTAGAAATAGTCGTCGATGTGAACGCCATCGATGTCATAGCGTTTGACGACATCGAGAATGACGGAGAGGGCGCGGTTACGGGTAAAGGAGGAGGCAGGGTCGAGCCAGCGGTATTGCTTGTAGGGGCGAATATCACCTTTGTTGGTGCGCATGACGTGGTTGCGGGCAGTCGGGATATCCTTGTTCGGCAAAGCACGGAAGGGATTGAACCAGGCGTGCACTTCAATACCCCGGGCATGGGCCTGCTGTATACAGAAGGCGAGTGGATCGTAGCCGGGTGAGCGGCCCATCGTGCCGGAGAGCCAGTGAGACCAAGGCTCGATCGAGGATTTGTAGAGGGCGTCAGCATTCGGCCTGACCTGGAAAATGATCGCATTCAGGTTCAGGGCTTGGGCTTCATTGAGAATGCGGAGGAGTTCAGCTTGCTGGGCCGAGGCCGAGAGACCGGGGCGTGATGGCCAGTCAATATTGTAGACACAGGCTACCCAGGCCGCGCGGAATTCCCGGGGAAACAGGGGAGGTTGTTCGTTGCTGCGGGTATACCCTTGTGCCAGGGCTGAGACGGCGGTCAGTGCAAGAATTAGTAAGGCGCGAATCACGGGCTGTATACTAGCCCAGCTTCAGCTGAATGAAATGGAAAAGTCCGTAAACGGGGGGAATTTCAGTAATCAGCAAGAGCGCCTTACCGGTAGGCCACGATTCCGTCAACGATGGCGCTCGCACAGAGGGACTGGTACCAAGAGGAGGAGCAGCGTTTCCGCTCGTAAGGATTACTGATGTATCCGCACTCCACCAAAATTGCGGGGCAATGCGTCTGGTTAAGCACGGCGTACTTGGCACCCAGGCGTGTTTTCCTGTCCTTGATATTGAGTTTTTTCACCATGCGGCTGTGGATCTGCTGAGCGAGAGCCTTTCCTTTGGCGCTGGCGTAATAGGTTTCCAGCCCTCTTACGGAAGTGTGGGTGCTGGCATTAAAGTGAATACTCACGAAGATGGCGCCGCGATAATTATTGGCGATATTGGCCCGCTTGCTGAGTGAGATGAATTGGTCGCTTCTGCGGGTCATCGTTACGGGGATTCCGCGGGCTTTCAGTAGAGTCTCTACCTTGCGAGCGACTTTCAGGTTGAGATCGGACTCACGAACTCCACCCCAGATAGCGCCTTTGTCCTTGCCTCCATGACCTGGATCCAGAATGACTCGGCTGAATTTCGCAGCGCTGGCAAGGCTGACCATACTGAGCACTGCCAATAGGATGAGGGTGAACTGTGGTAGCCTTGGGATTTTCATGAGATAGACGCTTCAGATGAAATTTTAAAAACTTTAATGACCTGGGTCAATATTTTTTAAACTTATTTAAATAGTTAATGCGTCTAAATAAAAAATGCCCGCATGAAGGATGCGGCATTCAGAAAAAGCGATGGATGCGGGACTTAGCCGTCTACGGACTCAGCGAGGGTCTTTTGTACTTTCTTGGAGAGAAAGGGGCGCACCAGGCCATAGATCAGATAGCAGCTGAAAATGAGGGTCGGCGCATACCAGCGTGTGGCTTCGATGACGAGAAGCATGATGACCATACCTCCCAGAAGGATACCCCAGAGCGAGCCTTTGGTGCTCCAGTCGACTTTCTTGAAGCTGGGGTAGCGTACGTTGCTGAGCATCAGGGCGGATAGTCCGAGCATCACGGCTGCGAGTACGTAACTCCAGATGCCGAGGTTCTTATCGGATTCGTAAAGGTGGATGATGAGGAAGGTGATGGAGGCAATGAAGCCCGCTGCCATCGGAATGGGGATACCGCGGAAGTCCATGGAGTCGCCTTCCTTCTTGGGCATATTGGCGAGGCAGTTGAAGCGCGCCAGGCGCATGGCACCGCAGAGCAAGTAGATGAAGGCGATAGCCCAGATGATCTTGTTGTCACTGCCTAGTTTTTCAGACAGGGGGAAGAGAACTGCTTTGGAGACCAGCAGGGCGGGAGCCATGCCGAAGGAGACGACGTCTGCGATGGAGTCAAATTCCTGACCAAACGGGGACTCCTGACCGCCGAGGCGAGCCAGGCGACCGTCCAGAAGATCGAAGATACAGGAGGCAAAGATCAGCATAATGGCCCGCTGGTACATAGGGTAAGCGGTTCCGAAGGAGTCCATCTGCATGCCATTGAAAATAGTCAGTACAGCAAAGAAGCCGCAGCAGAGATTGCCGGCGGTCATCAGGTTGGGCAGGAGATAGATTTTAGGTTCCTCGCGTTCTTCTTGCATCGACGTAGCTTGAGCATAGTTGAGGGCGGATAAACAGTGGAAAATTACCGCCCGGTTAAACTAGTGTACGTGCAATTTTCAAAAATGGTTTCTTTTTTACTGCGAAAACTGGCCTGAGTGTATGTATCTTGCGCCCAGACATGGCTGACCTTACTGCGAACACCACAATGGCGGAGATCACCTCCACTTTCCCTGGCTCCAAGCGCGCTCTCTTTGCTCGCTATCATATCGGGGGCTGTAGCTCTTGTGCCTATAGGGATGACGAGACTTTAGCCGAGGTTTGTGAGCGCAACGAGATCAAGGCTGATGAGGCAATCGAGTACATCCTTGAGAGTCACGAAGTGGACAAAGCCATGTTGATCTCTCCTCAGGAGGTGAAAGCTCTCATGGATTCGGGTGAAGAGGTTCTCTTACTGGATACCCGAACACGTGAAGAGCATGAGGCGGTCGCGATCGCAGGCTCCAAATTCATGACGCAGGAGTACCAGCAGGAATTGTTTGGGACCTGGGGCAAAGACAGGCTGATAGTGCTCTATGATCACACTGGGGGGCGCGTACTAGATACCTGTGCCTGGTTCCAGGGTCATGGTCTCAAGGGGGCCCGCGGCATGACCGGCGGCATTGATGCCTGGAGCAAGGAAGTCGACAAAAGCGTGCCGCGATATAGGTTGGAGATGGAGTGATGTTTCGCTGGATTCTAAACAAGCTAAAAGGTCGCCCAGATGTGACTCAGGCCGGAACTGCACCCGGGCGCGTAAGTATTGATCTTACATTCGAGGAATTGCATCGTAATTATGATATAAGAACCTCTGAGTTTAAGGGCTTGAGTCTATCTAGTATTCGGCAAGAGGCTAGATTAGCGCATTGGATCGGGGCGTCCGACTATTCGGGATTTATTAGAGAGAGATCCCTGAGATTTATCATTGATCATTTCCAGGAGGGGGACGAAGAGCGTATAATGTTGAGGTTGTCGGATTGGGTTCCGCAAATCAGCTCAATTGCTTCAGATTGGATTATAGCCAATTTTAATCAGCTTCCATTATCAGCAATTTATGCCAATCAGAGAATCATTCTGTATCTTTCTCGAAAAGCGAGAGTGGTCACAAAACCTGCATATAAGGTAATCCAGCGAGATGTTTTGGAGCGTGTTTCTCATCTGGATGAGGAATGTTTTTTTAAGTTTGATTTAGCTTTCCGTAAGTATTTGTACAAGCTCTCTATGAATGGTGACCAGAAGCTTCGTCCGTGGATGATGTCTGATAGTGACCCCAGAAACCGCTTGTTACTTTTGAATCTCATTGGGGAGTGTGACCGGTTGACTGACACTGAAGTCGCAGCTTTCGAGTCCGATAGGTCGGCTCTTGTTAGGCGTCGTTATCTCTATTACTTGTTGTCACAAGGAAAGATGGCCTCAGAAGATTTTTTGTGGTCCATGGCTTTGCATAAGAGCAAGGGTTTAAGGGATCTCGGGAGATACTATTTGGAAAAGGAGTACCAAAGAGATGTGTACGCTAAGTATGCAGGTCTCTCTGGAGAGTCGTTTTATTATATTGCTGACTATGAAAGGGCTTCAGATCTGGATGTTTTTGTCAGAGGGGTGAGGGAGGGATGTAAAAGAACCCGGATGCTTTGTCTGCAGGCAATAGTGAATCTTGAGCCGAAGCGCATCTTGGAATTAAGTATTCATGATTTACTGAAAGCCTCTGGCAGCGAGAAGTTTATCGTTTATCAAGTGCTGCCAGATCTACTCACTCTGGAAGAATTAAGAAGCTATCGTGAGGATATTGAGAGTGCTAGCCCCAGCGGATGCGAACATTACATGAACATGATTGGGAGAAAATCGTTTTGGGCATTTGTCTGCGACGGGTTAGATTACCTCATCAAAGATACTTCGGAGTCGAGCGTTCGGAGTCTAGTGTTTGATACAATCCAGAGGAAAAATTCCATATTTGAGCAGCTGTCCAGTGAGCTCGAATTCAGGATTCAGTCCAAACTGGAGGAGCTGGAGAATTCTTCAAAAGGTGAGTATTCTAAGTGGATCGAGCATGTCAGGTTTATTTTGAAAAATGCTTTATCTTAGTTAAAATAGGTCAAGATAAGGGATATAGTGTAAAGTGATGCTATGCGGAGTTTTGTTCTTTTAATGGTTTTAGCTGCTTTGCTCAGAGCGGAAGATCTACCCGTGCTTTCTGGGGTGGTGAATGGCTTTGCTGTTGATCTGTATCAGCAGGTCGAGAAGAAGCAGAACTTCTGTTATTCTCCCTATGCGCTGCATGCTGCCTTATCGATGATTGAGGTGGGGGCTGAGAAGCGAACCAGGGATGAGCTCTACGCTGGCTTGAAGCTCCTGGGTGAGAGAGGGGATACCGTGATCCAGCATGCGAATGTCTATGGGGACATGGTAGAGCGCTATTCCAGGGGGCTTCCAAAGCAGCTTGAAGGAAAAGAAGATCCGTTAGATCTGTTTTTGTTGAACCGCATTTATCTCAGTCAGCAGAGAAACTATGAGCGAGATTATCTGGAAATTGGTCGTGACGTGGCTGGCTACGGCATGGAGAAAAAGGATTTCGAGCGAGATCACCAACGCATTCAGAAGCAGGTCAATGCCTGGGTGGCACATGAAAGTCTTCAGCGGATCGAGAATGCTCTGCCAGAGAATGCCGTCCGGAAGGATTCTTCACTGCTGTTACTGAATGGCTTGTTCTTCCAGGCTCCTTGGCATGAGCCCTTTGATGTGAAGTTGACGAAGCCGGGTGGATTCCATCTCCATGACGGCAAGGCGGTGCAGGTGCCGATGATGCAGCGGGAGGGAAAGTATGGTTACTTGGCGAATAGTTCCTGGACGGCGATAAGTTTGCCATTTGGCCAGTACTCGGAATGTCACCTGGTTCTGATAGTTCCCAAGGTGGTGGATGGGCTGAGTGGGCTAGAGCAAAATTTGAAGGCAAAAGACCTGATGGACATGAGGGATCTACCACAGCGGACCCTCCGCCTCCATATGCCAAGATTCGAGCTGAAAGGAGAGAGCCAGCCTCTCATGCCAGCTTTGAAGGGCTTGGGAATCAAGCGGGCTTTTGATGACCCGAAAGGGAGTGCTGAATTGACCCAGATAGATGCTACACGAAATACGGTGTTAGGCCCCGTCTATCAGAAGAGCTATTTCAAGGTCGATGAAATGGGGTGCGATGTCCTGAAAGCTTCCAGCGCGGTGTTACTGGATCGAGTCTTTGAGCAGACCGGACGGGGTTTCGAGTTTAAGGCTGATAGAGCCTTTCTCTTCCTGGTTCAGGACAGCCGCACAGGAATGGTACTCTTCATGGGAAGAGTGGCTGATCCGCGAGCCCATTAGAGACTCGTTAGTGGGTCCAGTCGTCCTCAAGCATGTCTTGATGAATGACGACGTGCTCTTTCTCCCGGTAGCGAAGTCTCTCCCGGTAGTCCTTGATGGCGGCTTTGCGGCGTGTGGTCTCTAGGCTCGCGAAGATTTCAGGTTTGAGTTCTTCGTAGCTGCGCAGTTGAGGATCTTTCCTGTCGGTCACTTCGATCAGGTGCCAGCCGAGTTTGGTGCGGATGATCTTAGCTTTACCCTTTGGAAGGGCAAAGACCGGAGTGGAGAAATCCAGCGGTAGGCGTGACTGGGTCATCCAGCCTAGATCTCCACCGCTGTTCTTGTTCCGTTCGTCTTCGCTGATTGAGGCGGCCAAGTTCTCGAAAGTTTCCTCTTGGGAGGTAATTCTCTTGAGTGCGTCCTCCAGTTTTTGGGTAGCCTCTTCTTCCTTGTTTGTGAGCGCAGCTAGAAAGATGTGCCGGGCACGAAGACTTGCTGGGGTGGTGAGTTCTTTTTTGTGGTCTTCGTACCATTGCTTGGCTTCTTCCTCAGAGACCACAATCCCGGGAGCGATGTGTGCCTCCAGGTATTTGTCTTGCTGGAGTTTGGCGGCTAAGCGGAAGCGCAGTTCTTTTTCCCCCTCAAAGCCCATGTCGTCCATGGCCTTGAAGAGCTCGTCTTTAGTGGTGAATCGGCTGGCAAATCTTCTCAGCGCGGCTTCGATCTCCTCGTCACTGACCGGGTATTCGTCTGCATTGAGTTTCACCTTGATGCGGAAGATGTACTGGTCGATGAGTTCTTGCAGCACTGAGTTTCGCAGAGCTATGCGCTCGCTCTTGCTTACGTCATTGCGTGTGCGGCCTGTGCGCCACAGGATTTTGTCGACACCGTAGTCAACCTGGCTCAGCAGGATGGGCTTATCAAAGACCCTGGCGACAACTTGTCTCTCCATGTCGCTGGCGAGCTTTTCCTCCGGAAATCCCTGCATCTTGCGGACGCTTCGCTTGAGTGGGCCATTGAAGAGTACCAAATCAAATAGAAGGTACAGCATTAGCACGGACCAGAGGCCCAGGCGAATGACGAATTTGGAGGACATTTTCATGATCTCAGATAGAAGCTACGAGCAAGAGAGTCTGACGGTGAGTGATGAGTAGGCTGGAGACCAGCATAAAAAAACCGCCCAGTCCTCGGAAGGATGGGCGGCGTAAGCTATGAATGGTGTGATGAATTAGTTCACAGCAACTGCTTCCGGACCAGTTTCACCGGTACGGATGCGGATTGCTTCATCAACGGAGGAAATGAAAACTTTACCATCACCGATCTTGCCGGTGTTTGCGCTCTTCACGATAGCCTCAGCCACTGTCTGGGAGAGTTCATCATCAACAACGATTTCGATCTTCACCTTAGGAAGGAAGTCGACTGTGTACTCAGATCCGCGGTAGATCTCAGTGTGACCTTTTTGGCGGCCGAAACCTTTAACTTCTGTTACCGTCATGCCCTGGACGCCGACGTCAGCGAGAGCTTCTTTTACTTCTTCGAGTTTGAACGGTTTGATGATTGCTTCGATTTTTTTCATGGCTTGAGTCGATCAGTTATGGATACGGGGAATAAAGCAGGAGGTGTGCCAACGTCAGCTTATAATTGTTGCATACCCGTAAACCATCTAAGGTTAGAGTAATAATCATGAGCGGTAGTGGCAAGTGAATACGCCTTCTGAAGGGCAAGTAAATTGTCATCAGCGAAGGATGTAGCGGGGGCCGGGCAGTTGGCGGACCAGACTTTTCATCTCAAGCTTGAGCAAGGTAGCTGAAAGTTGCTGCACACTAAGGCCTGTGGAGGCCACAAGCTGATCGAGGAGCAGTTCTTCTTTGGATAGCACTGAGATGACGGAACTCTCCAGCTCGTCAAGTTCAAGGACGGGGGCTGGTGTATTCGCTAGATCGGATGCTGACTGCATCAGGGGAAGGGTTTCCAGGTCGTCCAGGATGTCTTGGGCGCTGGTGACGAGGGTGGCTCCGTCCCGGATAAGCTGATTGCAGCCAGCTGAAGTGGGGCGGTCGATGGGGCCTGGCACGGCGTAGATGTTCTTGCCCATGTCGGCGGCCAGATTTGCGGTGATCAAGGAGCCGGACCATTGAGGGCATTCTACGACGAGAACCCCGGAGGCCCAGCTGGCTACGATCCGGTTCCGCATGGGAAAGGTTTTCTTGTCTGGTGGTTGCTGGAGTGGAAATTCGGAGACGACGGCACCGTGACCGTCAGCGATTTCCTCCGCCAGCCGCATGTTCTCGGGGGGATAGAGTTGGGCCAGGCCGGAGCCAATGACGGCAACAGTTCTGCCCCCTGCCTCTAGGGCTCCACGGTGTCCAAAGGTATCGATGCCGCGTGCGAGTCCGGAAATAATCGTCAAGCCGGAGGCTG
The DNA here is from genome assembly GCF_900141815.1 of Rubritalea squalenifaciens DSM 18772. Taxonomy (NCBI): domain Bacteria; kingdom Pseudomonadati; phylum Verrucomicrobiota; class Verrucomicrobiia; order Verrucomicrobiales; family Rubritaleaceae; genus Rubritalea; species Rubritalea squalenifaciens. The sequence goes on from NZ_FQYR01000005.1 coordinate 124,285, forward strand.
CCAAGTCGCGCGACAGCGTGAGTGCGGCACTCTGACCGTAGTGGGTGCAGCGGCGAGAGCCGACGACGGCCATGGCGTGCTTGTCTTTGTCTTGCAGCTCGCCCCAGACATAAAGTGCCAGTGGCGGGTCATACATCTGGCGTAGCGGGGCGGGGTAGTCATCGTCTTCTTGAGTGATGATCTGAATGCCTCGCCTCTCAGCTTGCTGGATTTCAGCAGCCAGATTGATGCTAGTTTCCCAGGATCGGATGATTTGTGCGGTCTCATTGCCAATTCCCCTGACCTGGGTGAGCTTGTTAGCCGGGGATGTTAGGATGGCTTCGGCGGAGCCAAGAGCCTCTAGCAATCTCTGCACACGGACAGGGCCTATCTTAGGCAGCATGTTCAGCGCGATCAGAGCTTCCCTGTTAGTCATGATAGAAACGCTAACAGAAGGAATAGCATCTTGGCGAGAAGTTTACGTGTTCAAATGAGTCTATTTGATCTCTTTGATCGTGATGTCCTTGAACTGTAGGGCAAGGTCGTCCCTGGCGTGGAGTTGCAGGGCGATGTGTCCCTTCATGCCTACATGATGCTTTTTATGATGTTCGTCATTGAGTACGCCCTCGCCATCATAGTCAGAAACGAGGTTACCGTTGAGCCAGGTCTGGATCTTGGTGCCGACAGCCTTGATGCGCAGCGTATTCCAGCCGTCTTTCTTCCAGACGACTTGGTGCTTGGTGTCTTCGGGGTTCACTTTCCAGCTAGGCTTGACCGGGTGGATCCAGTGCTGGGTTTCGAAGGTTTCATCATAGATGAGGCCTATCCGGTAAGGCGTAGGAGTATGAATATCGATCTGGGGGCCATTCATCCACATACCTTTGCCCTTAGGGTGCGGTGAATAACGCGAACGAATCTGGATACCTGAGTTTCCGCCAGCTGGGCGCAGCTCTTTGATTTTGAGGGAGAGGTCGAAGTCTGCGAATTCCTTTTCGTGAACCAGCCAGACGTAGAGGTGCTTTTTGTCGCCCTTGGTATCCACGGTGATGGCGCCGTCTTTGACGGACCAGTAGTCTTTGCCTTGGTCGCTTTTCTGATACTCGGCTTTCCAGCCAGTAAGGTCTTTGCCATTAAATAAGCTGATGGCTTCATCGGCATGGGTGGCACAAATCAGTGACAGGCTGGTGATGGCTGTGAGCAGGGCTTTCATGGTTTTCTTTAAATGGAAGTGGGCTGGATTTGAATAGTATTACCGATTCTAGCTGCCAGATCTAACATAGAGGCAATAAAAAACCTGCGCACCACAGGGATGCGCAGGTTAAAATGATCTCTCAGATCTCAGAGACTTACTTCTTGTAGACGGAATCCGGGTCGAAAGTAAGGTCTTCAGTGAAAGTCAGTGCGGTCGGGTCTGTGCCGGCCTCGAGGTCTACTTTGCGGTAGAAGCAGGAGTTGCGGCCAGTGTGGCATGCGCCAGCGCCTTGCTGATCTACGTAGAGGATGACTGCATCCTGATCACAATCGGTACGGATCTCGACGATCTTTTGAGTATGGCCGGAGGTGGCTCCTTTGTGCCAGATCTCTTGGCGACTGCGTGAATAATACACGGCTTCACCAATTTCGAGTGTCTTGAGGAGGGATTCCTCGTTCATGTATGCCAGCATCAGAGGCTCCTTGGTCTGGGCATCCATGGCTACAGCCGGGATGAGACCGTTTTCGTCAAACTTAGGTGCGAAAACTGGTGCTTCTTCTACGGTTTTCTTGTCGTTACGTCCGCCGAATGTGAGGTTACAGCTCATGATTCTAAGTGGTTATGCAATGGCGATTCTCTCGTCTTTTTCGAGGAGCTCGGTGAGGGAGTCCCATCCGGACTCTGTCTGGAGATTGAATACGCTGAGGTAGAGAGCGGTCAGCTTTTCACCGTTCTCTTCGATCAGCTTGTCTACAGCAGCCTTGAGCTTATCTGCATCGAGAGTTTCTGGCAGCTCACCGTCTACGGAGCCTTTGCCGTCGTGTTCGATGCCCATGGAGTCGCAGAAGGACACGAGCATTTTCTCTTGCCCCTTCATGAAGTAAACTTGGAAGAGGTGTTCGCCGATCATGTCGCAGCTCTTCAGCTTGAGTGTTTTGTGAAGCCAGGCGATCTGCTCAGGGACGGACTTCTTAGTGACAAATACTGGACGGAGTTTGCGGTCCTGAGCCAGCGTAGCCACGGTGGTCTTATAGAGGTCGCGCTCTTCGTCTCTCATCCACTGGAACATGTCCTGGATGAGTGTCGGGTCGATATTTTGGTAGATTTCGTAAGCTTTCACGATGGTCAAAATTGAATTGATGGAGTGAAGGCTGTGTGCCATGCCCAGTCAAGGGTGTAGTGTGCGGGAAATCCGTAAAAAAACGGCTGAGGAATCAGCCGTGTGAAGAGAAAGGTGGGTAGGAGTCTGCGAACTTATTCCCGGTGACGGGATTTACCCCTGCGGCGGCTAGATTCGCCATCGCTGGGATTGCCCCGCTGGGTAGAGACGAAGGTGCGATTATCGCTAGATCTACTGCTTCGCTGGCGATTGTGCTCACTGTGGTTACCGCCTCTTGAGCGAGTTCGCTGGTAGCTGTCACCTCTGGAATGGCTTCGTTGATAGCTCCTGTGGCGATCATGGTCTCCAGAGCGGTGAGATCTCCCGCTGTGATGCTTGACGTGGTGACTAGAGTGAGGCTTCCGGTGACCGTAGTGGCGATGATGATGGCCGTGATGATGTCTGTTTGCGTGGCTGTAGTGGTAATACGGGGAGCTATAGTAGCGGGGATAACTGGAATAGCTGGTATAAACATAGCTGCTACCAGTATAGCCGGGGCTGTAATAACCATCATAACCCGTGTAATAGGCGTCATACACGCAGGAGGGCAATAGGAAGGAGAGTAAAACCAGACCTATTGCGTAAAAAGAGCGACGTATTCTCGGATTTTTCATGGTGTAGTGTTCGACGTTGATGCTATCACATCTATTCACACAGTAGCTTATTTTATCTGAATTAGTTAAAATAAGTGTGAGTTTTCAATGGGAGAATACTTTGTAATCACAATTATCTTGAAATCTCACGGAAAGCCTTCAAACTTAAAAAAAGGGTTTCCACCTCGCGGTGAAATCACTAGGTTCCCATCTATTCCATGAAAAATCCATCTATATCTTTATTCAGGAACAAACCCAGAGGCTTTACGCTCATCGAATTGATCGCGGTGATTATGGTGATCGCGATTTTGATGGGTATCGGAGCAACGACCCTGAAGAACGTGACAACGGCAAAAGGTGTAAACACCGGAGTGCCAATCGCTGAGAGTATCTTTTCCGAGGCTCGCTCACTGGCCAAAGGCAGAGGTGTGGATGCCTATGTCATCATCTACGCAGATACTTCAGATAACGACGCGGACATGACCGAAAAGCTCTATCGTTACATGGGTGTAGCAACCAATGCCGAATACGACGCGAACGGGAACTTGACTGAAGGCTCAGGTACACTGCGCCTGACAAGTCGTGGTTCTATGTTGCCGACCAAAACATTCTTGAATGCCAATCTCAGTGGTTTGACTGATGCGGACAAAATGCCGGTTTTGATTCCAGGTTCCAGTGATCCAAAGGAATGCTACGTCTACCGTTTCAACTCTGAGGGCATCCTCGTAGAGCCGACTCTCTCTGGAGCGAATGGCCCTCAGGCTCTGTTCGTGATTCAATCAGGTGTGATGACCCCGGGTTCAGATTTTCCTAGGGAATTGCCGAAGAATGAGAAAGACGTAGGCGGTTTCGCTGTGTGGAGAAGTGGTCAGACTTCCGTCTTCCGTCACCCGGACCAAATCCTCGACATCAACGGAGCTGTGGACGCTTCTTTTGAATAAATACCAATTTCCTCACACTTATGAGATCTACAAAACTCAATACAACAAAGGGATTCTCACTGGTAGAAGTGGTGATTGCCATGGGGATCGTGGCTATCCTGCTGACTACATTCTTTGCCGTATTTACTCCGGCCCAACGAAATATCCAACGCTCCCTTGGCATCAAGGATGCCAACCGTATGGCATCCGCCTTGGAAAATGAAATGGCGGTGCTGAGACCCGGTGGTGAATCCAGTACTTACGATTCTGCTTTTGATAAAGCCTTCGAGTGGATCAAGAATTCCAATTCTCCTACTTCAGCCGTCCTAGTCTACCAATACACGGCAGTGCCTGGTCAGACCGATGGAGAAATGAACCAAGATGGCACACCTCAAGCCTACAACACCGCGAAGGATAAAGGTATCCCAGGTAAGGATTACATTACATTTACCGCTGTCAGAAGTCTTAATGACAGTAGCGCTAGGAACTTGATCCAAGAGGAGCTTGTCCCTGGTGTGGTAACTGGAGGTGTCTATGTGGTACGCATGACTCAGCTTGTGCCTAAGCAAGATGGCAGCTTGGGGCTTGGGTCTGAGGGGCAAATCGTAGATCCTGATACAGGTTCCGGAGTTGGCTCCAGTGATCAATACGAACAAGCTTACATCGCATTTCAGGCTGACTTCTTCCGTCTTAAGTCCAACCAGGCAGGCTATGTACTGGGTGGCTCATGGAATTTCGATAATCTCGGTAAGGCTGTAGCATCTCGTAACATGGCCGTCAGACGATAACCCCATAAGAATAGGATTTTATGATTTCAGTAAAGAAACTCAGAAGCCGCAAAGGCTTCACAATGATCGAACTGCTTACTTCGGTTGCTGTTACTGCCATTATCATCAGTGTCTTGATCGGGATGACCCGTATCGCCATGGATGCTTGGAAGGATAGCCGTGACAAGACCAAGGCATCACGTCTGGCTAAGGAAGCTCTGGAGACCATGTCCAAGGACTTGGAGGGGATTGTGATCCGCTCCGGCAACAACTATGAATGGGCCTTTGTGAAGTCCGAGTCTTCCAACAAAGACGGTCCTCTCAATGCCGAAATGTCCAACCCAACTGAGATTCTCTTCTTCACAGGGGCAACAGATCGTTATGATGGTCAAATCGGTACCAAAGACGATAAAGGTGGCGACGTGTCCACGGTGGCTTATCGTATTGTTTATCAGGATCAATTGAATCCTGGTGAAAACGAGTTCCCGATCTTTGCTCTCTACAGAGACTTGGTAAACCCTGATGAGACTTTCAAAAAGTATCTTTCAGAAGAGAACTTGATGTCCGGTGGTATTTACAATTCCAGTGATACCAGCGACCAGGAGAACTTCTTGGTGGAAAATATTTTCGACCTAACTATTACATTCATCTTCGAGTATCAGGATAATTCAGGTCAGACCTTCACCAAGCGAGTACCTGTTACGGCGGACGGCTCTGGTGCCAACCGCTTGAGAATCTTTGGAGATCGTGTGGAAGTAGGTGGTTCCGTTCTTAATGACCCGAGTGGCAATAAGATCACCCGTCTTGCTGGATGTGAGTTGAGCGTGCTGGTGCTTACAGACAGTGCTCTGACCCTCTTGAAAAATCGTAACTTCTCTGATCCGAGTGAGCTTTCCAAATTCCTCAATGAGAATGGATTCCATTACTCCAAGTCAGTGATTCTGCCACGCCCTTAATCAGGTGTAGGTTTGAGACCTTTTCAAAGAAAAGCCGGTCTAACGACCGGCTTTTTTATTTTAGGGGAGAGGCTTATTGCTTGTAGCTCATGGATTAGTCTTATCGTGCTCTTCAAGCCACTTCTTGCGGGCTTCCAGGTTTTCTTGCAGATCAGAGAGCTTGCTTCGCTCGGTTCTGAATTCCTGGTATTTTCTGCGAATCGTATTCAGGTCGTCTCGCAAGTCGGATACAGCTTCATTGAAAGCCTCCTCCAGATCATTAGCAGCTTCTTTGCCGACTGCTGATGTGTTGTCTGGTTTACCGGCCGTCATGACCTGGGTGAGTTGGCTTTTGCGGGCTAGCAGTGTTTCCTCATGGCGCTGAAGTTCTGATTGGATTAATTCCTTGTCCTCTGGTGAGAGATCGCGGTTTTCCAATTTATCCTTCATGCCAGCGATCAAGGATTCATAGCGTGTGATGGATTTTTTGAGAGCGCCTTCCATGGCGTCTCGTTGTTTTTTATCCATGCTCTTATCCCGTCTATTCTGCTTCCATTCCTCGCTGATTCTCTCGTTTTCGACATACCAGAAGCTTCCTCCGGAATAGTACTCGTAGCCTCCGTCTGATTCATATTTCTTCACGTCCTCGTCCTGGGTGAAAGAGTTTGAGATTTTGACGATCTGCTCCACCCGTGTCTCGGTGAGTTTGTCTAGCGTGTCGATTTCTTCCTTGAGTCCCTCTGAGCCTGTTTTCTTGAGTTCCCGTAGAACCTCTGAACGGCGGCTCTGAAGGCGCTGAGCCGACTTGCCTAGCCCTTCCATGGCCTGCATTTTGAGCTGGCTTACCTTGCGGCCTGAAGACTGGGAGTCTTTGATGCTAGCAAGCTTGTTGACGATTTGGTCGATCTGGGACTCGACTCGCTTATCCAGACGGATGATATCCGCAGCGAGGACTTTAAGGCGTTCTGAGCGCTCATCAATGCGCTTCTCGAGCGCAGGTATGGATTTTCTGCGGGCTTCCATATCGATAGCTTGTTCGTCCTGTCCAAACGCGAACGGGCTGCAAAACGATACGACAATCACAAAGGGGGCTAGAGTTTTCATCAATACTTATATACTCATGCTTTGCCAGTTGAATCAAGTCGTTAGTTTGTTAGTGAGTTTTGCCCTGTATTGATAGTGAGTGTGTTGTGTTCTGGTTTGTGTGGTCTATTGAGGGAGGAGGGAGATCTTAGCCTGAAACGGGAAAAGTGGTGAGTTCGGAGTGTTCAAAGGCGGGGGAATGGTATAGATGAGGAGCGTGAGCGATATGGAAACAGAAATTCTCTATGCAGATCCAGAGGGCTTTGATGAGGCTGTGAATGCCGCAGTGAAGCTGCTGGAAAGTGGCGAAGTAGTGGCCTTGCCTACAGAGACTGTCTATGGTCTTGGGGCGAATGCTCTGGATGAATCAGCTGTGGCCAAAGTATTTGATGCCAAGCAGCGCCCCTCTTTCGATCCTCTGATCGTACATATTGCGAAGCGTGAGCAAATCCGTGAAATCTGTGAACTCAGCCCTGAGCTGGATGAAGTGGTGCAGAAGCTCATGCATGCATTTTGGCCGGGACCGTTCACCATGGTACTTCCGAAGAAGAGTATCATTCCAGATATTGTGACGAGTGGTGAGCCTACCGTCGCGGTGCGTATGAGTGCGCATCCGGTGATGCGAGCCGTGTGTAAGCAAGTCGGTAAACCAATCGCGGCACCAAGTGCCAATCGTTTTGGCCGCATTAGCCCGACATCGGCTAATGCCGTTGAGAAGGAGCTTGGTGGCAAAATTCCCATGATTGTTGATGGCGGCGCCTGCAATGATGGCGTTGAAAGTACAATCGTGCGTGTGGAGCTGGGTGAGAAAAGACCCGAGCTTCATCTACTGCGTGCCGGTCCTGTAGTCAAAGAAGACCTGCAGAAGTACGGCAAGGTGATCAGACCGAAAAAGGCCCGGAATGTAGCCGAGGCTCCGGGTCAGTTGGACAGTCACTATGCTCCGGCGACACCACTGTATATTTTTGACAAGCCAGAGGACTTCAAGCCTGAGCCGGGTCTCCGCTACGCGCTGCTGAGTTATCGTGGCGCCTCCAGGGATGGGTATATCGACCTCTATGATTGGGATGTCGTGGAGGAATTGAGCCCCGGTAGCGGCAAGTTGACCGAGGCGGCAGTGCGTTTGTTTTTTGTCATGCGTCAGCTGGATGAGAGTGGCGTGGATGCCATCGTCGCGGAAACCGTGGCAGAGACTGGAATTGGCGTGGCTATCAACGACCGTCTGAGAAGAGCAAGCGTGCCTCAAGAACCAGCGTAATTAAAAGGATATGCTGCGCTCCATCATGACTGTCTCGGGGTTCACGGCGATCAGCCGTGTCCTGGGGTTCCTGCGGGACATTCTTATCGCTAGATATATTGGCTCGGGTCTGGTGGGGGACGCCTTTCTCTCTGCATTTCGTTTTCCCAATTTATTCCGCCGAATTTTCGGTGAAGGTGCCTTCAATGCGGCGTTCATTCCGATGTTTGGCAGGCGTCTGGATGGCGAAGGTCAGCAGAAGGCTCTGGGCTTTGCGAGTAACGCTTTTTCGGTGCTCTGCGTTACCTTAGTGATTTTCTCGATCATCGCGATCCCGTCCATGAAATGGATCATGAGCGCGGTGGTGCCAGGTTTTAAGCCGGCTGTGGTAATGACCGCCCCGCATGGTGAGCAGCTCGAGACTGTGCCTTTCACTGTGCAGGTCGGTGGTGAGCGAAACATCTATTTTTCGGATGCCGCCAACAAGGAATTCGAAGGTGGCAGAAGTATTGTTCTCAAAAACCTGCGTTTGGTTGGTGAAGGGGATAAGGTGTGGACCAATCCATTTGGTGATGGTGCACGCACTGAAGAGCTTCCCTTGGAGAGCTTTGTTTCCGGCTATAACGAAAAGGAAGACGCTCGCGTAGAGGCGGCCTTGGCACAAGGTGAGGAAGCCAGTCCTGTCTATAGTTTGACTAACCTAACTCAGCAAGGTGATCAGTGGGTCGTGGCGCCAGGTGATTTTGGCCGCATCCGTATGGGTCGTGGTCATGACTATGGCTGGCTGGAAGGTGAGCTGGTGACTGGAGCGGGAGCGACCGAGGCGGATGTTGTAGAAGTCTACAAAAACCATCCAGACACCTTTTCGCTGACGGTCACCCTCTCTCAGATCACATTCTGTTATTTACTGTTCATGGCCTTGACGGCTCAGTTGAGCGGCGTGCTCAATACCTTCAAGGTCTTTGGGGTTCCTGCAGCAGCACCGATCCTCTTGAATCTTGTTTTCCTGATCGGCCTGGTCGTCTTCATCTGGATTCTCGGATCTGATCTGCCCGGACACGTCTTGGCTTGGTGTGTGGCGGTAGCAGGCGTTCTGCAGTTTGTGATGCTGTGGTGGAGTTGCCATAGACACGGTTATGAGGTGAGGCTGCAAAAGCCGGAGTTCAATGGGGAAATCAAGCGACTCTTTGTCCTTATGATTCCTGGGATTGCCAGTGCGGGTATCCAGCAGGTCAATTTGCTCGTCGGTAGTGTGATTGCCAGTTTCCAGCAGGGCGCGATCTCATGGCTCTATTATTCTGACAGGGTCTATCAGCTCCCCTTGGGAATGATTGGCATTGCTTTGGGGATTGTCTTGCTGCCGGAAGTGACTCGTTTGCTGCGTTCTGGCAAAAAAGACGAGGCTTCTGAGAGTATCGTTCGTGGCGCAGAGATTGGCCTACTGATTACCTTACCAGCAGCCATTGCGATGATCGTGATACCTGGTGCTATCATCTCTCTCTTGTTTGAGCGTGGTGAATTTACTGCTGTGGATGCGAGTGCTACTTCCCAGGCACTGGCCGGTTTTGCACTGGGCTTGCCCGGCTATGTTTTGATCAAGGTGCTCCAGCCCGGATACTTTGCGAGGGAAGATACCAAGACTCCGATGAAGATGGCGATTGTGACGGTGCTGGTGAATATCGTGGTCAGCCTGGCACTGTTCCCTTTCATTGGCCACATAGGTATCGCGATTGCGACTTCCGTGGCGGCTTGGGTCAATGTGGCTATGCTGTGGTTTGGTCTTAAAGGCTTGGTAAAAGTGGATTCTCTCTTCTGGAAGCGTATCGGGAAGCTGCTGCTCGCGAGTGTGCTGATGGGGCTCACCGTCTGGGTAGCTCAATGGATGGTTTCCGATTGGTTAGTCGAAGGGCTGATCAAGAAGGTCTGCGCGGTATCTTTGCTCATCGGCCTGGGAATGGTGGTCTATGCCATGCTGGTGCTCGGGCTTAAGGCGATGACCTTACAGGAGCTCAAAGCAGGCTTCCGCAGGTAAGTAGATAGATGGATGCTTATTCCCCGGCTTGAGTGAACGCCGGGGGGTATTCGATGGCGAACTTGGGATCTTCCGTGTTCCATCTCAGTGCACGGAAATGCTGATTTGAGGAGTCATAGGGACAGCGGGCGTTCCAGGTTTTGAGAAAGCCGAATCGCTCATAGAATGCAGGGTCTCCCAATACAAAAATGCTTTCGTCGCGAAGTTCCGCACTTTGGAGAGTTTCCCGGATGAGCTGGGTGCCGATTCCTTGTTTCTGATGATCTGGGTGTACACAGACTGGTGCCAGATGGTAGCCAATCTTGGTGCCGCTGCGCAATGCAGGAGAATAGAGAATGTGAGCGATAATCGTTCCTTTCACTTCGAGCACCCATTCATGAAAATCGTCTTCGCTAACTACCAGTGCCCTGAGCTGTGCCTCGTAGCTGCTCGGGGAGAAGGCTTTTAAAAGTAGTTCGGAAATGGCTGCTGAATCCGATGGGGTGGATTTTCTGATCATGCTATCGTTCTAATCGAGTAGATACTGGGTGAGGTTATGGCAATGGCTCTGCAGTGAGTCGATCAAAGGGAGCTGGCTCTGGCTGTCTCTGAGAAGAATCGGGAATTCTGTGCAGCCTAACACCACAGCTTTAGCTCCTTTGGTGGCTAGCTTTTCGATGATCTTTAGGAATGCTGCTCGGCTTTCATCATCGAATATTCCCATGGATAGCTTGTCGTAGAAGTGCTGCTGGATGATATCTTGCTCAGTGGGAGCTGGCACCAAGGAGGTGATCTGATGTTGGCTGAGAAGTCTTCCCCGGATGAAGTCTTCCTGCATGGTGAAACGCGTGCCGAGGAGGCCGATGCAGTCCAAGTCTTGAGCTTTCACGGAATCGGCAATGGCGTCGGCAATATGGAGCACGGGGATATTCAGCGACTCTTGCAGTGGTTCGTAGATTTTATGCGGTGTGTTGGCACAGAGTGCTATCGCATCGCAGCCTGAGCGTGCCAGCTTTTGAGCTGCATCTATGAAGATCGTGGAAATGGTCTGCCAATCTCCGGAACGTTGCAGTTCGTGGATCTCGTGCTGGTTGAGGCTGACAAGATGAAGAGGTGGGTTGGTGTTATTCCCATAGTGTTGGTTGATGGCACGATTCAAGGTGCTGTAGTACTCTACTGTGGAGTGCCACGAAGTGCCGCCTATGAGCCCGAGTGTTTTCATGCTCTTTACCCCTAGCTCATATACTCTACTCAGGAAAGCAGCGAATGCATGGTTTGCTCATTAAGGTCAATGGTCTGGGTGGAGCCGTCCAGGATGTTGTCAGCCAGAGTGTTTTTCTTCGACTGCATGTCCTGGATACGTTCCTCGACGGTATCTTGACAGATAAGCTTGTGAACGAATACGGCCTTGTCCTGGCCAATCCGGTAGGCTCGGTCGGTAGCTTGGTTTTCTGCGGCAGGATTCCACCAGGGATCGTAATGGATGACAGTGGATGCACCTGTTAGGGTGAGTCCTGTGCCACCGGCTTTGAGGGAAATGAGGAAGACTTCGCCTTCACCGGATTGGAAACGCTCGACAAGATCTTGGCGGTCTTTGGTGGCTCCAGTTAAGATGAGATACTCGATGCTTTCCTCATTGAGATAGTCTTCAATGATGCTGAGCATGGAGGTGAACTGGGAGAAGATCAGGACACGGTGACCTTCAGCCCTGAGGGTTTCCAGTAGCTCTATCAGATAGCTGAACTTCGCGGATGCATGGTAGTCGAGTTTCTCGTAGCGTTTGGCTTCATCATCCTCTCCCTTGAGTAGAGATGGGTGACAGCAGATTTGGCGCAGCTTGAGGAGCGCATCTAGAAAGACTATCTGAGCCTGGCCACCGCGTGCGATGATGGCCTGGCGCACTTGCTTGTCCATTGCCGAGCGTACGGTTTCATAGAGGTCCTTTTGCTCTTCTGTGAGTGAAATGGTATGCAGAATCTCTGTTTTTGGCGGGAGCTCCTTGGCAACGTCGTGCTTCGTGCGGCGCAGGATGAGTGGGCCGACTTTTCGGTTGAGCTGGTTGCGCTTTTCCTCGTCGTGATTTTTTTCGATCGGAGAGCGATAGGTTTCGGTGAACTGTGTTTGCGTTCCCAGCAGACCGGGCATGAGGAAGGCGAAGAGACTCCAGAGTTCGCCGAGATTGTTTTCGATCGGGGTTCCTGAGAGGCAAAGGCGATGGGTAGAGCTGAGTTCGCGCACCGCCTGAGAGGTCTGGGCTGCGGCATTCTTGATGTGCTGGGCTTCATCCAGTGCGATCAGGTGATAGTGGATCGGCAAATGCTGCTCGAGGTCGCGGTGTATGAGGGCATAGGATGTGAGTACCAGGTCGTACTCGTTGATCCGGGAGAAGTGTTGATGTCTGTCAGGTCCCTGCAGGATAAGCACGGACAGAGTGGGGGCGAACTTGGCGGCCTCACGTTGCCAGTTGACGACCACAGAGGTGGGGGCGAGAACTAGCGTGGGATGTCCTTTGGATTGGCCGCTCTCTTTCTCAGTGAGAATGTGGGTGATGGTTTGCAGTGTTTTACCCAGGCCCATGTCATCGGCTAGAATCCCACAAAACCCACTTCTTGCGAGGAACTGCATCCAGCAGAAGCCTTCCTGCTGATACTCTCGCAGGGTGGCCTGCAGTGAGTCGGGAGGGGTGATGTTTTCAATCTTCTGCGGGGAGAGGATACGCTCGGCTATTTGTTCGATGTCATCCGGGGCTGCGACTTCGATCTCGGGATCCGCCTCTAGCAGAGCTGCATCCAGCTTTGACATCTTGATAGGGCCGTCTGTGAACTTGAATTCAAGAATCTCCCCTAGTGTCTTCAAAATATGGCGGAAACGTCCAACCGGGAGGACGAGGCCTCGGCCATCGGGGAGAAAGATCATGAATTCCTGTCCCTTTGGCATGCCTTCAGTGACCTCCATGAAGTTGTTTTCTAACAGTGCTGCTAGGATGGGTTGCAGTTCGAACTGCTCGCCATCGATCTCGAAACCTGCCGAGAGGTGGAACCAGCCTTTGGCCTCCTCGACCATTTCAGCCTTCCACGTGTCTGTGCGGAAGACCAGCGGCTTGAGGGCTACATGAGGGGAGTACTTGACCTCCCAGCCTCTGGATTCCAGCGCCGGAGTAGCTTCGTGTCTGAAGCGCTGCCAATAAAAGTCTGGGTGCGGCCATTCCTTTTTGTTCACGCCCCATGGTGGAGCGATATGCGAGGTGCTCTGCTTGGCGGTTTTCAGGAAGTGAGTGGCAGTAGGCTCTTCCTGTTCATCATGTAATTGGTCAAAGTTTTCGTTTTTCTTCAGCGGCAGCAGGTCCAGCGCATAGAGAGTCTGGAGGGCGACCATTTCAGCCTCACGTTTCCTGATGATTTTTTGTTCGGGGGTGACGATGGGTCGGAGGTTGCCTGAAGGTTCCAGCGGAACTTGGTGCTTGCCGTAGACTGCGTATGGCTGCGCGTAAATCTCAGGAAGGTAGTTCAGGGTTTTGTCATTAGGGCGCCTTTCGATGCGAATGAGGAAGCTAGGTCCTCCGCTTGAGGCTGAGGGGGCTGGTTTCTGGCTTTCTATGCTTGTTAGGTTCTTTCCTTCGCTGATGTTTTCGGTGTGCGGAGTTTCGCCGAAGGCTATGAAGAGGCGTTCCCCTTTACTGAGGTATTCCAAGCCACAGGCGCAATGCACGCAGTTACTCCGGACATCACAGGAGCAAGAGGCGTCGAGCTGGAGCTCTCCGTTCTCCATCCAGAATGCGAGGATGGACTCATGCTGGTGACCTGTCTTGTCCATGATCTGGGCAACGAGCTCGACGTCACCCGTTGGCAGAAATTCACCAGTCACCGAGGTGACACAGCGACCTCGAGCCATCTTCGTGCCAGCCATAACTACGCCTCGTTCAAACTGCCCCGTCCAAGACGAGGTGTTCAGGTAGTCCGTAATGTGTTTCATCTCCAGCACGGGGCTTTTATAGTGTCCGTGGAGCAAACTTGCATTGTTTTTGTCAGCGAAGATACTAGTTTTGTTAAAATAGCGAACGTGAAATATTAAAACATGTGCGCAATAACTCACTACTCAATCACGTAAAGAGCGTGTACTCATAATCTAATACCCCACGCACTCCGCATTTTAAGAACATTATCACAAACACATGAAGAGAATTACTATGAGAAACAGAATGGCTGCCTTCGGTGCGGTCATGCTGGCGGGTCTGGCCAGTTTTGCCCAGGCAGCTGGTGAGAAGCCGAACATCGTATTCATCCTGGCCGATGACTTGGGCTATGGTGAGCTTGGCTGTTACGGGCAAGAGAAGATTAGGACTCCGCACATTGACCAGTTGGCGAAGGAGGGGATGAAATTCAACCAGCATTACACTGGAGCCCCGGTCTGTGCACCTGCACGCTGCGTGCTGATGACTGGCAAGAGCTTGGCCCGTGCGGAAATCCGCGGTAATCGTGACTCTGGTAATGGCAAGAAATTCCCGGGACAGTTACCGATCACGGCAGATGCCGTCACCATCGCGGAAGTGCTCAAAGAGCAGGGTTACACGACTGGTGCTTTCGGTAAGTGGGGCCTAGGCCCTTCAGATACCACAGGGTCACCCATGAAGCAGGGTTTTGACCGTTACTATGGTTACAACTGTCAGCGTAATGCACACAGCTATTATCCTCCCTTCCTGGATAGCGACGAGGGGACGGTGACGATCAACAAGAATCCGATCCCTGGACACAAGCGTCAGCCGAAAGGCGAAGTGAAGGCTGAGGACTACATCGCAGAGAACTATGCTCCTAAGCTCATTCTGGATGAGAGCCTCAAGTTCATCGATAAGAACAAGGACAAGCCATTCTTCCTCTATCTCCCTTTTGTGGAGCCACACGTTTCCATCCAGTCTCCACAGGAACTGATCGATACGTACCCTAAAGAGTGGGACAAGGATCGTGAGTATCGTGGACAGAACGGCTACCTTCCTCATCCCCGTCCGCGTGCAGCCTATGCGGCAATGATTACTGATCTGGACAGACATGTCGGAGCTGTCATGGAGCGGCTTAAAAAGTACGGTTTGGATGAGAACACCATCGTGATCTTTACCTCAGACAATGGACCGACTCACGGAGGCGGTGACAAGAGATTCAATATTGGTGGTGCTGACTGTGAGTTCTTCAATTCCCGAGGTGAACTCAAGGGGTACAAGGGAAGCTGCTATGAAGGTGGAATCCGTATTCCTTGTGTTGTGAAATGGCCGGGCAAAGTGAAGCCAGGATCCGAGACTTCCTTCCCGTCTTACTTCCCGGATTGGTTCGTGACCATGGCTCACATCGGTGGAGCCACTCTGGCGGACAAAGATCAGGATGGCGTGGATATCACCCCAGTGTTGGAAGGTGCAGCTTCAGTGAAGCGTGATGTGCCTATGATCTGGGACTTCCACAACTACGGTGGCATCGTGGCCATTCGTGAAGGTAAGTGGAAGGCGGTACGCAGAAACCTCCTTGCCAGGAAAGGTAAGCCTGCAGCGTGGGAGCTCTATGATATTGAGGCTGACCCAGCTGAGAAGAACGATGTCGCATCCGAACACAAGGATGTCGTCAAGCAACTCGAAAAGGTTTGGCTTGAGCGCCGTACGATTGAGCCTGATTTCCCAGTGCCGTTCGTGGATGGTAAGAAAGAGCTGAAGTAAGCTGATCTCACCAAATTAGATTCAAAAAAAACCACCTTCCTTTTTGGGGAGGTGGTTTTTTTATAATGGAAAGGGAATTTGTCCTAGAGCGTGCTCAGGACTTTGTCGTCGAGTTTATACATCGCACCTGTGGCTGGATCTACGATGATGAGGCCGATGAGTCCGCCGAAGATAACGTTGCCGCCGTACCAGGGGTCGATCTTCGCGCTGAGCTCCTTGGTCTCTTTGTGTTTCCTCTTCTGGAAATCTACAGTGTACTTGGCTTTCTTAAAGTAGCCGTTTGAAGCTCTGAGGTTGACTGTAGCAGGGGTGTTGGCGGAATGGATGGTGTCACCATTCGTATCTTTGACGTTGAACTTCACGTTCGGAGTCGTGCTCTGGAAAGTGACTGGGTACTCAGACTTACTGACGATGGATGAACAGCTGGTAGTTGCCACAGCACATGCAGCAAGTAAGATGGAGAATGATTTCTTCATGGGATGATAGATTCAGCAATAACAACACAAGCTAACACATTGTTAGAAAGTGCAGAGGCGGAAACTAGTAGCCGGACCACTGAGGTCAAGCCAGATTTTGCTGCTTATTTAGCAGTTACCACCAGACCAAGGCACAGGCGAGAACGGCGATGCCGTATGTGAGGCCTGCGAAGGCGAGAGCTTGGAAGCGGCTCTTCTTGGCAATGGCCCAGGTGATGGCATCACGGAAAAGGTAGGGCATACCGACCCAGAACAGGCCGGCAGTAAGCAAACCGTAGCTGAAGATAGGAATGAGGAGCTTGCCTGGAGCTGGCTCCATCCAGGCGGCAGCGAGCAGTGGTGCAGCAGCCATCAAGGCGATAACCCCAAGCCCGCGCACTGCGAGGAACTCACGGACGCGATCGATCATGATGTAGGTCACGATGGGGACGAGAATGAAGAGAGCGGTTTTGGCGGCATTGAACTCACCGAGGTCCATGGCGAGCGGGGACTTGAACACTCTCTCAGGGATAATGAGCAGCCAGAACCAGAACATCCCGGCAGCCATGAAGGCGATACCAAAGGGGTAGTTGCGAGGCAGGCGCTTGAGAAACGCCATGGCATTGTCGGACTTGGTGAGCATCCAGACATGGACAAGGATGAGCCAGACACCAAGTATGTAGCCTGCGGTATTCAGTGGAATCTCTTCGTATGGATGCATGAGGAAATAGAGTGTTCAGGATGGCTGGCTCTATGCAGAGCCTGCCGTCAACGTATCGATGGATAAGTTCTGTACAGAGAATTTCAATGGCTAACTGAGTTTGAAGCCTATTTAGACTCTACCGCTGACGGAAACTGAGACCAACGGAACATACTGACATCAGTGTCGAACCAAGGATTCTGCTCCTTTTTTGCATTCAGAGTATGAACCTTGTAGGCTGACGGGTCGGCTTGAATCCATTGGTCATCCCCCAGATAAACGATGACGTGGTTACCGCTGGCTGTGATGGCGAGGTCTCCGGGGAGTAACTGCTCTGTAGGAAGCTCTTTAAGTACACCCTGGATGCCAAGTGGTTTGACATAGTTTCGGTACTCCTCCATCAGAGCTAGCGCACTGGAGTCATGCCACCAATTGAGGATCGATTCTCTTACCAGAGCCGGATTGGCACGAATCAGGCCTTCCTCAGCCATGGCTAAACGATATGCCTTCCGCGGAAGTCCCGAGCAATCAATGCCTTTTCCTGTCTCGCCGCCCCAGTGGTACTCGACTCCCTCATAGGATTCCAGATTTCTGGTGTAGCGCTCCCTCAGGGCGTCCTCCTTGATCTTTCTCATGGGCGCGTAGGCGATGATAGCACCTGCTGCCAGAGGGATAATGACTAGTAGAGAGCAGAGGGGGCGGAGCTTTCGAGTCAGGATGATGATGCTCATCCAGAAGGTGGCCAGTGCCGCCGTGGCGAGATAAGTCGCCAATTTGCTGTTTACCGGGTTGTTGTAGATGATGAGAAAGAGGATCAGGCCTCCAATCAGGCCAATCCATGAGAGAGTCTGGAGCTTGAGGCGGGACTTCAGCATGGTTTAAAGCGGGCGGGCATAGGTTTCACAGCGATTGTTCCATCCAGCGCGCCAGCGGGATTCACCCCGGGCCTGAGGTGAGTTTTTGATGCGGCGCTCTAACATGGCTTTGGCAGAATCAGCAAAGGCCCTGGCGGAATCTTGTCCTCCGGAGGAGGGACGCATGTTCGAGAGCACCTGAAGCATGCCCCAGCCTTGGTTGTTGTAGCGTTCGGTGGGATTGGTGCCGTCGCCTTTGAAATTAACGTAGTCGATGAGGGCGTAGGCTCCGTTTGGGGTAGATGCGACTTTGGCATAATTGTCCCGGATGCGTGCCCGTTCCTGGGCCGGAGCCGCGGCGAGGATCTTGGGGAGTGCGGCGCTGGAGCGGGAAAGGATGAAGTCAGTCTGGAGAGTGACGGTGCTTGCGAGAAACTTGCGTAACTCGGTGAGGCGTGGGCCGTTTTTGTCGGCATTGAACTGGGCTCTGGAGTTCCACGGGCAATCCTTGGCGCTGAGCACCCAGGCTGGAATGTCTTTGTTGCCAGCAGCTTTAGCGTAGTTGATGAAGAGCGGGAAGGTCTCTGTCCAGCGGCCATTGAAGCCTTTGGGGTACCAAATGAAGTGACCAATCCCCATGGAGGGGAATTCCTCTCCTTCATTCCAGTGGGTGAGCCCGGCGACGCTACCTCCAGATTCATTCTGCCAGATCTTTTTGCCGATCTTCATTTTGTCGGCATTGGAAAAGCGGGGAAGGAGGTTGTTGCTGGAGGCTGTTTTGACAAGAACGGGAGTTTGTTCCACTGGCGTGCAAGCCAGAAGTGGAAGAGATAAGAGGGTGAGCAAAAACGGATACTTCATGATAGAGTAATGAGTTATTTATGGGATTTTACGAGTGTAATCCCTGGAATGTTTCGTTATCTGTCGACGTATCCCAATTATGCCGATCTTCCTGAAATACCTGATCACGGCTGCCATTGTTGTGGCAGTATCCGAGTTTGCCAAACGGAGTGACAAGCTGGGGGCTTTGATCGCCTCCTTGCCCATGGTCACGACGATTGCGATGATCTGGATGTTTGTCGAATTGAAGGGGCAAACCCAGGTGGACAAGATTGCGAACCATTCCTGGTACACGTTCTGGTACGTCCTGCCAACCTTGCCGATGTTTTTGGTGATTCCAGTCATGATGCGTAAAGGGATTCACTTTGGTTGGGTCTTGGCTACGTATTGTGCCGGTACGATGGTTCTTTTTGTGCTTCTGCACCTGATTATGCGCCGATTTGGCGATGGTCTGATGTAGTGGCGTTTTGTGGGGTTGACCTTTGCGGGCGGAGAGGTTTTCTTGCGGCATGCTCGCTAAGCGGATTATCCCATGTCTCGACGTCACTGACGGACGAGTAGTGAAAGGCACGAATTTCGTTGATCTCATCGATGCGGGGGATCCCGTGGAGTGTGCGATTGCTTATAACGAGCAACAGGCAGACGAGCTGGTATTCCTGGACATCACGGCTTCCAGTGATGAGCGTAAAACGATGGTCGATGTCGTCCGCCGCACTGCCGAGCACGTCTTTATTCCTCTGACCGTGGGGGGAGGTATCCGCAAGGTAGAGGATATGCGCGAAATGCTGATGGCTGGAGCCGACAAGGTAGGAGTTAATACGGCAGCTGTAGTTAATCCCGGACTGGTCGACGAAGGGGCCAATGCCTTCGGGAGCCAGTGTATTGTCGTCGCCATTGATGCCAAGCGAGAGGGGCCTGGGAAGTGGGGAGTCTATACCCATGGTGGCCGCAAGCCTGTAGGGCTGGACGTGGTCGAGTGGGCCAAGGAAATCTACAATCGTGGTGCCGGTGAGATTCTACTTACCAGCATGGATGGAGATGGTACTAAGGCTGGCTATGATGTTGAACTGACTGCTGCAGTCAGTGAGGCTGTGGGGATTCCTGTGATTGCCAGTGGCGGGGCGGGGAATCTGCAGCACATGGTCGATGTGCTTGAGCAAGGCAAGGCAGATGCCGTGCTTGCGGCGAGTATCTTCCACTTTGGTCAGCACACGGTTGCTGAAGCTAAAGCCTATTTTGCCGAGAAAGGTATTCCGGTTAGGCCGATCACCAAGTAATTCCGTTGCAGATCCGGAATTGGTAACAATAACGACAACCTGATGTTCTAGTCTGAATATCAATGTTTTGCCGTGTCGATGTGTGTGCTGACTAGCCCTTCTGGCTCACAAATGTGAAGCAAGGGTTGAAAGTCTCAAATGGGTAGTTTACTACCATGACCATGTCCTTTGCTAAGTACATTACTACCCCTTTGACTGTTTCCCTGTTGAGCTGTCTCCTGCTTTCTTCATGTGATGTGGATTGGCGTAGCCGTAAGCAGATTGAAGAGGAAAAGAAGGAGCAAATGGAACATGAGCAGACTCTCAGGGAGCTTGAAGCTACCCGTAGGTCTGTGGAGGCCTCCAAGGCTCTTGAAAAACAAAAGGCAGCAGAGCTCGCAGCCAAACGTGCTGCTGAAGAGGCTGAGGAGAAAGAGCTCGAGCGTCAGCGTGTCGAGGAGCAGAAAAGGCTTGAGGAGGAAGCCAGACTGGCCGAGCTGCAGCTTAAGGAGGACCAGTATCGAGAGAGGCAGAGACTCCAGGCTTGTATTCAATTCAAGGGTAGGAAATTTGCATCGCTGACTCTGCGCAATGGCGACACCTTGGAAAACCTCAAAGTCACCTCCGCTGATGCGATTGGTGTATCTTTCATGCATGCCCATGGAATCAAAAGGATTCCATTCACGAATCTTCCTGATGAGATTCGCGAGGCCTGCCATTATGACCCGGAAGCCGCAAAGAGACGCGAGAAGCTTGAGCTGAAGTACAAGCAGGCCCAATATGAGGCGGCTCATAAGCTGGAGATGCTGGAGCGAGAAAGAAAAATCAAACTCAAGCAGCTTACCACCCTGTCAGGTGATTCACCTTCTAGCAATACCAAGCCTTCTACCACTCCCAAGGCTAGCACCCAACAAGGCTCGCTCACAGTGACCGTTTCCGGGATTAACCAACTTGGCAGAGACTACAAAAGGGGACAAAAGCTGCTTAAGATTCGAGCCTTTGCCAATGTGCCTGCCTATATCGAATTCAACGGTGAGCGCATTGTTACACTGCAGCCGTTTGTGGCTCGTGAAGTGGATAGGATGACGAGTCTTACTGGTCAATACAAGGTGGTCTTGAGAAGTGTCAAAGATGGCGCCATTCTCGACCAGGAAAGCCATAACAGAAAGACCGGCCTGTCTACCAGCGAGCTCTAGTCTTCCGGTTAGATTGGCCATCTTCATGGTGAAATCGAGAGTGAGCTCTTCTCGTTTTAGCGTCTAGGAAAGCTCGTCTTCACAGCTCCGTGGAAAAAATCCCCTGACAGGATTGGCCATGGCGTGTAAACTATATCCAGTTGTGAATTGAGTGTCAGTGTATTGCTCGGTGCATCGGTTTCCGTTGCAGCCTTGAAAGACATTCCTGTTCACACAGGATTTATGAGAAAAACAAAAGAAGTACTAAAGATAGGCGCTCTTGTGGCGCTTGGTTCCGCAGCCTTGATCAGTTTGGTTGCGTGTGAGAAAGAGGGACCTGCAGAGAAGGCTGGCAAGAAAATTGACGAAGCCGTCGAGAAAGCAGGTGATAAAGTGGAAGACGCTACTGACTAACCCCAAATAAGAAGATGTTAAGCAACGCCCTGCTATTTCTAATCATCGCATTGATCGCAGCTGCCTTAGGCTTCACCGTATTGTCTGGTATTGCTGCTACAATTGCCAAGATTCTCTTTATCCTCTTTTTGATTGTTTGGATTCTTTCCTTTTTCAAAAAGGGTTAAGCCGATGCAGTTAGCATCCTAGGAATTTCAAAGGCACCCGTGATGGGTGCCTTTTTTTTGCAGTTACCTCTCTGATTGGTGGTTCTTCACTTTTTTCTTTAATGGGGCCAAGAGGACGAGAGATACGTACATCAGAGCCGAGAGTAGTATGGCTAAATCAAACCGGTTGAAGGCACAAGCCACTCCAATAGCTCCCGTGCCCCAGAGGGTTATTGCCGTGGCGGTTCCTTTCACACTCTCGTTATTTTTTAGAATAGCTCCACCACCTAGGAAGCCGAGGCCAGTCATTACCCCGGCTATAAGGCGAGCTGCTGCATCATGCTCAATGCCCTCAGAGGGGACTAAGGATTTACCCACAAGTACAAAAATACAGCAGGTGACTGCGACTAAGGGATACGTACGTAATCCAGCGTTTTTCTCATGTGACTCACGATGCAGGCCGATAGGGAATGCTAGAATGCAGGCCGCTAGAGCTCTTCCAATATCTTGGATTTGGGGTAGGAACTCTGAGATTTGTTCTAACATAGGTAAAGATAAATGCAGTATTAGGGAAGATTACTTCTCAGGCTTTATTGTTTCAAGGCTGCTTCAATCGCTTCAGTCACCTTGGCGTCATCCGGGGTGGTGCGTGGTGAGAAGCGGGCGAGGATCTTGCCGTCCTTGGAGATCAGGAACTTGGTGAAGTTCCATTTGATGAGTCCTGGATAAGGCGAGTCCTTGCCAGCAAGGATCGTGTACAAGTCGTGGCGTTCCTTGCCATTCACCTTGAGTTTACCGTAGATAGGGAATGTTACTCCATAGGTGGTGGAGCAGAAGGTCTCAATCTCCTTGCCGGTACCAGGTTCCTGTTTGCCAAATTGGTTGCAGGGCATGCCTACCACGGTGAAACCTTTGTCGGCGTATTTCTTCTGCAGCTCCTCGAGCTGAGCGTACTGCTTGGTGAGACCGCACTTGGAGGCCACATTGACGATTAGCATGACCTTACCCTTGTGTTCGGCCAGGCTAGTCTCTTTATCGTCGACAAGCGTTTTGAGCGGGACGTCGTAGATACTGGCGGAGACTGAGCCAATGGCAGCGCTGCTGAAGAGGGCGAATAGCTTTTTGAACATCATGGCTTGGAATTTAATGCTGTTATGAAAAATGTACAGTGGTGACTTTTAGGGTGAATGCTTGAAGGTCCTGAGGTAGGGATCTTACTGGTACAAGGAGCGCGATTTGTAGTAAGTGTCGGGATATGGCGGCTTGCTGGGTTGACACCACGGGGGTGAGTTTGCACTTTGTTGGACTGTAAATTATGAGCAAGCAAATCATACTCAAAGCTAATTTGGAACTCGGTGTCGTCCCAACACATGTGAAATTTGTCGGAGGCCTGGTGCCGGATGAAAATGGCAAGCTGCCAAGAAATGCAGATGGTGAATTCGTCGTCGTGGCGGAGATGAAGAAGTTGATGGAGCAAAGCTCGGTGGCGATCACCAGCGTGCAGGTTCCTTACTTCGGTGGTGCGGATGCTGCGGATGTGGATGCGTTCTACAATAGTCTCAAGGATCTAGGCCTTACGCTTCACATCATCATGATGGTGGGCGGTGCTGACCCGATGTCTCCGGAAGGTGAAGACGCGGTAGTTGCCCAGCTCGTGGAAGGTCTGCAGACTGCCAAGAAATTTGGCGTGGCTACCGTTTCCTCCACCTCTCTGGAAGAATGGATGGACCCGAATGCTTCCCGCAAAGACGGCGCTGATTTTGACGCGGCTGTGAAGCAGGTGATCAAGCTTCACGTACGTGCCTACGAAGAGGCCGGTGTGGCTGGTAGCTGCGTAGAGGCCTGGAACCTGGAGTTCCTTCGTGGCATTGAGTTCAGCACATTCACTGACCTCGGTCGTGTGTGGGAAGTGGCCAAGGGCGCGAATGAGGTGATTGGGAAGAAATTCTTCAAACTCCTCATTGATGCCGCTCACTGCGGTGACTCCGAACTGAGTATCGATGAGAATGCAGCTCTCATTGCCAAGATTGCCGAGAGTGGTGAGATGGGCATGTTCCATGCTTCTTCTCCTACCACCCGTGGCTGCCTCTCTACCGATGATGGTTGGATCGGTGCCTTGCTTACTGCTTGTGCAAAGACAGGCAAACTCACTCAGGTCTTTGTGGAGCTCTTCAACCATGAAGACGATGCCTTGGCCGGTCTGCGTGCTGGAGTCGAAGGTCATGGTGTGGATACCACGGACGGACGTACTTACAGCGAGGCTGTGATCGACGGTCTGCGTGACGTGTCTTGCCGTATCAATAATTTGGTTGCGCGCGGTCTTCTCAAGTAAGGAGCTCGTTAACACTTGTTTCCACACAGTCACCTCATGAGTAAGACAATCTTGGTTATTGGTGGCTCTGGCTGTGTGGGACGCAATGTGATTGAAGTTTTGATGAGGGATCACCCGGAGTGCCGGGTGATCCTTTTGTCTCGGGGCATTGCATCTGTGGAGCAGCGCCAGGGAGTGACCTGGGTACGGGGAGACATTCTCGATAAAGATTCCCTGCTCGATGTCATGCGGAAGTTTGAGGTGACTCATATCCTGCACGCAGCGGGCATGCGAACCTCGGACTGCAAAGCCGATCCCGTGCACGCCATGGAGGTGAATGTCGCGGGTACAGTGAATGTGTTAGATTCGGCCAGAATGCATGGAGCGATTGAGCGCCTGGTGTTTCTGAGTACCGCCGCTGTCTACGAGGTGCCGGATGGTGAAGAATTTCTCGATGAAGGTGCCAAGACGAGCGCGCTCAATGCCTACACGGCGAGCAAGCTGGCCGCCGAAGCGATGGTGGAGTGCTACGCTCGAAGTTATGGTCTGAAATGTACCGTCCTCAGACCTCAAATTATCTATGGCCCGGACCGTGAGGGGGAAGGCTCTACTGCGGGGGTGAGCGTAGCCATTCGTGAAGCTGCCGCTGGGAGAAAATACACGATCCCTTTTCAGGGGCGGACCTATTTTCACTACACCAAGGATGTGGGAATCTATGTGGTGAGGTCTTTGTTAGAGTCCAGCGATGACTATGCGGTCTATAACCTGCCGGGAGAATCTCTGGAGGTAGCAGAGATTGCTGAGACCTTGAACCGGTGGGCGGGGAGAGAGTTGGTCGACTACATGCCTGTGAGCTATCCCTTTGCTCAGGGACTCGTCGATACGAAGTTCCGTGAGGCTTATCCAAGCGTGGCCAATACGCCGCTCGATGCGGTGTTAGAAAATTTATGAAACCCTGTGGAGAAATTAAAAAAGGCGAAGAGGATTCCTTCGCCTTTGGCTGGCTAGGGGGATTTAAGTACGTTTACTTAATCTCAATACGTTTTGATTTTTCGATTTCTCTGGGTTCCATCTTGGGCATGGTAAGCAGCAGGAGGCCGTCCTTGTACTCGGCGTTGATAGCATCCGTGTTCACATCATCAGGGAGCTGGAAGCTCCGGGAGAATGATGAGTAGCTAAACTCACGCCTGGTGACCGTTTCCCCTTCTTTCTCTTCATGCTCTTGTTTCTGCTCGGAGGAGATTGTCAGTACTCCGTGATCGAGTCCAATATCAAAGTCTCCTTTCTTGAGGCCTGGAGCTGCAATTTCCATCAGATACTCATTGTCGGTTTCCTTGGAGTTTACAGCGGGAATACTGGTTCCCAGTTCCATACTTCCTCTGAAGAAGTCTCTGTTGAATAAGCCGTCCCACAACGAATCAATTGCAGGAAGCAAACTGTCTTTGTCCCTTTTGATAATAGCCATAACGTTATCTGTTCGTTCGTGAATGCTAAGTGGCTTAGCATAGATAATTTAACGCTTACATCGACTGTCGTCTACGTGGATTTTACTCATCCGAGAGGCCAAAATGTGAAGGTTTTATGTTGGTTGCTATATCAGATGGTAGGAGCGGTGATTATGATACATTTCCGTGATCGTGGATTTGTCGGTGAATGAATTTATTATTTAATTACTTACGGCCCTTACTGTCTGCATGAAGTTTTGATTTCATCAACTTTCAAGCTCTTGAATTTGTGATGAGGCGGCGGAAATCGAATATGGCTATATTCGTGGGCATGATATCATCAGGCAGAAATTTGAGCAGCGTTGGGCGGATCGTGCAGAGTCCGTTGCTGACGTCTTAAATTTCCTCAATGAGATCCGCAAGGACCCCATGCTACTGAAAGCCTTGGCTTGCTATATGGCAGATGAGTTGCTCGCGAGATATGGTGGCCCAGATGGCTCTATCAATATGGCCGAGGATGTCATGCTGGCCGCAGTGGAGGCCATATTAACAGCAGGTATGAGCAAGGCGGGCAGCTTGGCGAAGCTGATGCCTAAGCTCAAGGTGCTCAGGGAGGCAATTGCTGATGGAAGAAATGCTAGAAAGCTTTCTAAAGCGATGGATGGTCTTGACCTTCTTGATGCAGACCTTGGATCAAACGCTATTGAACGCTCAATTAATGACATCTTCATTAATCCTGAGCGAGTATGGAATAAAAAACCAATTCAAAGGGGAATTGATATCGAGGATTCTTTAGCTACTACAGACTATAAGGATTGGTTCAGAGCAGGGCAATTAGATGATGGTATGTTTCCGCTTGTGGATTTTCAATTGGGGGATAATCTAGTTTCGTTAAAGAGTATAGATACGAATGGCAGTACGTGGACGGGTAGAATGGAGAAGCATATAAACGACTTAGCCTTGGGCCATGAGGTAAATGACGCGCCTGCCAACATGATATTGGATATTAGAGTGCAACCAGGTGGCGCTAGCGATGCCGCTTCACTTATTGAATACGGTGCTGAACGTGGTGTTGATGTAATGGTCTCTGAATTTAAATAGCATGAATAAATTGGTGTTGGTTTTCAGTTATACTAGTGTGGATGTCACTAAATTGTGGGATGCCCTGTATCCACTATTGTCCTCATCCATAAACGATGATCAAGTTGTTGATGTTTTTGGTGAGGAGATGAAGTTCATGGATATTGAGCGAAATCTAAGCGAAGAATCGTTCAGCCTTAAGAGTGAGAATTTATCTATAAACTACACTAGAGTCGGGCGATATAAGCATGACGCTGTTCGTCTCAAAACTAGCTTGTTGATAGATTGGGGTGAATTGGTGAGAGATCTATCAGATGTAGGAATATTTACTCAGGGATATCTAGTGGATGCTGAGTATGATTTCTGGCAGAATGCCGTGGATACTTTACAGTACGAAGTTGCTGGTAAAGATTTCAGCCATTTGCCAATGGTTTCAAACGGTCTGCCTAAGCCATTATCTAGAAACATTATTGATATCAGTGAAAATCCAGGAAGGAGAGTGCTTAAGAATGGTTATATAGAGGCGATTGGGAGCCCTATGTGGTTTACTGATGAATTTTGGAGGCTAACTGGATCTCAAATGTCTAAAGTTTGTAGTGTTGCTGGGGTGAGATGTGTTGTTGAAGATGGTATTACAGTGGTTAGTATGCTAGATGGAAGGGTTGATGAGGCCTCTAATGAAAGTACGCTGAAAAATCTTCGTTGCGCTCTATACCCCTAGCCTCCTGCTGCCTTGAAACACTCGACGTCGAGTATGATAGTTAACAAAAAAGAGCGACCAGCTTTCGCGGGTCGCTCTTTTGAAAGGAATGTTCTAACTGATTAGACGACGGTGAGGCTCTTGGCGGCTTCGACGTCGAGTTCGACGACGGTCCATGGGAGGCCGTATTGGTTGAGGTCGTCCATGAATGGATCCGGGTCGTTCTGTTCCATGTTCCAGACGCCTGCTTCGGTGGTCCACTTGCCTTCGAGCATGAGCTTGGCGCCGATCATGGCAGGTACGCCGGTGGTGTAGGAGACACCCTGGGAGCCGACTTCGGCGAAGCACTCTTCGTGGTCGCAGATGTTGTAGATGTAGAGAGCTTTCTCCTGGCCGTCCTTGATACCGCGGATGATGGTGCCGATGCAGGTGCGGCCTGTGGTGGTCTTGCCTAGGTCGCCTGGGTCCGGAAGGACAGCTTTGAGGAACTGCAGTGGGATGATCTTCTGGCCGTTGTACTCGACTTCGTCGATACGGGTCATGCCGACGGACTGGAGGACATCGAGGTGCTTGATATAGTTGTCTGAGAAGGACATCCAGAACTGAGCGCGCTTGATGGTCGGGATGTGCTTGGTGAGGGACTCCATTTCCTCATGGTACATGCGGTAGATGGAGTAGGTGCCCACACCTTCAGGGCAGGTAAACTTCTGGGACTTTGACATGGCCTCAGTCTCCTGGAAGGCACCGTCTTCCCAGTGGCGGCATGGTGCGGTGACCTCGCGGATGTTGATCTCCGGGTTGAAATTGGTGGCGAAGGACTGGCCGTGGTCGCCGCCGTTGACGTCGACGATGTCGAGGTAGTGGATTTCGTCGAAGTGGTGCTTGAGTGCCCAAGCGGTGAAGACATTGGTCACGCCCGGGTCGAAACCGGAGCCGAGCAGGGCCTTGAGGCCAGCTTTTTCGAAGCGCTCCTGGTAGGCCCACTGCCAGTGGTACTCGAACTTGGCTTCTTCTGGTGGTTCGTAGTTGGCGGTGTCCAGGTAGTGGATGCCGGCTTCGAGGCAGGCGTCCATGAGTGGAAGATCCTGGTATGGCAGGGCCACGTTGATGAGCAGGGAAGGATTCACTTCCTTGATGAGAGCCACGGTGGCGGCTACGTTGTCCGCATCGATGGCTGCGGTCTTGATGTTCACCCCGGTGCGCTCCTTGACGGAAGCGGCGATCGCGTCACACTTGGAAACGGTGCGTGAGGCGAGGGTGATATCGGTGAAAATATCGGAGAGTTGAGCGCATTTGTGAGCGACTACTGAGCCGACTCCGCCGGCGCCGATGATGAGAACGGTAGACATAAATGGATAACGGTTTG
Source organism: Rubritalea squalenifaciens DSM 18772 (assembly GCF_900141815.1). Lineage (NCBI taxonomy): Bacteria > Pseudomonadati > Verrucomicrobiota > Verrucomicrobiia > Verrucomicrobiales > Rubritaleaceae > Rubritalea > Rubritalea squalenifaciens. Next base: position 152,598 of record NZ_FQYR01000005.1, read on the forward strand.
GTTTGCCCCGAGGGATTGCAGATTACGTGAAGGATTACACGAAATTTCTCACTTACAAGTGATGATTTTTTACCAGTCTGAAGGTGGGCCATCTCAGTAAAATGGGGAACAATCAGGTAGTATCCGCATAAAATAAAGATTCTGGTAGCCTTAGCTTGCCATGAGGGGTGAAACGAGCATGATAGCAGGAAACCCAGCGTAGATAAGCGCTAAAGCAATTTACTAAAAACACCAAAAACCAGTATCACCTATGAGCGATCCAGTCGTCGAAATCACGGAGTCCGATCTGCCGCAAAACCTTAAATCACTGTGGCAGAAAGCATTGAGCGCAGTGGAGGTTAAGAACTATGGCTACGCCATCAGTATTATTCAGGCCATTTTGAAGGAGCAGCCAGGCTTTTTGGAGGGCCGTAAAGTAGCGCGTACCGCTGCTGCGAGACTCCAGGGTGGAGTCGCCAAGAAAAAGAAAAGTTTTCTTGGCGGTGGCATGTCCGGCATGAAGCTTGCCGGCCAAGCCAAGAAAGATCCACTCGGAGCCTTGATCGCCCTAGAGAAAGAACTGGAAAAAGAGCCTTTCGATCCGGGTATGAATGACGTCCTTTTCGAGGCAGCATTGAGTCTCAATATGGTGGAGACAGCCGCTTTCGGTCTGGAGACTGTGCGTAGTGGGGCTCCTGAGAATACCAAGCTTCTTCATAAGCTCGCTGAGCACTACCTCGCTCGTGACCTGCCAGACAGAGCAGCTGAGGTGTACAACACCATCGTCAAGCAGAACCCTGGTGATACCGATGCGGTCAAGGGTGCCAAGGATTGCTCTGCCCGTGCTTCCATGAAGCAGCAGAAGTGGGGCGAAGATGCCTCTATCGATGATCTCAAGAAGAACAAGGACGAGGCTGCCGAGCTGGAATCCAGCGGCCGCTCCGCCATGACCCGCGACCAGATGGAGGCCAAGCTTGGCCAGCTGATCGCGCAGTACCAGGAAGATCAGCACAACCTGGCCAACGTGAAGCAAATCGCCAGTCTCTACGAGCAGCTCGAGGACTGGGAGAACTCCCACGCCTTCTTTGCTTGGGCTTATGAAATTTCCAACCAGGACGTGACTCTCAAGAACAAGGCTCGCATCATGAAAGAAAGAGCCGAGGAAGCTAGTGTCCAGGCTCTGGAAGCTCAGCTCGAGGCGGATCCTAACAACGAGGAACTCAGAGCACAGGTTCAGGAGATCAAGCAGAGCCGCGCCAAGGAAGCAGTGGCCGATGCACAGAAGCGCGTGGAGCAGAACCCTACCGATCCACAGCTGCGTTTCGAGCTTGGTACCGCACTCTTCAATTCCGGCATGTTCAGTGAGGCCATTCCTCACCTGCAGCAGGCTACTCGTAACCCGCACATCCGTACTCGCGTGCTTCTCACTCTTGCCCGCTCCTTTGATGGTAAGAACATGCATGACTTGGCCATCAAGCAGCTCTCTGATGCGCTTGCTGATCTGCACGGCATGGACAACACGAAGAAGGAAGTTCTCTACGAGAAAGGCCTCATCCACGACAAGATGGGCGACCAGACCAATGCACTGGCTTGCTTCAAGGAAATCTACGAAGTGGATTACGGCTACCGCGATGTAGCAAACCGCGTGGAGTCCTCCTACAGCGGCTAGTCCTACTGGCGATAAACGCTTTTCAGAGACCCCGGCGAGCCTGGCTCCCGGGGTCTTTTCTTTGTACTCACCCCGACAAAGTGGGAAAAGGGATTGAGCCGTCAGGCGCGGTGGCTACAGTGGTGCAGCAATTCTCATGAAAAACAGGTTTTATAACGCGTTCGACACCGAGCGGATGTTCGAGGAAAAGACCAGCGATGACTACCGCTCGGCTTTCCAGATAGATCGTGACAGGATTCTCCACACGCCTGCTTTTCGTAAACTGCAGAGCAAGACCCAGGTCTTCTGGAGTGGTGAGTATGATTTCTACCGTACCCGGTTGACCCATTCCCTGGAGGTGGCCCAGATCGGCCGTTCCATCTGCCACTATCTGAATGTGACCTCGGACTTGTTAGGAGAAGATTATTTTATCGATGGTGATCTGGTGGAGGCTTCTTGCCTTTCCCATGATTTGGGGCATCCGCCCTTCGGGCATGCCGGTGAGAAGAGCTTGAATGCCCTGATGGCCGGGCATGGAGGCTTCGAGGGGAATGCGCAGACCTTGCGTCTGCTGACTGAGCGAATCTTCAGTGTGAGCAAGCGGGGGATGAACCCTACCAGAGCTTTCCTGGACGGTGTGCTGAAGTACAAGTCCCTCTGGTCGGAGATGAAGGCCGCCAATGGAGGGAAGAACCCCAAGAACCATTTCGTCTATGACGAGCAGACGAAGTATCTGGACTGGGTCTTTGATGGCCGTGACTTTCCGCTGGAGCTTTCACCGGGTAAGCCGCGAGAAGCTTTCAAGTCCATCGAATGCCAGATCATGGACTGGGCGGATGATGTGGCCTATTCCCTCAATGACCTGGCCGATAGTGTGCGGGCTGGATTCCTCACCATTGAAAGCATCGAAAGGTGGGCGAGCCTGAATGACATCAGCAGCGATGAGGGCAGTGCTCTCGGTGATCTGCTAAGAGCCATTCGCAAGGGAAAGGTGGAACCTATGGTGGGCAGCCGTATCGGCAAGTACCTCAAGGGGGTGAAGCTAGAGGAGGATATCAACTTCATGAGTGCGGAGACTAACCGCTATCACTACAAGCTCATCATCGATGATGAGGTGAAGCGGGAGTCAGGCTTGTTCAAGAAGCTGGCGTTCGAGGTGGTCTTCCGTTCAGCAGAGCTCAACCAGCTTGAGTACAAGGGCAATCATATGCTGGTCCGCCTCTGGGACGCGCTGGAAGAAGAGTATCTTGCTGGCGCAGGTGCAGGCTACAAGCTCCTGCCAGATGATGTGGAGGCGGAAATCCGCTCCACCGAGGACGAAAGCTCTAAGCGCAGGCTGCTGTGCGATTACTTGGCCAGCCTGACAGACTCCGCCGCTGGGCGTCTCTATCAGCGCCTCTTTGTCCCCGGCTCCGGCTCGATCGGGGACTTGGTGTAAGTCCTGCTTAAGGCAATTTCCAGACTGACTTGTACTTGGTGTACTCAGCCTGAGGAAGCAGGATGTAGACTGGGTTTTTGTTAGGATCCAGTCTGGCGATGAGATTTCTTAGCTGGGTTTCGTGCATGGTGGTGCAGCCAGCGGTTGGGGCTTTGCCGTCACGACGCCAGATGTGGAAGAAGATGGCCGAGCCTCCATTGGGGACGGCCTTCTGCTTGGAGGTGGCGGTGTTGTGGCTGATGTAGAGTTTGAGGGAGTGCGGGTAGTCGTTCTGCCGCATCTGCGCCTTCTTTTCCCACTTGGAGCTAGGCTCGTGGTCGATCCTCAGGTGGCGGTTGTAGTAGGGCGAGCTAGAATCTTCCACCCAGAGGTCCCGGGTGGTGACCTGGGTGTAGTCCAGAGAGCGGTGCTTCTTGATGGAGGCGTGTGTGCCGTAGGCTCCGTAGGGTTTACCTACCCAGAAGACTCCGGCTGGAGCGCGCCAGTCAGATTCACGCTTAAAGTAGGGCTTGGTGATAGTCGGATGAATGCCCCTTCCCCAGGCGAGGCCTTTTTTGCCGAGACGTCCTTGCCAGCTCTGGGTGACGGGCTTCCAGGTGTTGCCAGACTTCTCGTAGATCTGGAGGGTAACGTGGGAAGAATTCCAGTCTTTGGCGATGCCGACGATGGCTTGTTTGCTGTTAGATGGAATTTCGAATGCCTGCAGCGGCAAAAGCAAAGCGAGGAATGCGACGAGTAACTTCATAGCTAGTCTAATAAAGCACAGAAGTGCCGCAAAATATAGGGGCATTTCAAGACGGTGCCTGAATCAGCACTTTGAAGGCCGAGCCGGGGCCGTCTGGATGGGTCAGGTAGTGATCCAGAGAAGTAGAAGTCGCGTGTGGCGCGAGAAACTCGTTTTGGGTGACGAGGCTCAGCGTGGTGAGGCCGCAGTGGTTCCCCCAGTCCATGAGATCGGTGAAGTTGACATCTGCGGTGAGGTCCTGCATGCCGACATTCTGATAGATGGCCGGGCCATCCAGCAACTGGTGCATGAGGAAGGCGCGAATCGTGCCGTGCGGGCGGCGGTGGTAGATCTCCGGGTAGGTGTCCCCGTAATCGATGGTGATGATTTCCCCCTCATGCCAGGCTGGGAGCCAGTCCTCCATCCAGTCGCGGTAGGATTCGTGGATTTCGACCCGGTAGTCTTCCGGGTGATCATCCTGGAGTGCCGAGGACTCGGGGAGGCTAGTGCAGGGGTGGAAGGATTCCTGCCCATTTTCCACATGAAGCTCGTTCCAGAGGCCTTCCTTGCGGCAAAGGATGCGCACAGGGAAGGCATCTACCAGTTCGTTGGAGAAGATGACGGCGCGGCCACGGCAGGCAGAGAGAGCCGCTTTGACGTTGTCGTGCCAAGTGACCCGGTGCTTGTTGAGCTTTTCCTTCTGTTGCTCGGTCAGTGGTTCTGAAGTCTCTACGATGTGGTAGTGGACTTTCCAGCGTTGCGGGATGGGCAGTGCATTCAGCACGGACTTTGCCAGCGAGCCATCACCTGCGCCAATTTCTATCAGGTGGAAGGATCCAGGGTTCTGCTTTAGCCAAGCGATGGCTCTGGCAGCGATGGCTCGACCTAGGATTGGAGATAGCGTAGCTGTGGTGGAGAAGTCTCCACCGGGGCCCACGGTTTTGATTTTACGCGCGTAGTATCCTTCTGATGGATGATGCAGCGCATACTGCATGAAAGAGTCGAAGCGCACGGCTATGGATTCTGAGAGTTGGGAGGGCAGGAGTGCTGCTTATTGATCAACCTTTTCAGAGAGTTGCTGGCAGGCTTTGATATCGAGCTTTCCGGAGGCGAGAATCGGAATTTCCTCTACTGGGATGATGCGTTTCGGGCACCAGAGGGAAGGAAGGCCATTTTCTAGCAGGCGGTAGCGGAGGTCGATGCACTCTTGCTCCAGCGCAACGCCGCTGATGGTGGAGAGGAGTGCAATGGCTTCACCTTTCTGAGCGTCTGGAATGCCCACGATGGCAATCTTGCGCTCCGTCTCTTCGTCGAGTCCCAGAGCATTGTTGACTGCTGCCTCCACGGTTTCATGAGGAACCATTTCACCGGCAATCTTGGAGAAGCGGGAAATGCGGCCCTCAATGGAGAGGAAGCCTTGATCGTCCATGCGGCCTACATCGCCAGTCTTGAACCAACCATCGATGATGACTTCTTTGGTCTTCTCTTCGTTGTTCAAGTAGCCGGGGAATACGTTGGCACCCTTCATCCAGATGATGCCTGGCTGGTCGATTGGGACCGGCTTGTCTGTGCTCGGATCGGTGAGTTTGACGGCGATGCCTGGCAGGAAGTTACCAACCGTGCCAACCTTGGCAGCTGGGATCACGGGCAGATTGCCAGCTGGCTCAGGAGCGGGTAGGTTGACGTTGGTAGCAGGTGAGGTCTCGGTGAGTCCGTAGCCTTCCTGCGGCATGATATTGAATTTCTGGTGGAAGGCATTGGCGAGAGAGGTCGGGAGCTTCTCTGCCCCGGTGACTACGAGCTTGAGTGGTTTGAGCTGCTCCGGGGTGACCCTGCGCATGTAGCCACGCAGGAAGGTCGGGGTAGCGAGCAGGAGGACGATCTTGTGTTCCTCGATGAGCTCGGCAATGCGCTTGGTTTCCAGCGGGCTTGGATAGGTCACGAGGTTCAGGCCTTCGATGATCGGGAACCAGAGGGTTACCGTGCAGCCGAAGGAATGGAACAGAGGCAGGGAGCCTAGGATCGTGGCATTGTGCGGAAGGTTGAGGCGGGTGCCAAACTGGCAGACATTGGCCAGTAGGTTGCGGTGAGTGAGCGGGACGCCTTTCGGTGCTCCTGATGAGCCCGAGGTGAAGAGAAGGATCGCCTCTTTGTCTCCACCTTGCGGGTCGATACCGACGAGCTTGGCGAGCAATTTGGTCGGGGTGACCTTGGAGAGAAGTACCCAGCGGGTGATCGACTTCTTGAGCTGTGGGAGTACACGCTCTAGATAGATGAGGTCGCGGTTAGGCGGCCATGGGAAGGATGGCATCTTGCGGATGAAGGGGTCCGCAGTGATGAACTTGTCCAGATCAGCCTGCTTGATGGCGGAGTGGACTGCCTCATGGCTGGCGGTGAAGTTCAGGTTCACAGGTACCTTGCCGGCAAAAATGACGGCGAGGTTGGCGATCATGCCGCCGAGTCCCGGAGGTAGAATGATGCCGACGCGCTTCTTCTTCGTCTGCTGGCTGATGTGCTTGGAGAAGGCGATGGCAACCCCGAGAATGATGGCAAAGCTTTTGCTGTCGTCCTTGGAGCCATCAAACACGGTGCACGAGCTGTGTTTTTTCAGACCGGCAAGCAAAGCCATACCCAAGGAGCCTTTGAGGAATTCCCTGGAAGAAAAAGCTGCCTCACTGGCAGTGAGGAGGCCTTCCAGCCAGGCAGCCGGGCTCATGTCAGATGGATGGAGCAGTTTGCCGAAGGAGAAAATGACTGAGGGCAGTGAGGAAGTGCTCTCGATAGAAAGAGAGCTGTCAGCAGGGATCTGGACAGCGAGTGGCAAGGAGGGTAGGCCAAGCTCAGTGATGGCCTTCAGGGTGTCGCTGGGGATGAGGGAGGCCGTGCCGGGTAGGGCGAGAGCTTCGCCTGGGAGGAAGACCGCTACGCCATTGTCGCCCAGATCTTTGAAGAGCTGTTTGCCGACCTGCTGCAGGTCCTTGTCCTTGGATGAAAAGGCAACGGCCTCGGTACCTGGTTTGCTCAGGTGAGCCTGAATAGAATCCTCAATGACGGCACTTTCCTCACAGAGCCAGATGATTTTGCGACCTGAGAGAAGTTTCTCTAGCTGAACCAATTCGGGGTAGTTCAGGCGCCCGGGGACGATCAGAACGTTGCGGTTCGGCAGGTTTTCTTTACCAATAACTTGGATGGATTTACTCATGAGACTGGACTTGCGATGGACGTGTTGCTGCGGGGAGCGTGCTTACGCTACACAATACGCCGAGAATGGCCTGTTTAATCAAGCCATTCTTTTCGATGATCCCATCTCGATTTTCAATGATCGAGCTTACTGCTCGCTCTCTTGTGGTGAAGAGGGCTCTACCGGGGCGATCTGCTCCTTGGAGCCTTTGGCAATCGCATCGAGCACACCATTGATAAATCTAGGTGAATCGGTGGAGCCGAAGCGGCGGGAAATCTCGATAGCCTCGTTGATGGCGACAGGAGTCGGGATGTCCTCACGGAAACAGATCTCGTAGATGCCGAGGCGCAGGATGGCGCGGTCAACCGGATCGATACGCTCAGGGCGGTAGTTGCTGACGATCTCCGCGATCTTGGAATCGAGATCCGCTTTGCGGTTGAGGACGGCACTGGAGAGGGAGTCCACTTCCTTGCGGAAATGGTTGAGATCTTCGCTGGTCTCTCTGAGGTGCTTGATATCCGGATGGTCCGGGAATTTGTCCGGGCTCTCGACCATGTCGATGCGGTCGGAGACGCGCTGCAGGGCATTGATGGAAGCCTTGATGGATTCCAGCTGTCTGTTGATGACTGGGAAATCCTGCAGAAGCAGGTTCCATTCCCTGCGCTGAATGGTCAGTGAGCGGTTCAGTGAGAAGAATTTCTCGATGAGATCGAGCAATTCCGGGTCGGCAGTTTCGCTGTCTGGCTTGAAGAGGCGCTTGATGCGGTCCACGAGAGCCTGCCAGTTGTTTTCCAGTTTGAGGATTTCAGCGAGCTTCAACTTCAGCTTCTCAGCGTCCGGGTGGGCGCCGATGATCGAGTCGGCCTCTGGAGCCCTGTCGATGAGTTTGGTGAAGCGGCCTTGTCTGCCCTGATTGAAATGAAGGATGGCCTTCACGGTGGCTTTGGTCAGCTTGTTGTGGTCTGACTCAAGCACGAGGGCCCAAAAAGTTTCGCAGAGGTCTTCTGCTGAGGCGCCGCCTTCTAGATCTGAACTATAGAGGAACTGGATGGCGGATTCGCGTATTTCGCGGCGGCTATGCATTGCTCGGGAACTGTCGGTTAAGTTTCTTTTTGGAATCTGGGTCGTGCTTCAACTTGGAGAAGAGCTCTACCATGGATTCCGCAGCTCTGGCAGCCTCGCGTCCGCGGTTGAGCTGGGAGCCGATGCAGCGTGCGTAAGCTTGTTTCTCGTCCTCGACAAGCAATACTTCATGAATCACGGGAGTAACATGCTTGACGGCCATCTCCTGCAGGCTGGTGCTGACGGATTCTGCGACCAAATCTCCGTGCTGGGTTTTTCCTCTAATGATGAGGCCCAGGGCGATCACAGCCTGTGGCTTTTCCTCTCCGGCAAGTACGGCGGCACAGGCTACCGGGATTTCAAAAGCTCCAGGAACGCGGACAACATCCACGCGGGCGTGTGGCATGATGGCTGCGAGTTCATCTTTGGCATTCTCAACGAGGGCATCGGTAAACTCTTCATTGTACTTGGAAGCGACAATGCTGATGCGAGCCTTTGAGTTGGAGATATTTCTTGGTCTTGGAGGAAGTGCCGTCGACATAGGGAGTGTATGTCGTGTGACGGGGAAAAAGTCAATGACGGCCTCTGAACTTACACAGGCTACTTGCTCTAAGGGCTTGTCATCATGGGAAGAGATGGCAAATGTGTGGGCAGCAAGATGGGGAAATCAACAGAGATACGTGGTGGGACCAAGGCCAAGGTCATCGGTAGAGTAATCGGTGGCGTGATATGGCTGGTGGGGATTACGCTGCGTATGCGCTTTGTGGACCGTACTGGCGCGGGCAAGACCCAGGGAACGCCGGATGAGGTGCCACCGATGCTCTATTCCCTCTGGCACAACCGGGTGTTCATCATGCCCTTTTTCAAGCGCAAGTTCCTGCGCAAGCGCCGGGTAACTGTGCTGACCAGTGCCAGTAAGGACGGGACGATCCTGGAGACTGCCGTGGGGATGTTCGGGATGGGGGCCGTTCGAGGCTCAAGCTCTCGCCGGGCCGTGGCTGCCCTGGTGGCTATGAAGAAGGCTCTTAAGGCTGGCAGCGATGTCTGCGTGACGCCTGATGGTCCCCGCGGGCCAGTCTACAAGATTCAGGCAGGTATTGTGAAGCTAGCTCAGACGACTGGAGCCCCCCTCTGTATCGTGCGTGTGCACTACTCGAGCTACTGGAGCCTGAAGAGTTGGGACCGCTTCATGATTCCTAAGCCCTTCAGCAAGGTGGAAATCATTTTCGAAGAGCCCTATTTTGTAGGGGATGACCTGGATGAAGCTGGTTTCGAGGCTGAGCGGGAGAAGCTGGAGCAGGCGATGTCCTTGTCAGCATGAAGAGTTGATCCTGGCCGCGGAAAGGCTAAGCTCAGCGCATGCAGATCGAGTTATCCACTCCAGCCCTCCTTTTTCCGGCTGTGAGTTTGCTGTTTCTTAGTTACACGAACCGATTTTTAGCTCTGTCTGCGCTGATCCGGAAGCTGCACACGGAATGGCGGGAGGATTCCAAGTTTGGTGGTAAGTCGGCTCTCGCACAGATCGAGAACCTGCGTCACCGGCTAGTGCTGATCCGCTGGATGCAGGTGAGCGGTGCGGTTAGTCTTTTCTGCTGTGTGCTCTCCATGGCAGCCATGTTGCTCGATTTCCGAGTGCTTGGCGTGTGGATCTTTGGGACGGCTCTCTTTCTGATGGCGGTTTCCCTGATTGCCCTGGTCAAGGAGGCGAGTGTCTCTGGTGGCGCGCTGAATATTTTGCTCAATGAGGCCGAGGAAAAAGAGGAATAAAAAAGCCACGCTCGGGAGAGACGTGGCTTGGAAAAAATGGGTGATGATTCCTGCGGTTAGAATTCGCAGGAGCCCGGAGTCCTGGAGAAGGGGATGACGTCCCGGATGTTTTTCATGCCAGTGACGAACATGAGCATGCGCTCGAAGCCCATCCCGAAGCCTGCATGTGGGCAGGTGCCGTACTTGCGCAGATCCAGGTACCACCAGTAGTCCTCATCGGAGAGGCCGTGCTCTTCCATATTCTTTTTGAGAACGTCCATGCGCTCTTCACGCTGGGCACCACCGATGATTTCGCCGATGCCTGGGACGAGAAGGTCCATGGCGGTGACGGTCTTGCCGTCGTCGTTCGTGCGCATATAGAATGGCTTCACGGATTTCGGATAGTTGTAAACGGTGGTGGGGCTCTTGAAATGTTCCTCGGTCAGGTAGCGCTCGTGCTCGGACTGCAGGTTTACTCCCCACTCGATCGGGTATTCAAATTTCTTGCCGGACTGGATGAGGATCTCGACGGCTTCGGTGTAGGAGACACGCTGGAATGAACGCTCGACCACGAACTCCAGTCGCTCACGGAGGGACTTGTCGACAAACTTGCAGAAGATATCGAGGTCACCTTCGTTGTTCTCAAGGATGTCTTTCACGAGGTATTTGACGAATTCCTCGGCAAGGTCCATGTCTCCCTCAAGGTCACAGAATGCCATCTCTGGCTCGACCATCCAGAACTCGGCGGCGTGGCGTGAGGTGTGGGAGTTCTCCGCGCGGAATGTCGGGCCGAAGGTATAGATGTTAGAAAGGGCGGTGGCAAAGGCTTCTCCCTCGAGCTGACCGGAGACGGTGAGGTAGGTCGCCTTGGCGAAGAAGTCTTCCTCTGGTTTGTCGGCCTTGGTATTGGTCGGGTCCTGGGTGGTGACGCGGAACATTTCACCAGCACCTTCGCAGTCGGATGCCGTAATGATCGGAGTGTGAACCAAGGTGAAGTCACGCTCTTCGAAGAAACGGTGAACTGCATGGGCAAGACGTGAGCGCATGCGGAAGACGGCTCCGTAGAGATTCGCGCGTGGGCGTAGATGGGAAATGGAGCGCAGGAACTCAGGAGTATGACCTTTCTTCTGTAGCGGGTAATCAGATGGAGCCTCGCCGATCAGTTCAAGTTCGGTGACCTGGACTTCCCATTTCTGGCCTTGGCCGGGAGATTCGATCAGCTTTCCTGTGATGCCGACCGCGGCACCGGTAGACATCTTACCGATGTGCTCGTAACCAGGGATGCCAGCATCCGCAATGCACTGGATGTTCGCCAGGCAGGACCCGTCGTTCATTTCGAGGAAGGAAAACTCTTTGGAGTCGCGTCTGGTACGCACCCATCCCTTGATGACGATGGAGTCCATCGGGGAGTCGCTACCCAGAGCGTGCTTGATTAAAGTTCGCATGCAGCTGGGATAATCGTTTTAGCTTAGCGGGTAAATAAGGAAACCGACAAACTTTTGATTTCCGTGGTGACACAGGGTCCTACCGGGTCACTTCAGCTCGTTGAGACGCCGTGAGGTAGGTGAGAGCCTTGGTTTTGTCCGTGCGGGCAAAGGCATTGACTTTGGTAGCTTGTGCTGGGGTGAGTTCTAGTTTGGTAAAGCGCGTGCCGGCGAGTTGGCGCTTTTGGTCAGAACCTTTGGCCTTCCTGTATTGCTTGCCCAGAGTGGCTACGGGCTTCGCGGTAATCTTTCTCACCAGATCGAGTCGTTCTCGGGGAACGAAGATTTTATTGGCGCATTCGATGGCGCTGGCTTTTCTCACCAGATCCTGAAGCTTGAGTTGGGTTTGATCATAGGTCACGAGCGTGACTTCCAGTCCATCGATCCAGCCCGCCTCCGTGGTGATGACTCCGGGTAGGGCACCAAGTTTGCGCTCACCAGTCCAGAAGCAGTGCATTGCAAAGGCGGCCTTGGCCTGATTCTGTGTGCTGAGTTCTATCCGTAGGAGCTCCAAAGGAGCTGGAATCTTCTGCCCGGATTTTTGAAGAGCTAAAACCATTCTGTCTGTTAGGCTCTTGAGGTCCCAGATTTTGTCTTTGCGAGGAATGATATCTTTACCCGAGGCGTCGAAGAAGCGGATGACTTGGTAGTTCCAGGCAGGCTCGTTGAACTTGCGAAGCATTTCTTTGTCCTTACCTCCGCTGTTATTCTTGATGAGGAGCGGGACAAAGGTGTTCTCAATACTATCAACGATGATGGGGTGGGCCATGACCTCATGGCCAAACTTCTTGCAGCCTGCTCATCCGGGGACTTCCTGAAAAAAGGCGAAGATCGGCTTGTTAGTCTTTTTGGAGAGTGCCGCGGCCTGATCAAAGTCTCTAAGAAAAGCGGCCGGCCCAGTCTCTTGGGCAAAGTTTTTTGATTCGGCGGAGCAAGAGCTCAGCAAAATACTGAAGCCTAAAAGAAACAGCCATCGTAAACCCATACAGGTACGATGGCTGTGAGATGGTATCTATTCCAGATCTATTTAATTCATCGGAAGGCTAGGAGCAATTAGGAGCACACGCTGGCTCTGGTAGGCTTCCAGCTTATTGAGGAAGCTTTCAATTTGCTTTGCCTTGTCAGGACCGAGGAGCCCGACGGCTTGGCTCTGTAGAAGCTCTTTGCGGAGTTGCTCTACCATGGAATGCTGCGGATGAGCTGCCTGAATGAACTCATGCTTGTCTTCTTTTGGCTTAGCAAACAGGCCTTCCATAGGGCTCTTAGGCTCGGGGAAGAGAAGGACGTCTATTTCATTCTCACTGTGGAGGGAATCATAGAGGTGGTTGATGGCGTCATTCAGACCACCGAGTTCATCTACCAGGCCGATAGCAATAGCGTCTTTGCCGCTGTAGACTCGACCACCTGCCAGCTTTTCCAGTTCACCTTTGATGCGGTCACCGCGGCCATCCATGATGCGCTTCTTGAAAGTCCCGTAGACGTCGAGCATGGACTTGCGGATCAGCTCGGTTTCCTCAGGGGTGTAAGCGCGCGTGATATTCATGAGGTCGGCGTGCTTGCCACGCTTGGAGGCGTGCACCGTGATGCCAAGTTTGTCCATGGCATCGCCAAACACAAATTTCATGCCGACTACACCAATCGAACCAGTGATGGTGCCGGGCTCTGCGAAGATCTTGTCTGCTCCTGCAGAGACGTAGTAACCACCACTAGCTGCGACTGCCCCCATAGAAACAACAAATGGACGGCCGGTGGCTTTGAATTCATCAGTCGCTTCCCATAGGACGTCTGAAGCAAGAGCAGATCCCCCTGGTGAGTTCACGCGAAGAACGAGACCTTTGCAGTTGTCGTTGCGAGTGGCTGCCAGAATCTCCTTTCGGACTGGCGCAACCGATTCGTCAGTGATGTTGCCTTCCAAGACGACGACTGCGATGTAAGGTGATGTTGCTTTGGCATCACCATCAGAATTGAGCATGAGTTTGACCAGGTCGAAGAAGCCTTTGATCTCCGGGCCATTGGGATCAGGGAGTGAATAGGTGCGGTCGAATTTCGTTTCCTTGCCGTAATGGGCTCTGACTTTTTTGATGAAGTCAGTGCGGTACTCCAAATGATCCACGAGCTTGAGCTCCAGAGCTTCCTTGGGGCTGATGACGCCTTTGTTGATGATGTCTTTGACCTTCTCTTTGGAGAGCTTACGTCCCTCTGCCAGTTGGTTGATGATCTGTTCGTAGAGTGAGTCTAGCAAAGCGGCCTGCTGTTTCTCAGCGTACTCGGATGGTCCAGTCCTGTAGAAGGTTTCTCCAGCGGACTTGAAGTCTCCGATGTGAATGACCTCGACTTTGACGCCTACTTTATCCAGCAAGTTTTTGAAGTACATGCTCTCGCCATAGAGGCCTGTGAGCATGACGTTGCCCTCTGGCATGAGGGTCATGTGGTTCGCGGCGCTGCCTAGCAGTGCGGTGGTGGGAGTCAGATATTCGGTGTAGAGCCAGACGTCTTTTTCTTGTTCTCTGAGTTTCAGGAGAAGACAGCGGATTTCCTGTACTTGAGCCAGTGACATAGAGGAATCGTCTACGTCGAAAACGACGCCTTTGATCTCATTGTCGTTGATGGCTGCCTCAAGGCTCTCAGTGATGTCGAAGTGAGTCAGCGGACGTGATGCGTCGCTCAGGTTGAACAGGCTGGTGCTTGTCTGACCACTTTCAGAGATCGGGCTATCTAGGTCATAGACCGCGACGGTGGGCTCTGCATACAAGCTAGTGGCTGCCATCAAGGCTGAGGCTGTGAGGATGGATGGAATAAATCGGGACATGTTCGTCAATTCTACGTGTTATGGGGTATTAACGCATCACCAAGGCTTGGTTACAACTAAATGTAACGAACATAAAAAAATGCAGGATGGAGAGACCGGGATTTCTTCCACCGCAGCTCAAGAGCCGTAATTGGCTCCAGATTAATGGATCTGCCCGATCACTGTGTTGAGGTAGATAGAGACAAGGTCGAGAGCAGAAATTGATTGGTGATATTGAATATGGTATATAGACCCCTTATGCTGGGAAAAGAAGATGCATTGGGATGTCGCGCCTACCAGAGTGGATTTCAACTATCCCTTGGTGTAGAGCGGATATTCTCCTCGAGTCATGTATTGGGGCAGTATCGTCTGTAATCACTGAGGCTGATTTCTATCATGAAGAAGGAGTATTTTAATCCAGAGATTCCGTCGGTGGAATTTTTGATGCAAAGAGTGAAGAAGCGTCTGCCGGGTTTCGCCTACGATTACTTGGTGGGAGGTTGCTTTTCCGAGGTCAATCTTGAGCGGAACATCTCAGATATAAAACAAGTGCAGCTTAAGCCTTGGTATCTGCGGGACTTTGCTGGGGCTAGTCAACAGACTCAATTATTCGGGAAATCTTACGATTCTCCCTTTGGTGTAGCTCCAGTTGGTTTGCAGGGGCTCATGTGGCCCAGGTCCTGTGAGTACTTGGCTAGGGCTGCAAGAGATCATGGAGTGCCTTTTGTTCTCTCTACGGTTGGGACGGCGAGTATCGAAACGATCGCAGAGATTACCGAAGGGGAATTCTGGTTTCAGCTGTATCATCCTGCGGAGAATGAGCTTCGGGACAAGCTGTTGGAGCGGGCCTGGAGTGCAGGCTGCAGGACATTGGTGATTTTGGCTGATACGCCGACTTTTGCTTACCGACCCAAAGAAATTCGTAATGGTCTCTCTATTCCTCCGCGAATGACCTTAAGAAATATCATCCAGATGTGCCTTCACCCAAGTTGGTCCTTTGCTCAGCTGTCAGCAGGAGCTCCTGAATTTAAGACGATGAAGCCCTACATTCCTGAGGGTCTGAATATGAAACACCTCGGGCAATTCATGAATAAAACATTCTCAGGCCGTCTAACAGAGGATAAGATTGCGGCCATAAGAGACAGATGGAAGGGTAATCTGGTGATCAAGGGAATCGTCAATCCTGAGGATGCTGAGTTGGCTGTAAAGCTCGGCTTAGATGGTATGATTGTGTCTAACCATGGTGGGCGTCAGCTGGATCGAGGTCAGTCAACGGTCGAGCCATTGAAGGCGCTAGTGCCGGAGTTTAAGGGCAAGATCAAGATCATGATGGACAGCGGCATTCGTTCGGGTGAGGACATCGCGGCCGCTTTGGCATGTGGTGCTGATTTTACCTTTCTCGGGCGTACTCCGATGTATGGAGTCTGTGCCATGGGCGAGTATGGCGGGCACCATGTCTTTGAAATGCTCAAACGCCAGCTGCAGCAAGTGATGGAGCAGGTGGCGTGTGAAAAGGTCGAGGATTTCCCTAAGCACCTGGTATGAATTAGTCCGCAGATGGCGTGAGCTGCATTTGTACAGATTCACCACGCCAGGTGGTGATCAGGAGGCGTGTATTCTCCCCGGATGACTCTAGCTGGATCCCTTTGTCTCCCTTGGACGTAGAGAGAGACCACTTGCCTTTGAGTTCAATCACGGTAGTCGGAGATAGGGGGGCCTTGCCTGCCAAGGGGAGATCAATGTCGGTGATACTCAGCTGGAGGCTTTTATCTGCCTGGTGACGGATCAAGGCGATGCAGCTGCGGTCGGTGGAGAGTAAGGTCGTGTCACCCTTACTTTGATAGGGAGAAAAGGCGGCTGTGGCCTCTAGGTTCTTTGATTTGTTAGCGATCACGTGAGCCGTATCATCTTGTTGAATGATTTGGTAGTGAGCAGCGTGCTCGCTATGCCATGTTTTCATGAGCTCTGGTGTGGCATCCAGTACGATGTGGTATTGATAGCTTGCATTCCTTGGAGTGATTCCGTGCTCAAGCCAGGCAGTGGAGAAGTTGCCGGAGGTAGGCTTGCGGTCTGATTGATCCGGAGATTTTTGTAAGCCCGAATGGTGTTTTAGGTTTTGGTCTCCTGGTAGGTAGTAACCGGTGCCGAAAGGATCAATGAGCCAGCCATCTCCCTGAGAGCTCAGGTCTTCACCCTTTGTCGGCAGTGCTGCTTGAAATACAGTCGTGATTGTCGGGTAGGTTTTAGACTGGTTGCTGATACCGCTGCCTAAACAAATGATTTCCCGGTCGATGAGGAAAACGCTCTTACGTATGCGCAGTGACTGATCGTCTTTGCTTGGGTCAAGCTGGAAGAGGAAGGCTCCGAAATGCTTGCCCAGCTTTCCCGCTCCGGATGGATAGCTCTGTTGTTTTGGCCCCCAACCGTAGAAGCCCTTACTACCCTCGAGTTCATCAAAGGGAAGAAGCTGGCTAGTAGTTCCTGGGATCTGGCTCCAGTTCCAGCCCTCATTCAGCTGTCCGCTCTTGTGATCTGATGTTGTCTTGAAGATCTGTGTAGAGCCGTGGCTTAGATAACGGCCGTAGCGGTTGGCATCGCGGTAAGTTTCGTGAGATTTGATGCCGTCGCCAAAGCCCTTGAGCTGCACGGTAGAGTTACCCCATTTGTAGGATCCTCCTGCATTGTAGTTCATGACGTGAAAGCCTTGTGTACGTGAAGGTGAGATGCTTTCAACAAAGAGCTTTTGACTATCTCCGCCAAACATTTCCAAGTAGCAAGCCGCCAACTCGCTATCAACGTCACTAGTACCAGGTCGGCTAAGAGCTAGCTTCTGCAGAGCGCCTCTGCTGCTGGTGAGGTCATGGGTAATCGGGTGTCTGCCGCAGGCGTTGAATCCACAGTAGGGGTAGCCCCAATAGTTGGCTGCAAGATAAGCACGTTTCAATACTTCATAGGCTTCTGGAGTAATCTCAAAGGGTGTGCCATCCAGTTTGTGAACGACACTTGTGCTGATTTTGTCGATCGCTGGGATACCGTAGCCATGGTAATGCATGGCGTGGTGGAAGAGTGAGCCGTCAGGTTTGAAGCCCGAAGTCGTCCCCGGAGATTCGGAGCTAATTGTCTCGCTGATCCATTGTGAGTATCTTTTGATGCGAGCTACTTTGGCCGCATTATCTTCACCAATCATTTGGATGGTGAAGTCCGCCTGAGACAGGGTATTGAGATAGTCCATGTTCGCCAGCTCTTCGACTGGTGCAAATATTCTGTTAGAATTATAAAACCAAACAAGTGATTCTCTAGCTTGCTCAAGCAGCCTTGCTTTAGCAAGTGGTTCCTGCATCGCCGAAATCGCTGGAACCCAGGATCGGGTGCGGTAACCAAAGTGATGCATCGTGCCCAATGAACTGCCTGCCGTGAACCCTTGATCTAGCATGTGCTCGGTGAGCAGGCAGAACATTTCTGCTACACGTAATGCCTTGGCTTCCGCCCGATCATTCTGTGGAACCCGGTTGTAAGTACGCGCAAGATTGAGTAGGAAGTCACAAGTTTGTTGAAGTGTATGCGCCTGGAACTGCTCCAAGTTTTCTGGAGCTCCCACCTGCTGATGCTCCATGTAGATATGCTTACCCCGGATGCCATGTTCATCTTTGATGATTCCATAGGTGGCAAATTGCTTCTCTAGGCTGACGAGTATCTTGTCATTAAGTGGCTGAGATTTCTCTTTCATCTCGAGCCGCTTGGCAATGGTGGCTAGGGCCTTCATTTCTTGCCCGGTAATGGGGTTGTCTGCTCTCTGGTTTTGACCAAGCTCGTAAAGGTGCATGATTGGATCCCAGTGCCCTGCCTTTTTGGTGTCGGCACCATGGACAAAGGGGACTTGTGGATCACCGTGCTGATGGCGGGCATCGATGAATTTGTGAATCATGGTGTCGCCAATCCAGAGCGTTCCCTTAGGGATGTTGGCTGGAGCTTGGATGGTGACATAATCCATGGGAGCACTTGGTTTTTCTCCCAGCATGTCTCGGTCATAGGAAACCCAGGCAGTGCGCCAGCCTGTGAAGTTCAGACTAAAGTAAAAATGGCAGATCTCTTTTTCGTCCGCGCCAAAGGAGAAGCGCAGCTTAGCGTCCTTGTGTGGTGTTTTGTTGTAGATCCATACGGTGAAGCAGTTCTGCACTGGGTGTGGGAACTTGTATTTTCCTCGGGCTTGCTTGGGGGGCATCCAGGGGATGGGGCGGTGGAGGGTGAGGCTTGACTGATTTTTCCAGTCCCAGCGTAGGGAATAGTCGCTCCAGACATGGTGCGTGTTGTCAGTGTTTACCGAGGAGTTTTGCCAGCTAAGCCCTGTAGGAAGTTCTGCTGAGGGAATGAGCAATTCGCTCGGGTTCTTTTCTTGGCCGGGTGCAAAAGCATCGGTATTTCCAGACGTGTAGCTGAGGCTCTCTTCTGTAGGATGCTGTGGTTCTGTGGCGCTTTTCTGACTCCGGTGACAGGAGCTAAGGAGGAATGATACCGCGAACAATGGGTAAAAATAGGAATGCATGTGAGCTTATAGAGTGGCGTAATATATTCTTTATCTATAATACAGGTAGGAGGTGTGCAAGGGAATAACGAGTCAGTAATTTGGTGGAAATAAAAAGCCCCAAGCAGAGAGAGTCACTGCTTGGGGAAGAAATAAGTGAGGAACAGGCTATTTAAGTGTTTTGATGTAGGAGAGTAGATCCAGGATAGTTTGATCCGGCAGTTTATCGAAGGTTCCCGACGGCATGAATGATTTGGAACCGACGTGCTCTTGTTTGGCAATGGTACGGTGAGGTATGAAGGTGGTAAGGCCTCCTTGGATTGCCAACATCGTGCCTCGTTCGCTTTGCTTCAGCTTGTAGCCCTCAAAGATGTGACCAGCGGAGTCAGTGACCCGGTAAAGGACGTAGGCGCCCTCTGCGGCCTCATCAGGAAGCAGGATGGCAGTCAGCAGGTGTTCCAAGTCCCGATTGGCTGAACCGTCAAGAGCGGGTGCGATTCCAACGCCGTCTTCACCCACTACATGGCAAGTAAGGCACATGCCAGTGAAGACCGCTTTGCCTGTGGTGGTATTGCCTGGTTTTTCCGCATAGAGTCGTGTGAGTTCAGGGATACGTTTAGTGACAGCATTTTTAATTGCTGCTGCTTCTTTGTCTAAGTGTTTGCTGAGCTGATCTTTGATCTCACCCTTGGGTAAGGTGTCCACGGTACGTTGGATGATAGCGCTAGGAATGTCAGTAACGAGGAGTTCATTATTATCGATGAGTGAGGCGAGGAGTTTGCAGCCCTGCACGGTGGAGCCCATCGCGCTGATAAGGGCGTGTTTGTTATTTTCGTTCTTCTTCAGGAAAGCCGTCACTTCAGGAAGAGAGTTTATACCTTTAGCCTGAGTGTAGGCAGTCAGTGCCTCGATCCGCAGGTCGCTAGATTTGCTAGTATCGTTTGCGATCTGCAGCAGGGTATTGGTGTGTGCAGCTGGAAGGTGTGAGAGGAATTTGATAACTTCTCGTTGCAGTTTGGGATCTTTTGAATTATCTAACAATCTAGAAACGTCCTGATGGATATGAGTGATCCTGTAAGCCGAGGCTAGTTGTGTGCCCATTATCTGATCCTCGACATCATTTGATTTGATGAGGGTGAGGCAGGTGGCGGCTAGAGGGAATCCTACTTGGGTGGTATAAGTGTCTTGAATATGGTCCAAGGCGAGTTGAGCAATGTGCTGCGCATGCTCTCTGTTTGCAAAATATGGCGTAACAGCATTGGAGATCTGCTTGTTCTTACAGAGGTCAGCGATGAT
This sequence comes from Rubritalea squalenifaciens DSM 18772, assembly GCF_900141815.1. Taxonomy (NCBI): domain Bacteria; kingdom Pseudomonadati; phylum Verrucomicrobiota; class Verrucomicrobiia; order Verrucomicrobiales; family Rubritaleaceae; genus Rubritalea; species Rubritalea squalenifaciens. The sequence continues at coordinate 172,466 of NZ_FQYR01000005.1, forward strand.
GGTAAGTGTCTCCTTGTCCAATGGTTGCTTCTGGATGCTGGTCCACTGCTTGAGGAATGAGGCTGTGCTCTGGTGGTCGAGGGCTTGCTGGGCCCACAGGATCTTTTCTGAGGGTTGCGCTTTGGCGAGTGTGCTCTCCAAATATTCTTTGAGTTGCTCAGGATAGCGCTCAAGGGCTCTTCGTGCCAGATAGCGTTCGAAGTTTTGTTCGTAATGGCCGCCGAGAGTATTATCGGGTGCTGGAGCATGGCAGAATGAAACCAAAAGATTGATGGTGTCTGCATTTGCCGATCCCAGATTCTCAAGCGTACGGATCACTTGGGAGCGTACCATCACATGGGGATCCTTGGCCAGAGGTGACAGGAGTTGGTACGCTACTTGTGCCGTCACCTTGAGGTTCGCCAGAGAACGTACAGTTTCACGGCGAAGGTTGGCATCCTCGTCCTTGAGGAGCTGCGACCAAGTGTCTTGGTCGAATACCTGGAGGCCTTCAAGTGCCCAGAGCGCGTGAATACGGGTAGTGCTCAGTTGAGTAGTGTCAGTAGCGACCTGGATCAGCTGAGGGGTGCAGTCCTTGGCCTGTCTGTCGATGATTTCAAAGGCTGCGTAGCGTTTAATGTGCAGGGAGGGAGACTGGAGGAAAGACAGCAGCTGATCGTTAGAAGCTGCATGGAGATTAGGAATTTCGCGTGGAGTTTGTGACTGGTGGCGGATGCGCCAGATGCGGCCGTGTGATTTGTCTCGGTCAGGATGAGTGGTGGCGACTTCATTGTGCGATACGATCTTGTTGTACCAGTCTGCGATGTAGAGGCAGCCGTCTGGTCCGAACTCGATGTTTACCGGGCGGAACCAATCGTCTTCTGACTTAAGTAGGTCTGGAAGGTGCTCGGCGGTCACTGTGCCGTCTGCATTACGCACGATACGCACGCAGTTGATGGTGGAGGTGATGGGGTTAGCCAGAAATGCGACGTCTTTGTATTCTTCCGGGAAGGTATTGGTCGTGTCGTCAGCAAAGGCCAGACCAGAGATACCGGTACCACCCACGCGGAATTTATGAAGTGCAGGAAAGAAGGGTTGATACTCGCGGAGCTTTTCGTTGCCGATACCTTTATAGGCGGTGTAAGGCTCTGCGGGGGTGACGGAGAGACCCATGTCATTGGCCTCCGTCATGTACCACTGACCGTTACTGCGAAGCTGAAATCCCCAGATGTTGTTAAGGCCTGCATTGACGAGTTCGACTTTGTTGCCATCGAGTGAGAATCGCGCAATTTTGGAGTAGTCGATGCGAGTAGAGCTTCCAGACTTAGTGGCAGTGATGTTCCCTTTGTTCAGGGCTCCCTGGGAAAAATTGATCCATCCTCCAGGTGCACGCACGAGTGTGTGAGCCATGGTGTGGGTGTCGGTGAAGCCGAAACCCGTCAGGACTGGTGTGCGCTTGTCAGCTGAGCCATTCTGGTCGGTGTCTTCGAGATAGAATAATTCTGATCCTTGGGCTACGAAGGCACCGTTCTTGTAGGGGAGAATGGACTGAGGGATTGTCAGGCCGCTTGCCCATTTGGTGACCGTGGGCTGCTTGTTCTCATAAAAGTTAGATAGGATGATGATGTCATCCTGACCTTTGGTTTTTCCCTGATAAAGGTCTTTGATTCGCTTGAATTCGGGGTTCTTGTCTTGCTCCTCAGGGTTATCCATCAGGCGAAGCAAGTCATTCCATTTAATGTCTTTGACGGGGTCGAGTGGATACATCCGAGCTGTCTGAGTCCAGAGTCGACCAGAGGCGTCAAAAGTGAGGTCAATGGGGTTGACGATGCCGTCCTTTTCCGAGGCCACGAGTTCAACCACGAAGCCCTCCGGTACGGTGAAGCCGGCCAGTTCTTGCTCCGGAGTGTAGGCTTCGGTGCGTCCTGATTGCGTCTTCTTCGCCGATGTGATACTAGTGCTTGCAATGAGAGCAAGTGTAATAGCTTGTTGTGAGTTCATGCGAGTAGTGAGGTGTGTGTTAGAGAGACTAGAGTTCAGTGATGGTGAGGTCTTGGAACTCTACCTTGGCTGCTCCTCCTGAGTGGATTTGAACAGCAATCACGCCTTTGCGTGGGATGTTCTTATCCTTCTCTACGTAGTCCGCGGTTTTGACGCCGTTGATGTAGATCTCATGGTGATCGCCTTTGCAGCGGATGATGTAGGAGTTCCAGCCAGTGGGGTTGAGTACTTTCTTGAGAACAGATAGGTCAGCCTTCACGAGTGCTTTATTGCGGCGGTGTTCATCATAGATGTCACCCCAGTACCCATTGCCTATATCCGCCTGATAACCGATGATTTTCGTGCCCTTGATGATGGAACGGTATTGGATGCCTGAATTGATCAAGCCGGTTTTTGGGTCACCTTGGATACGGAAGAGACAGCGGAATTCGAAGTCTTCGTATTCCTTCGTGGTAGCCAAGTATGTGTTAGTTGGGATTTTATCCTGAAGGTTACCGGATGTAATAATGCCATCGACTACTGACCATTGTGAAGTGAACTTAGGATTGACGGTTTGCCAGCCAGTGAGGTCTTTACCGTTAAATAGAGATGTCGTTTTGGCTGGCTCTGCTGGTGTAGCGATGGTGAGGAAACTGCAAAGGAGTAGGCTAGTTGCTAAGGAGTTCATAAAGTAATACGTCTTGGATTAGTTTTGGATGAAAATAAATACGCCCTTCTTACTTGATGTGATGATGTCCATTTTACCATCTGCATTCACATCAGCGCAGGTAATTTGGCGACCAACGCCTGAGTTGGAATCAATCAAGTACGGGAGGAAGAGAACGCTTCCGTCAGGGTTGCGAGTTGTGCGAAACCAATACAGGACGGCTGGATCATGCGCTCCAGGGTCTTTGCCATTGTGAGCGAAATAGCACTTGCCTGTTACGATATCCTTGATGCCGTCTCCATCGATATCAGCGCATCCCATGGCGTGGAGTTGAGAGAAGCATACATAGAATGGGCTGCCGCTGGCCTTATCAGTCATGATGGTGTGCGCTTTAAAATCGATCTGGTCTTGTTGGTTGCGGGTTTGTTCATACCAAGAGAGGCCATATCCATGCGCATCCAGCGCGGTGACGACGTCATTGTCTCCGTCGCCGTCTATATCGTATGCATACATTTGAGAGCCTCCTTTGCCGGGGGCGAACGGGTATGGGTGGAACGTCCATGGAGTTTTCTTGTCCCAGTTCTTCGGCTGTTCCCACCAGCCGGATTTTTCTAAAATGTCGGGCAAGCTGTCTCCATTGATGTCACCACAGCCTAGACCGTGGGAATACTTGGCGAGCCTATTGTGGGGTGGAGATATCTTGAGAATATTCCAATCCGATGATTGGTGAGTGGATGGAGTCGCGAGAGAAATGGAGTTTTGATGATAAGAGAGTAATTGTGGTTTCTCAGCTTTGAGCACATTTTGAAGTTGGGGGGACTCGTTGCAGACATGAGACTGGACCGTTTCATGACTGCAGGTTTTATCTTCATTACAATGACTAAATGGTGCTCTGCCTGGATTGATATATAGTTTGGCTTCGCTTCCCGGTAATCCTACATGGAGAATTTCCGGCCATTGATCTTCGGTGATGTGAGCGGGGAAGCAGAAGAAGTTTGTGGAGTAACCCTCCAGTCCTGGACCTTCAATAGGGAAGTCCTTGATAGGGGCGTAGGAGTAGGATTGGTCAAATTGAGGGCCTTTCCACCACAGGTGTCCTGCAATGATGTCTGTATGACCGTCTGCGTCAATGTCTGCTGCGGATGCGCCCTCGCTTACATACTTGTTAGAAAGGGTGATTTTTGTAAATGTAACGCTAGTTGGAGGTAGTTCCGCAGCTTGTAAAGATGCTGAAAGCGTAATGTATGTGAGTAAGAGGCGCATCTTTTTTGCTAGGATTAAACGTCAAAATCGAAGACGACGAGGCGCTCAAGGCGAGGTTGGACTAGGTCGACTACTTTCAGATGGTCTGGGTGGGGGAGGTAAGCATCTCTGGCCTCTGGTGTTTCAAAAGTCATGATGAAGCCGTGAGTGAAGCCATCATTGAGACCTTCATCGGATTTGTAGGGGCCGTGCTCTACACTGAGCAGGCCGGGAATTTTGTTAGCTAGATCTGCAAGCGCGATGAAGGACTCATTGATCTGCTCTTGAGTGATCTCTGACTTGAATTGGAAGACTCCGAAGTGGCGTGTCATTAGGCTAAAGGGTTCTTGATTTATTTTTCCGGGACGAAGTCGACCACAGTTGCTCTATCGAGTATGGGCAGGAGTTTCTCCACGAATGCTTTGTGGGCGGGATCGACCAGATACGCTTCAAGGTCTTTCTTGTTCTTGAAAGTGACTACAAAGCAGTGTGTCAGACCCTGATTGAGATTTTCGGGGCTCACGTTTTTACCCCATTCGAAGCCGATGATGGTTTTGACTTTGCTGGGAAGAGCTGCGAAGTCTTTCTCGATTTCGGTGATTTGCTCGGCTTTGGCGGAGTCCTTGAATTTGAAGAGGACGATGTGTCTGTACATAGTTTTGTCTTGGGCGAGAGCTAGTGGTGATAGTAGCAGGGTTAAGAGAAGTAATAGGCGCATGGCGTTAGTTTGGTTGTTTGTTGATTTTGATCAGCTCAAGGAGCTTATGTGCAGCAGCCTTGGCAAATGCCGGGGAGTTGATTTTCTCATCAAAGGTAAGTACCTCGCGTCTAGCATGCTGGTTGATTGATTCAAAGAGAGCTCTGTCTGCAACGGGGTCATGGAAAGACTGTCCTTTGGCTGAGATTACTGAGATTGCTTTGCTTGGTATGAGGATGGCTGTGGGAGCAGGATTGGCGTTGGCTTTCTCAGCAATAATTTTTCCTAGCTCAGCGCATTCCTCGGCATTGGTCCGCATCAGGGTGACCTGGGGATTGTGGATATAGAAAAGGCGGTTGCTGTATTTTCCCGGAACTGTCTCTCGCTCACCAAAGTTCGCCATGTCTAGGCAGCCCGGAGCAATGACAGCAGGTACTTGTGCTCTGGTCATGGCATCCATCCGCTCAGGTCCGGCAGTCAGTGTGGCCCCTGTCAGCTCGTCGGCCCACTCAGTAGTGGTGATATCCAGAACACCTTGGACCATTCCAGAGTCGATAAGTGCTTCCATGCTTCTGCCACCAGCTCCAGTGGAATGGAATACGAGAACTTCGTAGCCAGCTTCTTCTAACACACCCTTTGCAATATTGATGCAATCTGTGGTGTTACCAAACATGGAGGCGGCAATAAGCGGCTTGTCTGTAGAGGTGTCGACCTCACTTTCAACCATGCCACAGATCGCACCAGCTGCGCGTGTGAAGATCGTTTTTGATATAGAGTTGAGTCCAGCTACATCGACAATGGCTGGAATCATGGTGATGTCCTTGGTGCCGAGATAATGAGCGGTGTTGCCACTAGCCAAGGTGGAGACCATGACTTTAGGGAAGCCGATAGGAAGTGCGCGCATGGCTGATGTGGCAAGTGAGGTGCCACCGCCTCCGCCTAGTGAGATCACGCCGTCAATTTCTCCTCTCTCTTGAAGCTGCTTGAGGAGAACGGGAGCGGCTTTTGACATGGCGACAACGCATTCGCCTCGATCCTGATTCTCAAGCAAGGGTTGAAGATCTAACCCCGCAGCTTCTGCAACTTCGTGACGGGTGATATCTGGTTTCACCTGAGGCTCTGCGCCAGTGCCGACATCTATCATCACTACGTTATGGCCTTGTTGTTTGATGAGTTCCGCTACAAAAGCATGCTCGTGCCCTTTGGTGTCAAGAGTTCCCAGGATAGCTATAGTTTTAATGTTAGGTGTAGAGGCCATGGCTATTTGATGCGCTTTACGGGAATGGATTTAAATTCGCGCGTGAGCTCAGTGATCGAGTCTTCCACGGCGAGACGTTCGATGCTTGATGCTCCAACGAACCCAACCGTATCAGTGTGCTCATTGATGTATGCAGCATCGGATGGAGTGGCGATGGGACCGCCGTGTGAGAGAATGATAATGTCTTTATTGATCGAGTGTGCAGCTTCGCAGATGGCTTGTGTGGCTTTTGCTGCGGCATCTAGTCCGATGGCGGCGTCGCTGACTCCGATTGAACCACCAACGGTGCAGCCGACATGGGCGATGATGACATCGGCGCCAGCTTTCGCCATTTTCACGGCTTCTTCTGGTGTAGCCACGTAGACGATGGAGAAGAGATCCATTTTGGAGGTCGCGAGTTGAACACAGTCGATTTCCTTCTGAACTCCCATGTTAGTCTCTTCCAGTGATTGTCGGAAATGGCCGTCGATGATGGTGTGTGTGGGGAAATTGTTGATGCCGGAGAAGCCCATGTTTTTCACTTGGAGAAGCCAGTGCCACATGCGGCGGCGGGGGTCAGAGGCATGAACCCCGCAGATGACCGGAATTTCCTGGACTACAGGGAGTACTTCATACTCACCAATTTCCATGGCGATGGCATTGGCGTCCCCATAGGCCATCATGCCTGCAATGGATCCATGGCCCATCATGCGGAAGCGACCAGAGGCATAGATGATAATGAGGTCGGCGCCGCCTTGCTCGATGAACTTCGCGGAAATCCCTGAGCCTGCTCCTGCGACAATGATCGGCTCTCCTTTGGACAAGGTGTCTCTCAGTCGCTCGTTGACTTCTGATCGGGTGTAGGGATTTCCAATTCCTGTATATGGGTTCGGCATGGTGTGTTAGTGTAACAAGGTTGTCCTCATCTGTATCGCATTAAACGAGCAAGTTGAATGTAGTCTATCCACTTGTATCTATTCAAAGTCCACATTCGTTTCATTATTTCTGGAAGGAGGTTTGCTGTTCTGGTGTACTGTTGATGGTGAAATTTAATCAGGATGCACATGTTTATGGGGCTCGGAGCACTTGGTTCTCTATCGTGGCCAAGCCAGGGAGTGAGCGTCGGCTGTTGAAAGATGCCGCCGTGTGCACTTGGTTTTCCCAGCATAGGATCATGCATGCTGGTGTGATGGATGCCTGCTATCCCTACGCTGTGATGAGAGTGAATCCCGCAGGTACTTTCTTCATGGCTTGTACTAGTGGTGAAGGTGAGGTGCTTGTGGACGGGGTGTGGAAGACTTTGAAAAAAGGTCATGCCTGTTTGCTTCCGCCCTATGTGGCCAACGCTTTTCGATGCATAGAAGGCAAGCGCTGGACATTCGCCTGGGTACGCTACGATGAAGTGAAGGGTGAAAAAACGGTGGCGACACATCAGGCTCCTGTGATCGGAAAGTATCCTGTCGAGAATATCGAACGAGTTGTGCGTGGTATCCAGAGTGAGTGTCTTCTGGACGGTCGGGAAGATTTACTGGCTCTCTGGTCTGACCTTTTACATCGGCATGTACTAGGTTTTGCTGCGCCCAAGATGGTGGATGCTAGACTGGTGCGGATATGGGCATGTGTTGGCCAGGATATATCGCATAAGTGGACTCTGGATGAGTTGGCAGATTTGGGATATTTGAGTGGTGAGCACCTACGTCGCTTGTGTAAGCGTGACCTTGGAAGAAGTCCGCTTCAGCATTTGATTTACATGCGCTTGATGAGAGCCCGTAAGTTGCTTCTTGAGACGGATGATACAGTGGAGGCTATCTCTGAACAGGTAGGCTATGAAAGCGGTTTTAGTTTTTCTAACACCTTCAAAAAATGGATGGGCTGCCGTCCAAGTGACCTCCGCTCCTGAGGTGCGTTTCGAATATATATTAGTGTGTGTGGCTTATTCCTGAAGTTTACAGGATTGACTAATACTGAATTAGTCGAGAGCTGAGTTTCTAGCAGCTCTCGTTTAATCAACTAAATAAGCAATCCCATGTATACTCTAGCTACTCGCAAGGTCTATGGCTTGACCTTCATACTCCTGTTAAGTTCTCTCGATGGTCATTCTGCCATTGTCGCCGGACAAACAATCGGTGTCGATTTCGGCACGACTGCGGCTACCAACAACTTTAATTCTACCAATGCCACGGGCTCATTTGTAATGAGTAGTTTGATTGATACAGATGGTTCCACAGTATCTGGAGTTGAACTCTCGGTGGCCGGCATCGACTTCAGTAACGCAGACCCAAACATCGGCGCGCCCAGTGGTGCTGAGCCTGTAGTCTTTAATGAGAGTAATCTCTTGGATTTTTCTGGCGGTTTTGGGTCACCAGTGAACACGCTTACCCTGAATTTTACAGGACTGGATGATGGATTGATGTACGAATTGGATCTGGTGTCGGCTTTTGATGGGCGCAATCTGGCGGTGACTGTGAGCGCAGGAGGTGATTCCATTATCATTGATACGACATCGGTCAATCCCACTGCCCGCTTTGCTGAGTTGACTTCATCTGGCGGTGAATTGCTGATGACTGTTCAGTCTAGCGATGCGGTCGTCATCAATGCTCTGGCTCTCACGGCAGCCTCTGTGCCAGAGCCAGGTTCAGTATCTTTGCTTGGACTTGGTTCTCTCCTCTTTCTTCTCAAGAGGAGAAGGAACTAACGATCTCTACAAAAAAACACTGCCGTTGCGAAGCGGCAGTGTCTCTAGACATCCTAAATAAGGTGTATGTGTGTGGTATGAAATCTTAGGAATTCTTCTCACCAAACTCTCGGCACCAGTGGCAAACGAGGAATTTCTTGGAGTTGTGTGTTTCCTCTACAAGAGGCGAGTTGCAGCAACCGCAGTGGTGAGTGACTTTCTTAGGTGTATTCACCTTCTTGTCTTTGCGGGCCAGAATGATACCTGTCACCATCAGCGCGGAGGAGGAAAAGGCGCTGATGTATGGAGGATCGATAGAAAAGATATAAGCGATGAATGCTGCAAGTGTAATCACAGAGAGTACCACGAACAGCTTGGGCAAGCTGTTGCTCTTGGCTTCGGTCTCTTGCTCGGTAACTTGAGCGACCAAGCTGGAGATCGTGCGGTTTTCTGTGTAGGTATTATCCGGGTAATTCGTTGAATTTGTCATGTGCGTGGCCATGGTTAGTTCTAGAATTGGGGCAGTGATGAAATATCTAGCCCACGATCATGGCCGTGAAAAGATAAAAATTACACAATTGTAATAAAGGTGTAATGATTGCGTAAGTCCTTTACTTTAAGTGTTTGGGTTTTCCGAGGTGTGCTTAACTTTGTTTAATTAAATATTTTTTCAGATTCACCGAGTGGGGGAGTTTCCTGTGGAATCAAGGAAAAAGGTAGGAGGGTCTTAAGCTTCTATGCTTCACGCGCTCTTTTGGGTGAACAAGAAGTCATTTTTAGCTGCGTGGCTTATTTGATAAAAACCGTGGCTCCAGGACGAATGTAGTTGGGTAGCTCAATGGCATCCCAATTGGTGAGGCGGACACATCCAGCGCTACGAGATCGGCCGATGGTCTCCGGCGAATCAGTGCCATGGATGCCAATTCCTCGACGGCTGAGGCCCATCCAGATGACGCCCACCGGGTTATTGGGGCCCGAAGGAATGGTGAGTGCGCTGTTGCTGCGCTGTCCTGTCTTAAGAAGTGAGGCATCATAGCGCCAGGTAGGAAACTCGATTGCATTCATCATCTTCCATTGGCCTCTCCGGATGAACTGAGGCTGGCCAGGTGTGATGGGGAAGGCGGCCACGATGAGAGCTCGGTGCTCGTCCCATGGGGTGAGTTTAGGCTTGGCTGAGCTATCTTCCTCGATGATGAGGGCTCTGGGCGGAGCGCCAGATTTTAGGGCTTCTCCATCAACCTGAGTCTTTACTAATGGCTGAGACTCCAGTTGTTCTGGAGGACTTGAGTCCAGGCTGCCCAGTTCATCATTCTCAGCGAGTGCATCGCTGGTTTGTTCCTCGTATGGCGGGGCGCCTTCCAGAGGCTCGTAGATGCGTATCTGGTGTTTCGTGGTGTCAATGACAGCCCAGCGCTGGCTGAGTATGGGATCTTTCTTGTGGGTGCGACCGTCTGCTACCAATTCAATACGAAAGGGAGCCACATTGGGCACGATGAGCGGGGTGCGGGTGGTCGCCTGCTTGACTTTTTCTTTGCCATTCACGATTTCCAAGAAATCCACCGTGGTATGATAACGTTCTGCCATGAACTCGGCGATGGATCGGTATGGCATGCTCTTACGTCTGGCTTGGCTTGAGCGATTCTTGTTGTTGGCAAAGCCGGGATCGACCATCTTCGTGGCAAGATCCGGTACGATTGCAACGGCGTAGATGTCTTGAACTTCCTGCACAGCCAGTTTTTGGACCGCGTCCCAATCTCCTTCGGCAAGGCCGTTGCGCTTGTTATAGGCTTCGACCGCCATTTTGGTATAGGTGCCCATTTTGCCGTCGATCACGCCGGGCCCGAAGTGGTTTTGATCAAGAAAGATCTGTAGCCTGACTACTTCCTGGCGCTCTTCCGGAACTCCTTCAGAGCCGTTCTGAGCGAAGGTCTGAGTACAGAGAGCCAGCGTGCAAAATACCGTGATGAAGTGTAGGAAATTTAGCATATAACAATGAGAGACGACTACGCTCCGAATGTTCCCATTATTTCGGGAATTTCTCAACAGGTATCTGAGGTGCCTTAGGACATTATTCTTAATGCGATATAGGGTACGAGGTTGAATACTATGACCAGTAGCTTGAACGCAGCAACATATTGCATGTAGAGCAGGGGCATAGCCTGCTCATCCACTCCGAAGAGTTTCGCGTGCAGTTTGATGATGGAGTTTTTCAGCCCAAGTACAGCCAGTGTGCTAAACACCAACAGGCCTATGTTGATTAAAGTACACCAACCCAGTAGTTCGCGTAATTCTATCATTGTCATGATAAAATATCGTACTGGATCGGTGGGGGGTCAATGGAGTGGAGTCCTTATTCTGCGGCAAATTCTTCCAAACGACCGGCAATCTTTGCTGGCACGATGGCCGTGGTCAGTACGTCATTGCCCTCATAATCAGTCGAGATGACTTTGCACTCGTTATGAAGCAGGGCTACGAGATCACCGCGGTATTGTGGAATGCGGTAGGTGCGGCGGCGTACGCGATCACCCAGCATTTCAGAGCACTTTTGCTGCAGTTCTTCAATGCCTGTGCCAACTCTGGCTGACAGGAGGATGGTGTTCGGGAAGCGGTCTTGCAGACTGGCTAGAACGGACTGGTCCTCTATTTTATCGATTTTGTTCAGGACTGTGATCGAGGGTTTGTCCTCGGCACCCAATTCGCTTAGTACTTTGACCGTGGTATTATAAAACTCTATGGCTCTCGGGTCTGAAGCGTCCAGTACGTGGATCAAGAAATCAGCGAGAACCGCTTCTTCGAGAGTTGCCTTGAAGGCCTCCACCAAACGGTGGGGGAGATTTCTGACGAAACCTACGGTGTCTGTCAAAAGCAGGGTCTGGCCATCAGGAAGTTCGATGGAGCGCGTTGTTGTGTCCAGAGTGGCAAAGAGCATGTCTTTCGCCATGATGTCGGCCCCTGAGAGAATGTTCAGCAGAGTGGATTTACCTGCGTTTGTGTAGCCAACGATAGCTGCTTGCGGGGTTTCGTTCTTCTCGCGGTCTTTACGTCTAGTGGCACGCTGGCTGCGTACGGCCTCCAGTTCACGCTTTGTCCGGTCGATACGCTTGCGGGCTAGTCGGCGGTCAACTTCGATCTGCTGTTCACCCATACCACGAGCAGCGCCACCACCGCCAGAGCCACCGCCACCTTCACGGTCGAGGTGTCCCCACATCCTGGCCATACGTGGCAAGGCATACTGCATGCGGGCAAGGTCTACCTGGAGGCGGGCTTCTTTGGTCTGAGCTCGCTGAGCAAAAATATCCAAGATGACTTCCTCTCGGTCGATTACGCAGATTCCAGCGAGTTCTTCCCACTCTCGTTGCTGTGAGGGTGCAAGCTGATTGTCAAACACAATGCAGTCGCATTCGTGGGCGCGTGCATACTCCACAACTTCAGCAGCTTTGCCGGTACCACAGAGGTATTTCTTATGCATCGAGCGGGAATGGGCGAGCATGAGATCGGCAATGCCAATCCCCAAGGTGGTGACCAACTCCTCAAGCTCGTTGAGTAGACTGATATCTTCCTCTTCTTCGCGACGGTTGAATGACATGCGCACGAGGAGTGCGCGCTCTACCATTTGTGGTTTTTCCCGGACTTCGAACATCTGCTGCGTATTGAAGCGCAGACCTCTTACGTTGACGAATCTTTTTCAAGACTATTGTTCGCCTTGCTTCCGAGTGGAAAAAGAGGTGGGGCCCGTCAACTCGACGGACCCCTGTTATTATGCGTGTGAATGGGAGTTAAAACTCCCAGACAATGTCTAAAGTGAAGCGGTCTCTCATCAAGTTATCCTCCTCATCGGTGAGGGGGATTTCATAGGCTGCGCCGATGTTGACGGAGTCGCTGATGATATAGCGTGCGCCCAAGGCGAGAGTGACGATGTCTTCGTTCACTTTGGCATTGCTTGAGCCGAGGTTGATGAGATCTCCACCTTCAAAGTCGGTCACAGAGATCGGGGTTTCGGTGCCATCCCCTTCCTCAAAGGTGTGGAACCAGTTGATCTCCGCCAAAGGAATGAATTTTTCAGTAAGGCGATAGCTGACGTGTGCAGAGGCAAAGCCTGTGAGTGATTCAGCGTCACTGTCGAAAGGGACGTGTGTCCCGATTGAGCCAGAGAACTGCCAGTTGTCATGTAACTTGAGGCCGTTGACGATCAGGTTTACTGCTCCATCTCCATAGCCTTGGAATACGTCCCGGTTACCAGTGGGTACCTCTACCACGGCGGTGCCGCTCATCGCAAACTGGTTCACAGTATCATAGATGAACGCATACTTTACGCCTGCTGCGAGGTTGGCAAAGCCTTCTTGGTCCTCGAGAGTCTTGTCAGGATTAAAATCGATATAACCGTCTTTTGTTGCGACGATGGAGAAACGCTCGTTGAAGGCGTACTCCAACTGGACGGCCAGAAGGTTGAGGTCTCCACCGAGTTCGACATCGCCTCCAGCAAGACTGATCTCGTTAGGTAGACGATGGTGCATGAACATGGCATGGATGTTCGTGCGGGGGAGTGCCAAGTCTGCCAGTGTCGGGTTGGAGATCGGATTGATTGCCTTTGCGAATGGATTGGTAGGCTCCTGCTGCGTTTCCATGACAGGTTCCCCTGCGATGGCGAGAACTGCGGTGAGCGGGAGGAGTGCTGTAGTTGCAAGTTGTGACTTCATAATTCTGTCTGTTGCTGGTGAAGGGGTTCATTTCTTCACCTGATGAGGCCAATCTAGCAGTAGCTGGAGTGTTCTACTTCGCACGCTTAGGACAAAAGTTATGCATATTTTGATCTGATAAGATAGGGGCTAGATGTGTATTATTATAAGTTCGATGTGTGTATAGGTGTAGTGTTACTCATTAATAGTTATTTATTTGTTGTGTGGTTGTGGCTATTTTGCTATGTTGATAGATAGCACAATGTCCGTTTTTTGTGCTCTAACTATTGAAAGCCTCAAAATGCAAACTAAGAAAATTATACCCTTGATTACGCTGTGTGCAGGCACGTTAAATGCTGCAACAGTTGCCGTTACTGAAGATGGTTGGATTGATAATAATGATAATGCTGTGAAAGACGGTGGCACTGGTGTTAGGCTAAATATAGCTACGCCAAACACATCAAACATTCAGCAGTATACTCGTGTAGCATATTTCGGCTTTGATGTATCAAGCATCAATCTAGCTACCGTGACATCGGCGACGTTCAGAGTGACTGGTGCTCCTGATATATCGGGGTCGTACAATGGTCAGAATGTCATAAGGTTTTATCTCGTTGATAATAACATAAATGATCTATTTGATGAAACGACGTTGACTGATACCAACGCGCCCGGTCACAGCCTAGGTGATCGCTTGTCAGAGCAGCGTACAGCAGGTGTAATTATCGGTGATGTGGCCGTCGGTGATCCTGCGTCTAACCAAGCTTTTGAAGTAAACTTTTCAGCTTCGGCCATTGCTGATTTGGCAAATGATTCAAATAGCTTTCTAACGATTGTAGCTGAGTACAGAGGTCAGAATAACACCGGATATAATCCTCCGAATATTACAGGATTAGGATTTGTCTCAAAAGAAGGAGGAACTGGTTCTGCAACGCTGGAACTCATACCTGAACCATCAACTTCCGTGATGGGATCATTAACAGCTCTGGGTTTTCTTCTAAGGCGTAAGAGAAAATAGCCTCGTCATAGTTCATTCGCTCATCAATAGTATGATGTCGGAAGAATGAATGATCAGAAATTTTTAGAACAAACAGTTAACATGGCACGGGCAGGTGAATATGCTCGTGCCATTCCTCGTTTCGAGAGGCTGATTAAATCGTACCCAGACAATGTGCCACTTCGCTTGTTGTGGGCAAAGTCGTTGGTGCTAAATTTTCAATTTGATGAAGCTGAGTTAGTGTTAGAGCATATTCTTGAGGGGACGTCTAGAGATGCTTCTGTGATGATTGAAGTGGCAAAGTGTCGAGAGCAGGTAGATCAGTATGAGGCTGCGCTCAATATCTGGCGAGAAATTGCAGAAGGTGGTAGTTCTTATTCTCAGAAAGCATGGGTTGAAGTTTCTCGGTTGAGTGAGAGGTTGAATAGGGTGGAGGAGGCTCAGGAGGCTATCTTTAAGGCAGAAGTTTCGGGAGTGAGTAGTCCGCAGTATATATATGTGCGCTCACTGATTAATGAGAGATTGGGCAATTATGACGAAGCAATTGAAGGCTATCTTAAAATAGCGCAAAAAGCGCAGAGTCTGGAGATGCGTCAGTCTGCGTTGTGCCGGTTAGGCAAAATACATGAAGCAAGAGAAGATGTGGATAGGGCTGTGAAAGTTGTTCTTGAAGCAAAGTCTCTAGGCTGTCTTGAGGCGGTGAAAATGCGCAAAACGAGTCCAGTCTATGGTCCTGAAAAGTTCAGTGCGTGTGTATCCAACCCGAGTGGGGGCAGAGAGGATCACATTATGATGCTAGGCTTCCCTCGTTCTGGAACTACTTTGGTATCCAGGAGGCTTGCTTCACATTGTCAAATTCAGCTAATGGACGAATCACTGGTGGCAAGTCATGTTTTGAACAAGTATAATGCTCACAGAGGAAAGATAAGCGCCATTAAGTCGAAGGAGGCTTCATCAGAATATTGGAGCTGTGTGAGAAGGCTCATGCGAGATACTTGCGATGACGTTATTCTAGTCGACAAGAACCCTGCTTTATCACTTTGGGTGCCATGGTTTACCTCAGTATTCCCCAAGGCAAAAACACTATGGGTGGATCGTGATCCTCGGGATATTTTCGTAAGTTGCTTTTTTACTTATTTCCCGCTGAATGGTCTGACCAGCTATTTCTGGAATGCAGATTCTCTTGTTGATGTAATTGAGAAGGCCTGGAGGCATCGCAAGTATCTCAAGGACAATTGCGATCCGCATCTCGTTAAATTCATTTCATACGAGGCATTACTGGAAAATGATGGAAAGCTAGGCGCAGATATTTGGAAGTTTTTGGGCCTTGAATGCCCAGTGGAAGACACCAGAGAGAAAGCGGGCAAATTAATCAACTCACCTACATATGCTGATTCCATTAAGCCCATCTATCGCACTAGCATTTCTCGCTGGAGGAAATACGAAAATCATTTCTCCAAGCAGTTCGAACGCTTGAATAGGCTGCGTGAAGAAATGGGCTAGGCGTTTTGCCAGGTCTCGATACGTTTGGCGAGCCAGTTGATCCATGCCGGGTGGGTATTGAGGCAAGGGATCAATTCAAAGTCTTCGCCTCCGTGCTCAAGGAATTCCTCTTTGCCTTCCATGGCAATTTCTTCGAGTGTTTCTAGGCAGTCGGTGATGAAGGCTGGGCAGATAACGCGTAGCTTCTTCACGCCTTCTTTGGCGAGGCGCTCGATCTCAAAGTCGGTGTATGGCTTGAGCCATGGATCTTTGAGTAGACGGGACTGGAAGGAAATCGTGACATCATCGTGGTGGATGCCAGCCTTGGCCATGAGGGCGTAGGAAGTGGCAAAGCACTGATGGCGGTAGCAGGTGGCGTGCGCCGGGTGAGGCGTGTCACAGCACTTGTTGGTTGTAAGGCAGTGAGCGTGAGAGGGGTCACTCTTTTTCACCTGGCGCTCAGGAATGCCGTGGTAGGACATCATGAGGTGAGCACCTGTACCCTCATAATGCGGGCGGATGGACTCCCAGAGAGCTTCGATGTAGTCGTCGTCCTTGTAGAACGGCTGGACGAGGGTAGTCTTGATCTTGGCCATGCCATGCTTGTCGAGTTGCTCCATGAGTTCCACGACAGCGGACTCATAGGAGGACATGGCATAGTGAGGGTAGAGGGGGATGATGAGAAGGTCATCGATCCCGTCTTTCTTCATCTCGGATACGATGGAGGCGGTAGAAGGATTGCCGTAGCGCATGGCCAGGTAGATCGGGAGATCAACCTTTTCCTTAACCAGTTCCTGCTGCTGGTATGAAGTCACGATCAATGGGGATCCCTCTCCAGTCCAGACTTTGGAGTAGGCTTCGGCGGATTGCTTGGGGCGAGTAGGCAGAATGAAGAGTTTGAGGATGATCGTACGTACGATTGGATTAATATCCAAGACGCGCGGGTCGGAAAGAAACTCGTCAAGATAGGTGCGAACGTCCTTGGGGTCGGTGCTGTCCGGGGAGCCTAGATTGAGTAAGATGACGCCTTTAGCCATGATAATAAAAAAGAAGTGTTAGTTGGTGATCTGTTGGGTGGGCTGGGTCCTTGGGGAATGTTTGCACGCTTATGGAGTTTGGAAAGTGATTTTTTCACTTAGTGCCATGCCATTGAGAATGCAGTCACCTACAGAGATGCCTCCCCGGTAATTTCCTGTCAGATGGAGGCCTGGATAGTCTCTTTCTGTTTGTTCAATCTGCTTGAGGATCGTGCCATAGCCTAGGTTGAGCTGAGGGATGGCTTTTTCCCAGCGGATGAAGTTAGAGAATACCGGGTTCCCCTCGATCCCTAGCAGCCTGCGCAACTCGTCCATGACGGAGGCCTGCATGGCGCTGTCACTCATGTTGGCGTGTTCCGGAGTACGGGCTCCGCCTAGCATGACATTGATGGAAACACAGTCCTGCGGTGCTCGGTCTGGGAAGATGGTGCTGGAGAAGATGGCACCGAGCATTTTAGACTTCTCGCTCAGGGAGTTGAGCATACCAAATCCATCCAGAGGGTGCTTGATCTGATCCTTCTTGAAGCCGAGCAACATGCTGGTGACCGGTGGATAGTGAATCTGAGTCACCTTGGAAATGGCGTCCTGGAGCTGGTCGCTTAGTTCCAATTCATCGAGCTTGTGAGACGGGGCAGAGATGATCAGATGGTCGAAGGTGCCCATGCCAGTGGCTCCCGCTGAGGTGCGCCAATTCAAGCTCCATCTTTTTGTTTCAGGATTCTGGGAGATACTGCCGAACTCGCATCCGTATTTGATGGTGTCTTCTTCCAGAGCCTCTTTTAAGGCGTCGGGCAAGGACTGCATGCCGTTTCTGAAGCTGCAGAGTATAGGCTTGGGTAGCCTATTTGGATCTCCCTTCCCTTGTTTCTGCAGCTTTTTCTTTTTGAGCATGCCTTTGACTAGAGAGCCATGTTCTTGCTCCAGGGCCCAGAGGCGAGGGAAAGCATAGCGGGTAGCAAGTCGGTTTGGATCACCAGCATAAATACCACTGACAAAAGGACCTGCTGCCTTTTCCAGAAATTCCGGTCCGAGCCGACGGCGAACGAAGTCGGCAAAACTCTCCGTGCCTCCCTTGGGGTCACGCTTGGAGGTAAAAGGCTCACGCAAAAGGCGCAGCTTGGCTTTGAGCGAGAAGAGTGGGTTGACGATGGCGTTGAGCGGAGACGTGGGCAGGGCTTGGAGTTTTCCTCCCTTGATAATGAATCGCTTGTTCGCTGCCGGGTTGGCGTGAACGATCTCCGAATCAATGCCTACCTCCTGGATCAGGTCCAAGAGACGCTGGTCAGAGATCATTAGGGAGTTTGGGCCGTGCTCGATCAGGTAGCCTTCTGAGGTAGAAGTTTGAATGGCTCCTCCGCATCGCTGAGATGTTTCCAATAGGAGGACAGAGTGGCCCGCTTTCTGTAAATGGTAGGCAGCACTCAGGCCTGAGATGCCTGCGCCAAGGATCGCAATTTGTTTTCTCTCCTGAGTTTGGGACATAATGGGGAGTGGTCGGGTAACCAGTGAATGGGCGATCAGAGCCTATTAGGCAAGTCAGATATGCTTATATTTTTTGAACTTAGCAGTACGCTGAGAGTTAAACCTCTGCGTTCACTGTTTCCAGAGGCTGGTTTAGAGGTTCAAGTTTCTGAGGCTTAATGATCTGTTATCAAGGCTTATGGGATGCTGAGGAGTTCCACTTCGATGATGAGTGTCGAGTAGGGTGGAATCTTAGGGTCTAAGCCGCGTTCTCCATAGGCCAGCTCATGAGGGATATAGAAACAGAAGGTAGAGCCGGGGTTCATGAGTAGTACTCCCTCACACCAGCCTTTGATCACTTTGGATAAAGAGAAGGTGGATTCTTTGCCTCTCTGATGGCTGCTGTCGAATTCGGTGCCATCAATAAGCGTCCCTCGATAATGGACAGTCACCTGGCCATCTGGCGTGGGTTTCTCTCCCTGACCTTGAGTAAGGACGTGAAACTGTAAGCCTGAGGGAGTAGTTTGAATACTTGCCTTGGTAGCATTGTCAGCCAGGAAATCCTCGTTCTCTTTTTTATAGAGAAGACTGCGGTGTTCGCGGACCAGTTTGGTGGCTAGGATGTAATCTTTAGCGCTGATACTGCGTGCATTCCCCTCGGCTTGATCGAGGATCGCTTGCTGAATAGTTTCAGGAAGTAAGACTTTATCAGCCAAAGCCTCTTCTCCTTTTTTGAGGGCTGTCTTGTAACTCACGATTTCCAGTGCCTCCTGCAGTTCCATGGCCGAGGTTAAATCACACTACTCCGGAAAAAGATAGCCCCGGATAGCCTAAAGGGATGGATTAGATCTTTTTGAGTGAGTTAACGGAGACGCCTGAGGAGGACCTGGCGACAACGGTGCTGATACCGTAGAAGTCCCGGGCACCTGAGGTGAAGGAAATATCGTTGTTTAGATCCCTTGAGTCGTAGGCTCCATTGAGTGAGTTGCCGTCGTGACCATCATTCACGTAGTGGGTTTCTTCACTGAATGGAGGCATGGAGGCCTTAAAGGGGTAAGCTGGCGCTCATGTACTATCATCGGAGCGTTGTTGCATCCAATTGTGTCGCTGCTAGCAACGGGCCAAGTAAACAGTGCCCGTGGAGTGGGTGCCATGGATGGGATTGGGGAAATCGATGACGTGGGTCTCCACATCAGGAAAGACTTGTTTGAGGTTGTTCGTGAAGTCATCTGTGGGATGGCCGTCAGCCCACATGGCAAAAATGCCGCCAGAGTGAATTTTATTCAGCATGTGACGTAAGCCATCGGGTTGGTAGAAGCCGCCGTGAGAGTCATGCAAGAGAAACTCAGGGGTGTGGTCGATATCCAAGAGGATGGCGTGGTATTTGCGATTCGGGGCTTCAGGGTCAAAAGAGGTTTCTCCAGAGGCGGCGCGAGCGGTCTTGAAGAAGTCTGCATGGATGAGGCGGCAACGCGGGTCTTCGCTGATCCCTTTGCCGAGAGGAACAAGCCCTTGCTGATGCCATTCTATGACTGGCTTGAGATAGTCTACGATGAGGAGGGATTGGATGCAGTCGTGGTCCAAAGCCGCACGTGCGGTGTAGCCAAGGCCAAGTCCGCCGATGACGATGTCGAGTGGTTGCTCTTTCCCAAAGGACTTCTGGGCCGCAGCGAGGCCGAGTTTGGAGAGTTGTTCCTCGACCTCAGTGAAAAGGGAAGACATGAGGAACTCGGTGCCAAGAATGATCTCGTAGATTTCGAGGTTGTCTAGCGTCGCCATCGTGCGGCGGCGCAGGATGAGATCCCCTAGCGGGGTGGGGCGGAAGTCGAGTTCCTGGAAGAATGGGTGCATGGTTTGTGGTGGGGAAAGTAAAAGGCCTCAAGTGGAGGAAACCACGTGAGGCCCTTTTTACTAGATTATTCATAGCCGGAAGATTATTCCTTAGTTCCAAATACAGGTAGAGGCTGGAAAATTTTAGCGACGTCTTGCTCGACGGATTTGCCAATTTTTCCGTCGTTAGCCCATACGACCTTACTAGTTTGGGGATCAATGATGGCTACTTGAACGAAGGAAATATCTGGCTCCCACATCACGAAAGTGCCCATGGTCGCGACGGCGACGATGGCAGCCTGTCCCAACTGCTTGCCTGTGTTGACGTTTCTGGAGAAACCGTGGATCAGCAATATGTACTGGTTTTGTGGTAGTCCTAGATTTTTGATTTCAGGATAATCTACATCCTTGAGTTTCTTGGACTTTGTATCATGGGAGAATACTCGGCTAAAGAGTCTGTCTGCGGTGAGCTGACGGACTTTGGTAGGTGTGGCGCCATTCTTTTTTACATAATAGGGAGTAGAGAGGAGGTCGCCTTCATACTGGCTGGGATTGTTACTAACAAAGACCTGCGTTGTGTCTGGTAGTGTGAGGCCGATGCTTTGGTAGCCGGATTGTGGGGCATAACCTTTCTCTCTAAGTTGGAGCTTAGCCGAGTTATGAACTTGATTCATTAGCTTGTGGGATTGGTCAGAGAGTAGGTTTTCCACTCTTCCTTTACCGTCCTGTAGAGCTGAAGCGTCAGCATTTACGCTGACTGATTTGTATTGCTGATTAGCATAGAAATCTGTGTAGATTTTTTGCGGAGTTGCACAGGAGGCACAGAGAAGGGCAACGGCAGCTGCCGCGAGATAAGATAGCTTTGACATACGGAGAGATAGAATTTCCATCGGCAGTCGCCTGACAAGTTTTTTATTGTTGCTTTGGATGCCTCGGGGCTTGATGGGGGCGCATGAGCGAGAAGCTGGAGATTCTGTACCGTGATGAATGGATGTGTGTGGTGGATAAGCCTGCGGGCTGGCTAGTACATCCTGCGGATGAGCCTCAAGAGGGGGACTTGGTGGCGATGAAGGTATTGCGTGACCAGATCGGAGAACGAGTGAATAGCGTCCACCGTCTGGACAGGCCGACCTGTGGGGTCTTGCTTTTTGGTATCGAGAAGGAAGCGACCCGTAAGTTACATAAGGCGCTGGAGCGGCATGAATTTGAGAAAACCTACCGTGCGATTGTCAGTGGGGTCCCTGAACAGCAGGAGTGGGAGTGCCGTGAGCCGATTCAAAAGAAAGAGGGCGCTCCAGTGCGGGATGCTTGGACGAGTTTTAGGGTGTTAGAAATCAGGGTGGTTGATGGGGAGCATTTTTCTCTGATAGAAGCTGTGCCGCACACAGGGCGCTTCCATCAGATACGCAGGCACCTGCTCCATGCCGGATTACCTATTGTAGGGGACTATCGTTACGCTGGCATGGAAAGAAGCGATCACTTATGTGATTTGTTAGGAGTCGGGACCCGGATGCTCCTGCAGGCATCTAGGTTGGAGCTGGCGCATCCTATGAATGGGAAGGTTCTTAGTATTAAAGTAAAAGGGGTCATGGGTTTTGGCTCTCTTCCTGCCTGATAGGTCTTGCTCAGTCGTCCTGAATTCAATAAGAGATCTGATAGATGGAAAACCCTTATCAAGCACCAACGGCCTCTGCTGAACCGACCTTTGTTCTGAATAATCCTACTCAGGCTAATTCACCCTATGGTCCAATGAAGGATCATACCGGAATATCTAGGGTCTGTATGGTGTTGCTAGGCTTGTTTGTATTATTAGGTGTCACTTATTGTGTTTACTCCCTCAAGTTGGCAGGTGATATGGATGCTGGAATTAATCCATTTCTTACTCCTGCAGGAATGCTGGATGAACAGGTTTATGATACTTATATGGCGATGAGTAGAGGGATCTCCCTGATGTTTATTCTTATTGTTGTCTTTTTTTGTATTTGGACAAACCGTTCGATGAAGAATGCTTGGGCTGTACCAGGGTTGTTGACTAAACCTACCGTGACACCCGGCTGGGCTGTGGGATGGTACTTCATCCCTATTATGATGCTTTTTAAACCACTGAGCGGGATGCAAGAGATATGGTCACGTACTTTCAGCGGTGCCAGTCACAAGGGCTTGCTAAATGTATGGTGGTTGACTTGGATCATTGGCGGAATTGTACAGCGCATGAATCGAGCCACCGAGAATGATAGTCTTAGTGAGATTTCAAGTGCAACATACGCAGAGGTAGTTGGCCTCATACTTGTTATAATAGCTGGGGTATGTCTGATGGCGATTGTGTATAAGGTGACCAACAAACAAGCCGAGCTTTGTCGTAGTTATGTGGGCGATGCCACGAACAGTCTTTAGCCGCTGTCAGCAATGTTCCTTGTGTATTCGTGGATTGGCTGGAGAATAGCGCCATGGATTTTAACAATGTAACAGCTCACGCCGTAGGTAATGTGTATTTCGATGGTAAAGTCGTCTCTCACAAGATCACGATGGAAGATGGATCTGCCAAGACTATGGGAGTGATTCAGCCTGGTAGCTATCACTTTGATACTGTTGCCGCAGAGCGTATGGATATTACTGCCGGTGAATGCAAGGTGACCTTGGATGGTTCTGAGGAAAGCTCTGTCTACAAAGCAGGCGAGTACTTCAATGTGGATGCAAACTCAGGCTTCACCATCGAGGTGGCCGAGGGCAATGGACAGTACGTCTGTAGCTATCTCTAATTCCTATGGATCTTAAGCCGGGTAAATATCGCCATTTCAAGGGCATGGAGTACTTGGTGCTCCATGTCGCGCGCTGTAGTGAGACCATGGAGGAATACGTGGTCTATCAGGCTCTCTATGGTGACCAGGGAATCTGGATCCGACCATTGAAGATGTTTACCGAGACTGTGGAGCGTGATGGCAAAGTGACGCCCCGTTTCGCATTCCTTGAGGAGTAGCGATGATTCCAGGTAACTGCCAGATGAACGGTTCATGTCAACCTCTCGCCCTGATTGAGCAAGTAAGTGGGATTGAACTGATTTTTTTGACAGGAACTAGTGTGATCTTGGTTATTCCACTTTGGTTTATCTGTAAGAAAGCTGGTTATTCTCCTTTGATCTCATTATTGGCATTTTTCCCGCCATTAGGGCACTTTGGATTGCTGGTTTTTCTAGCGCTTACCAAGTGGCCAATACTAAGAGGAGAGGAAGATTAAGCGGCTTTGATTGTTTATAAAAATAATAACCAGAAAGTTAGGATATAAGTTGTGGAAGATGTAAGTCAGTATTATGATAGTCAGACCATGGACGGACGAAAGTTAGCGGCCGCGTTTTGCAAGTTTGACGCAGCCAATGATCAAGACCCCCGCAAGATCACCGTGGATGGCGAAGAACAGTCTCACGAGACCTGGTATGCCCGCAGACTCACTGATTGGGTGATGCGTCTCGATCCTGACCCTTCCGAGTCACTGCTGCTTGCGTCGCGTTGCCAGCACATCTGTCGCTGGCAAATCCCAAGGAGTAACTATCCAGAGGGTCGCGCCGGTTATTTAAAATGGCGTGAAGAGCTGAAGAAATTTCATGCAGAAAAGGCGGAGGAAATCCTGCGCGAAGTAGGCTATGACGATGAGACTCTTGCTCAAGTCAGAGAGCTGAACCTGAAGAAAAATCTGAAGAACAACCCGGATTGCCAGACTCTGGAGGATTCCCTCTGCCTGATTTTCCTGATTCACCAATTCGATGCTCTCATCATGAGTACCGACGAGGAGAAGATGATCAAGATTGTCCAGAAAACCTGGGCGAAAATGAGTGAGAGAGGTCAGCAGGAAGCACTCAAGCTATCCTATTCAAGCCAAGCTAAGGATATGATTGAGAAAGCACTCGCTGCCCCCCATTAGAGGTCGATCAAACTGTGCAATTTCTCCCCCGTCTGGAATTCCGGGCGGGGGATTTTTTCTTCCCTTATTTTACTGGAAAGGTTTTTTGAGCTTCTTTGAAGCACGCTTCGGCCATCTCCAGACAGGCTTTGACCTGACGGTGTTTAGCGTTTGGAATGACTTGGGTGGTGAGATTGCTGAAGCGTTTCTTTTTCAGCTCCTCTCTGAATAGTTGAAACCACTCAAGACGTGTCATGGGAGCTTGAGGGAATGACTTCACTGTATCTTTTTCTCCACAGGACAGAGCGAATGGAATATCTTTGGCTCTGCGGTTGATTTCAGCCCATGGACCACCAGTTGCCCAAGAGCCAGCGGAATGGGCGGAGAGCCCACCTACCAATGTGGGTTCCTGAAAGGTGAAGCGGTGGGCAAATTGTGCACCAGCGGAGTATCCGTGCACGAAAATCTTGTCGTGTAGCTTGTACTGTGTGGAGAGTTCTTTGTGGAGTTGGACCACTTTACGGGCGTGCTCCCCATTTCCAGCTTGATAGCCTTTGTCAAAGGTGGGGCCGATGACGATGCAGTCGAGCCTTTTCGCCCACGAGCTTACCCCGCATGCCCTTTTACCGTTTCCATTGAGGGCATGCACTCCCACTACCAGCCAATAGGTCTTATCGGCTTTGATGGTTTCCGGCGTATAGATGTAGCAATCCTTGCCGTCAGAGTCTTTGATGATTTCTTCACCAGATAAGGCGAAGAGCGTGCTGAGGTAGAGCAGGGTCAGAGAAAATGCGAATTTCTTCATGAATATGGATGTAGGTTAAGATCGGGCTATTACCAGAATCCGTGCTTGGCGTGAATGAAAATAGCTGGCATTGCTCTGGACATGCCTGATTACACGACGCTCAAGGAACTGGTGAATATCGATTCTCCCTCTGGTTTCACCCATGATGCATGCGACTACATTTTCGACCTGCTGAAAGGAATGGGATATGCCCCAGAGATGACCAATAAAGGCGCCGTGCGTTGTGCATTTGGCAAGGAGCCTAAGCTTTCCATAGCAGCTCACGTGGATACTCTTGGGGCCATCGTGTCAGGAATCAAAGGAGATGGCACGTTGGCTTTCTCGACCATCGGAGGCTTGTCCCTCACGGGGGCAGAAGGTGAGTATGTGCGTATCTGCACCTTGGATGGGAAGGTGCATACGGGAACCATTCTCTTGAATGATCCGTCCTCTCACACCAACAGGGAAAAAGACTCTACCAAGCGTTCTTTGGAGACGATGCATATCCGCCTGGATGAGATCGTCTTTAGCAAGCAGGATGTGAAGGATCTCGGTATTAGTGTGGGTGATCTTATTTGTCTCTACCCACGTTACGAGGAGCTTGAGAATGGCTACATCAAGTCCAGATTTCTGGATAATAAGGCTGGCTGTTTTGTGCTCTTTGAACTGGCGAAACGTTTTCAAGGCAAGGATGTACCGGTAGAGATTTTCTTCTCCAACTTTGAGGAGGTTGGTCACGGTGGTACCGTGGGATACTCCGAGGGTATAGAGGAGTTGTTAGTGATTGATATGGGGGTGCTAGGCGCCGCCTGTGAAGGTACGGAGCTGAGCTGTTCTATTTGTGCGAAAGACTCTACGGGGCCTTACGACTTTGAAATGCGTCGCAAGCTAGTTGGCTTGGCGAAGGAAAAGAACATCCCATACACTCAGGATGTCTATCCTTACTATGGTTCCGATGGTTCGGCAGCATTGCGAGCTGGCCTCGATTTCCGTGTAGGACTTATCGGTCCAGGTGTCGCCGCCTCACACAGTACGGAGCGTGCCCACAAGAAAGGTATCGAAGCTACGATCGATCTCTGCGAGGCCTATATCGAGCAATTTACCGCTTAGAGTTTAAACTCAAGGCCGGTGATGAAGAGGATATCGTTGCTATCACGGCCTTCAGCCGGGGTGTTGTCATAGGTGTCAGTCAGAACGGCCTTGAGGCTGACACTGTGGTTGAGGGCGTGGTCGAGCCCGATCTTGGAGGTCAGGATGTAGTTGGAGGGGTCTTTGGCTTCACCACGCCAGCTGACTCTGGCGAACAAGCGGGTGTCCTCCGTGAAATGCTTGTCTGCCTTGAAGCTGATGTAGGGGGCGAAATAGGTATTAGTCTCATCTTCTTGCTTCTCGTAAACAACGGATGGACCGATCTCTAGAGAGGCAAAGTCCTTATCATTCTCGAACAGGTATCTGCCTAAGTAAGGTGTGAGAGCGATCCGGTAATCCAGGTCTGCCAGGTCATCATGATCTACATCGAGCCGGACACCGGCGAACCATGGCTTGTCGAAACTGTACTGGCTGTGAGCGTCGAGACCAGCTGTCTGGGCAGTAGTTTCACCCTCGGTCTGGCTGAAGTTGGCACTGAGGCCAAGAGATGTTTCCGCGAATTCAGTCTTCCGCTTGGCCAGGATGCCAGTGGCGAGAGATTTGGAGTTGGTATTCCCCGAAGCATAGGAACCACCAATGAGACCGGTGATGATCCAGTTGTCACTGTCGAAGCCCTTGTTTTTGTGTTTGGAATTCAGATTCTTGATTCCCTTGCCATCCGGGTCAAAGGAATAGCCCAGGCCTAGGATGATGAGTTGATCGTCCGATTTGGAATCCGTCTCTCCATAGTGGATGGACTTGGCGGCCAGGCGGACTGACCATGGGCCGTAGAGAGCGGACTCGACCCCGGCTTCGGCGGTGTAGATGGAGTTCGAGAAATCGCCGAGCTCACCGGTCATTTTAAGGGATTGGAAGAGACGGGTTCCTTCGTTGATTTGCCAGCTGAAGTATTGGGCGGCTTTAAAGGCGGCGTAGGAGCTGGAATCACCATCACGTTTTTCAAAGATCACACCGGGACCTACCTCGACACGAAACTTGAAGCGCTCATTGTCGATGAAATGATAGCCCAGCAGAAGGTTGGTGCCATTACGGTAATCGATTCCCGCCATAGGGTCGTAGAGAAAGTCGTTGGAGATAGCGGCATACCAAGGAGAGTTTCTGAAGTCACGGGAAGCAGTGAAGGTGTTTGTGATGGACTCATGGGATTTTACTCCTTCATCCTCGCCGTAGATGGCGTCGAACTCGTTTCTCAGCTCACAAAGTTCGAATTCGTAGGAACTATCCAGACCTAGGCTGAACCGTAGAGTGTCTGAGTTCCCCGAGCTCAAGCTGATGCCGAAGTCTCCATCATGAGTCCATGACTTTTCTGCTGCGAGAAGTGGTCCACAGGAGAGGCAGAGGCTGGTGGCTGAGAGGTAAAGCGCGCGCATGGCTTGTGAATGGAGGGTAGAGCGCTGAGATTCAAGTGGAAACAGGCTGGAATTTTTCTGTGGCTCTTGTTCACTGGCGACATGAAGTGGATGGACTCCGTGAAATGTGTGCTGCTGGGCCTGTGTGTGCTGGCGAGTTCCTGTGCACCTGTAAGGCTACAGCAATACCGTACAGATCACGATGTCCAGGAAGTAACGAGAATCTCGGATGCTCCGCGCAAAGAGTTTGCCAAGAAGTCTCAGTTTGTCCGCAAACCGCAGCAGCAAGGTAGTTTGTATTTCGGTGTGGTGGAGTATGATGACAAGGGCTTTCTGCATGACCGAGCCCAGGCGGATGCTGTGCTGGAGAGAATTCGTAAGGTGCATCAAGATATGCGCAGGAATGGAGATCAGCGGAATCATCTCATCGTGCTGTATGTGCACGGCTGGCAGCACAATGCCAAGTATGAGAATGGCAACCTACGAAGCTATGCGGAAACCATGGAGAAGTGGGTGGCGGACCACATCGCTAAGGGGCAGCATGTGACGGCTATCTACGTAGCCTGGCGAGGGAAATCGAGTGTGTCGCCTCTCGGTACGGAGTATTTGACCAGCTTTTGGAACAGGAAGTCAGCCAGTGTCAATGTGGGTATCGGCCAGCTACCTGAGTTTCTATCCAGAGTGGAGTACTTGGCGGATCGTTACAACCGCTCCACATCCAAGGTGCAAGGGAATGGCTCTGCTACAGTATTACCTAACAAGAAACAAGGGGTGAGGCTGGTTTCCATTGGCCATAGCTTTGGGGCTTCGGTGCTGCTGAATGCCATCTACCCGGTGACCATGCGCCGACTCTCAGAGGCCATGGAGAAAGACCGTGGACTCGTGAAAGCCTACGGTGACCTGGTGGTGCTCATTAATCCAGCGGTGGAGGCGAACCGCTTGGCTCCGCTGCGAATGCTGTCTGATCTCTATGGCAGAGAGAAAGGTTATCTGGGGGGAAGGAGCCCACAGCCTCCTAACATCGTCATCCTCTCGGCTAAGAATGACTGGCCAAACTTTCTGGCATTTCCGGCGGGACGCTGGATCGGAGAATTTAACATAGCCTCGAGCAACCTTACGATGAAGCGAGGCCTGAAAGACGCGCCATACTACGATCAACTCAAGATGGACCGCATCACCGCTGGCCGTTATCCACCCTTTGCCACGCATCGCTTGAGCAATCCAGAGGCGCTCCCTGGAAAGCTGGTGAAGTTTGGAGAACCAAACTGGATCAAAGCCCAACCAGGCTGGAGCCATCGTTTCACCACATCATCACGCATGACGCTGACTCATCTGGGGAATGAGCATGTGCCGGCCTATGATCCGATCTGGTTGGTGAAGGTGGATGACTACCGGATAATCAATGGGCATAATGATTTCTGGAGCGGCAACTTGTCCGCCTTTGTTGGGGATGTACTTACCTATCGTGTGGGCGGCAGTAAGAAGGGCAGCTTCATTGCTCCTACGATTACGGATACGAGAAAGGTGCCTTTGTTCTTGGATCCGTTCAGGATTCTCTTCCCTCGACCTGAGAAGCAGCGTGAGCGATAAGCTAAGGCTGAGGCCACAGGTCAGGTGCTACGAATAGCGGGCTCTCTATGCTTGGAGAGTATATCATCGTGCAGCGTTTCTGGGAGATCTCGATAATCTCTGTCAGGCTGATGTCAGGCAAGGTGTCCAACCATGTTAGGTCAGGCTCGCAGAGCCAGAGAGGTTTTGGAATCACTCTGGCGGTTGTTTCTTGAGGAAGGTAATCCTCTAGTTCTTTGCAATAAATCCATGGGCGGATACGGCAATCACTGGATGTAAACTCGGGCAAGGTTCTTTGTTCGGCATGCACATGGAAAAAGAAGATGCCATGGACGATTTGCTTAGTCGTGAAAGACTTGATGCCGAAGCGTGTAGACAAAAGCTCACGAGCTGATTCGGACTTGCCAAGTGACAATTGGTGACTGCGGAGGCGGTCCAGTTTCCGGTGGAAATTGTCACGGGCGTTTGGGCCAGGATAGGTCAGTTGACCGTTTTGTTCGAGGGCGAGGTAGAATTTGATGGCGAGTTCCAGATGAATGTTTTCCTGGGTGAGTGTATCAGTGAGAAGATAGTCCAGCTCTCCAAGGGTGATGTTCTCTGGCGATTGTATTTGGATGCTGCTAGACAGAAGTTCATAGCGCTGACTCGACTGAAGGAGTTGGCTGAGAGCGTCTTCATAGAGGTGCCCTAGTTTTTGCCGGAAGTTGAGTGAAGTCACCTGTTCGGGAACTGACAGCGTGTGGCTTGGAAATCGTGCGGCCTCGGGGAGGTCGGTCAGCATCAGAGGGCTCTCGACCAGACTGCGGAGTATATGGGCAGAGTAGAGCGACTCATGGTCACTCTGAATTTTTTCTGCGTGATGAAAGTTCTCCGGCTTCATGTGCTTGGGCAGCTTGGCACAGGAGACATGAAATGTATATAACGGTGCTTAAACAAATCCATGGGCATCCAGCTGAGATAGTTGCTTTCTTGCTACGCAGGGAGGGTTGAAATTTTTCAAAGCGCCTCTAGAGTCGACACATGATCATTCTCCTCTCACCAGCTAAGTCTCTCGATTACGATTCTCCACTGCTGACCAAGAAGTCCACCAAGCCACGTCTGCTGGATGATTCTGAGGAGCTGGTACTGCAACTCCGCAAGTTGTCTCCGGCTCAGATCGGTAAGTTGATGAGTATTTCTGACAAACTGGCCGAGTTGAATGCTGAACGCTATGCGAGTTGGGAAAAGGATTTCTCCAAGGATAACGCCCGTCAGGCAATCCTCGCGTTCACAGGTGATGTTTATCAGGGTATGGAGTTGAGCGATTGGAGTGCTGATGACTTTGCTGCTGCACAGAAACAGATCCGCATTCTATCCGGCTTGTATGGTGTATTGCGTCCACTGGACCTCATGCAGGCCTATCGTCTGGAAATGGGAACCAAGCTGGAGAACAAGAGAGGAAAGAACCTTTACGAGTTCTGGGGTAGCAAGATCACTGAGATGCTGAACAAAGATCTCAAAGCCAGCGGGTCAGACCTCGTGGTGAATCTTGCTTCTAACGAATACTTTAGTTCCGTCAAAAAGAAGGAGCTAATCGGTGAGTTGATCACTCCTGTCTTCAAGGACGAGAAGAACGGAACCTATAAGATCATTTCATTCTACGCCAAGAAAGCACGTGGAATGATGGCAGATTTTATTGTCAGGGAAGGTGTTTCTGATGTCGCCGGTCTCAAAAAATTCAAGACCGCTGGATACAAATACAGTGCGAAAGATTCCAAGGGTAATGAGCTGGTCTTCCTGCGCAAGGAGCAGAAATAGTCTTGTTCCCTCAAGAAGTCTTACCAAGAAAAAAGCGCACCTCCAACAAGGTGCGCTTTTTTACGAATGGGAACGAAGGTTATCTCGCCAAGCCGGAAGCTCCAAGCCCAATAAAAAACAAGATCATCATCAGATATACCGAAATGATGATGATCGCCATGATACTAACAAACTTCCAAAAACCTCTTTGTTTGTCCAAGGCGGTTTCCAGATCGATGCTCTCGCGCGATTGCATCAACTTGTTAATCGAAGAACCATATTGCCAGAGTAGTACACATGGGTAGATGTAGAGGGCTGACATGGCGAGATAGATCACGCCGATGCCAACACCGAATCCACCTCCGATGGTGTTTCCCATACTAAAGATGCCGATGGCTCCCAGGATCATGAAGCCAGAACCGATGAAGCCGAGTATGGAGAGGAATTTTACCCAGCCTTTGGTGCGGCGAAGCATGTCGATGGCCAGATCACTCACTCTCGTATTCTGAGTTGCAGCGGGGTCTGCGCTTGGAGTTCCGTATGGGCTGGGGCTGTAGGGCATAGTTTGATTCATGCTAGAGTTCTAGGGTGGTGAGTGCTGAGGGTCAATGTGATTTGATTTGAGGTTTCTTTGAAGAATGTGATAGAGTGCGGCATGTTTTTGTTTAAGCGTGTTCATGTGTTGTTGGGTAGCTTGTTGCTAAGCTTCAGTTTCTTGCAGGCTGGGGAGGATGTCGTCTACAAGGATGGTGATACAGAGTTGCAGGGCTATGTGGCTGTGCCGGACAAAGTAGAGGGCAAGGTCCCTCTGGTGGTGATTGTGCATCAGTGGATGGGTTTGACGGATTACGAGAAAAGCCGGGCAGAGCAGTTAGCCAAGTTAGGCTATGTCGCCTTTGCTGTAGACATCTACGGGAAGGGCGTGCGCCCCGCAAACCGAGCTGAAGCTGGTAAACAAGCAGGCTCTTATAAAGAGGATCGAGCCTTGTATCGCCAGAGATTGAACGCTGGGCTTACGGTGGCTCTCAAGCAGCCGAATGTGGATGCTAGCAGGGTGGTCGCTATCGGTTATTGTTTCGGCGGTACGGGAGTGATCGAGCTAGCCCGAAGTGGGGCAAACATTGCCGGAGTGGTTAGTTTTCACGGTGGCTTGGATTCTCCTGTGCCTGCGGATGGAGGAAATATTAAATGCAAGGTGCTGGCTTGCCACGGGGCTGACGATCCCTTCGTGAAGCCTGAGGATCTGGCTGCCTTTGAAAAAGAAATGCGTGATCATCAGGTAGACTGGCAGCTCATCAAGTATGGTGGTGCCGTGCATTCATTTACCCAGAAAATGGCGGGCGATGATCCTAGCAAAGGGGCTGCCTACAATGCGCAGGCGGATGAGAGAAGTTGGACACACATGCTGGACTTTTTTAAGGTGGCTATGGGTAAATAGAGAGACATGCACCGCTTCTATCAGATTGCTAAAGACGCTTGGATCTCATGCCGCATGGTGTGGCATGAGTTCAAGAATGAGCGTGTCAATTTCATAGCAGCTGGTGTGGCGTTCTATCTATTGGTGGCTTTGGTTCCTGGCTTGGGGGCGATCATGGCCATTTATGGATTGGTGGCTGACCCAGTGGATGTCGAGCGCCAGATACTCTCTATGCATACAGTGTTACCTGAAGATGTGATGTCTATTCTAAATAAAGAGTTGAAGAGCATCACGGGTGACAACAAAGCTGCGGGATGGGGTGTACTCGTAGGTATAGCACTGGCATTATACGGAGGTAGCAAGGCGATGTTGGCAATAATTACTGCAATGAATGTTGTCTTTCACCGTCCAGATGGGCGCAAGTTTTTTAAGAAACGCTTGGTTGCTATTGTGCTTACCATTTGTGGTATAGCCTTTTTCTCCTTGATGGTAGGTTTATTGGTTGGGGTGCCAGCAGTCGTTGCTTATCTAGATCCTGGCTGGGGGACGAAGTTTATGATCGCGGTGATGAGGTGGATGGTACTGCTAGGAGTGATGATGCTCTGGATGTCCGTGATTTTCCGTTTCGCACCCTATCAGCGAAGCGTGAAATGGAAGTGGATCAGCTGGGGGACATTTACGGGGACGATGATGTGGATGATCGCCTCCGCCGGGCTCACTTGGTACGCCGCGGCATTCAGTAATTTTAACAAGACCTACGGCTCACTAGGGGCGATTGTGCTACTCCTTTTCTGGTTTTACATGACAGGCTTCTCCCTCATGGTAGGTGCCAGAGTGGACGCGGTGAGGGAGACGGTGACAGATGCTGAGGAAGATGAATTAGGGAGTATCTGAGATATCTACAGATTCATCAATGACCCAGTGTGAACCATGGCGTTTTACAGGTGTGCAGGTGGCTTTCAGGGACTGGAACTTGTGGGTGTATGGAACGCGGATGAGGATGAGGTTTTTGCCTTTTTTGAGTTCAGCGCTCACTGGATCAGTCGTCCAGTAGAACTCCTCGTCGGTGAATGGGATTTCTTGCGGTGGCTTGTGCCAGGTTTTGTAGGTGTAGCGTTGGGTGTTAGGAGCATTCCACTTGGGAGGTGTAATCTCTTTGCCGTTGATCCATACCATTCCGCCGTTGCTATCCCACTTGCCTTGAGGAGGGATGCCACTCGACCTACGCTGCGAGCGTGCTGGAGTGTCAAATCCGATGCGTAGGTGTACCGTGCGGTCACTATCTACCTTGAAATAGGTTTTCATGTACATGGTGCTAGAAACCGGGCAATGCCAGTAGGGGAGGCCTGGTGTAGTTCCTCCGAGCGGTTTCCAGTTGAGAGTCTTGCCTGAGGTCTCATATTTTTCAGCTTCAGGTTGTGTCTCTGGTGCAAAGCTCTGGTCCCACGGAGTGTCTTTGGCGTGTGGGAAAGGACCGACTACTTGCCATTGTATGGCGGTTTGTTTTACCCATGGGAAGGGAGAGTTTGCGAAGAATCTAGACCGATGGTCAGCCATACGGTTTTCGAATTCGTGCAGGTAGTTCCACGCGCTTGTGCCACGCAGGGGAGTAGTATTCATGAACTGTTTGGCCTCTTGCTTTCTTCCTAGCCAGAGACTTTCCGAGAAAGCCAGTAGAGTCGGCCATACCGGGCTGTGCCTGAAGATATTCTTTTTATCATCGACTCTAACATCTGGCCACATGCAGAGCTCACCACCGATGTTTCGCTCTGATCCTGCGGCTACTCCGCAAGCTTGCCAGAAGAAGTATTTCTGAGGCAGCCATTGGGCGTCTCCAGAGTTCAAATAGCCAGCACCTGAATCGAGGATTGGGTTTGGAATGGCCTTCATGTCACCTTTGTAGGCGTTGTCACCCCAAGGCTGGAGAATGGTGGATGTGTCCGCAGGAGTGAGACCTGGTTTCCAGAGGATGGGGATACGCTTATGTGAGCGCACTCGGTCAGTCATGCGTTTGATGAAGCCTTTCGGATCCTTGATGTGCACTTCGTCTGCGCCAAGGTGAAGGTGCGGGCAATCTTCTGCAGGAATCTCTAAGCACCACTCATCGATGAGCTTCTCAAGGATAGGAAGGCTCTCGGGTGTGCCCATTTTGAAACCGAAGGCCTTGGTGAAGTACTCTGAGTGGCCAGGCATATCCAGTTCAGGGATGATGGTGATGTGACGTTCCTTGGCGTAGGCAATCACGTCACAGATTTGATCGTAGCTGTAAGTTGCCTCAGGATCCCTGCCCGGTCTGCGGAACTGAGGATCGTTTAGCTGAGGGTAGGATTTGCATTCAATGCGCCAGGCTGGATTGTCTGTGAGATGCCAGTGAAAGTGATTCAGCTTATATTGGGCAAAACGATCTAATTGTTCCTTGAGTGATTCCACTGTCTGGAAGTTACGGCCAGTATCATGCATGAAGGATCGGATCTTGAAGGCCGGGTAATCGGTCACCTCACATGCAGGTAGACTTAGCTTACCATTCTGATTATGCAGCATCTGGCGGAGTGTTTGTACTGCATAGAATGCCCCTGCGGCATCATGGCCAATAATGGAGCATGAGCTTGAAGTCACCTTGAGTTGGTAGCCTTCAGGCTGGGTGACGGACTTCGGATCGATTGTGATGGTGAAGTCTGCATCTGAGTTCACAGAGGGCTTGGCGCTGACTGCGAATGCTTTCAGAGCTTTCTGTAAATCCATGGAAGCTGACTGAGCGGAGACATGGCAGGCGATAGTTGGCGATGCTGGTAGATCAAATGACTGGCCATTTTCCCACGAGACTGAGACGGGATGGGGAATGAGTGAGACTGGTGCTGCTTCTAGTTGTTCCAATGTATGTGGGGAACCAGCCCACTCTTGGGCTTCGAGAGTGGGAGTAACGAGAAACAGGCTCAGAATGAGTGATAGCGATTTCATGAGTGGAGTGTAAACAGGTCTGTGCTGTGGAACTATACTTGGAGTATTTAATCTGTATTACAAGGATTGGGTTTCCCGTTGTGTCATATTGGTGTTGATGGGGGTAAAAAAAAGCCCGCCTAGTTGGCGGGCTTTTTCAGGGTTGGTGGTATGAATAAAAGGATGCTTAAGCTTCCAAATAAATGAGGCCGCCCTCTTCTTTCACCACAAAAGTCTGTAGTGAAATGGAGGGATCTGAGAGGCATTCACCTGATTCCAGGTTATAGCGGTGTTTGTGCAGCGGGCAGGCTACAAATGGAGTGCCATTTTCGTCTCCGGTGATGCCGCGTGATAGCACCATGCGCTGGTTTTGCGGGTTCAGGTTCTGGACCGCATACCAGGTCTGTAGAGTGGGCAGGCGGAAGATGGCGATCTGTTGTTCGCCAATCTTGACGCAGGTACCTAGGTGGAGAGGAAAGTCTTCGACACTACCAACTTTAATCAATGTGCTTGTCGTCATGGTTTGGAATTAAGCGTTAACAGGTTCTTGTTCGGTGGCCTCGTTGAGACGGGCAGGGCAGATCTGGCCGCGAACGTCTACGAATTTGACTGTCTCGTCTGTGTCTTCGGTATTCGAGAAGGCCTTGAAGCGTTTGAGTTTCTCTGGGTCATCGATGGCATTTTTCCATTCACACTCGTAAGTATTGATGAGGTGCTGCATCTGGGATTCAAGTTCCGTTGCGATACCCAGTGAGTCATGGATGACGACGTCCTGCAAATGCTGGAGACCACCCTCGAGCTTGGTCATCCAAGTGGACGTGCGCTCAAGTTTATCAGCCGTCTTGATATAGTACATGAGGAAGCGGTCTATGTATTTGATCAAAGTTTCACGGTCGATATCGGTAGCGAAAAGGTCAGCGTGGCGTGGGTTCATGCCGCCGTTACCGCAGACGTAGAGGTTCCAGCCTTTCTCGGTTGCGATGATCCCGAAATCTTTCGAACGGGCTTCGGCGCATTCACGGGCACAGCCGGAGACCGCCGACTTGATTTTGTGAGGAGAGCGTATGCCGCGGTAGCGTTTTTCGATATCGATGGCCAGGGTTGTGGAGTCTTGAACTCCAAATCGGCACCAGGTGGAGCCAACACAGGACTTTACTGTGCGAAGCGCCTTGCCATAGGCGTGGCCGGATTCAAAGCCAGCATCCACCAGCTCTTTCCAGATGAGTGGGAGCTGATGTACGCGTGCCCCTAACAGATCGATTCTCTGGCCACCTGTGAGCTTCATGTAAAGCTTGTACTTCTGGGCGACTTGTCCAATGACGATCAGTTTCTCCGGTGTGATCTCACCACCCGGGATTCGGGGAATGATGGAGTAGGTTCCATCCTGCTGAATGTTCGCAAGAAATGCATCGTTGGTGTCCTGAAGAGGTGTATGATTGAGTATGGGGTCATTGTGGACGGAAGCTAGTATGGATCCTACTGCTGGTTTGCAGGTCTCACAGCCAAGCTTGCCATTGCCATGCTTGGAGATCAGTTCGTCAAATGTTGTGATGCCTGTAGCGCGGACGATCTGGTAAAGGTCGGTCCGGGAATGAGCGAAGTGCTCGCAGAGATTGTTAGAAACTTCTACGCCAGACTCTTTCATTTTGGCTTTGAAAAGGTCGGTCAGCAGAGGGACACAGCCACCACAGCCTGTGCCTGCTTTCGTGCAAGCTTTCAGCTCTCCTACAGAGGAACAGCCCCCTTCTATAGCAGAGCAGATCTGACCTTTGGTGACAGCCTCACAGGAGCAGATTTGGGCTGAGTCAGGAAGGTCTGTTGGCCCCATGCCGACTGGGGCGCCATCACTTGCTGGAAGAATGAGTTGGATGGGCTCAGGCGGGAGCACGATCTCGTTCTGATACATCTGCAACAGGGAACCATAGGCTGAGGCGTCGCCTACGAGAATACCGCCGAGGAGTTTTTTGCCGTCGTTAGAAATGACGAGCTTCTTGTATAGCTTGGCGTGTGGGTCGTTGATCACGATATCACGCGCACCGGAGCCTTCTGGAGCTTCAATGCTTCCGAAGGAGGCAACGTCCGTACCGATAAGCTTGAGCTTGGTGGACATGTCAGCACCTTCAAAGCTGGCATCTTTTCCAGTCAGGAGATCGGAGACCGCATCTGCCATCTGGTATCCTGGTGCAACTAGGCCATAAATCATGCCGCCGTAGAGAGCGCATTCACCGATAGCAAAGATATTAGGATCACTTGTGAGGAGGTAGGAGTCGACCTCGATGCCGCCTCGCTCGCCCACTTTGAGTCCAGCTTCTCGCGCCAGTTCGTCTCTGGGGCGGATACCGGCGGAGACGATGATCATGTCAACGCCGAGAGAAGAATCGTCGGCAAACTCCATTTCGCGAACCCGATCTTTACCTGCGATGTTCTTAGTAGCTTTGGAAAGGTGAACCTCAATGCCGCGGTCTTCAATGATGTCCTTTAGTAGATTGCCTCCTGCGTTGTCCAGTTGGCGTGGCATGAGTCGAGGAGCAAACTCGACGACGTGCGTTTTTAAACCAAGATCCTGGGCAGCTTTGGCCGCTTCCAGTCCGAGTAGTCCTCCCCCGATCACTGCACAGGTCTTGCTTTTTTCAGCGTAGGCCTTGATGGCATCGAGGTCTTCGATCGTTCGGTAGACAAAGACGCCTTCCTTATCGATGCCTGGCACAGGGGGAACGAAAGCAGATGAGCCGGTAGCGAGCACGAGTTTATCGTAAGTAACTACTTTGCCGGTGGCTGTGATGACGCGCTTGCCTTCCCGGTCGATGTGCGTGGCTTGCTCACCGATATAGAGTTCGATTTCGTTTTGCTGATACCACTCCAGCTTGGCCATGGAGAGGTCTTCTGCTGTCTTGCCCGCAAAGTACTCGGAAAGATGGACCCTGTCATAAGCTGGACGAGGCTCCTCGCAGAAGGTGACGATTTGGAAGCGCTTGTTTGTGTCTTTGCTGATTAGACGTTCGCAGAACTTGTAGCCCACCATGCCATTGCCAATGACGACGATTCTTTCTTTCGCTTCACTCATAACTCGTTTTCCTTTCGTTGGTTCAGTGGATGTTGAGCATGCGCCGTGCCATCTCAGTAGTTCCTTGATGAATGGGATTCATGATTTTCATCGCTTGGGTTGTGATTGAGCGGCATGGAGTGCAAAAGCCCGCCAGTAGAAGCGGGCTGAGATATTTGTATTTAGAATGAATAGTCTAGCTGGATAGAGAACTGAGACACGTCATTGCTGAAGTTGCCATCAGCAGAATCATCGCCAAAGAAATAGGCCCACTTGGCGACCAGTTTAGTAGAGTCGCAAAGTTTCTTGGCAGCAACAGCATCAAGCTCCCAGCCATAGAACTGGTCGAGAGAGTCATCATAGAATGCATGGGCAGTGGTGGAGACAGCAATGTCACCAGGAGCTTTTGTGGATACTCCCAGGTAGAGGTCAGTGAGGCCATCCCATTGGCTTGGCCCTGAGGTGAGGCCCAGACGGTCATTGATGAAGACATCCGCAAAGCCATTGAAGGCGTGTACGGTGGCAAGCGGCGTGACGAAGTCCTCTGTTAGGTGCTCGGTGCCTGCGGTGATAGTGAGGCTGGAAATTTTCTTTTTGAAATTTAGGTGGCCGTAAAGGGCTGTGAAATCCTCCTGTGAACCTGCTTCCGTCTGGTAAGCAAACTCTGCGTGGTAACTGCCGTGTTTAAACTTTAGGTCAGTAAATGATCCGAATGTGTTGCTGCTGGCTCTGGCAAATTGCCTTTCAGAGAAATCCATCAGGTAGACGTATCCATGCAGTGAATGTTCCCCCAATTTGTAGCTGCCATTGAAGAGGTGAGCGTCTCCCTCAAGAGCTTCGACAGCACCTTTGCCATCGAGGCCGAAGATGCGGTTAACCCGATTCAGGTAGGCGTATTTGAACTCCAGTGAATCGAGGGAATAGCTTGCGAATGCTGCGTCGAAGCTCTGCTCATTCTGGCGCCATCCTACGTTGCCGATAAATGCGGCGTTGTCGAAAATAATACGCTGGCGACCTGCGCGAATCAGGTAATCCTCTGTCTTATACTGGAGGTAGAGCTGGTTCAGTTCGTGGTTCTCAGGGTCACCAATGGGAGTGTTTCCCGGGACATAGGGGTCAAACAGGGCTGACTGGGGGGTGCCAACTTGATAGTCCTCGATAAAGGCGAGTGTGTGCTCGGACTGCACGAAGGCCGCAAGCCCAATGTCTCGGCCTAGTTGTATACCCGGGCGTAGACGCAATGTCCCAGCGTAGGAGTTGTCGAGACCTTGTTGATTCCGTTGTTCGATGCGGGCACGGGCTTCCAGAGAGAAGGTGAACCAGTCGTGGTTCTCACTAGTTACTGGGTCTTCAGCTGTGCCAGCAAAGCAGGAGCTGGTACCCAGTAGGCTGAGGAGGAGAGGCTTATAGTTCAGGTTGGTCATGCTAGTGCATCAGCAGAGGATATGCCACTGCGTTCGCATGCATTGCATGATCATTATGAAATCTAGTCATGCCAATGTCAGCCTAGGCCTCAACAGTGGCAGTAAGGTGTTCTCTGCAGAAGTCGATGAACTCTTCCTCGGCGAGGGAGAATGTTTTATTCCCTCCGGAGAAGACGCCCCACTGGCGTTGAGGCGGCGGAGACGAAATAGCGTGCTCGATCAGGCTACCATCCTCGAGCTCTTTTTTAACCACCCAGCGAGGGATGATGCCAACGCCGAGACCTTGCTTGGTCATTTCTTTGATGGCCTCCATATTGCCAAGAGCCATTGGCTGGAAGTGTTGAACGACGTGTTCACTGAAGTGGCGGGTAATGAGGCGTTGTGTCTCGCTGCTTGCGGAGTAGGAGATGAGACGAACTTTCGAGAGGTCTTTTTTCTCCGTTGGGTCCAACTTTGTCCATGGGTGGTCTGGCGCTGTGATGAAGCAAAGGGTGTCGGCTGCCAGTGGCGTAAAGGTAAATTGAGGATCGTTCGGGGCGAGATGGATGCCAAATGCTAGATCCATTTCTCCATTCTTGATCATGCGCTGGACCTCAGCCGTGTCGCCAAGATGGATAGAGACTTCACACTTCGGATACTTTTCCCTGAAGTCTTTGATCACTTGAGGAAGAACATGCTGGCAAATGGAATCCGGCGCACCGATGCGTAACGAGGAATAACCCCAGCGCTTGAGGGTATCGAGCTTGGTGAGGCATTCTTCCAGTTCTCGGATGACTCTCTTAGCGTGATGTAGAAAGACTTCGCCATAGGGCGTGAGGATCACTCGTTTGCCCATGCGTTCGATGAGCGGGCTGCCGAGTTGTTTCTCTAGGCTCTTGAGTGAGTGGCTGACAGCAGACTGGGTGATGAAACAGCGCTTGGCTGCCGTCGTGAATGAGCGGGTTTCCTCCAGAGCGATGAAAATTTTCAGCTGTCTGATTTCAGGTAAATTCATGGAACTATCTTGTCGTGTACAGGTAGAGAGAAGCTGTGGCTGGAAGTTTGTATAGGTAGATATGAATCAAGAAGCAGTTGGCGTACCACGTTTATTCATATTACGGAGAAAAGGTTTCAGCTCCTGCTGGACTCAGGATGCAAGGCGGCACAGGGCTTTGACGGTGGTATTAGCGGGACTCATAGTTGAAATGAGCGTCATGAGGGGTGTGGTGTGCCAGGTTGGCATGTGTGGTGCTGAGAGGGGTGGTGAAATGAACAATCCTAAACTCAACCTCCTCAACGTGAAGGAGCCCAATATACGCACATTGCATATCACCTGGGTAGCCTTCTTTATTACCTTTGTGGTGTGGTTTAATCACGCCCCGATGGCGAAAGCGATTAGCGAGACATTCAATCTCACCAAAGCCCAGTGGAAGGCCCTTCTGATCCTTAACGTGGCACTGACGATTCCTGCTCGTGTGGTGATAGGCATGCTCGTGGACAAGCTGGGGCCGCGGAAGACCTACAGTTCACTCTTGGTGATTTCTGGTGTACTCTGTGCCTGGTTTGCCTCGGCGCAAAGCTACGAGCAACTGGCCATTGCCCGATTTGCCATGGGCTTTGTGGGAGCCGGTTTTGTGATTGGTATTCGCATGGTAGGTGAATGGTTTCCGGCACGTCAGGTTGGACTTGCCGAGGGGATTTATGGAGGCTGGGGAAACTTTGGTTCTGCGGCTGCGGCCCTGAGCTTACCTTCCCTGGCTTTGCTTTACGGTGGAGATAACGGCTGGCGCTACGCACTCTACACTACAGCGGTTATCGCAACCCTCTATGGTATCTACTACTACATGGTGGCTCGCGATACCCCGAAGGGCTCCACCTATTTTAAACCGAAGAAAAGTGGTGGTATGGAGGTGAGTACCCCGCGTGATTTCTACTTCCTGCTGATCATGACCGTACCAATGTACGCTGCCTTGGCCGTTTTGGCTTGGAAACTTTCCCCATCGGGAGTGGCTCTACTTGGACAATCTGCAGTGAATATCATCTACGGATCTTTGGTTGCTCTCTTCGTCTTTCAGGTTTCCCAGATTTACCGCGTCAACAAAGACATGCTGAAGAATGGGGGAGTGGAGGAAATGTTCCGCTTCAAATTCAAGCAGGTGGCGATTCTTGATGTGAACTACTTCGTCACCTTCGGCTCAGAGCTCGCCGTGGTATCCATGCTACCGATGTTTTTCATGGAGACTTTCGGACTGGATGCGGTGAAGGCTGGTATGCTGGCCTCTGGATTTGCCTTCATGAATTTGTTGGCCCGTCCAGCTGGGGGGCTGATTTCCGACAAGTTTGGCCGCCGTAAGAGCATGCTGATCTTCATGGTTGGTCTGGCAACTGGGTACTTCATGATGAGCCAGATAGACGGTACCTGGGCTCTTCCGCTGGCTGTGCTAGTGACCATGGCTTGCTCCTTCTTTGTGCAGTCAGGTGAGGGAGCCGTGTTCGCCATCGTGCCTTTGGTGCAGCGGCGCATGACCGGTCAGATTGCTGGCATGGCTGGAGCCTATGGAAATGTGGGGGCAGTCGTCTTCCTGACTATCTTCTCTTTTGTGAGCGCTCCAACATTCTTCCTCATCATTGCCTGCTCCAGTGTACTTGGATTCGTGGCTACCATGTTCCTGGAGGAGCCTGCTGGACACACTGCCGAGGTTCTTCCTGACGGGTCAGTGGAAATGATTGAGGTGGCTTAATTCAAAAAATGCTTTCTCACAGGTTTGTGAGATGGGTGAAACTATGAAAGGATTGCTGTCATGAATCCTTCTAACACTGCCTCATCGAGACTCCGGGTCACGGTGGGGCAGTCTTGTCTTGCTGGTACTAAAGACCAGAATGAGGATTGCACCGGTGTGAGAATCGGTGCGGGGGAAGATTTGTGCACTAAAGGGGTGGCTGCGGTGGTGGCGGATGGAGTTGGAGCGGCCAGTGGCAGCAAGGTGGCCTCGGAGACCTGTGTGCAGGGATTTCTCTCGGATTATTTTAGTACGCCGGATAGCTGGACGGTCAAGACATCCGCCCAGCGAGTCATGGATGGTTTGAACCGTTGGCTCTACGGACAGGGACATGCCGAAGGGTTGAGTGACGAGAAGGGTTATGTCTCTACACTCAGTGCGATGGTGCTGAGATCGCGCACGGCATTTATTTTTCATATAGGAGATACCCGTGTCTATCGCATGCGCGATGGAGTTATGGAGCAGCTCACACGTGACCATCGCTCAGTCGTTTCACGGCAGACAAGCTACTTGAACCGAGCCATGGGCTTGAATCTCAGCCTCCAAGTAGACTACAAGGAGGTGGTTCTAGAGGTGGGTGATTGCTTCCTGCTCTGTTCGGATGGTGTCCATGATTGGATGACAGATGACTTGATCAGTGAGGTTTTACTGTCGAGTAAGGGCTTGGAGCATACGGCCGCAGAGCTCACGGAGAGAGCGCTAGCGGCAGGGAGTGATGATAATGTGACGAGTCTGCTGCTCCGGGTAGATGAACTGCCTGAGAGTGACATGGAAGAGGCGGCTCGTATTTTGGGGGAGCGCCCATTTCCTCCTTTGTTAGATCCGGGGATGAAACTGGATGGTCTGGAGGTGGAAGAGATCCTGGTGGAGAGTACTCGCAGTCAGCTCTATCGGGTGACCGACTTAGAGAATGGCAGGGAGCTGGTGATGAAAACGCCATCACCAAACTATCGCGACGACAAGGACTATATTGCTCGTTTCGTGGCAGAAGAATGGATTGGCAAGCGGGTGTCTCACAAAAACCTTGTGCAAGTTGTGCAGCGTGACCGCAAGCCGACATTCTTGTACTACTTGATGGAGTCTCTGGATGGCAAGAATCTCGCGCAATGGCTTGAAGAGAAGAAAGGAAAACCGGCAGTGGAAGAGGTGGTGGGGATTGTGAAGCAGATTGTTGATGCAGTACGAGCCCTCCACCGGAAAGAAACGCTCCACCAAGATCTCAAACTGGAGAATGTCATCATCAGTGATCAGGGTAAGGTATGCGTGATTGATTATGGTTCCTGCTCTGTGGCCGGTCTGAAGGAATCTCCATCAGATAAGGATGAGGAAGTGCTGGGGACATTGGATTTCTCCGCGCCTGAGTA
This sequence comes from Rubritalea squalenifaciens DSM 18772, assembly GCF_900141815.1. Taxonomy (NCBI): domain Bacteria; kingdom Pseudomonadati; phylum Verrucomicrobiota; class Verrucomicrobiia; order Verrucomicrobiales; family Rubritaleaceae; genus Rubritalea; species Rubritalea squalenifaciens. The sequence continues at coordinate 215,890 of NZ_FQYR01000005.1, forward strand.
TCGGATGCCAGACTCGGAAAAGGCGAATACACGTGCGGATCAGTTTTCCATCGCGATGATTGCTTACCATCTGCTCACCGGAGGGAAATGCCCCTATGGGGATAAATGGGAGAAGGCGGATAGTTTGCGTGATTTTCATGCGCTGGAGTACATCCCTTCGTACCGTTACCAGGCGATGGTGCCTGTCTGGATGGATGGGGCGCTGAAGAAGGCGCTTAGGGTTTCTCCATCCAGTCGCTATCCAAGTATGAGCGAATGGATGCACGATATGGGCCACCCTAATCCTGAATTTATGGAGTCGAGGCACCTTCCCATGATGGAGCGAGATCCTGTAAAGTTCTGGAAACTTATCTCAGCTCTGCTGTTTGTTCTGGTAGTTATTCTAATGGTTCTTGGGGATTTTTGATGACCCGAGATCATAGAGATTATGTGAGGTGTTCATGGTGGGAGTGTGTGCTGGCACGCTGTGTGCTGAGTGGAAGGTGAATGGCTCCTACCAACACTCTTGAGAAGAGGTCAGCTAACGCGGAAAATGCTGCGTTAGTCGGTCGGGGTGTAGAGCAGGTGAATCTGATTGATCAGCTTTTGAGGGAGCAGCAGGAGTTGAGTGCAGTGGAGCGTTTCAGCCAAAAGCATGAACAGACCGTTGGGCATCTTCAGCAGCCACACTATGAGGACCTGATTCCCATCCGTAAACCATCCACAGGTGAGCAGTATGCCTTTGAGGTGGATCTGGACAAGTGTACAGGCTGCAAGGCTTGCGTGGTGGCCTGCCATAGTATGAACGGTCTTCACGACAACGAAAGTTGGCGGGATGTCGGGTCGATTACAGGGATGATTGACGGTACACCAGTGAAACAAACAGTCACCTCAGCTTGTCATCACTGTGCTGATCCGGGTTGTTTGAGTGGCTGTCCCGTGGGTGCCTATGAAAAGGAGGATAACGGCATCGTCCGCCATCTGGACGACCAATGTATTGGTTGCCAGTATTGCTCACTAAAGTGCCCTTATGATGTGCCGAAGTACGACAAGTCTCTGGGGATCGTCAGGAAGTGCGACATGTGCCATGACCGGCTGGAAGAGGGAGAAGCTCCTGCCTGTGTGCAGTCTTGTCCAAACGGCGCGATCAAGATCCGCTTGGTGGAATTAGGTGAGATCCGTGAAGGCGCCCAAGGTGGGAGAAGTATGATTCCGGGGGCTTACCGCTCTGACTACACGCTGCCATCTACAAAATTTATTAGCCGTCGTCGCGTGTTGAACGAGCGCATGAAGGCAAGCGACGAACATGACCTGCAGCCAGCGCACGCGCACACACCTCTGGTATGGATGCTCATGCTAACCCAAGTGGCTGTGGGACTTTCCTTGGTAGATCTCATGGGACGTTTTCTTGCTCCAGAGCAGTTTGCAGGGATTCATATGCTGCTACTGATTGCTGCCGTGGTGCTGGGAAAAGTTGGTCTGGTGGCGAGTTTTCTCCACTTGGGGAGTCCGCTGGGAGCTTGGCGGTCCTTCCTTGGTCTTAAGACATCCTGGCTGAGTCGGGAGGTGGTGATGTTTGGCGTGTGGATGCCAGCCTTGATGCTGGCGACTGTTTGCTCGGCTTGGCCCAACATCGGTAAGTGGGTTCCGTTTGCTTTGCCCGAATGGGCTGGAGTTTCCAGTGCTGGGATGACGGTTTTGTTAGGTCTGGCGAGTGTCCTTTGCTCCGTCATGGTCTATGTGGATACAAAGCGTGATTTCTGGGTGATGTGGAAAACGCTCTCACGATTTGGTGGCACTCTATTAGTAGGTGGCTTTGGTGGCCTCTTCGCTGTGGAACTGATAGTGATAGGCTCAGCAGGAGCTTTTGCTGTCACCGGGTTTATCTTGTCTTTGGCTCTTAAACTGGGAGCAGAACTCAGGCTGCTGGCTCCAGCTTGGCAGAAGGAATGGAGCTATGCGAAGAAAAGTGCTTTGCTTCAGCTGAAGCCACTGAAGACTCTGTTGACCCTGCGCTGGTGTGCGCTCGTGGCCGCGATTAGTGTGGGAGTGGTTGCGTCGATGTCTCCGCTCTATTCTGGAGCATTTGGAGTGACCGCCTTCATGTTATTGCTGGTAGGCGAATGGCTGGAGCGTAGGCTATTTTTCCAGGCGGTAGTCACCCTGAAGATGCCGGGCGAAATCAATCGTGCTCACTAAACTCAACTCTTGTACTCTGAACCGATGGCAGATAAGCGCAAGTCCCTAAAAGAACTGATCCCGCCGCTGAGGCAGTGGGAGGGTGCGAAGACGGACAGACTGGTGCGCTCACCAGGGAAGTTTGGTCTGGGCCAGACCCCAAAAGACCTGATTCCAGATGCCACCACGAGCATGGTCTGCGGCTTTTGCTCTACGGGCTGCGGACTGAACATCCATTTAAAGAATGGCGAAGCTGTTAGCCTGACGCCTGATACGGAGTATCCGGTGAACATTGGCATGGCATGCCCGAAGGGCTGGGAGGCGTTGACGCCATTGCAGGCAGATGATCGTGCGACTAGTCCAATGATTCGGGATCAGCGTGGAGGTGTGCTGAGAAAGACAACCTGGCAGGAGGCGATGAATTTGTTCTGTAATAAGTTCAAAGCCATCCAGAAAAAGCACGGTAATGAGTCGGTCGCTTTTCTGAGCACGGGGCAGATTGTGGCGGAAGAGATGGCCTTTCTCGGGGCGCTCGCCAAGTTTGGTATGGGGATGAAGCATGGAGACGGTAATACCCGCCAGTGCATGGCAACGGCTGTGGTTTCTTACAAGCAGAGCTTTGGATTCGATGCTCCTCCCTATACTTATCAAGATTTCGAGGAATCTGATGTCATTGTGCTGATCGGTTCCAATCTGTGTATCGCCCATCCCATCATGTGGCAGCGGATAGAGAGAAATCCACATCAGCCGGAGATTGTCGTGATCGATCCTCGAAAGACGGAAACCGCTGTGGCGGCAACCCAGCACTATCCCATTATGCCGAAGTCTGATCTGCTGTTCTTCTATGGCATCGCGAAATTATTAATCGAGAAAGGCTATGTGGATCCAGAATTTATATCCAAGCATACCGAAGGCTATGATGCCTTCCGCGCACATCTGAGCAAGTTTAGCCTGGAAGAGGTGTGCCTTGTCAGTGGAGTTGCTCTCACCGAAATAGAAAAGTTGGTAGATACCATAGGTCAGGGGAAACGCGTTTCCTTTTGGTGGACGATGGGAGTCAATCAGGGTCATGAAGCAGTGCGAACCTCACAGGCGATTATCAACTTGGCATTGATCACTGGGAATATTGGTCGCCCGGGTACCGGAGCAAACTCGATTACTGGTCAGTGTAATGCTATGGGGTCGCGCCTTTTCAGTAATACAACAAATCTGTTAGGTGGTCATGAATTTTCGAATCCAGAGCACCGAGCCAAGGTGGCTGCTGTGTTGGGAATGGATGAGGCTCTTATACCTGAAGAGACGGGCTGGGCCTATGATCAGATCATTGAGGGTATTCACGAGGGTAAGATCAAGGGACTGTGGGTGATAGCGACCAATGGCGCGCATTCCTGGATCCATCAGGACAAGTACCGCGAGGCCATGGAGAAACTGGAGTTCCTGGTTGTTCAGGACATGTATACCACTACCGAGACTGCAGAGTGTGCGGATCTGATATTGCCTGTCGCGGCCTGGGCTGAGAAGGACGGCGTGTTCATCAACTCGGAGCGCAGGATTGGACTGGTGAAGAAAGTTTCGAAAGCGCCTGGAGAGGCACTTTCTGATTTTAGTATCTTTAGGCTTATTGCGCATCATTGGGGATGCGGGGAATTGTTCTCTCAGTGGTCGAGTCCTGAGGAAGTTTTCCGTATCCTCACAAAGCTTAGTCAGGGGCAACCTTGTGATATTTCTGGTATCGAGGGCTATCAGCTGCTCGATGAGTTGGGTGGCATCCAATGGCCTTGCAGGAAAGAGGATGTATCCATGTTGAAATTGGATAATCAGAGAAGGCTGTTTGATGACGGAAAGTTCTATCATCAAAATGGAAAAGCGAAGTTCATCTTCTCTGATCCAGTCGAGGTTGCTGAGCAGACGGATGAGAAGTTTCCGCATATTCTCCTTACTGGTCGTGGAAGTTCAGCCCAGTGGCACACCCAGACCCGAACGAAGAAGTCTGCTGTACTGAGAAAGCTTTATCCGCAGAATATCTACGTGGAGATCCATCCCGAAGATGCCGCCAAGCTGGGGATTGAGGGGGAGGAGAATGTTCTGATTTCATCCCGTCGTGCAAGAGTGGAGGCCTCCGCCTATGTAACCCCTACCGTACAGCCCGGACAGCTGTTTATGCCGATGCACTATGCCAAGGCAAACAAGCTCACTTACGCATCGTTTGATCCCTATTCTCGGCAGCCAAGTTACAAGTACTGTGCGGTGAAGGTGGAGAGACTATGAATGGTATTCGCGGAATGGATGAGGCGCATTTGCAATTGAATGGTGAGATTTTTCACTGTGGAGACGGGTTGTGAAGATGGAGTGGTGGTCTTAGTTTGCAAAACCACCATTAAAAACCATGCTATCACAAAACCTCACTATCAAAGGGAAATTCAAGGCTACGGTCGCATGCCTGGTTCCTCTGCTTTTTACGTCTGCAGCAATAGCTGCTGAGAAGCCTAATGTTCTCTTTATTTGTGTCGATGATCTTGTGCCAACACTTGGCTGTTACGGCGATACGACTGCAGTCAGCCCAGAGATTGATGCACTGGCGAACAAGGGCACTACCTTCTTAAATCATCACTGTACCTGGGCGGTATGTGGGCCCTCCAGAGCCTCTCTCTCTACAGGTCTGATGCCTGAGGCCACGGGGGTGATGGGTTTTCGCCCGATTAGAGCACAACTACCGGATGTGATTACCCTGCCACAGCATTTCCGCAACCATGGTTATGAAACAGCAGCAGTGGGGAAGTTTCATGACCCGCGTACTGTGGGAACTATTGTGGATGCGAATAGTCCGACTGAGAATGGTAGTAATACCGATGATGTCCCATCCTGGTCGATCGCGTATTCGAAGTATAGCTCGGGCTATGATCCGGCAGGCAAGCCTGCGGTAGATAACTCTGATCTGCCAGATTCCGACTACACGGACCATAAGATACTCACTGATGGCAGAACGCTGCTTGCTACGATGGCCGGAGGAAGCAAACCTTTCTTTTTGGCGGTGGGTTTCAAGAAACCGCACCTTCCCTTTGTGGCGCCAAAGACTTACTGGGATCTCTACAATCGTGAGAATATGCCGCTCGCTACTTTTACCGCCTTGCCTCTCAATTCCAGTGAGAAGACGGATCTTACGCTGACTAACAATAATGAGATTCTTGGCTACGAACCCTTTGATATAAGCGGGCTACCCACTACTGATCAGCAAAAAGATCTATTACATGGTTATTATGCCTGTGTCTCCTTTGTTGATAATCTGGTTGGCCAGTTGATGGATGACCTGGAAGCCACTGATGATCCTCTGCAACCAGGAAAGAAGCTTTCAGAGACGACGGTCGTAGTCTTATGGGGTGACCATGGTTTCCACTTGGGTGACCACGGAAAGTGGGCGAAGCACACGAACATGGAGCGTTCTACATCCTGCCCTTTGATCATCTACGACCCAAGGATCCATACGACTGGTTCAAAGACCAAGTCTCCGGTGAGCACTTTGGATATTTATCCTACCTTGTGTGAGTTGGCTGAGCTGCCGATTCCTAGCCAGCCCATTAGTGATACGGTCACGACAGGTCGTCCACTTGCTGGTCGTAGTCTTGTGCCTGTATTGAAAGATCCAGAGGTTTCCGTGAACCAGGGGGCTATCACAGTCTTTAAAACCAACGGAAGTCATGGCTATGCCTATCGCACGAAGAGGTTCCGCTATGTGGAGTGGGTGAATGGAAGTAATCAAGTCATTGAGCGAGATCTCTATGATTACGAGGCCGATCCACTTGAGACCACAAACGTGGCTGATGACCCTGACTATGCCGCGATTGTCTATCAGCTCTCACGATCTATGAGAGTGGAAGTAAGTTCGGTGGACGCGGAGCGTTTGACGAATTCCTCCTCTATTGCCACGGGCGGTGATGCTGACATGCCTTTTGTGACGATCGAGCAGCTGGTTGGTGATGATCTCGGACTCAAATGGCCAGGCGCATTCGGAGTATCCTACCGTTTATTTTCTAGTGTGAATCCTTCTGGAGACTGGAGTGAGTACTCCACGGCGACGGATGAGATTGGAATCAACTCTGTCGAAGTAACAGGAGGTAATGGAAGCGAGTTTTTCAAAGTATCTTTCGGGGAAAATGTACCTCCAGCTTGGAGTGAGGACCCGTTGGTGAAAACCGATGCAGCTGTGGGCGCTGCTTACACCGGTAGCTTGGCCAGTGATGTCTTTGATCCCATTGCAGGAGGTACATTTACTTTCTCCAAGATTTCAGGACCTGATTGGTTGCTAGTAGGGAGTGATGGCTCTTTGTCTGGAACTCCGTCTGCATCTGACGAGGGGGCGGCCTACTTTATGGTGAGAGTGGTCGATGAGTTTGGAGCTGCTGCTACTGCTACTCTTCAAGTAACGGTAGGTACGAATGCCTCTACAGTGAGTACCTTCGAAGCAACAGACGATGCCTACGTTAAAGAGGCTGATGAATTTACCAACTTTGGTAGCGCTAATACCATGCAGTTGCGCCAACTCGATGCCTCAAACTTTGAGCGTCTAGGATACTTAAAGTTTACCGTGGAAAATGTCGGGACGGTGCAGAGCGTGAAGCTCTATCTGCACAGCTCTTCTGAAACAGATCAGGTGGAGGCATTAGCTGTAGAAAATAACAACTGGACTGAAGCCGATGTCGTCTGGAACCAAAAACCTGCCGTAGGGGATCCTATAGAGACAGGGAACGCGACCGCAGGCGCATGGTTCAGCATCGATATCACAACATACATTTCCGGCAATGGTACCTATTCCATTGCGATCAATGAATTGGGAAACACTGCTGGAAATATCGACACCAAAGAAGGGGGGGTTGCTCCTTATATTGAAGTGACGCATCAGTAGAAATCGAGTATTCTATCTGATCTGTGTAATCTAAAACTCTATCACAAATTATGAAAAACTATCTGAGGTTAATAGCAGTAGGCTTGTCGCTCTTGCCTCTTGGTGTGTGTGCCAAGGAGAATCAAGAGACGGCAAAATTGAACTACATCGTTAATGGTGACTTTAAGAAAAAGGGGATATCCCCCTGGAAGATTTTCTCGATCAATGAGGTCTCAAAGCCAGAGTATTCTGTGAGTGACGGGGTGCTCACGATTAAAGTAACGGAGCCCTCGGAAAAGTATTCCAACAGACAGATGGTGCAACCCTTGGAAGCTCTAAAAAGTGGCGAAACCTATCTATTGAAGTTCGAAGCCATGGCTTCGACGAATAATTCAACTTTGGTAGGGATGCTGTCGCGCAGCAAGGATTTCGGTAAAGGCCACTATGGATTCCGTAAGAATTTCGTGCTTGGTAAAGAATGGGGCGAGTATAAGGCGAGGTTTACGACTAAATCTTTTGATGAGGGCAACCCTCCTCAGCTCAAGTTCTTGTTTGGGTTCATGGGGGGTACGATTCAATTTAAGAATATTCGTCTGATGAAGGTTGAAAATTAAGTTCTGTAGAGAGTCAAAAGACGCGCATTGTGACGAGCGGCACCAAGGAAACTTGGTGCCGTTTATTTTTAGGTCTATAACATTATGTCAGGCTATGCGATAGTATGCGTGCATGGATCACCAACCTGATAGAGAGTCACTGCTGCGCAATGTGAAGATTTTTGTCTGGTTCCGGGTGTTGTTTAACGCCCGGTTTTACTATCCTATATTCGCGATTTTCTTTACTGATCTTGGATTGAGTGTGGGACAGTTTCTCTGGCTGAATGCTATTTGGGCGATCACGATTGTTCTGTTTGAGGTGCCCAGTGGGGTGCTGGCTGATTTGGTGGGTAGACGCAAGCTGGTGCTGTTTGCGGCGGCGAGCATGATGATTGAAATGGCCTTGCTGATCGTGGCTCCTCAGAATGGTGGCTGGGTGTTGTTTGGCGTTTGTGCCCTGAACCGCTTTCTCAGTGGCTTGGCTGAGGCTGCTGCGAGTGGTGCAGATGAGGCCTTGGCTTATGACTCCCTGAGTATGGCGGAAGAGACTGGTGAAGAGGTTGAGGAAAAATGGGACCGGGTGTTAGTCTCGGCGATGCGCTGGCGATCGGCGGGTATGCTGGTGGCCATGCCCGTTGGAGCTTTGGTGTTCGACCATGCGATGATGATTAAAGTCTTTGGTGATTATCCTGCCGTGATTAGTCTCAAAATGCCGGTGATCCTGTGCTTTGTGACCGCGTGTATTTGTTTCGTCTTGGCCTGTAGACTGGTTGATCTAGGAATCCGCAAGCGTCCTCCGGGGGCCAGAGCCCGGGTGGGGGATATCAGTGAAGGGATCTTGGATGCTGGTAAATGGGTCTTGAGAGCCAGATGGATCGCTGGGCTGATTGCTGCAGCCTTAATGATCGACGCGGTTTCCAGAACCTTCGTGACTTTACTCAGTGAGTATTACCGGAGCATCTCACTACCTGAGTATAGTTATGGTTTCATTGGGGCATTGATGTCTGTAGGGGGGTGGGTTGTGCCCATGTATGTCAGACCTCTGGTGAAGCTTTATTCGCCACGAACGAATATGCTTATGGCTGGTGCGATTGCAGTATTGGGCTTGTTAGGTGCATCGGTAGCTCATTCGTGGTGGGGTGTCCTCCCTTGCTTTGTCGTGATGATTTCACTGGTGCACGTGGGTTTCCTGATGAGCCGCTACATCAATAAGGAAGCTCCGAGCGAGATGCGTGCATCGATCCTCAGTGTAAACAATCTGACCCTCAATCTGGGCTATGGAGTTTTCTCGGCTTTGTTTGCCGTGAGAATGAAACAGACTGCTGGAGATTTAGGTGATATGGGGGCCTTCGATGAGGCTCTGAGCCTGACCCCCTGGGTACTTCTAGTTTATTTGGTTCTCTGGTTTATGACGAGCGCTTCTTGGAGCAGAAATTCACTAAAATAATAAGAAATGCGGCACCAGCTAAGAGGGCTGTATAGGATGAGAATCCGATGGCGATTCCTGTGTATCCAAGAGCGAGAGCGGTGCCAGCTGCGATCAGAGCGTATGGTAGCTGCGTAAGTACGTGCTCACGTGGACTGACCCCGCAAGCAAAGGAGCTTACAATGGTGGTGTCACTAAATGGGCTACAGTGGTCACCAAAGACAGCACCGCTGAAGACGGCGCCAATGACTGCTGGTAGCAGTGGATAGCTTTCAGGCGTCAGGGTTAGGTAGGCCGGAATAGCGATGGGCATGAGCAGTGCCATGGTGCCCCATGAACTCCCGGTGGTGAAACTCACCAGTGCGCCAGTGATAAATATGGCTGCCGGGAAATACTGGACCGAAAAGGTGGAGCCTATCGTGTCTGCTAACCACTGGGCTGTACCAAGCTCTTTCATCACACTGCCGAATGTCCAGGCCATGATGAGGATGAGTAGAGGAGAAAGCATGCTGGAGGCCCCTTGGGAGACGATCGAGGGTAGCTCGATTTTGCTCTTGTTAGGAAAGAGGATGCAAGCTGCTGCAAGTCCGATGACGCTGCCCAGTGTCAGGGCGTAAGGGGCGGCATTGCTGCTGAAGGCTGTGGTGAGTTTGTCCGCGGTAACGGGGAACAGAGGAGAGGTCTCCCAAAGGTAGAACAATGAGAGTATCGCACAGGCTAATACAATAATGGGAATGATTGCGGTGTGGATACTTGAACCAGTTTGTGAGCTTTGATGGGAAGTGGCTGGCTCATTAGCGGCAGCATTTTTCATCGGGCCGATATTCCATTGCCTCCAAATGACCAAGGCTAACAAAATTAGTGTGAAGGTGCAGTAGTAGTTCGCCGGGATAGATTGGAAAAACAGTGTGTATGCGGATTCTGTGACAGCGGTCCCCTCGGTGGATTGCTGGATGAGTGAAAGCTGGGTGGCTATCCAGGTGGAGATGAATGCGACGCAGGCTACTGAGCTGGAAGTGGAATCGACTAGATAGGCCATTCGGGCTCGCGGTACTCCTACACGGTCTGCGAGTGGCTGGGTCACTTTTCCTAGCAGAAGAGAGTTGGCTAGGCCGTCAAAGAAGCAAAGCAGCCCCATAAGCATGGTAGTGCCTTCTAGCTTGCGGGAGGGGTTTCCTGATTTTTTCTCAAGTAGTCTGAGGGCCAGTGATTCAAATCCGCCACCTTTCTCCAGTACCATGGCGAAGGATCCCAATACGAGCGTGAAGAGAATGGCTCCGATTCTCCAGCTCCCCTGCATGGAGGCAAAGAAATGGCTCTCAGTAAGGCTGATGAAGGATTGTCCGAGGTTTCCATGCGTGAGGAAGAGGCAGCCAGAGAGAGCCCCGGCGAAGAGACCTGCCACCGCTTGGCGTGATGCGATGATCGTGGCCAGTGCAACAAATGCGGGCCAGAGCGCAGCGATTGAAGTGGACTGGGTCGTCGCTGAAAGCACCCAGCTGATCAAAAGCAGCAGGCAGAGGGTAATGGCTGGTTGATACTTTCTAACCAAAGGCATGACGGGGCTTAGCATGGGCTAAAGCTTGTGCTGCTGCAACCATGAAGCTGACCGAGATAGTGGGAATACATGCTGGCGGTCATGACTCGTACCAGCATATGAAGACGATAGTGAAACAGATGCAGAGGGTCTTAATGCTTGGGTTGTTCAGTTTGTTGAGCGCAGCCTCTCAAGCTGGAGAAGTGAAGGTGGGTGAAGTAGCACCTGACTTTGAGTTGAAAAATCAGGACGGTAAAGTGGTCAAGTTAAGCGACTACAAAGGCAAAAAGAAAGTTGTTCTCGTTTTCAGCAGAGGTCACTGGTGACCGTTCTGTCTAAAGCAGCTGGTCGAGCTGCGTCGCGAGTATGACACCATCAAAGGGATGGATGCTGAGGTGATTTCAGTCTTCCGGGAGGAGAAGGAGGGGGTGGAAGGTCTTCAGAAGACAGCCAAGCGAACCAAGGCTTCCTTTCAGTTGCTTGATGACCTAGGTGCAACCCAAACTAAGGTTTATAGTCAAGAGGGGTTTGATTCTTACATTATCGGTATAGATGGCCGTGTGGAAGCCAAGCTGGACGGGGTGAAAAAAGTACGTCCAGCCGCAAAAAAATTAGTTGAAGAACTGTTAAAGCTGAGCGAGTAGTACCGCGTTAGTGAAAAGCACAAAGGTAGGTTCTTAGTGCGATAGTATCAGACCGTCGTCCTTTACTGGGCGACGGTTTTTCTTTGGGGCTATGATGTCTTGTGGTAAGCCTCGCGCATGAAAGTAGAGATATGTATCGATAGTGTGGGTAGTGCCTTGGCTGCGCAGGCTGGAGGAGCCGACCGGGTGGAGCTTTGTGCCAATCTGGTGGAGGGTGGAACCACTCCTTCATACGGAATGATCAAGCAGGTGAAGGAGAAGTGTGGTCTGGGACTCATGGTGATCATCCGTCCTCGTGGAGGGGATTTCCTCTATGATGAGGATGAAAAACAGGTCTGCCTTGAGGAGATTGAGGCGGCGCGTGCATTAGGAGTCGACGGGGTCGTGATTGGTGCGCTTAACAAGGATGCGACGATCGATAAAGAGTTTACCAAGCTCATGCTGGAGCGAGCTCAGGGCTTGGAAGTCACTTTCCACCGGGCCTTTGATATGACTGTGGATCTGAGTATCGCTCTGGAGGAGCTGATTGATCTGGGTATTACCCGCGTGCTGACTTCAGGAGGGAAGGCTGATGTTCATGCAGGAGCTGAAGTGATTGCTGATTTGGTGAAGCAAGCAGATGGGCGAATTTCCATCATGCCGGGTGGCGGTGTCTCCAAAGGAGATGTGGCGGCCTTGGTGAAAAAAACGGGTGTGATGGAAGTGCATACGACTGCCAGCCAAGAGATTTTCAGCAAAATGGAAGTACGCAATGACGGCTGTTCCATGGGGGCGGCGTCCGAGGGGCGCGAGTATGTGATCAAGGTGACCGATGAAGCCACCGTGAGAAACATCGTAGAGCAGGCCAAAAGTTGATTATTTGGCGAAGCCGAGCGGGAACATGATGTTCAGCAGCATCGTCAGGAAGAAGTTGAAGATTAGGATGGCCAGAGAGGAGAGCACCATCGCACTGGTGGTGCCCTTACCCACGCCGACAGCTCCGTTGCTCGCCTTGAGGCCCTGGTGACAGGAGATCAGCACGATCAACTGTCCGAAGACGAGACCTTTGACCATGGCGACAAGGACATCGACCAAGGCGGTGTGCCCATTCATGTGGTGAATCCAGTGAGCGATGGAAACATCAAAAATCTGGGTGCCGACGAAGGTGGCCGCCAGGATGCCGAAGGCTGAGGATTCGGCGATTAGCAGGGGAATGGAGATTGCCATGGCTCCGAAGCGGGGAGTGACGAGATAGTCGATCGGGTGGACTCCCATGGAGCGCAGGGCATCGACCTGCTCGGTCACTTTCATGGTGCCGATCTCCGCAGCCATCGCGGCGCCGACTCGGCCAGCCAGCATCAGGCCCGTAATGGTGGGACCCAATTCCCTGAGCATTCCCACGGCTACCAAGGCTCCGCCCAGTGTTTCCATCTTCATCTGGGTGAGCTGGAATAGCGCCTGGGCTGCCAGAACGGAGCCCGTGAAGGCGCCCGTGACAATGACCACCGGCTGGGAGCGGTAACCGATCTCTGCCACCTGCCGCATGTATTGCTGCCAGCGGTGCCTGCCACGCATGGCGGAGACAGCGACCTCCTTGGCGAGCGCGGTGAGCTCTCCCAGATAATTGAGAAAGGCAAGGACTGGAGTGCCAATGGTGCTGAGTAAGGTCACGCCATTTTTATAGGCCTGAATTTAAGGAATCCCAAGTATTTTGTTGAATTTCACCCCACTCGGGCAAGGCTTGTTGCATTATTGGAAACTCTGTCACTATCGGATTTTGACTTTGTCAGCAAACTTGTGCATGTTCCCGCACCGCTCGCGGGAAGAGCGGATATCATTATGGGTAAGACTCTTTACGAAAAGACTTGGGATGCGCACACCGTCGCCACGATGGACGATGGACGTACGCAGTTGTTCATTGGCACTCATTTGATCCATGAGGTGACATCACCTCAGGCATTTGGAATGATCCGTGACCTAGGTCTCACCGTCAAATACCCACAGCGAACCTTTGCGACCGTGGACCACATTGTGCCTACGGACAACCAGATCCAGCCCTTTGCCGATCCTCTTGCTGAGGCCATGATCAATGAGCTGAAGAAGAACGTGGAGCAGTACGGCATCAAGTATTTCTCACTTTCCACAGGGATGCAGGGCATCGTCCACATGGTCGGACCAGAGCAGGGGATCACTCAGCCGGGTACCACCATCGTCTGTGGTGACTCCCACACTGCGACCCACGGTGCCTTTGGCGCTATCGCTTTCGGTATTGGTACCACTCAGGTGCGCGACGTTCTTGCCACCCAGACTCTGGCCATGGCCAAACTGAAGGTGCGCCGCATCAATGTGAACGGCGAGCTTAAGCAAGGAGTCTATGCGAAGGATGTGGTTCTGCACATCATCCGCCTGCTCGGTGCCAAGGGCGGTATCGGCTTTGCCTACGAATACGGTGGCGATGTCTTTGACCGCATGACCATGGAAGAGCGTATGACCGTGTGTAACATGTCCATCGAAGGTGGTGCACGCTGCGGATACGTGAATCCTGATGAAACGACTTTCGAGTACCTTAAAGGTCGTCCATATGCTCCGAAGGAAGACGAGTGGGATGCTGCTATCGAACGCTGGAAGAGCTTCGCCTCTGACGCAGACGCTGAGTACGACGATGTGGTGAACATCAATGCCGCAGACATTGAGCCGACTGTGACCTGGGGTATTTCTCCGGACCACGGTGTAGGTGTTTCCGAGCTGATTCCAGATCCAGAAAAAGCAGAGACTCCTGAGCAGCGCGCAAGCATTCAGGAGGCGCTGGACTACATGAAGCTTCCGGCTGGTACTCCAGTGATAGAGATTCCAGTCGATGTGGCTTTCCTCGGTAGCTGCACAAACGGCCGTCTTTCTGACTTCCGCGAGGCCGCCAAGATCCTCAAAGGCCGCAAGGTGGCCGAGGGTGTGAAGGCCATTGCCGTTCCCGGTTCCCAGATCACTGCACACCAGTGTGAGCAAGAGGGCATCGCCGATGTATTCCGCGAGGCTGGTTTCGAGTGGCGCGCAGCAGGTTGCTCCATGTGTCTGGCCATGAACCCGGACAAGCTAGTTGGTGACCAGATCTGTGCCAGCTCTTCAAACAGGAACTACAAAGGCCGTCAGGGTAGCCCGACTGGCCGTACCATCCTGATGAGCCCAGCCATGGTCGTGGCCGCCGCCGTTACAGGCAAGGTCAGCGACGTGCGCGACTTCTAATCAACGGATAGATTTTTAAATGAGAAAGCCGGAGGGAAGCCTCCGGCTTTTTTTGTGGGTGTGACACTGCTAATAAGCGCCCTGTGAGTAGGTGAGCTCGTAGCTGTGGGTGTAAATCTCGAAAATGACTCCGAAGGGATCCTCTACGTAGACCATTTTATAGGGTTTTTCGTCGGGATAGTATTCCCTGATAGGCATACGTTGTTTTCCGCCATGCTCGACGATCTTCTTGACCAGTCCTTCAATGTCTGGGTCTTGTACGCAGAAGTGGAAAGTGCCGGTCTTCCAGTAATCGAATTCCTTGGGTCTTTCGTTCTTTTTGAAGGCGAAAAGCTCGATGCCGATTTTGTCACCCGTAGACATGTGCGCGATCTTGAAGGATTCCCACCCGGTGCCTAGCACGTCGATACACATCTGACCTATGGCGGTGTCCTTATCTTCAATGATCTCGGTAGGTTTCATGATCAGATACCATCCCATCACCTCGGAGTAGAATGAGACAGCCTGGTCGATATCGGGAACGGAGAGCCCGATGTGGGAAAAGGTTCTGGGGAATTTTTTCATGATGGCTTTGAACAGAGAACCCCAGAATATACTTATATTTAACTCTCCATCAAATAGTTGTTGGTTCTAATTAGAAGACTCTAGAAGTTGTAGGCTTCTAGCTGATGTGACAGTTTGGTACGGTTATTTCTCAGAGCAGTCATGAAAATTCTTCCGGTAGAATCTTCCAGCGGGGGTGAGCTGGTTCTTGAGAAGTCCCTCAAGGCCTGCCTTGTGGAGGACTGAAGCAGAATCTTCTTTCAGGTCGGCGATGGACCAGTGGCAGTGGCTGATACCATTCTGTCTCAGGAATTTCATCCATCGTCTGGCTTCCTCAGCGTAGACACCTCCATCACCATCAGCCTTGGTTATTCCCCATTCGGTAACAAACAGTGGAGCACCCAGTTCCATGGCCTGGAGCGCGGTATCGCGAAGTTTCTGTTGATGGGTGCCAGTATAGAAATGGAGCGTATAGGCGAGATTCTTGTCCAGGAGAGGAGACTTGGCGGCGTCTACTACGCGCTGGGAATAGAATGGGGTGCCGACAATAATCAGGTTGTCCGGGTCATGCATGCGGATGGCCTGAATGATTGGCTCCGCATAGGCCTTCACTTCAGCCCAATCTTGTTGGATGGGCTCATTGAAAATTTCATAAATGACGTGAGGATGGTGACCATACTTTTTGGCCGTACGGCTGAAGAATTCCTCTGCCTGTTGGGGGTATTTTTCTGCCTTGTGGGTATGCCAGTCGATGATCACATAGATGTCCTCAGTGACTGCGGTCTGAATCACGCTGTCGAGTAGCTTGAGTTGTTCACTTGGCTTGTTGATATAGCCCGTTTTTTTCTCCACGGCTATCGCGGCACGTACGATGCTGGCATTCCATTGTTGGGCAAGATGGGACACGGCTGACTGGTTGTAGAATTTGGAGCCAGCACTCCAATGACTCCAGTAGAGAGAGCTGCCTCCTAATGAGACTTTCTCTCCTTTCTCATTGGTGACATGGCTACCATTGACTTGTAGACGGCCGTGCTTGGAGACGACTCCGGCTTGTGAGGATGAGAAACAGAGGAGCTTGCAGAAGAGTAGAGAGAGGAGGCGGAGCATGGGATTATGTTATCGTTCTGATCGTGGCAACTGGTTACGCACGCTTACTCCTTTACATACACGAAAAAGCCACGCTCCTTGCAGAGCGTGGCTTGTTGAAATCGTTCTTTAGCTTGTGTGCTTACGCACCAGTCAGGAAGTTGATGACGTCGCCGTCCTTTACTTCGTATTCCTTGCCTTCAGCGCGGAGTACGCCTGCTTCTCTGGCTGCACCGATGGTCTTGTGCTTCACGTAGTCGTCGTAGTGAACAACTTCTGCGCGGATGAACTGCTTCTCGAAGTCGGTGTGGATCACGCCAGCTGCACGAGGTGCTTTGTCGCCAGCGATGATAGTCCAAGCGCGGGTTTCCTGAACACCTGTGGTGAGGAACGTGCGCAGACCGAGCAGGTGGTATACTCCTTTGATGAGGGTGGAGACACCGGAATCAGTCACGCCCATGTCAGCGAGGAAGTCCTTGGCTTCTTCTGGATCGAGATCCATCAGCTCTTCTTCGATACGGGCGGAGATCACGATAGCTTCGGCACCGTGCATTTCGGCAGCGTACTTGCGTACCTTGGCCACCATTGGGTGAGAGTCTGGATCGGCGACGGCGTCGGCAAGCTCGTCCTCGGAAACATTGCAGGCAAAGATGGAGCGCTTGTTGGTGAGAAGGAAGAAGTCCTTGAGGAGCTTCTTCTCTTCGTCGGAAAGTTCGAGAGTGATGGCTGGGTTGCCTTCGTTGAGGTGTGGGAGAAGCTTGTCGATAAGCTCCACTTCGGCCTTGGCTTCCTTGTCGCCACCTTTGGCTTTCTTGGCACGGGAGTCACGGCGCTTATCCATGGCTGCGATGTCCGCGAGAATCAGCTCAGAGTTGATGATCTCGATGTCGCGGACAGGATCCACGGAACCAAGTTCGTGAATGATGTCATCGTTCTCAAAGCAGCGGATGACCTGAACGATGGCGTCTACCTCACGGATGTTTGCGAGGAACTTGTTGCCGAGACCAGCTCCCTTGGAAGCTCCTTCTACGAGACCGGCAATGTCCACGAATTCAATAGCCGTAGGAACCAGCTTCTTGGAGCCTGAAAGATCACTGAGAACCTGGAGACGCTCGTCCGGTACTGTTACGACGCCGACGTTCGGGTCGATGGTACAGAACGGGTAGTTCGCTGCCTCCGCCTTGCGGGTGCGCGTAACTGCATTAAATAGAGTTGATTTGCCGACGTTTGGTAAGCCTACGATTCCTGCCTGGAGCATGGCGCGGGAGGCTAGATTGACCTACGGAACTTGCAAGTTCTAAATGACATGTGAGAGCTAATGTGAAGCATTTGTCCCATTAGTGCCCGCCCAGGGGGTAATCCAATTTGAAGAGCTCAGAATCATGGAGGTCGTTGTTCGGGGGGAGATTGTTATCTTTAGTAAGTGGGTGATGATAAATGTGTTGTCGGGGTTTGGATTATGCGAGCTGGTTGCTCATAAAGCTATAGTAACGATCTTTGGGTAACAGGCATGGTGTGTTCAGCTAAAAGCGGCAAGTTCATGAGCTTGCCCGTATGTAACAACACTTAGAAAAATGACTAAAACAACACCCTCACTAGGCTTGGCTGCAATGCTAAGTGCGACGTCGTTTGTGGGCATTGCGAGCGCTGCAAACGTCATCGTTAACTCCGACTTCGATAATGATAGCGGATCAGCATTGGGAACAAACGGAGGCACCGTGGATATTTCCGGCTGGGGCTCCATGCATCTCTACAAGCATTCCTACAATGGTACTCAAGGCCCTAAATTATCTGAAGTGGGCGATCAGAATTATGGTATCAATGATGACATCGTCCTAGGAGATGATGCTCTGACAGATACTTTCAAAGGTCTGGGTAATGCATCTCAAACCGTCAATCTGACCACGGCGCTGGACGGGGCGACCCTGACTGCGTTGGCAAATGGAACTGTTGAATTTGCCTTCAGTTCATGGATGGCAGGCTGGTCTGGAGACAATAATACCGTAGCTACCCGCCTTCGTTTCTTCGATACCACGGATGGTACAGGGACAGCTCTTGCTACTTACACTTTGGACCGGGGTGTAACCACCAATCAGGTTACTACCGCAGATTTCCTCGTGAACGGCAGCACGGGTACGGCTGAGTCGGATCCAGACTACTGGGCACTTTACGAAATCCAGGCGATTGTGCCGACGACTGCGCAATCTGTGATTGTGGATTTTGTTGCTGGTACAGGGCATGCGGGAGGCGGTTCGAACGATTGGTACGTAGACCAAGTAGTGGTGGATATCGCAGCAGTACCGGAGCCGAGTAGTACGGCTCTCTTGGGCCTCGGAGCAGTTGGTTTCCTTCTGAGAAGACGCCGTTAAATCGAAGACTTCCACTATGCGTGATGTAGGGGCCATCCTTGTTGTAGGGTGGCTCCTTTTCTTCTATAGATAGACTTATGCCGCCTGTGAATCGCCGAACTGCTCATTGGACTGAAGCTGACCTACCCGAGCTTCAGCAGGCGCGTTATCTCTGGGAAAACGATGAGCCAGCAAAGGCACTTGAGTTTTTTGAGCGTGCGGCAAAGCGCCATCCACGTAATCTCATGGCCTTGCTGGATGCTGCAAGAGCTCTGGGAAATGCCCACCGTCTTCCAGAGGCTTCCGCTTTGCTTACGCGTGCGAGCAGAGTACTGGAAAAATCTCCTCAGGGGCTGGAGCGACTGGGCCAGAGTTACCGTATGGCTTATATGCCGGACTTAGCTGCTGAGTGTTTTGCCAAGGCGGTCCAGCATCCTGAATGCCTGGAGTCGGTGATTGAGCTGACGATATACCACGAGAGACGTCACCAGCTGGATAGGGCTGAGAGTGTCTTGGCTCCGGCTCTTGCCCGGCATCCGGATGTAGCACCCTTGAAACTCTTGCATGCTCGCTTACAGTACAGGAGAGGTGAGTGGGAAACGGCCAAGAGTCTCTATGCGGCAGTCAGTGAAGATGGTCAGGCTCATCCCTATCATCGAGCACAGGCCTACTACGAGCTAGCTAATCTGGCAGATAAAGAGGAGGACTATCGTGGTGCCTACCAGTATGCTCTATACGCTAAAGATCAGTTGCGCCCTATCGCGAAAGGATTGGATGGGCAAAATGCATTATGGCGTGAGCGACATAAGACTCTGGTGAGAGCTTTGAGTCCTGAGCTTGTCAGTAGCTGGCAAAGCGAAGTGCAAGCGACTGATAAAACGCCAGTTTTTCTAACAGGTTGCCCGAGGTCTGGAACTACTTTGTTAGAGAGGGTTTTGGGGGCGCACCCGCAAATTCAATCTTTTGATGAACTGGATATCTTCCCAAGGTTTCTCTGTGGAGCCTATTTCAAAGATGCAGCTCCAGATTGTACCGGAGAGGAAGCTCTGGAATCATGCCCGGAGAGAAGACTTTCTGAATTGAGGGCGAGCTATTGGAGCTTGTTTGGAAATCACCAGAAATTAGGCCACGAAACTCAAGTGCTGCTGGATAAGAACCCCTCTGCATCAGGGAGTGTACCTGTATTTCTAAAGCTATTTCCGCACGCCAAGGTGCTGTTTGCCACCAGAGATCCGAGGGATATTTCAGTCAGTTGTTTTCTGCGATTTCTTCCCATGAATGCTGTAAGTGTATCTTTCCTGGATGCAGCTAGGACAGTGGACTATGTGAACGCGGAACTTTCGATGGGGGCTGATTTGAGGGATCGCATGCCTGCAGAGCAAGCAGTAGAAGTGCGCTACGAGTCCGTGATTGATGATCTTGAGGGGACTTCTAAGAATGCTCTGAACGCCATGCAGCTCGACTGGAGTCATGAGGTGGCTGCGTACCGCGAACTGAATTCACCCACTTATTTGGAGGTTACCCAGCCTATTCATCGCAAGTCCGCGGAGCGCTGGAAAAATTATGCCTTCGCTTTCGAGTCCCACTGGGATGAAATGTCGGACTTGTTAGGGCGATTGGATTATGCATAGGGCAGAGTGCTGTTTGGAGTCGATGACAGAGCGCTATTGACATAGACTGGTCCTAAAGGGCGTAGTGTCTTTGGGCTTATCATCCGGTGATGAGCTAGTCGCATATCATGAGCCAGGGTAATCACAGAGACTCGAAGTACTCTTCAGCATCAGAGCTGAAGTATGACCGGCTTGTGGCTGACCATCAGGAGAAACTCTATTACTTTATTCGCTCCATGGTTTTTAATCCAGAGGATGCTAGGGATGTACTCCAGGACGTGAATATGGTCTTGTTCCGGAAGCGTGCCTATTACGTGCAAGGGACGAATTTCAAGGCTTGGGCTTTTACCGTGGCCCGCTTTGAATGCCTCAATTATCTGAAGCAGTACAAGAAGGTGAAGTGGGATGCTCTGGAGTCTGCGTTGATTGAAAATATCGCGGACCATGCTGAAACCAAGGCGGATGACATGGAGCATTACCTGCGCGCGCTGGAGGACTGTCTTCCGCATTTGCCGGAGGAGGCTCGATCATTGGTCGATGCTCGATATCAGGAGCGTCGCTCTCTACAAGACGTGGCAGAAGATTGGTCGACTACGGTGGGAGCGCTGAAACAGAAGCTTTTCAGGGCGCGAGCGAATTTGAAAAAGTGCATCAGCGGCCGTATTCATGAGCTGTTGAAAAAAGGCGAAGATTTAGGCGGAACCAAATAAGAATCTGGCTGTAAGATGAGTGAAGACATGGACAGGGACTGGCAAGAATGGATCGACCGCATCGAGCGTGAAGATGTCACGGAGGAGGAACTTCGTGAATTTCGTGCTGCGCTCGAGAGTTCTCCGGAACAGATGGAGCATTATCTCGAGGCCTTGATGGTGGAGTCGTCGCTTGATCTGAAAGCGGGCTTGTCAATGCCAGCACCTACAGAAGCAGCCGGCAAAGTGACTTTCTTGCAAAGGTGCAAGCTGCCCTTGGCGGTGGCTGCGGCTGTCGCCTTTTCCGTCGGGACTATCATGTTCCTCACCAATCAAGAGGCGTCTGTTCCTGTGTCTGGTGAAAGTTATCTAGCCACGGTTTCCGATAGTAATCCTATCGCAGATGAGGCGGGCTTAAGAATTGGGGCTCCTTTACAAGCCGGTGAGATTAGCCTCCCTGAGGGAGCACGTGTGGGAATAGCGATGAGGAAGGGCGCTAGTTTGGAGGTGAATGGCCCGGCGCGCTTCAGGATCGATGATGCCATGAGAATCTATCTCTACGAAGGGAGGGTTCAGACCTACGCGCCTGAGTATGCTCATGGGTTTACCATTGAGACCGACGAAGGCAAAGTGATCGACCTAGGTACACGCTTTGTGACGACTTCAGGCACAGAGCTGGGTACAGAGATTCATGTGAACGAGGGCCTAGTGGAGGCTGATGTGAATGATCAGGTGACTCAGCTGGCCGAAGGTCAGGCAGGTATTCTCAAGGACGGGAAGCTGTCCAGCACGGACTATCTGGCCAACAGACTCAATGTGCCCCTGGATCCAACATTGAAAGATAGTGATGGAGATGGGGTGAGTGATGTGGTGGAGAGATTCTATGGGAATGACCCGAATGATTCCAGTGATCACCCGAGAATGTTGAGGCTGGAGGAGAGCTTTGTTGGCTACAAGGATGGTGAAAGAGAGGATGAGCCATTCATGGGTACGGGTAGTGCCGAGCGTTGGAAAGGCCGTGGTATATATTTGGGACAAGGTCTGGAATACCGCAATCATGGGAAGCAATTGCTGAGCAAAGGAGGAGGGTTCTCAACCGTTGGAATTGGACACATTGGAAACAGTCTTTATTTCAAGGAGGGGGACTTGCCTGACCAAGGAGTCATCTACATGAGTTTTCTGATGAAGGTGCCCGAGGTGAAAAGCGGTCACTCGTTTGGAGGGTTTCTGCTCTACAATGATACTTATAACGAAAAGCTGTTTGTTGGAGATTTGAGCCCAGTGACACAATTTGGCTCACGCTACGAGGAATCATCCGTACAGACGCGCTATCCGCAAGAAGTGGATACTGATGTTCACTTGTTTGTGATCAGGATTGATAGGACCAGACAGGTGACGGATATTTTCATGGATCCCCCCTTGGATGCTCTGGAGCATGATTTAAAACCCACTCATCGGCATCAAGGATCTCCTGATTTTGATAGCCTGATGCTACGTTCTGGAGGAGCAAAGGGCTATGTCACGCTCTTTGATGAGCTGAGGGTGGCTCTCTCGTGGGGGGCTGTTCTGCCGTTGGCGGACTAAATCTTTTTTTAGAAAGAAGCGTAACCGAATGGTGAAGCGTCTGTATGAGTGTGTCGGTGCGTATAGGCAGCGGCGAAAACCAAACACAAAATACCATGATGCAGAACAAAACCACCAAAGGTGTGTCAGCTCTCTTCGCCGTAGCTATGATGGGAGTGACACATGGAGCAGTAATCAATTTATCTGACTCGCTCGATAATATTGGGGCGTACAACGTAAGCCAAGATCTCGGAGTGACTATTACTGGAGACTCTGCCGTTTATGTGGTGGCTACGATGACCTTTGACGCCCCACTGACGAGCTCCGATTCATTTAATATCATCGAATTTGGCTCAACTGCGGGAGACACTGGGCATGCTGGAGCTGGACAAGGATTTGGGAATACCGAGTTTGTGATTTCAGGAGCAGGAAAGACACTGTCAGGTGTAACCATCACACCGGGTGTTGCTCACTTGGTTGTGCTAAAGGTTGACCAAACAACGGACCTGGCGACCTTATGGATTGATCCAAATCTCTCACTTGCTGAGGTGGGCGCTCTGCAAGATGCTACACGAACTACAGGGGGCTACTCCGATGATATTTCATTCGTGAAAGCTCGTGGAGGTAACTCAAATAATAACACGGTCGATTACACAGGCATCTCCGTATACTATGGGGGAGATACTCCTTTTGCTGCTATTCCAGAGCCTTCAAGTAGCTTGATGCTGGGCCTGTGTGGAATAGGTCTTGTCTTAAAGCGTCGTAGGTAACGCTCCATTCCCTCAGAGCTTAAGGATCTGGTGGATGTGGCTATGGGCCAATGGTTGCATCCACCTTGTTTTATTTTTTACTGTGCAAAATCACTAGAATGCAGGCTGTATGTGCTCCTTGATCTCTAGCCTGAAAGATTGGGTTGCAGTCTGCGTATCGGTTTGTTCAGATAATTTATCGCACTCTAAAGTATCTGCATACTCAAACACATGAAGAATTCTATTTACCCTATCGCGCTTTCCTTGTTTTTAGGAGGCCAGGCAATCGCTCAGGTTGCTGCTGATGATGCATCCGGGCTCAAGCTAACCATGCAGCAAGGAGCAGCCAGTGATGTGCGCGTGAGCCGTCAAGCCGCGCTTACTGTCCAGAAAGGGGAGTCAGTAAGTGCTCTGCTCCCTGCTGGCCAGTACGAGGCCGTGTGGGAGGGCCATTTGAAAATCGACAAACGCAGCCGGGTTTATTTCTCGTTTGAAGGTAATGGTTCAGCCGAGCTCTTCGTGGACGGAGAGAGTGTGCTGAAGGAAGAGGGGAAGTTAGGCAATGAGGAGACCAAGCGCTTGCGTCTGAGCAGTGGAGAGGTGCCCGTTAAGATTGTCTACAAGAGTGGTGCCGAGGGAGCTGGTAGCTTCCGCCTGATGTGGAGGGGGAGAGATTTTGCCAAGGAGCCTGTGCCACACGCGCTGTTAGGCTACAAAGCGGATGAGAAGGTGGCGCAGTCGCAGCTCATTCGCATGGGACGCGGCTTGTTCGCCGAAATGAAGTGTGCGGCCTGTCATGAGGGAGGTAAGGGAATGCCTGAAGCCTCCGAGATGGGGCCTTCGCTTGCGGGTGTTGGCAGTAGACTGGATGAACATTGGTTGGCCGAGTGGGTAATGGATCCGAGTGCTCTGCGCCATCACGCTCGTATGCCCAAGCTTGTGGAGAATAAGGAAGATGCTGCTCTTGTGGCAGCCTATCTGGGTACCTTGAAGACTGATAGTCAGGCCAAGCTGCCGAAAGGTGATGCTGCTACTGGAGGTAAGGTGTTTCATCAGCTGGGCTGTATCTCCTGCCACCAGACAGAGCAGGGGCAGGACCTAGCGAAGTGGGGTGATGGCAAGCCGATTGAGCTTTTTAACGCCGGAAGAAAATATCAACCGGGTGCCTTGGCTGCTTTCCTGAAAGAGCCGGGCAAGCATCATGCCTCGACACGTATGCCCGACTTTAACCTCAGCGACAAGGAGGCCTCAGATCTGGCTGCCTTTGTTAGGGGGCTGGATAAGGCTGAGAACAAACCAACTGGATCAGCAGATGTCGCCAAGGGTAAGGAGCTGGTCAAAGCTGCGCATTGTGCAAGCTGCCATGACGGGCTTCCTGAGGATGCTGTCTCAAAGACAGGTTTCACGGCGCTCGCTGAGTTGGCCAAGAATGGAGTCAAAGGCTGCCTCAGTGGAGAAGGCAAAGGACCGAAGTATAAGCTGACAGATACAGAAAAGAAGGCCTTGGCTGCTTTCATGAATAGCGAGCAGGCGGTCCGCTCACTGATCAACAACAACCGGGCTGAATACGCTTCCAGGCAATTTGAGAACCTCAACTGCGCTGCCTGCCACACCAAGGATGGTGAGTCTGCTAGACTAGGACATGTGCACCCTCTCTCGGCAGCCTATGCAGCTGGAGAGCATAAGCAGGGTGGCCACGGGACAACACCGCCAGATCTCACCTTCGTTGGTGAGAAGCTGCGGGCGGATTGGATGGAAAAACTATTCAAGGGAGAGTTGGAGTACCGTACCCGTCCTTGGCTTAAACAGCGTATGCCGGAGTATCATAGCCGGGCCAAAGGCCTGGCAGAAGGCTTGGCTGCGCAGTATGGAGTGACGCCAGAGACAGTAGAGGTGTCTGCGAAGGATGAGCCGGGTAAGACGCTTTTCGGGATGCAGGGTGGTTTTGGTTGTGCCGCCTGTCACGGTGCAGCGGAGGCGAAACCTGTGGCGGTTTTTGAAGCGCCGGGAGTAAATCTTCTCTATGCTGGTCAGCGTCTTAGAACTGACTATTATCATCGCTGGATGAAAGATCCGCGTCGTATCGATCCGCTGACGATCATGCCAAAATATTTTGTGGAGGATAATACCACCACCCTTGCCCAGCCGCTGGACGGTGACGGGCAGAAGCAAATGGAGGCCATCCTGCAATGGATGAAGTCTCTCGATCAATAATTTCTAAACACATTACTAGACTCAATACATGAACAATATGACTCAGACGATGATGTTAGCCATGACCGGGCTAACACTCAGCACAACATCCATGCTGCTAGCGAAACAGCCGGTTCCCCTAACTGAAGAGGAGCAGGTGCAGGGATGGAAGTTACTCTTTAATGGCGAAAACTTACAGGGAGTCAAAAGTTGGAAAACAAAGGGGGATCTCAAAGAGGGGGCATGGAAGGCCGTCAATGGTGAACTTCAACTGGTGAAGCCGGCTGGTGAGGATATTTACTTTGCTCCCGCCTATGAAAATTACGAGCTTGAGCTTGAATGGAAGTCTGAGGGGAATAGTGGGATTCTGCTCCGAGTGAACCCGGGTTCCAAGGGGGCAATCTGGCAAGGAGCTCTGGAGATGCAGGTGATGAATGATACGGCCGATGATACGGGCAAGCATTCGGCCGCGGCTCTGTATGATATGATCGCTCCTCCCAAAGGAAAGAAGGTCATGAACAAGGACGGATGGAATAAAGTGAAGATCGTCTGCGAGAACGGCACCTTCACCCACTGGTTCAACGGCCAGAAGCTCTATACCTACACGGTGGGTGACGAAACCTGGAACGACACCCTGCTCGCTAACAGCAAGTTTAAGAATAACAAGGCATTCGGTACCTTCAAAAAAGGTGTCATTGGTCTACAGGATCACGGTGACAAGGTCGCCTACCGTAATATCAAGATCCGCCCGATCACAGCCAAAGCTTCCTTTAGCAAAGAGGAGAAGTTCAGGAATGACATCTACAAGAGCAATGGCCCGGTAGTGGCGACTGTGCTCTCTGCCAAGAACGGAGCTTACGATGTGAACCGTGGTTACGTAGTGGCTCTGGACAGTGGAGATACAGGAGTGGTATTCAATGCAGATACCATGCAGCTTTCCGGTGCTTGGCTTAATGGTGGAGGTGTAGCCTTCAAAGGCCTGCCATTCCAGTCCGGTCATGGTGCAACACCTGTGTGGGATGAGACCCAAGCGCTTTTCTCCTCCAAGAACGCTCCGGGCTGGCTATCTCCTGACGGCAAATGGGATGACCCTCGTGCAGGTGGTGGCACGCCTCCATTGGGAACGCTTCCGAAGGATTGGGCGAAGTTCAAGGGCTACTATGTGTGCGGGAAAGATGTTGTTTTTTCCTATAGTGTGGATGAGGCAGACGTGTTGGATCACGCGGCCAAGTTGGATGTGGGGTCAGCAGTAGCTTTGGTTAGAGAACTGAAGTTCAGCGGGCTGAAGAAGGCAAAGACACTAGTCCTGGCAGACGCGACAGATGTGAGTCTCGGTGAGGGTGGGAAAACTGCCAAAGTGGGTGATGTCTTTTTCACAGTGAGTGGCAGTGCTACCCTTGAGAATAAAGGGGGTAAGCTTCTGCTCAGCGTACCAGCGGATAACGCTGAGAAGCTGGTGCAAGTGGTGGTGAATAAGGGTGAAGCTGCGCCAGAAGGTTTGGCGAAGGTGCTGGCTGGACTCAAGCCACTGGATTCCATGCTCAAAGGTGGACCTCAGCGCTACAAGACAGACCAACCGATCATCACCAAAGGTCAAATCTCTGACAAGAAGGACTCTTATGTGGTGGATCGCCTGACACTGCCTAACAAAAATCCCTTCGGCAAGAAGCTGCGTGTGGGTGGTTTCGATTTCTTCTCCGATGGGAAGAGCCTCGCTTTCTGCACTTGGGACGGAGATCTCTGGAAGGCGACTGGCATTGATCAGGATCTCGGCGAACTCAAGTACCAGCTCATTGCCACAGGCCTACATGAGTCACTCGGTTTGACGATTGTGAATGATGAAATCTACACTCTCGGCAATGACCAGATCACCAAGCACGTCGATTTGAACGGAGACGGCGAGACTGATTTTTTTCAGTGCTTCAACAATGACTGGCCGATTAACAAGGGCTTCCACATCTTCAGCTTCGACCTGAAGAACGACAAGGACGGTAACTTCTGGTTCGTACAAGGCTCCCCAGTCCGCTCCGGTGGTCGTGGCTTCGAGCGTATCGCTGCCATGAATGGTAGTATCCTGAAAATCAGCAAGGATGGATCCAAGCTGGAGCAGTTTGCCTCCGGTCTGCGTGCACCCAATGGTATGGGGGTAGGTCCTAACGGAGAGATTACTGCTGGTGACAACGAAGGAACTTTTGTTCCCCGTTGCCCAATCCACTGGATCACCCCAGGTTACTTTGGTGGTGTGGTAAACACCTACAATAAGAAAGAGGAGCTCAAGACTGTGGTTTGGGAAGACAAGAGTCACAAGCACGACCCAAGTGAGATGCCCAAGCCTCTGGCCTGGCTTCCTCGTGACGTGGACAATTCCAATGGCTGCCAGATCTGGGTTCCGAATGACAAGTGGGGCATGCCGAAAGGCCAGATGCTGCACTGCTCCTACGGAACGAGCTCTATCTACACCGTTTATCATGAGACGGTGGATGGTCAGATTCAAGGAGGGGTAGTGAAGATTCCAGTGCGACTGACTTCCTCTGCGATGCGTGCCCGTTTCAATCCTGCAGATGGCCAACTCTATGTGGGCGGCTTACGCGGCTGGCAGACCAATGCTGCAGAGCTAGGTGGAATCGACCGTATTCGCTACACAGGTAAGAAGTTTAATACACTGACTTCAGTCGAGGCTAAGGAAGGTGGTTTGAAGTTAAATTTCAACTTCAAGCTCGATGATGAGCTAGCCGCAGATCCTGAAAGCTACGCAATCAAGGCGGCTAACATAATCTGGGGGCGTGAGTACGGTACCAAAGAATATAAGATCGATGGCAGCGGCGAGGGTTGGTCCAAGATGGAGGTGACCGATGCTAAACTGTCAGACGACGGAATGTCCGTCTTCATCAAAGTGAAGGATCTCAAGCCGGTGCACGAGCTTAAGCTCGACATCGATGTAGAAACCGAGGAGGGCGATGAAGTCTTCTTCCCGACTTGGATGACGATTCACAAGCTTGGCAAGTAGCCAGCCTATTCCGCTTCATAGTTCTCGCGGACATAGGCTAAGCCTTGTTCGCGGGATGTGAGACTGCCCTCGAGTTGCTCTGTCTGGATGGCCTCGAGGATTTCTTTGAAGCGAGGACCTGGCTTGAAGCCCATGTCGATGAGGTCCTTACCTTTGACCAATGGCTCAGGAATGAGGGGTTCGTTATCGAACTCCTCTTCTTTTTGCCGGAGAAACTCGTAGTTCTCAGTGAAGCCATTACTGCTGGCGCAGTCTACGCGGTGAAGTTCCATCTCGTCCTGGTAGTTAGGGCGGGCCATGAAGCGTTTGAGCTTGGACTTCTTCATCTGCTGGACGTGCATGAAGTTCATGTGGTTGTCCACCATAGCGCTCACGGCTTCGATAGTGTCGTTCGGGTATTTCAGCCGATGAAGAATCTCTTCGGACATCTGGGATCCTACACGATCATGGCCATTGAAGCGGATGCGCTCATCTTCTTCATCATAGGTGTAGGTAGCAGGTTTGCCGATGTCATGGAGGAGCACGGAGAGGCAGAGATCAAGGCTAGGGGTGCCATGTAGCATCTCCAGCATGATCATGGTGTGGGTGTAGACGTCTCCCTCCGGGTGCCATTGTGGCGGTTGCTCACAACCAATCAGATCGAGAACTTCTGGCAGGAAATGCTTTATGAGTCCGCTGTCCACCAGCATGCGAACACCTTCTGCGCGGTTCGGTGACAGGATGATCTTATTGAACTCTTCCCGGATGCGCTCGACAGCGATCTTCTTTAGAAGCTCATTGCAGTCGCAGATGGCTTGCCAAGTAGCAGCCTCAATTTCAAAACCGAGTACGGTGGCGAAGCGGACTGCACGCATCAGTCGGAGTGCGTCTTCAGAAAAGCGTGCTTTTGGGTCTCCGATGGCGCGCAGAGTTTGCTTTGCCAGGTCTGCTTGGCCTCCAACAAAGTCGATGATCTCGTCTTTCTCTGGATCTTTGAAGAGTCCATTCACGGTGAAGTCCCTGCGTTGCGCATCTTCTTCTGGCGTAGAGAAGGTGACAGAGTCAGGACGGCGGCCATCAGAGTAGGAGCCGTCGTTTCTAAAGGTGGCTATCTCGAAGTGTGCACCACCACGGCGAACGAGAATTACTCCAAAGTGAGCCCCGATCGCGTCGGAACCAGGGAAAAGCTCCATGACTTCCTGAGGGGTAGCGGAGGTGGCGATGTCATAATCTTTGGGATCCTTGCCGAGGAGTGCATCACGTACACAACCTCCTGCGAAGTAGGCTGTGTGACCTGCTTCACGGAGTTCTGCTGCTATACTTTTAGCGGTGTCTTCTAGTGGTGTCATGTCTCGCTTAAATTTGCGTGGAGGAAACTTTGGGGTTTCTAATCGGTGAGTGTCGAGCTTGAATGTCTGCACTATGCCATTCATCTTACCATGGAGTCACCCCCTGTACGCCATATCAGCATTCTTACTGGGAGCCTGTGTGGGTTCGTTTTTGAACGTAGTAATCTATCGTCTACCGAGAGGGTTGTCGGTCAATGAACCCAAACGATCTTTCTGCCCGAAGTGCAAGTACCAGATTCCGATGTCGCAAAACATTCCGCTCGTCACGTGGCTCATACAGAGAGGAAAATGCGCGTCTTGTAAAGGGAGTATCCCTGTGAGGTATTTTTTGGTGGAGCTTCTTACGGCGCTCGTCTGGGTAGGTTGTTGGTATTGGTTTGATCATCCAGGTGTCGCCTTCTTTTGGATGGTCATCTCATCCATACTCATTGTGATCACGGCAGTTGATGCTGAACTCATGGTCATTCCGCGTGAACTCACGATCACGGGTACGGCTATCGCTCTACTGGGAGCGGCTCTGATGCCGACCGAACTTATGGGGGAGGCCATTTGGTGGAGAGGTTTGTTGAAGGCAGGCTTTGGTCTGGCGCTTGGATGGTGTGGCCTATGGGCGATTGTCCTATTGGGTAAGGTGATGTTTGGCTCCCGCAAGTTCGAGTTTACAGAAGAGGTGGAGTGGATGCTGAAGGAGCCAGTGGAAGATGATGAGGAGCTTTGCTACGTAATCAACGGTGAGTCTATCGGTTGGTCAGATATCTTCTTTCGCAAAACTGATAAGCTCATAATGAGCGAAGTCGGTGTGATCCGTGTGGATGGGGTAGAGCGCAAGGTTAAGGAGGTTGTGATTCACGAGAATTATGTCTTAGCAGACGGTGAGCGCCTGGATATTGAAAGACTCAAGTCGCTCGATGGTACGGTTAAGAAGGCGGTCATCCCGCGGGAGGCTATGGGAATGGGGGATGTTGATTTGCTGGGTATGTTGGGAGCTTGCTTAGGTGCGACGGCTCTTTTGCCAGTCATCTTTATCGCCTGTATCTTTAGTCTATTGTTAGCGCTTGTTGCTCGAGTCGGACTAGGGAAGCACATGCCCTTCGGTCCAAGTATTATTTTCGGAGCCGTTGTGTGGCTGCTTTACGGTGAGCCGTTGGCGAATTGGTATAAGTCTGTAATGGGGCTCTGAAGTAAAGAGTCTGAAAAAGAAAAAGAGCGCCGAGGGTGAACCCAGGCGCTCTTTGAAACTTAGATGAAGTCAGCTATTACTTCTTCTTGGCTGCTTTTTTAGGAGCGGCTTTTTTCTTCGCTGGCTTTTTTGGAGCTGCGGCTTTTTTCGCAGGCTTTGCAGCGGCTTTCGTGGCTGTCTTCTTAGGGGCTGCCTTTTTTGGTGAAGCTTTCTTGGTGGCCTTCTTCGTAGCTTTCTTTACTGCCTTCTTCTTGGCTGCTTTTTTAGGAGCGGCTTTCTTTGCAGTTTTCTTCGCTACTTTTTTGGCGACCTTCTTCTTAGCTGCTTTTTTTGCAGGCTTCTTGGCGACCTTCTTTGCAGTTTTCTTAGCGACCTTTTTCTTGGCAGTCTTTTTAGCTGCTTTTTTGGTCACTTTCTTTTTCGCTGCCTTCTTAGCTTTCTTAGTCACCTTGGTGGTAGACTTGCTCTTCTTGGCTGCGCTCTTGACTGCTTTTTTCTTGGTAGCTTTCTTGGCTGTCTTCTTAGCCGCCTTCTTGGTGGCTTTCTTTACAGTCTTCTTGGCTACTTTCTTAGCTGCCTTCTTCTTAGTAGCAGTTTTCTTGGCGGCTTTTTTAGGAGCTGCTTTCTTAGCTACTTTCTTTTTAGCTGCCTTCTTGGCTGGCTTTTTAGCAACCTTCTTGGCTGCTTTTTTGGTGGTCGGCTTTTTAGCTGCTTTTTTAGGGGCGGCTTTTTTAGCTACCTTTGCGGCGGGCTTTTTAGCGACCTTCTTAGCTGCTTTTTTAGCGACTGTTTTGCGCTTGGTTGTCTTCTTTGCTGCCATGGCTTATCGTGTTAACGTTTCATCCAGTGGAAAGCTGGATGGGGGTGTTCCTGACGCTAGTCTCAGCGTTTTGGAAAATAGTAGTGTCAGATATTTATTTCTCTGACTGGGGTATTGTTAGTTTAGATTAGTTTTGCTGGTTAGGCGTGAATCACTTCTCATGAAATTCATCACTAAATGTACACACTTAGTTAACCCTTAATATGTGCATCTTAGTCAAGATGAAAGTTAAGAACTTTAAACAAAAACACTGATAAATGGGCTAAATATGCCGTTTTGAAGGATGTTAGAAACTGTTAGAAAAGTTTCTGGTGAGTTTGTGCTGAACTGCGGTTTGCACTAAAAGCTACTCTTTTGAGTCGGGACGATTTAGTTCAGGAGAGATTTTTTGAAGGGCTTTCCAAAATTCTTTTTCGGCTGGATGACCGTTGAAAAGAACTTTGCCTTCTTTGTTGATGAGAACCATGGTGGGGGCATCTTGAATACGAAGAGTTCTTGCAAGCGGTTGATCCTTGTCATCAAGAGTCCATAGGCATGTAACGTTCTTAGCAGACTCTTCAATAGTTTTGGTCGCGTCCTCAATGAGTTCAGGAGATGATTCAGCAAGCACTGATACCACACGAATGTCATGTTTGTTTAATTCATTCGCTGTAAGGACGAAGTCTTCGTTAAGCGTTTCCTGAGCCCATGGCGACCAGAAGTGGAGCAGGACAGCTTTGTTCTTTGCCAGAGCATCCTTGAAAGTGACTTGTTTACCGTTGCGGATATTGGTGAAGGGTTGATCAGGTTTGATGGTGACTGATGCCATGGCCTCATTAAGGTGAAGCTTTTCAATATGGGGGGCGTAGGCTGGTGCTTGGGCTGGGCTTAACCAAAACGCTTCGGTAATATGCTTCTTGAAATTGGCCTTATCGTTTTTTTGAAGAGCGGCGATTGCCTGAGTGTAATGCACCACTGCGAGCCAGTCCTCTGTGACTGAGAAAATTTCCGACTGAGCAGGATCAAACTTATCTTTGAGTTTGAGGAACTCATCAGAGAGTTTGGCGATAGCATTGTTGTCCTTGTGGTCAATGTAATAGAGGAAGCGAGCTTCGAGTCTAACTTGGTCGGGTATTCCTGCTTTCTCTGCCTCTTGGATAGCCGTGCTAAATTCAGCAGGATCACGCAGTGTGAATATTTTCTCAAGGACGACTTGTTTGTCCTGCGCTTGGCAGGGAATCAGTCCGATGCAGAGTAGAGCGAGAAGCAACTTCATACTCAATCGAATAGATCAAAAATGCAGCGCTTGCAAGTGAGCTGCTTGATACTGGTGTGTAAAAACAAAAAAAGCCGCAGTCGGAAACTGCGGCCTAGAAAATGTGTATCCAGTAAGTGGTATTTAGTTGCTAGGAATCTGGATCGTTTGGCCCAGCTGCACGATAGTGTTGGTCATGCCATTGGCTCGCTGAATAGCTTCTACGCTGGTGTTGTATTTGCGAGCGAGTCCCCAGAGAGTATCGCCGGCTACTATGGTGTGCGGAGTTGTAGCACCGGCAGGCACTGCTGCGCCAGGTGAAGGGATGTAGTTACCTCCAGCAGGTTCCACAGAAGGAGCTGCACTCGGGATAGGCTGATAAGGTGCAGCGTTTGGACCTGAGTTTGGAAGGTAGTTCGGATTGTTATTGGCGTAGGCATTTGTCTCACCATTTGGCATCGGTGCTGCATATGGATTAGACGCGTTTGCATATCCCGCATTGTTCGGTGCTGCTGCAGGAGCTCCATAAGGATTGCTGGCATTGCCACCGAATTTCTCACAGGATGTGAAGAGGAGGCCTGCGGCTGTGGAAAGAATGAGTAATTGGATCTTCATTGCTGGTATTTTAGCACTTGGTTTCTCTATGTAAACGCTACACTCGTGGAATTCTTTCTAAATCAGGCGGGAAATTTGAAAAACTCTTGGGCTGTCGCATTCGTATGCTGGTTAAGCTCATGCAGGGTTTCACCACGGGATGCGGCAATGGCTTCAGCTGTGTGAAGTGTGTAGGCTGGTTCGTTGCGCTTGCCCCGGTATGGAGTGGGGGCGAGGTAGGGTGAGTCAGTCTCTACCATGAAGCGGCCAGCTGGTGCATCGACTGCAGCTTGTATGCAATCTTTGGCGCTCTTGAAAGTAGCGATGCCTGTGAAGGAGATATAGCCGCCGAGTTCAAAAATTTCACTGGCGTTCTCCAGTGGCCCGAGGAAGCAATGGAAGACCGCTTTCACGTCATGCGCGAACTCACGGTAGATGGCTATGGCATCATCCATGGATTGTTTGCCGGAACGATCACGTGTGTGGATGACGACATTTTTGCCGAGCTCCTTGGCGAGTTCAAAATGCTGTCTGAGGAAGTCTCTTTGACGCTGATGATAGTCATCAGCTGACCAGCCGTCTGGAGCAGGGTGATAGTAGTCCAGTCCGGTCTCGCCGATGGCTACACATTTTTGGTGCGAAGCTAATGTGTGTAATTCGACGAGGTAGTTATCCGGAGTTTCATGGACATCACATGGGTGAATGCCGATGGCGGTAAAAACCTGCGGAAATTTTTCTGAGATGGCGATGTTGGTCTTCGCGTCTTCCAGGCAAGTGGCCAAGGTAACCATGCGAGTGACGCCATTAGCCTCTGCTCTCGCGATGATATCTGGTAATTCCTCGTTGCTGAATTTATGGGAGGCCAAGTGGCAGTGCGAGTCGATCATGTGCAGTAGCGTGCTTACTTGCTGGAGAGCTCGAGTGCGTGCTTCTTCATCTGAGTGGCCATCAGGTTAAGAGCATTCGCGCGTGTTGGGGCGAGATGCTCTTTAAGGCCAGTTTGTTCGATGAAGCTCATGTCGGCAGTAAGAATATCATCGGCCTTCTCTCCATCAAGCACGCGGACAAAGAGTGCAATCATTCCCTTGGTGATGAGGGAATCAGAGTCCGCATGATAGCGGATAGTTTCACCTTCAGCCGTAGCGTCCAGCCAGACTTGTGATTGGCAGCCTTTGATCAGCTTTTCACCCGTCTTCATTTCGGCAGGCATAGCCGGAAGCTTTTTACCAAGCCCGATCACGTACTCATAACGCTCGGTCCAATCTTGGAAGAGGTTTAGTTCGTCGAGAAGTTCTTGCTGTTTATCTTGGATGCTCATGTCAGGATGTGCGGTTCAGGATGAAATCACTTCAGCGTTTGCTTCGCCGCAAGTGAATGTGTTGCTGTCTTGGTATTTTCTCTTGCGGTATGCAAGGGCTATATGTGTTCCGTCTATTTCACAGACGCTGGTGATGACACCGGCTGGTTTGTCTGTGCTGGCATTGCCGGTGATGAGTGGTGTGCCTTCATGGACCTTCGCATCGATCTTGAGTAGCACAAGATGCCGGTTTGTTTTGCCGGCAGACTTCATGCGTGAGATGACTTCCTGGCCCGTGTAGCATCCTTTGGTGTATGAGATAGCCCGCTCTTCTAGGCCCGCTTCAGGGGGAAGGGTTTCATTGTCGAGTTCGTGGCCCCACTTGGGGATCATGTGGGTGATGCGGGCACGTTCAGCATCAGCTTCGCATATTGGTGTGGCTTCCAACTCAGGTACGCAGTCTCGGATTACATCCACACCGTACTGGCCGAGACGAGTGCATGACCAGCTGCCTGGGATTTCACGGCTAGGCTCGATGATGTGAGTGAACTGGATCTCATCGCTGACATCGCTAAGCTCTGCATCATCGGCGATGATGTAACGGTCGAGACGTGTAAAGAGTTCCTCTCGCAATGATGGGTCGCAGTCGATGAGGAGATCCTCACCATGCTGGCGAACATAGAGGTCCCCGTCCATCTTGCCTTTGAAGTTGGCTACGATGGCATATGGGGCCTTGCTCTCGGTAGCTAGAGAGACGTCTTGGGAGATTTGGCCATTGAGGTACTGCCGTGCGTCTGGGCCAGAGAGTTTGAAGACAGCCCTCTCAATGGGGAACTGGGAATCTGCAGTGAGAGTGAACGGCTTCATACGTCGAACTGTTTATAGAGTGCTGAATAGTCGAGATCCGCCAAACCTTGGTCGCAAAGTTTGGTCATCATCTCGGAGGTGGCGTCGATGCCCGGTGTGTTCAGCTTGGCTTCTTTGGCAAGCTCGCGTGCGAAGACGGAGTCCTTGCGCATGTTATCCAGCGAGAAGTGGGTGTCATAGTCACCGCTGGCCATGGTCGGCAGTTTCATGGCCGCGAGAGGTGAACCGCAAGCATTCGATGTTACGGCGGGGATAAAGGTTTCTGGTGAGACGCCGTGAGCTGAGGCGATAGCCATGGCTTCGGATAGCGCCTGTACGGTGGATGCTGAGATTAGGTTGGTGGCGATCTTTACCACGGTGGCGTCACCCACTTTCCCCAGAGGGATGATTTCTTTGGAGGTGACTTCCAGTACTGGACGGAATTTTTCTAACACCTCGGTGTTGCCGCCGAAGTAATACACGAGTTCACCATTGTGAGCGGCTACTTTGGAGCCGGTGAATGGGCAGTCGAGATAATCGATCCCTAGTTTCTCGCACTCAGTAGCCAGCCATTTGGTTGTGTCCAGATCGATGGTCGAGTGGTTGATGATTGTATGTGCAGAGGTGAGAGCGGGACGGATGCTTTCGAAAGTTTCCCGGCAGGCCTTACCGTCTTTCAGGTAGAAGGCGAGTACTTCAGAGGCCTTGGCGGCAGCAGCTGCGTCAGCCACAGAGTCGTCACGATCCTTGGGGGTGCGGTTCCAGGTGGTGACGGAGTGACCTGCCTTGGCGAGGTTGTCCGCGCAGCGGGAACCGATGATGCCTAATCCGAAAATAGAGATGTTCATATGCTTGAAGGTTGGTGGGTGAAATAAAATTGGCGCGCCCAGAGAGAGGGAGCGCCAAATGAAGGGGGAAGAAAAGTCTAAATTATTCTCCGCGGCTAAGAGCTACCTTGGACATGAGAGCTGACTTTTCTTTGATCTCTTTTACTTTAGCTTCAGTTGGCTCCTGGTCGGCGGCGAGGGTCATCGTTGTTTTGAGGCCAGAGCACAGTTTGCGGAGTTCCTGGATGTGCTTGCGCTTGGAAACCCGGGGATCCAGCTGGCCGAGGATGACTTCATAGTAGTCGGCTACATCTTCACGAAAGACTTGATTGGCACGTTCTTCGGTGAAGTCGCGGTCTACGGCTAGTGCAGCACAGCTCAATGCGCGGATCCAACCGCCCAGTGAAATCAGGTGGGCCAGATCGGCATCACGGAGCTGGACGAGCTCAATCTCGACGTCTTTCTGGGTGGCAGCCAACTCTTCCTTGAGCTTTTCGGATTCGCGCTTCTTGGCGTGGTCGAGCAGTCTGGCTGCATGGCGGTTGACACGCTCTCCTGCACCCAAGGCTTTGCCGTAGCGGGACAGGTCCTTGGCGATGCCCTCGATGTCATCAAGGGTATTATTTTCCACTGCGAGGAAACCTTCTGCAATCAGGAAGCCAATTTCAATCGCCAGATCAGAGCGGTCGAGGGGCATTTTCTCTGGTAGCTTAGGGCGTGTTTCCTTGGCTGGTAGCGGTGTGAGTTGGGAGAGATCTTCAAAGATAAGCTTGATGGAGGGGGCCGTAAATTCATTGATGCCTAGTTCTTCGCGAACATGGGGGTCATCGATGAGATCTGCAGGGATAGGCTTGGCACCGTTGTTTTCCCCCTCTTCCTGCGCGACCGAGATCGTTGGGAGGAAGAGGCTGAAGCTCATACAAACGATGGCAGAATGTTTAAATCTCATAGGTTTAAATAAGCATGATTTGGTCGATTCTTGCAAATCAAACCTAGCGATTTGAGGATGATTTACTGGTTAGACAGGGAGACTATGGGTTGACAACCCGGTGATTATCAGGCAAGTGGGAGGCGCCAGCAGGTGGGGTTATTCCTATCTGTTAATAATTTACCCCGATTAAATCATCATGGAGTGGACCTGGTACATCTTATATTTCTTAGTCCTAATCTGCCTCGCAGGTTATGGATTCCATAGGCTTACGATCATATATTTGTATCTGAAGCACTCCAAAGACGTCCCTCAGCCAAGGAAGCATTTCGAGGAGCTGCCCATCATTACGGTCCAGTTACCTGTCTTCAATGAAATGCACGTGGTTGAGCGCTTGCTGGAGAAGGTGTCCCAGCTGGACTACCCCAAGGATAAGCTTCACATTCAGTTGCTGGATGACTCTACTGATGAAACGACCGAGATTTGCGCTCGCGAGATCAAAAAGCTTCAAGATAAGGGCTTTGATGCCGATTATATCCACCGTACAGACCGTACTGGCTTCAAGGCGGGTGCTCTGGAGAACGGCATGAAATATGCCAAGGGCGAGTACCTTTTCATTTTGGACGCAGACTTCGTGCCGAATCCTGATGTACTGCAGAAGACCATTCATTACTTTGCGGACGAAAAGATCGGCATGATCCAGACCCGCTGGGGTCACTTGAACCGCAACTACAACATGCTCACTCGAATCCAGGCGATGTTCCTTGATGGTCACTTGGAGCTTGAGCAGACTGCCCGCAACCGTTCCGGCCGTTTCTTTACCTTCAATGGTACTGGCGGTATGTGGCGTAAGTCCTGTATCCAGGATGCTGGCGGTTGGGAGCATGATACGCTCACTGAAGACATGGACCTCAGCTACCGTGCGCAGCTCAAGGGGTGGAGATTCATCTTCCTTAAGGAAGTGGAAACTCCTGCTGAGCTTCCTGTGGACATGGATGGTTTCAAGAGTCAGCAGCACCGCTGGACCAAGGGCTCTATCCAGTGCTGTAAGAAGTGTCTGCTTAACATCTGGAGGAGCGATTATCCTCTTAATGTGAAATTGGAGGCCACCGCTCACCTGACATCCAATTTCGCCTACCTTGCACTGATTCTTCTCTGCTTCCTCATTTATCCTAAGGAAGAATTCAGACCGCAGTGGGAATTGCTTCAAAACTACCCTTGGATTGAGCATTTCCTGAATATCCCGATTTTCTTCTTTGGCTCCGTATCCGTGGCTCTTTTCTACTTGGTTGCTCAAAAGGCGCTTCGCCCAGGTCAGTGGTATAAGGAAATTTTCTATCTGCCATGCTTGCTGGCTCTTGGGATTGGTATGTCAGTTAACAATGCTAAAGCGGTTCTCGAGGCGATCTTTAATCACCAGACAGGATTTGTGCGTACACCTAAGTACGGTATTGATAAGGACAAGAAGGATAAAAAGCAGGCGAGCAGCAGTCGCTACAAGGCGATCAAATCGCTCACACCTTTTCTTGAGCTTGCCTTCGCATTCTTCTTTAGTGTTGTGGTGATTTCTAATATAATCGACGAGAAGTGGCTGACAGCAGTTCTACTCAGTCCGTTCCCTGTTGGTTTCTTCTACACATCATTACCTTCGCTGATGCGCATGTTGCCTAGTCGCGGAAAGAATGAGGCAGATGCCATCGTAGATGAGGGTAAGTAAATATTTACCCACTACGAATCTTCTATGTTACCAAGACGCCTGTTCGCAATTTGCGGGCTCGCCCTCACGAGCCTGTTGTTCCTCCCACTGTCGAGCTGTACCAATATCCCGGACAGCCGTAGTAAAATGGTGGTTAGTGTAAAAGATCAGACAATGGTGCTGACTCAGGATGGTCAGCCTGTAAAGGCCTACAAGGTGTCGACATCCAAGTATGGTTTGGGTGATATTCACCGCAGCTGCCGTACGCCGCTGGGTAAAATGCAAGTGGTGCGCAAGATTGGTGGAGGTGCTCCATCGGGTGCCGTGTTCAAATCTCGCCGTCGTACTGGTGAGGTGATCAGGCCAAACGCTCCTGGGAGAGATCCCATTGTTACCCGCATCATGTGGTTGAAAGGCTTGGAGAGATGTAATCGCCATGCCTATGAGCGTTACATTTACATTCACGGTACTCCTGAGGAAAGGAATATTGGCAGGCCGGTCAGCTACGGATGTATTCGTATGACCTCGTCGGATGTCATTGATCTCTACAGTCGCATTGGGGTTGGGGCTCAGGTGGAGGTGGTACGCGGTAGTTTGAGTTCGACTCGTGAAGGTCGTGAGTACGCCAAGGCGATTGACCGTCAACGCGAAGCTCAGGAGGCTGCTGTAAAGGGAGCCGCAGATGTGCCTGCGAAGTCCGAGCATGCTACAGTGGCTCTGGAGGATGATCCTGACGAAGCTTAAGCCGCTTAGTCTCTGTGATTATAGTGCGTCAAAGCAGATCGCTAGTGCCCTTGGATTGCAAAAAATCTCGAAGGAGGGTTCAAAAATCTTGACAAGGCCATTGGTGTGACTAGTTTCTCCGCCCCGGCCTGCATAGCCGCAAAACGCAATTAAGATTTTTCATAAACCATGGCTAATACTAAATCAGCACTCAAGCGCGTACGCCAGAACGAGAAGCGTAACCGTATCAACACAGCCCTTAAGAGCCGTGTTAAGTCCCTCCGTAAGCGTTCCATCGAAGCTGCGGAAAGAGGAGAGAAAGAAGCTTCTCAGAAGGCTTACTCCCAGTTTTCTTCCGCTGTAGACAAGTGCGCGAAGAAGAAGATCATTCATTCGAACAAGGCTGCAAACCTCAAGAGCAAGACCGCGAAAGCTATCGTGGCTGCTACTGCTTAATTAAGCAGGCGTTGAGCCTATGCAGCGCAGGGCGCTGACTCTGCGAAATGAAAATCAATTTTTGAATGGGGGTGTTTCCAAATGGACGCCCCCGTTTTTTGTCCGTGTCGAATTGTCACAGGACGCATTTTTAAATAGACCGACGCAACGAGCTCGCTACCATAGCGAGACGATAACAAATTATGAATCAAGCACCCAATAACGACCGCATGAAGAAGGCTCAGGAGATTGTTTCCAATCCCTCCTCTTACAAAGTATGCGAAGGTTGTGACTCTATTGTGGGTCATGGTGCTATCACGTGCCCAAATTGTCATGGGTACAGATTTGATGACGAAGCTTCACGAGTGATCGATCAGGCGATCTATCTCGGGGCGCGTAAAAAAACTTCCGTGACTGCGGAAGATCTTGGATAGGAGTATCCCATGTCCGCTAAACGCATCGGCATTACGCTGGGTGACCAAGCCGGTATCGGCCCGGAGATCGTGGATGCTGCACTGAAAGCCGGTGAATGGCCGGCCGATGTCCAGTTTGAGATCATCGGCAAGCGTATTCAGGCGACCCCTGGTGAGCCCACTTGGGAAACGGCTAAGGCTGCTCTAGAGGCTTTGGAGGAGGGGGCAAGTAAGCTCCAAAATGGAGAAATCGATGCGATTGTCACTGCGCCTGTAGCTAAGGAGGGCTTGCATACGGTGGGCTTTGAGTTTCCGGGGCAGACGGAATTTTTTGCAGACCGCTTGGGGACGGAAAACTACGCCATGTGTCTCGCTGGTGAGCATTTGACTGTAGCTCTGGTGACGATCCACGTATCGCTGGCCGAGGTGCCGCAGCTCCTGACGGAGAGAGAGATTATCAGGGTAGGGAAGCTACTTGAGGAGTTTTGCCTTAGAAAGGGAGTGGAGCAGCCTCGAATCGCTGTGTGTGGACTGAATCCTCATGCGGGAGAGAATGGCGCCTTTGGGCTTGAGGATCTCGAAATAGTAACACCTGCTATCAAGAAGCTCAACGAAGGCCATAAGGTGCCAGTATTTACGGGACCGCACTCAGCGGATACCATTTTTCGCCCGGCCGCCAATGGGGAATATGATGCGGTTCTTTGTATGTACCACGATCAAGGTTTGATCCCGCTTAAACTATTGGATTTTGATACAGGTGTGAATACGACTTTGGGGCTACCGAGGCCTCGTACCAGTCCGGATCATGGGACTGCCTTTCAGATTGCAGGTCAGGGAGTTGCGAGTCATTCCTCGATGCTGCATGCGATTAAGCTAGCAGTGGAGCTGGCTTGAGTGTTTTTGTGAGTCTATATTGCTTGACCTTTATCTAGTTTCGGGCATTGGTTCGGCATGTTTCGCATATTACTGAAGTCGAAGATTCACCGTGCAATGTGCACGATGGCAGATGTTGAGTATGAAGGAAGTATCGAGATTCCTTCAGACCTCATGGATGCTGCGGGTATCATTGGTGGGGAAAAAGTCCTGGTGACATCTGCGACTGCTGGCGGACGCCTTGAGACCTATGCCCAGCCTGGTGAACCTGGTACGGGTAAAATCATCATGAACGGCGGCGCAGCTCACGTGATCAAAGCTGGTGAGCGTATCACCATCATGGCTTTTGCGCTCTCTCAGGAGCCTGTCGAGGCCAAGAAAATTGTCTGCAACGACAAGAATGAAATTATCCGTAAAGGAAAGTAAGGCTTTCGATTTACTTAACTAAACTTAAAGGCATGGTGAAATGCCATGCTGCGGCAAATCATGACTTTACAATGGTAGGATTGCCGCACATATTTCGCGTCCCATGATTCTCGCAGAAACAACAACTTGGATTACGGTTACCACAAACGTCCTTCTCGTGATTGACGTAATGGTCTGTCTGCTGCTTTGCCTCGTAGTGCTGATGCAGCGTCCTAAGCAGGAAGGTCTCGGAGCCGCTTTTGGTGGTGGTATGACCGATCAGGCTTTTGGTGCCCGTACGACTGACGTGCTGCAAAAAGGTACGGTGTACCTCGGATCCGCATTTTTCGTAATTACTTTCATTCTCTCCATCCTGACAAGTGCCCCAACCTACGCTGATCAAAAGATTCAGAAGGACAAAGAGGAGGCCGCCAAAGTTGAGGAAGAAAAGCAAAAGGTACTAGCTAACAAAGAGACTCAAGACGAAGTCAACGCCGGTATCGAAGCTGCAGAAGAGGCTACACCAGCTGAGCCTGCAGCTAGTGAGACACCAGCAGAGCCAGCTCCAGCCGAAGACGCCCAGCCTGCCGCTGAGGAGACACCAGCTGAAGGCGCTAGCGCCGCAGAGACACCATCCTCTGAGGAGCCTGCTCCACAAGAAGAGCCAAAGAAAGACGGCGAATAATTTCTAATCACGCACACTCGTGCAAGATTCACAAGACGCACCGGTTTGGGCGCAGTCGGAATCCTTTCCGGCAAAGCCTGATACCGGTGTTTTTGGTTTTGTGGATGTGAAGGGCAATGCGTCCCCTTGTGAGAATCTGGATGATCTGAGCAAGGCTATCGAGAGCTCCAAGCTAGGGATTGAATATGTCTGGACTCCTGAGCATGTTCATCTTTTGGTGCCAGAGGAGCTAGATGAGCTGCGCCCGGTTTTGGTGAAACGCCAGCAAAGCTGGGCCAGACAAGATATCCAGGATGGCCAGCGTATGACTGTCCTGTTTGGGGCGGTGCTTGTATGGGCGGGCTATTCCGCGTTCACGAATGGTCATGGACACTGGAGGGCTGTTTGGGAAAACCCGACTCTAGGAATCAGTGCCATTCTTTTACTAATCTTTGGCCTTATCCCTTGGTATGAGGGCTGGAAAGTTTTGCGTAAAAAGCCGGGTTCGGATCCCGAGTACTGGAGCAAAGAGATTGGAGAAGCTCGTTTCGATAGCTGGATTAGCCGTCAAAAAGCTCCCGTATGTTATGGCTTGCTAGCCATCATGCTGCTGACAGGTGTCGTGCAGTACTTTATTGAGGGCGGTTTGACTTGGGGTGGAAAATCGCTGCGTGGTGCCGGATTACTTAAGGGGGAGAATATCGAGTGGTGG
The DNA here is from genome assembly GCF_900141815.1 of Rubritalea squalenifaciens DSM 18772. Classification (NCBI taxonomy): domain Bacteria; kingdom Pseudomonadati; phylum Verrucomicrobiota; class Verrucomicrobiia; order Verrucomicrobiales; family Rubritaleaceae; genus Rubritalea; species Rubritalea squalenifaciens. The sequence goes on from NZ_FQYR01000005.1 coordinate 259,108, forward strand.
CGTTACTTCACCGCACCGTTGTTGCACGGGCATCTGGTGCACTGGGTGATGAATTTTGCGGCGCTTAAATATCTGGCGCGTCGGGCAGAAGTTCTCTCTGGCTGGCCACATGTGGTGATTGTTTTCTTGCTGTCTTCCTTGGTAGGTGGAGTGGCGTCGGCTACCTTCTTGCCAGAAGCTCCCAGCGTTGGCGCCTCAGGTGGTATTCTGGGGATACTGGGCTTCTTGTTGGTCTTTGAGACATTGCATTTCAAACTGGTGCCTCGTACATCCCGTCGTCGCTTGCTCGCTGGTGTGGGCTTGGTTGCACTGATGGGGATCTTGGGCTTTAGCTTCGTAGATAATGCTGCTCATGCGGGCGGTTTGTTTGCCGGCATGGTTTATGCTGGCTTGGTGTTTCCGCCCACAAAATCTCCTGACCGTCCGCGAGTACTATTACGCGATAAGCTTGTCGGGTTGCTAGCTGCGGCTATCCTCGTAGCCTCAGCAGCGCTTTGTATCCTAAAAATCAGCGCTTAGGCGATTGAGTGAAGCTCTGGCAGAGCGATAGCGTCTATCCATTTGGCCAGAGTCTGAAATAGACGGTCACGGTTCGGTTCAGCGAAGGTTTCGTGTCTCATGTCTGCAAACTCGTGATAGTGGCGATTGCTTAGCTTGAGTTGATCGAAAAACTTCCTGGCAAAGGCAGCGGGGCAGACTTCATCACTCCCTCCTTGGGTGAAAAGAAAAGGGAGGTCATCTGTAAAATTGGGTAGATAGGTGTGCACATGCTCTTCCATCTTGAGGAGATCTATTCCCCAACCGAGCGAGACTCGCTGGTGGCCGAGTTGGGCTGGATCCTTGGGCATCTTGCCTTTAGGTTCCTCACCGTGTCGGCACATGTCTGGAGTGACTCCCGTATGAATCGTGAAACGGGGAATCATCTGAGATAGTTTGCCGACAAAACTGATGAAGGTATCTGAATGCTTGTTGCCAGGCCGTAGCAATGGCGCGTTTACCCAGCAGAATTCAGGTCTCTGCAGCTTGTCCTGCAGGGCGAGGGTGAGATGCCTCAGGGTGAGTAGTCCCCCCATGGAGTGGCCTGCTATGCCATAGGGGAGACCATCAGTGGCTTCTATATTTGAGCGGATCACAGCATCCATGTGGGGGATGCTGCCCGTGTGTCCCCGCTTTCCGGGGCTGCGTCCATGTCCCAGTAGGTCGGTTACAATGCAGCGTATGCCTCTTTCCGTGAATGGATGGAGGACATCAAGATAACGCTCACCATAGTCGCCTTGACCATGGTTGAAGATGCAGGCAGCCCGCAGGGGAGTACCCGGATTCGGATGCATGATGATCCTGTGCATCAGGTGACCATCTATTTCCGTATACAGGTACTCAGGGTTCATCCTCGTTCAGCTATTGGAGGCTGTCATGGAGCTTCCTGAACAGGAGGGCTTCCCCCATTTGTTTGTCCTTGCGGAAGGAGTGTTCCAGATTGCGCAGAATACGGCTGAGCATATGGCCAAGGTGGCATTCAGTCAGGATCGCTATTTTAGCTGTCTGTGAAATGTTCTTGTTGTTGCTCAGCAGTTCATGCACTGGGATCAGTCTGCCGCGATGGAAGCAGTCCACGAGCAGGGCCTTGCCATCGATGTGGATTCGGGCCAGGAAGTGGCCTGGATAGTTGCAACCAGAGACTTCTAATTCCAGACGGTGGGCTACCAGGATGAACAGTGTGGCCAGGCTGATCGGGCTCCCAAAGCCTGTATCAGCTACCCAGCACAGGTCATTGTTCTGCGGGATGTAATAATTCTCCCGGTTGCCGATGAATTTACCGGATTCAAACATCCATAGTCTGAGCTGATTAGCTGAGAGATTTTCAATTTCATCGGCGGCCTCCATGGCGAGCATGTCGATCATGTCCGGCAATGAGGGTCTGAGAGTGACTCCATCGTGAAGGAAGTCAGAGACTAGGCGGAGGAGGGATTCAAAAGTATCCCAATCTTCGGCAAGTGCATCGGCTCCACCATGGGGAACCTGCCACTCATGCTCCAGTGTCTCCCGGCGTCCGGGTAGGAGGAGATGGGATAATTTCATACGGTCACGAACGGGCAGATCGATAGCGAGTGCTGCGATTTCGTGGCTGAGGTCGCCGTTAGTCTCAGCGAACTCATGTTGAAGTGCCGACTGTATTGCAGGCTCCTCGTCATCAAGGAGCTTGAGCAGATATGGCAACTGTTCTTCCGTAACCATTGCTTTGTTTCTACATTTAGGGGTTATTGACGCAAAGCACTAAAAAAGTACTTTGCATCTGTTAGTGTACCACCATAGTCAACAAATTGCAGTGTATTTTTGAGGAAGATTTGTAAAATTTTATAACCTTCTGATTACGAGTTGTTCCTGTTCTTCTTGAAGAGCCTTCCTTGGGCGAAGGGTTTTTCGATAACCAGAAAAATAATGCTACAAAAAGCGATGGTAATGCCTCCCAAGATAAACATCGTGAGGTAATTGAATGGCCATTCACCTGGAGTGATGGGAATCAGGCGGTCGATGATGTGAGGTCGAACCAGTTGGTAGAAGAGGAAGCTGTGGAAGAGGTAGATCGTGTAGCACATAGCTCCGATAGCCGTGATCCAGGGGATCGAGAAAAGTTTGCGTAGATAGTGGCCTCGAAGTACTGCGGTGAAGCCGACAAGTAGGGCAAAAGGCTTCCACTCGATCCATGGGGAATACTCAATGAGGATGAATGCGAGAGGCCACACCAAGAGTCCTACCGCGTCCCATATCTTCGCATAAGCTGAGGTGGTGTCTTGCCAATACGAGATGTAGAGATCAGCCAACAGAAGGCCGATGATGAAATAGCTGAATTGGCCAATCAGACTGTGGCCCCAGAATCCAGAAGAATACAGGGCATTGCACCAGCCCGAGAAATACGAGGAGACGAGGGCGAGAGCCATGAAACAAAGACGGCGGATGATGGCTGGTTTGATGGCAAAAAGCGAGCAGAGCAGTGGGGCCAAGAGGTAGAATTGAACCTCAATTTCCAATGTCCAAGAAACGGTCAGTACTGGGTTCAGCGCCCCATCATAGAACAAGGTGTGTGCATAGATTAATCCTGCACCGTAATGAGGGAGGTTGTTGATAAAATAATCTCCACCATTCATCAGCGTGTAGTAGAGAAAGAAGAGAGTGAGAGTAAGTAGATAGGGAGCCTCGATGCGAATCAGGCGCCTGCGGAAGTATCGCTTGAGTTGGGGCTTGCGGCTTCCCGTGAGATAGTGGGAAGCATAGGGGAGGGCGAGAACCATGCCGGATATCACAAAGAATATCTGCACGCCAAACCAACCTTTCGCGATGATGAAATTGATGAGGTGCAGCCCCCGGTTATCCAGCGCATCCGCGGCATTCATCTTCTCAGAGCCATCCAGGAAGAAGTAGTGGCAGTGGAAAAGAACGACGAGCACGATGGCGAGACAGCGCAATCCGTCGATCTCTGGCACATAGCGTCCGGAGGACGTAGTTCTCCCGAAGAGGGAGAGAAAGCGCTTCATCAGAGATGCTGGTGGTGGAGCTTGGTCAGTCACGCCATGATAAAAGTTGCCAGCGTGTATAAGCTCAAGCCTTCAAGGTAAAGGGTTTTTGTGTTGGTGGAGGGGGCATCAAGCAATTGTACGAATGCCCAAATCAGTGACGCTTAGTGGCCGATCTTCACATCGTTTGATACACGGCGGGTGCCAATGGCGGCTGATTATCAGAGGCACAGTTGATTCCAACTCCCTTGACAAGAGACTTGGCAACTGTGTTTAGTATATAAACTTACTAAATCGCTTATCATTTGTACTCGCATGTGAATCAATTTGATATGACCTAAGATTCCGCAAGCAAACCTATATTCTATGAAAAAGAACATACTCACATTGAGCTTAAGCCTTCTCGGTCTCGTGACGGCTCAAGCGGCAGAATTTCGTATTTGGACCTCTCTCAAAGGTACCAACGTTGAAGCGCAGTTTGTCAAGATGACTGACAAGGAAGTGGTGCTGACAACCAAGGCGCCTAAAGAAATAAGACTGAAACCTACTGATTTGAGCCTGGCTGACCGCCAGTACCTTGTTGAGTATGCTGATGCAGACAAAGACATCGTCCTGCAAGGCAAGCTGAATGTCCCTGAGAAGGAAATCAAGTTGCCTAACGACTTCTTGCGTGAGCTTGAACAGACGATGACTTTTGGTACAGACAGCGAAGCTATCTACAATCTATGGGAAACTGAGCATTTCATTTTTGCCGCTCAAGGTCGTATTCGCGTGAAGGGGATTGCTGAGACAGCAGAGGCGTGCTGGCACGGGATGGCATTCCAGCATTATGAATTTCGTGAGAACTGGGGTAAGCAGAAGTATCTCGTTGTTATCCCAGAAAGTTCTGAATCCTATACGGCCCTTAAGCCCTATCAGGTTAAACGCCTCAAAGATATGGGCGAAGAAAAGTATGCTGTTCATGTGGAGAACACGTGGGATCAAGTAGGCTCCACTCGAATCTTAGTTCCGAAAGATCAGGTGAAGCCACTGAACCTGATGGAGATGGGGCTCGTTTTTCACACGAGAGATGACAAAGACTTCCGTGATGATTTTGTACCTTTCCAGACTCACTGCTTGGCCTCAGCGATGTACAACTTCCAGATCGGCGGAATCTCTCAGGTAAGTGGAAAAGGCTACTTCGCACTCTCTACCGGCCATGCTTACTACAAAGAAATTCTTCTGACCGGTAAGACTGAGACAAACATGCTCAGTGCTGAGACTGATGGGGAGATCTCCAGTAAGAGTGGTTTCAAGGATGGCCGTTCCTGGGCGAGAACATTAAGTTCACTGGTTAGAAAGAACAAGGTGACTCCGAAGCTGGATGACATGCTGCAGCTGGATGTTACTCAGTTGGATCCTGAGAAGCTCGTACTGATGTACTCATTCTCTGCCTACATGCAGAGTACTCCGAAGCGTATCGCAGCATATTCTAAACTGACTCGCCGTATTCATACTTCTAACCAGATTCCTGACCCTAGTGAGATGGCTAGAATCTTTGGTTTTGAGACTGTCGAGGCCTTCCAGAAGGACTGGGCGGAATTCATTATGAGCAAAGATTTCCGATAATTGAATCAAGTGGTTTCTAACAAATTTAAGAAGATGAAAAGAATTACTAAACTTGTACGCCTGGGTCTGGCTACTATTGCCTTGTCCTCACCAGTGTTGGCGGACGATGATATTAACTACAGGCAGTTTACCTCATCAGATGGCAAAACAATCAGTGCAGTCGTAGTGGATAAAGATGATGAGTCTGTGACTTTGCTCTTGGAGAATGGCAAGCGTGCCAAAGTCCCTAATGACCGGCTCAGCGCGGATGACCAGGAATATGTCAAAGGCTGGAACAAGGCCAAAGCAATCTTCCTGCAGCAATGCCGTGGTTTGACCATTGGTGAGCTTCTCACTCTGAGGGGCTATGAAGGCATCCCAATCAAGTTCATGGGGAATTCAATGCTGATCAAGGCTGAGCTGAATGGAAAGCCTGCCAAGTTTATCTTGGACACAGGAGCAGGCACGAGTCTGATCCATACGGGGACGTGCGAACGTACTGGTTGTGCATTGGGGCCATTTGACCAAAAGGTCTATGGTGTATCCGGTGAAGCCCCGGCTGCATGGTCAGACGTGGATGAAATCAAGATTGGTGAGTCTGTGTTTAAGAATCGCAAGATTCTGGCCACAGATATGCTGCGTGATAAGCCCAAGGGGTCACCTCTTAGAGATGACGGCCTGTTTGGAGCTGACTTTCTTTCTCAGCTAGATGCTGTTATCTCCTACCGTGAGCGCAAGGTTTTCATACGTCCAGATAAGTCCGATGAGAGTACACTCAATGGTGAATCTGATGAGGAAGCTCTGACTTTCCGGATTTTTAAGACCAAACGAAATCAGGCGTACCGCGGTAACATCGTGAAGAAGACGGCGTCTGTAGTGACCATCAAGCTGCACCAGCAGGATAAAGAAGTCCAGGTGCCTATCTCCCAGCTGTCTGAGGATGATGCTCTGTATACGATTAACTGGTCCGAGGCGAAGGCGATGTTCTTGAGGCACTGCCGTAGTCTTACGATTAGAGAATTGCTTGAGCTGAGAGAGTATCAGGATTTCGAGTACGACCGTAAGGGGAACCACATCTTTGTGGATGGAAAGCTAAACCAAAAGGATGTGACCTGGATGATCGATACAGGAGCGGACAATTCCCTGCTGCACATTGATGCCGCCAAAGAGGCTGGTGTTGAAGTTGGCCCTATGGACAAGAAGGTCTACGGGGTTGGGGGCGAGGCTCCTGCTGCAGCCTGCAGTGTGGAGTCAGTCGAACTTGGCAAGGCTATCTTCCGTAAACGCAAAGTCTTGGCGACAGATCTGGACCGTTTTGATCAGAATATCTCCTATGTCGGTCTCTTTGGGGCTGACTTCATGAGGGAGTGTAATGCGGTGATCACCTACAGTGAGAAACGTATTTTCCTGAAGCAGAACTGATGTCCATTCTCATTTAACTCATTGTTGAGTGCCGGGGTCTATACTCCGGCACTTTTTTTGTGGGGCAGTATGAAGGTTTAAACTAGCCTGACAGACATGGTTGTAACGGGTGTATCGTGGTAGCTCTCATCCGCAATGGCGCGCCACCCCAGCTTCCGATAGAAATTGGCTTGGTCAGGGGTGTAGAGGTAGAGGGTGCTTATGTCGTTGTGCCGGGCTCTCTCCATCACTGACTCCACCAGAATTCGGCCGATCCCCTGACGTCTTTCATTTGGGGAAACATAGACACTGGCGAGCCAAGGCCGGAGCTCGGTGTGAGTGTCCATATCTGATTCGATGATCGCTGCGGAACCGCAGAGCTTCCCATCCCTCAGGTAGATGAATGTAGAGGGAATGAAATCCGGCTTCAGGTAGTCTTGCATCTTGAAGATACGCTGTTCGAGTGTCTGTCCAGGGTTCAGGTGAGCCCACTCTTTCTGATGCCAGCTGGCTAGGGTATCCAAATGATGCGGGTAGTCTCTGAGGTCGTGAACAGGCATGTTGTATGTGTGAATAATAAAAACGGCTTACAGTTTCCTGTAAGCCGTACGCTTGTAAATCTGAAAATACTGCCCCTAAGACTAGATGGCCTTTTGCCAGTTCTGCGCAATGGACTTCAGCTGCTCCTGCTCAGGAGTGATGCACTCAGGACCGAAATAGGTGGTCTGAAGTTGCTTGATTTCCTGGTCCAGTTTGGCCTTTTGGTCTGCGTTAAGCTTCTGGCTTTCCCTGATCTTATTCAGGTAGGAAAGCAGGGTAACAGGTGTTAGGTCGGATGGGAGAGCTATCACGTTGTGTTTGATTTGCTCTGGAGCGGGCTTGCGTGACTTGACGAAGAAGAAGCCAAGTAGGGCCAAGATGGCAGCACCGGCGGAGTACAGCCAGATATTGACTGAGGCAGCTTCCGCTTTGTTTAGCTCTACGCTTTGTCCTACCGCGAGCAGATCGACATCATCATAGCGCTGCCTGAGTAGACCATCTTCTTTCGCAAGAGGAAGGAGTGGTTCAGGGAAGCTGAAGCTGGCGGGGAGAGAGTCTCCAATAGGTTTGAGACTAATGACCCACTCGTGAGAAGAGATGGGGGCCAAGTCATCGGATTCCGCGTCGAGCTCTACGATTTGAAGTTCACGGTCTTCAATGTTAGAGACTTCAAAGCCCTCAAAGGATTGTTGAATCAGCTTATCCAGCGGCGGAATGATGCCGTGCCCCGTGGCTTTGACTTCCAGTAGTAGGTTGCCGTCCTTTTCGAGCTTACGCTCGTCAAGTACCATGGTGAGCTTGAGATCCCGGTGTGGGCGCTCGGTATCAGGTGCATTGGCGCTGATAGGGATGGCGGGAGAGGTGATCGGGAGTACGACGTAGCCTGAGGTGTCCAAGAAGTCGAGGTCGATTTTGAGCGGTGGGATGGTGTCCACTTGTGGACCCTTCGGCTTCAGAAGGATGTAGGCATAAGGCGTGACCGTCCAGCCTGGCTTGGAGTCAGAGCGTGACTGTACCTTGGAAGAATGGAAGGTGAGGGAGACGATCTCAAAGTTCTCAGCGAGCGCAGAGCGGACGGATTCTTCGAATTTGTCACGGTAGTCTTCAGGCGGTCTCCCATAGTTGTATCCACTACGCGTATTGCTCTGGTTGACCAAGTAGCGCTGGAAACCGTTAGATTCCCTTTCGATCTCCTGAGTGTGCTTCAGGTTGATATACAAACCAAATGGCTTGTCTGCATCAATGTTGGTGCTGCCATCCACATAGGCGTCTAACTTCACCTCAGTCACCAGATCTTCGTAGTACTGGTAGAGCAAGTTGCCGTCTGAGAATTTCGGGTGGTCGCCGACAATGCTGATCGCAGCTTTGAGATAGCGGAACTTGAGATCAGGGGCGACACTGGCCAAGCTCTTGTTGAGAGCATCTGCGAACATAGCCATGTGGCGTTCGCCAGCAGCTTCATCTACAGCGGTGATGTAATCGAGAGCTTCCTTGATTTTTGCATACTCGCTAGGGATCGGCTGATGATGGTTTTTAAGCGCTTGTAAGATAGGGGATCCCAGAGCTCCAAAGAACCATTGCGTATATGGGGTGATGCTTTCATCGCTCGTTTTATCCAGAGGTAGCTTGGACGCGTACTTGGCTGCACCGGCGGCAAAGAGCTCCATGGCTTTTTGCTTGTTGATCGTGTGGCTTGAGTGGGAGCTGATACTGGAGAGGTAATTGGATTCCTCCTCCACCAGTGCGGCATGGTTTACCTGTAGCTTCCAATTGTCTGGGTACTTCTCCAGGCTAGATTCACAGAGCTGCTTGGCCATGGCGTAGCCTTTGATGATTTGCTGCTGCAGCTCTTTGTCCGTACGTTTGGTTTTGGCCTCAATCTGAAGTTTAGGGTCCGGCCATAGTCCAGCAAGATTGGTTCTCATCTGGCTGAGCAGGGAGTTAACGACCTCTGGATTCATAGTTTCCATGGGGCCAAACACGGCCTCCAGAGTCTCAAGTCTCCATACCTCCGCTGTTGAGTGAGCCGCCACAAATGCGGAGGCAAACTCACGTTGGAATGTGTCACCCAGATTCAGTGAGGCTACTTTCTTGATGAGTTGAGCTAATTGCTTGAGGTTGCGCTCTTGCTTGGAGCGGGTGAGCGGGATGGCTTCAGCTTTTTGGTTCATCCCGTACATGTAGAAGTAGCTGGAGCGGTAGCGGTTGTTCTGGGTGTTGGGGTTGTGGTTTTCAGCCCATACGTTGATCATTTCTCGCACAAGCCCCTTCGCTTGATCGGGGCGGTACTGAGCAATTTTTTCCAGCAGAGGGAATGCCTTCTCTTCCTCTTTCACTTTGAGGTAGAGTTTGGAGGCATCCACTAGATAGTTCAGGCGAACTTCATCATCTACAAGGGAAAGCCACTTTTCAGATGGAGCAAAGGAGAGGAGATCGCCAGAGCGGATGGGGAGGACCTTGATGTGGTTCGTCTGAGAGCGCTGGCGAGACATGTAGAAAATATTTCCGTAGCTGTCTGCCTGCATCTCGGGTCTGAGACTGGTTGAGGTGTCGTAGCGATAAGAGTGTTCCGCTTCCTGGTTCCAATTGCGCAGGTAGAGAGTAAGTAGCTCTGACCATTCATTAGGAGAGACTTTGGTGTTCTCTAACAGCGTGTTGACGGCCGCAGATTGAATCTTCAATTGCTCGAGGCGGAAGTCCGCATCTCTATTCTCTCTGGTTTGGGATGAGAGAATGCCAACCGCGGATAGGATTTCATACCCAACAGCGTCCGTGGTTGCGAAGGATTCCTTGAGCCATTTGCTGCTGGTGTCTTCCTGTAGATCAGGAAGCAGGGAGAGCGCACGGTAGAGTGCGCTGACTCTCTTGTCATAGGGAGCCTCTTTCTCAGAGAGTAGCAGGGTGGAAGTGCTCCAAGCCAAAGCGAGATGCTCTTTGCCTTTACGTGCTTGGTGCGCGGCTGTGTGGTATTGGGAAATAAGGTCGGTAGCTTTGAAGTTGTTGGACTTCTTAGCTTCATCGGGTGTTGGGAGGTAGCCAGCTACGTGATCTAGCAACCCCGCGGAGATTAAAAGCTCAGCGGTATTGAGAGCTGTTTCGGGAGTGGTTTTCCCAAGGGCCTTATTGCCTTTGTCTAGTTGTTCATAGAAGTCAGGAAGGAGCTCTGTGTCTCCACTGATGAGTCTAGCGAGTAACTTGATCGTGCCGGAGTCCAAGGCCTTGGGCGAGGCAGCAGCTAGAGGAAGGACTTCATTTGCCGGGAAATACTGTGCTTGAGTATGGGGGCGAGCTCCGGTAGCCGATATCTCCGGGCTGGGTGTGACTTTGGCTGGTTGAGTCAGCTGTTGCAGGACATGGCTGTAGATTTGGCTGGCCTCGTTTTCAGGAAGGCTCGCTAGTGTCTTGGAAAAGCGCTCCCAGTTGCTCAGGGTGACATCCACGCGGATTTGTTTGAGGATTGCTTGGAAGCGTTCGGTTTGCTGGCGGGAAGGTAGCTTCTTGATTTCTTCCTCACTGAGCTCAGGGACAACTGTTGGCTTATGTTTTTCCGCGAGTCTGGTCTCGATGATACCCGAAGTCGAACGGTCAATCTGCAGCTGCCTGAGCAGCTTCATCTTGCCCTGTTGGGAAGCGTTGGATGGTGGTCTGCCAGCAGCTGCTTGTTGCTGCTGCATCATCATCTTGACTTCTTCAGGTGACAGAGCGCGAGTCTGGCCGTTACCAGGGCTTTGAATGATCTGGATCTGGGCAGGACTATTCTGGGCCCAAGCTGGAAGAGCGCAGAGAGAGAGGCAGGTGAGGAAAAAGGTGTTTTTCTTCATGAGAGAATAACTGGAATTGGAAAGTGTAGGTGTACTTGAAAGTGAGATTTAGGAACCTGAGCCATCTGCCGGTGGAGCTTGTCCCGCTCCTCGTGAGTCTGTTGGCTTATTGCTAGGCTTGCCTGGTTTGTTGCTCGGACGACCGTTCGAGCTGCCGCAGCCCTCTCATTGTGAAGGGAGTGGGAGACCGTACAGTTCGCGTGGGGTAGCACGGGCAAGACGGATGCTGGCTTCCAGATCAAGTAGGTGCTTGTCTGCGGTAGAGGAGTTTTGAGCGAGTAGCTTGTACTCCTGACGGGCGGCTTCGATCTCTGGCTCCCAGTCGCTATCAGGGCGACCTTCTAGCTTCATGAGGTAAGTCATGTAATAGCGCGCATTGGCTAGGGAGGAGAGGGCATCTTCCTTGAGCTGCTCAGAGGCAGTAGGGTTGTCATTGATTTCCTGGACGAGTGCTGCGAGGTCTGCCCTCGCTTCCGGAAGCTTGGCATCCATCATTTTCGCTTTAGCGATCTGTAGCTTGATTTGCTGAGCGGCCTCGGTTTCATCCTTGGGGAGCTTGGCTAAGGCATCGTTGAGCAGTTCAATCGCTTCGGACCAGTTTTCTTCTTCAAGTTGCTGATCGGATTGCTCTAGCAGGTCATCGACTTTATCCAGTGCCAGAAGCTTCTGGCCCGGCCCATAATGGTAGGCCACTCCCAGCAGTGGGAGGATCAGCCAGAGGGTGGCTATGGTGATTCTTTTCTTCATGGTTCTTTTTGGTTATAGTTAGGCTCCCTCCTGAGCTTGAGGGCCGGGTGAAAAACGAGCGGTAAAATAATGCATGATCATCGGTAGGAAGGCGAGAAGGAAGGTCGATACCCCAAGGGTGATCAGGGCATACTCGCGAATGGTAAGCTGCAACTTGTCTTCCTCGATTTTCAAGGTCCCCAAACCTTTGAGTACGTCGGTAGGAACATGCGTGCTGTTGCCGTCGTGATAGGCGCCGCCAAGACGAGTGGCGATCTGTGAGAGTGTGCTGACGTCCTGTCTGGACTGTGTGCCGTCAATGAAAGTGCCTTGTTTAGGATCGCCAACACCCAGTACGAGGGTGGAGCCAACGGAGGCCGGAAGTTTAGGCATGCCGCTCGCTGGTACCGTATCGCCGTCTGAAGCGATGACGAGTGTCGCCGAGCCCGCTGGCCAGTCTTTGGCTATCTCAGCGACTTCTTGAATGCCGTCGAAGAGTCGGGTTTTGCCGGGAGGGAAGACGCTGGATAGAGGCAGGCCATCGAGGAAGTTCAGTATGACTTCGACATCGCGGCTTTCTTTGACGACGGGTTTGGCGCCGTTGTACACAGCCACCATGCTGAAGTGAAGTTTGTCGTCTGTGGTACGTTGCAGAATCGATTGCAGGAGGGCTGAGGCGCGCTCAGTACGAGAAGTCTTAGAGCTGCTTTGACCTGCATCCTGGAGGCGCATGGAGGGGGAGACGTCCAAGAGAAGGACGAGATGTCTTCTCTCCACAGCAGGAACTTCTTCCACGACCTGATTGCGGTGAACCTTTGGTTTGCCAAGGAAAAGGGTGGCTGCAGCCCAGGCCATGGCTGCTAGAGCGAGAACTCTGAGGATGGGGACAATGTAGACGATGGCTGGAATGGAGGCGTCTGTGCCGAAGGCGAGGTGGCGTACCCGCATGACGCGGCGTGAGTGCACGAGTTCGGCGCCAGCGGTGAGGATGGCGGCTGCGATAGCAATCAGTATGGCTGGTGAAAATGGCATTACCAAGGAGTGTAGCGGAGTCCGAAAAGGGTGAGAATATAGGTGCCGGCTACGGCAAACAGAGCGATCACGTAAGGCGTGTAGTGATCCACGGGATCAGGAGTCAGCCGCTTGAAAGGAGCTTTCTGCATCTGATCAATATGAGCAAAAACTTCTGTGAGGGCCTGAGGGTCGCCTGCGGTGAAGGTGCTACCTCCTGTAGCTTGAGCAATCATGGTCACCTCTGCCGGAGCTTCCCCTTGACCGATATGGATACCGTAGAGAGTGATGTTGTTGTCTTGCAGACTTTTGGCGATTTTCTGGTCGTTTCCGTTGCTAAGGTCGTAGCTATAACCATCAGAGATGAGGATGATCACTCGGTCTCCACCGTCAGACTGTAGCAGGAAACGCTCAGACTGCTTGAGCGCGCTGCCAATCGCAGTGCCTCCGCGGAACCAGTTAGGAAGATTACTCGGGTGGAGGAAAGGAGGGGCACAAGAGAATGAGGACGGGTCCGTGGTGAGTGGAACCCAGCGCAAGTTGTCATCACCGAAGACAATCAGTGAGAAGGCATCCCCTTTGCGGTGGGTGAGAAATTCATTCAAGGAATCCATCGCTACTCCGTAGGCGTCTTTATTGCCAAACTTGGCAGTCATAGAGCCTGAGACGTCGAGGCAGAACTGGATGTTAGTCAGTTCCCGCTCAGACTTGGGGCGCTCAAAGCGGCGTGGACCGGCAAGGATGACCACCACCAGGGCGAGGATGACTGCTGGCAGACTGTTGGCGAGATTCAGAAGCCGTGATGTCCAGCGAGCACTTGGAGTATCCTTGTGGTCGAATGGTAAGGCCAGGGCGCGTGTGTGCTTTCTCCACGTGTAGATGACGAGAAGCACAGGAATGATGAGGGCGATGAGAACCGTTGGGTGTGCGAAAGACATTAGGTGATTACTGATTCTCCTTCTTGAAAGTGGTGAGTAGAGGCTCGATCTCCTTCTGGGTCACGGAGGCTGATGGGGCATGCAGCCAGTGTTCGATCTTGAGGACGAGTGGTGAGGCCTCTGTATGGGTGCGAAGCTGAGTGATTGCATCAGCCGTTGGCATGAACTCGAGCCCTGGCACTTGTTTCTTCCAGTGACCAATGATGAGGCGCTCCAGTTCAGCTTGCTGATTATGGCTTAGGTCACCATGAGCAGTGGCGAGAACGAGTTCTTGGATTTTCTCATAGGTGCTCAGTTTGATTTCTTCAGCTCCAGATGCGTCTTTGTTCTTCTTACGGTAGAAAAGAATCAGCAGAAAAATGAGAATCCAGACTGAAGCCAGAGTCCAAAGCATCACCCGGTAGTTGCTAAGGTTGGAGGGCGTGGAGTAGCTTAGCTTCTGTGGCTTGGGGAGAGTGTCTGCCGGGTGTTGAACGGTGACCTCAAGTGCCGTGTCCAGCTCGCTGACAGGCTCTTTGCTGTCGGCATAATGTAGGTACTTGCTTAGCTGGTGCGTGCCAGGATCTAGTCCGTACACCTCCATGTCATAGCGGAAGCCTTCAGAGGCAGGTTTGATCTCTAGGATGCGGATCACCAATGAAGAAGAAAGGTTCTTGCGTGGAATCGGCTCTACCTGACTGCCTGGAATGTAGACGTCCGTTACTTTGACTGGCATCCCTAGAGGGCTGCTTTTATCCTCAGCGTGGATATGCTGCATGGGCAGCAAAGCTAGGAGCGCTGGTAGCAGGAGGAATAGGTAGATGTGCTTGAATAGTCTCATCGGGTTTATCTAGTGACCTAACAGATGGCGTGACTGGAGGAAGAGCCTCAGGCGGGCGAGAATGGGTTTATTCGTGTAAATCGGTAAGTGATCCACGGCAGCTTTCTTGAGAGCGGTGGATATTTCCTCCAAGTCTGAGAACTCTTTTTTGGCTGAGATGGTAAAGCTGTGCCCGGATTCCACTTCCTTACCGCGGATGAATCCAGCGCCGCTCAGGTTGTCTTCGGCCGGATCGCGCAAAATAAGACCGATCACATCGTGTTTCTGATTGAGCCGCTTGATGGCTCGCATTGCTTCAGAGTCGTGAAAATCCGAGATGACGAAAATCAAGGTGTTGTCTCCCAGCGTGGGGCTGAGTGAGAGAAGTTTTTGACCGAGATGGGTGCTCTCGTGGAAATCATAGTGCCTAAGCTCGTGCAGCCAGCGCATCACGGTATCTCTGGAGAGTGATGGCTTGATATTCAAGTCTCGGGATCCGGCTCCCATCACGCCGACAGGAGAAACCTGATCCAAGCAGGTGAGCGCCAATCCTCCTGCTAGCTGGACTGCCAGCTGGTACTTGGAAATCGGGGTCGAGGACAGTGTCATGGAGGACGAGGTGTCCACGATGAACCAGACTGGTAGGCACTTTGGGGTCTCGTATTCTTTGACGTGAACCACTCCAGTGCGTGCACTGATTCGCCAGTCGATGGTTTTGACCGGGTCTCCCTGAATATAAGGACGTGACTGCACGTACTCAATGCCCTGACCTAACATTTGTGAGCGATCCGTCCCATAGGAAAGCGAGTCCGCCAGTCGCTTGACGGCGATGAAGAACTGGCGGGAGTCCAGAGGGTCTGAATGTTCTAACAGAGGCATTGGCTGTGAAGCTAGTTGGCTTAAATAAGAGGATTAGGAAATGGATTCCTCGATGATTTCCTGAAGGACACCGTGTGGTGTCTTGCCTTCAGCTAGAGCCTCGTAGTTCAAGCGGATACGGTGCAGGCAGACATCGTCAGCAAGCGCGAAAAGGTCTTCTGGGATCACGTAGTCACGAGCATGAATGAGGGCGCGTGCGCGGGATGCTTTCAATAGAGAAATACCAGCACGTGGGGAGCAGCCGACTTCAAGATCTTTGTGATGGCGAGTACGCTCGATGATGTTGACCGTGTGCTTGAGGAAGACATCACTGACGTGCACGTTGTAGACGGCTTCCATGGCTTTGACCAAATCATCGGAGGAGCCGACGGTGTCATCGGTGATCATGTCGAACTCGGAGCGAGCTACGGCGCCACTACCTTCACGTTTGACGCCGAGCTTGAGGTTACGGCGGAGGATTTCCTCCTCGTCCTCTGGTGTCGGGTAAGACAGGCGGTGACAGAGCATGAAGCGGTCAAGCTGGGCTTCGGGCAGTTCGAAAGTACCTGATTGCTCAATCGGGTTCTGAGTCGCAATGACGAGGAATGGGGTCGGAAGAGCAAAGGATTGGTTGCCGAGAGTCACCTTGCGTTCCTGCATGGCTTCCAGCAGGGCGCCCTGCACTTTTGGGGCTGCACGGTTGATCTCATCCGCCAGCAGCAGGTTGGTGAAGATCGGGCCTTTGTGAGTACGGAAGCTTGAGGTCTTTTCATCGAAGATCTCCGTTCCAAGAATATCTGAGGGAAGAAGGTCGATCGTGAACTGGACGCGGCGGAAATCGAGGTGCAGCGACTGGGAAATCGTGTTTACCAGAAGAGTTTTGGCCAGTCCGGGCATGCCCTCGAGGAGAAGGTGACCTGATGTCAGTAGGGCGATCAAGGTGCGCTCCACTACAGTATCTTGGCCGACGATGATTTGTCCCACGCGATTGCGGATGTTATCAAGATAAGCGGCGGTGGAGTCGATATTGGTGGTCATAGGTGATTTGCTGGATAAAGCGGGTTAGTGTGGAAAGCGGAGACGACTGCGATTTGGGCAAAAGGCAGCGGAATTTAGCTATAAACGCTACATTTTTGGCATTTTGTTTAAAAAACTACGCGAAAAGTGAATCCTGGTTTCATTGGGCGATGAGCTTTTGTCTTATTCTGGAGACAAAAATGGCCCACAGAGTCTGTGGGCCATTGGTGTACAGAGTAAGAAGTAATCTGGTGCTTTATTCCACGATCATGACGCCCTGCATGACCTGCCAGTGGCCAGGGAAGGTACAGATGAATGGGTACTTGCCCTTTTCCTTGGGAGCGACGAAGTAGGTGGTGTGCGTGCCTTTCGGGTCGACTACCTTGGTGAAGGCTACGACGTCAGCTTTGTCGTCAGGGACGTAGCTCTTCTCGAGAGCTTTCGGGTCATTCATCATCTTGAAGGCGGCTTCGCCGACTTTCTGTTTCGCGCCGGGCTTTACGATAACCAGATTGTGCGGCATGGAGTCCTCATTGTGGAGCACCAGGGCGACTGATTCACCGGCCTTCACCTTGAAGTCCTTCAAGTTGTACTTGAGCCCCATGATGGTCTTCACCTTGACCTGGCGGGCGTGCTCGTCGACTTTACCTGACTGAGTATTGAGGTCGTCCTCTTTGCTATTGTTAGAATCACGGTCGCTCATCAAGTGGAACTCACGGTCTTTGGTTTCGTTCTTAGGCTGGGCACCAGCGAAGTTGATGAACTTGCCGAGATGGACGATGGTCGGGAAGATGTCTGACTGGAATTTCACGCCCTCCTTGGATTTGAGGTGCATGCGCAGCTGCATCTGCATGGCCGGTTGCAGGTCTGGGATTTCCACGAAGAGTGACTTGCCGTCCTCGGAAAGCATGGCACTGGTGACGGGCAGTGGATCATGGCCGAGAGATTCCGGGTTCTTGACGGAGTATTCTGGAGAACCGTACTGGCGGGAATTCTTGTAGTTCCACATCTGGGCAAAGTGGTTGGCTTTGTTAGAGGCGAACTTTGCATCCAGGGCTTCCGGGAAATTTACTTTGATGCCGTTGTCAAAGACCTCATAGCCTACCGGCTGGTGTATATCCTTGCCAGTGTATCTGAGGCGGTGGAGGCAGCCGTCATGGATGGCGTAGTCGCCCCAGCCATCGAGGCCGACCAGATAGACCTGGCCGTCGGCTGGATTGACCGCTCCGCGGGTCACGCCAGAGAGGAACTCTCCGGGCATCGGAACGGAGGCGATCTGTCTGTGGCCTGTCGTTTTGGCATTCTCATCGAAGAGAATCTGGTACCAGGAACCATAACCGTAACAAATACCGATGAGGGTCTTGTTCTTGCCAAGAGGGCCCCAGCGCTCGCTGTCGACTTCAAGGAAGCCTCCGGTGGAGTTGTCCACGCCACGCGGTACATAGCCCAGAGGAATGCTCAGCGCGTCCTTGTTTTTAAATCCGTGGTTGTCTCCCTTCTTGAGTTCAATGACGGTGGAGGTCGGAGTATTGGTGCCTTCCTGTGGGCCCACGAGGATGGTGTCGTCAGACATTTTTCCAAATCCCATGCAGTTACGCAGACCTTTGGTCAGTTCCTCGCTCGTCTGGCCGTCTGGTGAAATTCGGTAGGCCGCCCATTGGGCCACTAGGTAGGTGTATCCCTTGGAATCACGCTCCATGCCAAAGGTGTGAGTGTGGCTGCCGGGAAGACCTTGAAAGGCATTGGAGAAGTTGCCATAGAAGTCAGCTTCGCCGTCGCCATTGAGGTCTTCCACAGTCGTGATCTGCTCACGCTCGAGAACGTGGAGCTTGCCGTCCCAGATTTTCATACCGAAGGGCTGGTTCAGACCAGTGGCGAATTTATCCCAGGTGACTTTGCCATCCTTTGAAGTGAGGCCGGTCACCTTCCAGATTTCACCCATAAGTGTGGAGATGTAGGCAGTGCCTGACTGATCAAAGACGATGTCCGTGAAGAACATCAGCGACTTGTTTTCATTCTTGAAGGGAAGAGGAATGGTGTCCACCACGTAGGCGGCATCATCGGCTCCGCGCTTGATGTCCACGGTATAGGTGTCGCTCCACTTGCTCTTGCGCTCATGAGCCAACTGGGAAAGAGCTGGCTGAGATGCCTTGGTGCCGGAAGAGGCGAGCCCTTTGGAGGCAGCGGACTCGTCGGCACTGAAGTAGATCTCCACAGAGCTTCCTTTGGCCATGCCCTTGAAATGTACGAGGAGCATGCCATTGGTGACTTCCAGACGACAGTGCTCCTTGTCTGAAACGAGAGCGGACCAGGTCTGCTTGCCGGCAGATCCTGTCAGAGTACCATCGCTCAGAGTTTTGGCGTCCCCCTTGGCTTCAAACAGGGCAAGGGTGGCATTCTTCAGGCCATTGGTGAATTCTAGCCTGCGGCAGAGGACCTTGTTGTCCAGTTCTGAGACGTGATCCAATACGGTGGAGCCACCAAGCTGGTACTCAAAGACGGGGCCGCAGTCGGCATCGTACATGCCGATGTATTTCTGCTCCTTCTTGTCTACCTGCCAGCCGATAGAGCTCGCATTGGCCTTCTGCTGACCACGGGACTTTCTGACCTTGCCGTCGGCAAAGCCTAGGATGGTCTTGCCTGCTGGTGCGGCACCACTGGAAGTACCCCAGCGGTAAGGATTAAAGTGAACAAAGTTCCCGTCCCAGAAGCGGGCGAAGGTGAGATTGGACTTGGCGGAGAAAACGGTGTGCAGGTGATTGGGGCCACCTAGCTGGATAGCAATGCTATCCGGAGATACTGGCCCCTGCTGGCCGACGAAGGATGACTGACCCATCTCATTCCAGCGGCCGTCCTTGTAGCCGTTCTGGTTGTGCTTGCCCCAGTGACCGTGCTCACCACCGTCCAGACCAGGATAGCTGGGAATGATGGCTGGGATCGGATTCTTGGGATCCATGTAGTAATCGGCCTGGCGCTGGTAGAAGTCGTAGAGGCGCTTCTCATTAGCGGTTTCATTGGCCAGTTGGTAGCCATCGCGGCCTTTGCTAGTGTCGGCATAAGGGTGCTTGCTCCCCTTGGCCACGTTGAGTTCAGCGGCGCCAGCCTGGGTGGCCAGCAGCGCGCCGAGGATCAAATGGGTATAGTGCTTTTTCATGATGCAGAGTTGAGTCAGAAGAAAGGATGTCGGCTGATGGTCCGGACTCAAGTGAGCAGCCTTCACCGCTGCTCGCTTCAGTACAGAAGCCAGTCTTCTGTTTTAATAATGTCTCGGAGGGATTGGGTATTAGACGTATGACAAACCTATGCAGAGATCAGAGACATCCTGAATGTCTTGCTGGATACGTTCCCCGGCAGGGCAAACTATCCTAAAAGGGAGCCAAAGCTTGTCATGCGCAAATTGTAAAGAAAAGCCCTAGGAGCTCCTAAGTAATAAGTTGGGGTTCTTCGAAGAAAGTGATGTTTTAAAACAAAAAAAGTGCGGCCCGGGATGGGCGCGCACTTTGGGAAAATTGATGATTGAGTCTGGAAGACTAGTCGACTTTCTCGGTCTTGTCGCCTTTCTTGCCTTTGCAACCGCCGCCTTTGCAGCCGCCGTCGGATTCAGCCATGGCGAAGCCAGTGAGAGCGAGGAAGCCAGTTGCAGCGATGATGGTATTCTTGATAGTCATAGGTTTCTTTTTTAGTTCGTTGTTTTTTGGCACGTGCCACTTGCACGCTTCTACTCAGAGGCGGGGAGTAGCTGGCTTATTCCGGGCAAAGGGAAATTTTTTTAAGACCCTCCTGGTGATAGCCGACTCGCCGACACAAAGTATCGTCAGGTGAAACTCCCGGGAGCTGGGAAAGTTGCGCGCTCGCTAAAAATTTTTCCCAGCTCTGAAAAGGAGAGTACAGGAGAGATCTGTCACAGGGGTCACAGGAAAGGTGTCGACCATCCCTGTGCTGCTGTGCTATGAGCTGGGGCAGTGTGCTATGAAAGTGGTTTTCCTAGATATTGACGGGGTGCTGGTAAACGGGCGCCAGATTACACCCTCATTTGATCACGGGGCGGTCAAGAGGCTGCATCATCTGGTGACCAGCCATGAGGCCAAGGTGGTACTCTCCTCAGACTGGAGGCATACCTGGGCGCCAGAGAGACTCTCCAAGGAGATTCTCTATCAGACGGGAGTGGAAATCCACATTGATGACGCCACACCCTCCAAGGTGAAGGATGAGGAAACCGGACTGTACCTGGCTGATATCCGTGGTGCGGAGATCCAAGCCTGGCTGGATGATAACGAGGTTAGTGCCTACGTGATCCTGGATGACATGGAACCGCGCAACTTTCTCCAGCATCAGTTAGGCAAGCACGTCTGGACGAATTTCCATACTGGCTTCACTCAGGAAAAGCTGCAGGAGGCGGATAGCGTGCTTTGTGGTTGAGATCATTTGATAGCTAGGATCAACCAGAGACTTAGAAGTAGTTTTGGGAGGTTGCCGAGATCTGGAAAGCGTACGCCGCGCTAGGGATTTCTCCCCGCTACTGTTACGAGGCGTTCATCGCAGCCAAGCATCTCCGCTTCGATAGGTTCAAGCAGTTGCTCTGGGAGGCGTGTGTGACGTTTCAAAAGCCGAGCCAGTGGCAGGATGTAAAACGGAAGCCAATCTCACGCGGGAAGAAGTACCGTTTACGTTGTCAGTTGCTGACTATCTCTCAGATTGTGTAGCAAACGAAATGCACAATCAATCCAGCTGCTTTACGTTACCGTCTGGAAAAGGGGGGGCCTGTTGAGAAGGCGGTAAGTATGGATCTCATGAGGGCTGAGATGACTAATGGAAGAAGGTGATGTTGCCCTTGATGGGCAAAAATTGAGTGAATATCAGATGTGACATTTTTCCAAAAGATCAAGTGATCTGAACTAAAATAGTCAGCAACAAAGTCATCGACACATCTCGACTTATCCTTTATTCCATGATATGTGAAACGTCTTTACTGCTCCATCCCCGCCGCCCGCAAGCCCCTGCTGAATATCAGCGGGAAGTAGACTAATTGTACTGTTCGGCCAATAATTATGAAGACACTAGCAACACTCACGGCCATACCGATTCTGCTCGGAACTACACTTGCTGAAGTTCATGACCGCATTGGATCATCTGGAGGCCCTAAGCACATTCATATAGAGACATACGACAGCACATCAAATGTTGTCCGCAAGGAGGTATTCGTTTTCAAGGCACACGTCATCTCAATCGAGGTCATTCCAGAATACAATGATCCCGCAAAGAACAAGGAAGAAGGGGGCCAATATTTCGTCAAAATCAACATCTCACGCATCCATCCGCAAACGCAGAATTCTGGAACTATAGGAGGCGCTTCCAGCGCATCATACTTCATTCCTCACAAGTCGAGGGCGGCCGCAATGGCCGCAGCCCGCAAGCTTGTTTCCGAAGTAACAAATGCCGAACAAGGCAGCGCACACCAATCCACTACCCGCCCCGAGTCGAAATCTAAATGATCATCTTTCCAACCCTTATCCCCGAAGTCTTAGCGCGCCCCCGGTAGTGAATGGGTGGCTTATGACGTTGTGCCAAAAACAAGATGCGCCTCTCCTCGATTCTGATTCTCACCATGGTGGCACTTGTAGGCTGCACTGAGAAGGAAGCCCTGATACCTGAATCCCAATCCCAAGACAACGCAGATCAGAAGATGACCACACCGGACGCTATGCCAACCGCCAAAGAAGATGCCCAAGCCTTAGTTGATGAGTTCATGCCGTTTGCCGAGCTGATGCTGACCAAGCACCGAGAGTTCTTTCCATTTGGTGGTCGGATGTCAGTTGGGGGTGAGATCACGCACGAGGGCGCTTCCGACGGAACTGAGCAGCCTCCATCGCAGACGTTGATTGATTTGCTGCGGCAGGCTCACAAGCAACAGGCGGCAAAGAAGGAGATCAGGGCCGCGTGCATCGTTTACGACATTCGCACCATCCCTCCTGGCAAGGCTGAGAAGCAGGATGTGATCGCCTTCGAGTTGGATCACCGCGATGACTATTCAGTGGTGGTAGTTTTCCCGTATTCGTTCGCCGGAGGTGGCGAGTTGCAGATTGAAGCGCCGTTTGCGTCACCGGGTGACGGAGCAATCTTCGCGAACTAATCGACAACGCACAACAAGATATGATGAGAAGGCAGCCAGAGGAGTGACTCTTCTAGTAGAATAGCCTTCCTTATGAATACGAAGATCCCTGAATACACTGTTTGAATCGACCTTGGAGATCAGAAGCATTTTATCTGTGTGCTGGACGATGAAGGCGTGCAATTGGAGTCGCGATTACTGGCGAATACGAAGGAAGCTTTCAAGCGGCTCTCGAATAAATATCCTAGTGAGTTGATCGTGATGGAGGTGGGGGCATTCCTCGTTGTAGATGGTCATCCAGTCGTGGACCATTTCCTCAGATCCCTCGGGTGCAGAGTACAAAAGCCTTCTGCGGGTCAAGCTTCAGCTGTAGCTGGAGTTCGAGTTGAATCCAATTTCCTCAGGCTGTTTGGTAACATAGCGCAGAGCGCATGAGGAGAGATGCTGCGTGGCTGAGCTACCGGCTACGGGTCATCGCCCAATGCGGATAAACTAACAAACAATGAATCACAAAATGCCCTGTCCCCAAACTTTGGTGTAGACCCAAGAAAAAGGACTTACAATCACTTGTAAGTCCTTTTAAGAAAGATGGTGCGCAATACTGGATTTGAACCAGTGACCTCTACCATGTCAAGGTATTGCTCTACCACTGAGCTAATCGCGCTTTTTGAAAGCTGTTATCCCTTGCGGGACTGGGGATGGGATAGTCCCGCAGGGATGGGCTTGCAAGAATTTTTTTCTAAATTTCGACAGCAACGGCGGAGATGACGCCTGGAGCAGCATTGAGAGCCTCGATGAGATCCGCTGCTGGAGTGGAGTCGAGCTCGATGATGCTGAGGGCATTACCTTCGGATTTGTTGCGTGCGAGGGAGAGGTTGGCGATGTTGAGATCGTTCTCGGCGAGCTTGGTGCCGACGAGGCCAACGATGCCCGGGCGGTCGTCGTTGCGGACGATGAGGAACTTGCCCTGGATGTTGGTGTCCACGTAGAGGTGGTCGATCTCGACGAGGCGTGGGGACTGGCCGATGATGGTGCCAGCCACGCGGAAGCGCTTCCCGTCCTTCTTGAGCTCGGCAACGATGAGTTCGGAGAACTCGGTCTGGGCGTTGATGGTGGACTCGATGAGCTCGAGACCCATTTCCTTGGCCACTGCCGGGGCGTTGACGATGTTTACCTGGCCGTCTGGGCGGGCTGCCTCGAGGTAGCCGTTAAGGACGGTGCGGGTGATGAGGGCGTAGTCCTTCTCAGCCACTGGGCCGTGGTAGGAGACGCGGAGTGCGTCCGGGTTGACCGGGCCAAGCTTGGCTAGGAATTTACCGAGGGACTTGCCGAGGCTGAGGTAGCCACCGACTTCTGCCAGAGCGGCTGCGTCGAGTGATGGCATGTTGATGGCGTTGCGGATCTCACCAGTGGTGAGGAAGTCGCGAAGCTGCTCGGCTACCTGGATACCTACGTTTTCCTGGGCTTCGTTGGTGGAAGCACCGAGGTGTGGAGTGAAGGCGACGTGTTTCGGTAGGTCGAAAAGAATGTGGTCGGCTGCAGGTGGCTCGTCTTCGTAGACGTCGAGACCGCAACCTGCGATGTGACCGGAGTCGATGGCTGCGCGGAGTGCTGGCTCATCGATGAGGCCACCACGGGCACAGTTGACGACGATGGCACCCTGGTTCATGAGGGCCAGGCGCTCAGCGTTGATGATGTGCTTGGTGTCGTCTGTGAGTGGTACGTGGAGAGTGACGAAGTCTGCGCCAGTGAGAGCCTCGTCCGGAGTGGCGGCGAGCTTGACCTTGAGCTGGTCAGCGCGGGCCTGGGTGAGGAATGGATCGTAAGCGACGACGTTCATGCCGAAGGCTTGAGCGCGCTTGGCGAACTCGGAACCGATGCGGCCCATGCCGAGAACGGCGAGGGTCTTCTCATTGATTTCGATACCTTTGAAGGCTTTACGGGCAGCCGGGAAGTCGCCGGAAAGAACTCCCTGGTGAGCCGGGCCGATGTTACGGGCGGCAGAGAGCATGAGGGTGAAGGCGAGCTCCGCAGTGGAAATGGTGTTTCCTGTAGGGGTGTTCATGACAATCACGCCGTGGTCGGTAGCGGCTTCGCGGTCTACGTTGTCCACACCGACGCCGGCGCGGCCAATAACCTTGAGGTTGGTAGCTGCTTCCAATACCTCGCGAGTGACCTTGGTTTGGGAGCGGATGACGAGGCCGTCGTAATCTCCGATGATGGAGATGAGTTCCTCTGGGGAGAGGCCAGTGTTTACGTCGACTTGAAGGTCAGGGTTAGAAGCCATGGCTTCTACGCCTTTTTCAGAGATGGGGTCGGAGACGAGGATACGTTTTGTTGCCATAATATTGTGAACGTGAAGAGAGTTGGGAGTGTGCGTGGAAACTAGGGAGAGCTATCGGATCTGTCAAAGGTGGGTCGTGTATTATGCCGCTTTTTTCAGAAAATATGACACTACTGTGGGCAAATAAACCTAAATGACAGGTGAAAGAGCTACTGGAACAAATGCGTAACTGAATTTATGGTGTAGGAGCAGACTTGTGACCCTACGCTGACCCTCCAAGTCATGACTCTGGCACTCCATAGCCGGGACTTCGAGCCATTCGGCTTGTCCCACCTGGTCGCCTTGGCCGTCACCATCCTGATTGGTTACGGTTTATGTAGGCTGATGCGCTCTGATGTGGCGGAGAAATGGAAGGACCGCTCACGCTTGATTCTTGCGATTGTCCTGTTCGGTAGTGTGTTGGCGGATCCACTGCTGGCGTGGTGGCGCTATGCGTACGATCCAGAGATGGCCCTGAAATTCATTGTCGGTTACTCCCTGCCTTTCTACTTGTGTGATGTGGTGGCTGTTATCCTCGGGGTGGCTCTCTTGCAAAAGAATCAACGGCTGGCCGAAATAGGCTACCTGTGGGGGATCGCCGGCACCTTGCAGGGACTGATCACGCCTACGCTCTACTTTGACTGGACCACGCCTGAGTACTACGCCTTTTTTGCCCAGCACGGCGGGGTGCCAGTTGCTGCCATGGTCCTGGTGATCGGCATGGGGCTGAAGCCTGAACCGGGGGTCTTCAAGCGGGCGCTATTCTCCAGCTGGGCCTACATGGCTATCATCTACGCGCTGAATGGAATGCTGCAGACGAATTATGGTTTCCTGAATGCCAAGCCCTCGGTCTCGACCTTGTTTGATTATATGGGGCCATGGCCTTACTACTTGATCACGTTGCAGGTGATCGCCTTCGGACTGTATGCGCTCTTGTTACTGCCTTTCCGGGGTGGGGATACCCGCCAGATCTCTGAATAAGGGGTGATGACGTAAAATACCCCGAAATTGACGAATGCTGTGACTTCCACAGGCTTGACGCGTGGGATGGTTGTGAAACACTGCCTAACACTAAGTTTTTAAAGGTATGAACGAGTACGAAAACAACAAGCGCCCCTATTCCTCCAAGGTAGTAGACGGCGATGACCGCGCTCCAAGCCGCGCGATGCTCTATGCAGTAGGCTTTGAAAAAGAAGATTTTGAAAAACCACAGGTCGCGATTGCGTCTCTCTGGAGTGAAGTGACTCCGTGTAACATCCACCTCGATAAGCTCGCCACTGAGGCTGCCAAGGGTGCGGATGCTGCCGGTGGTAAGTCCCTGACCTTCGGTGCTCCTACCGTTTCCGACGGTATCTCCATGGGTACCGAGGGGATGAAGTACTCTCTGGTCAGCCGCGAGGTGATCGCAGATTCCATCGAAACCGTAGTCGGTGCCGAGGGAATGGATGGTCTGGTCGCCATTGGTGGTTGTGACAAGAACATGCCTGGCTGCATGATCGCGATTGCTCGCCTTAACCGTCCGGCTGTCTTCATATACGGTGGTACAATTCTGCCAGGCTGCGCCATGGTGAAGGGTGAGAAGAAGGATCTGGATGTGGTTTCTGTTTTCGAGGCAGTTGGTAAGCACGCTGGCGGTGAGTTCAATGACTCCGAGCTTCATACGGTGGAGAGCTGCGCGATCCCAGGTGCAGGTTCCTGTGGTGGTATGTATACTGCGAACACGATGGCCAGTGCCATCGAAGCTCTCGGTATGTCCCTGCCAAACAGCTCCGCTCAGGCGGCTGTGGGTGACGATAAGCTGATGGACTGTTTTGACGCTGGTGCTGCGGTGATGAACATGATCGAGAAGGGCATCCGCCCAAGCGACATCCTCACGCGCAAAGCTTTCGAGAACGCGATTACCGTGGTGATTGCCCTTGGTGGTTCCACCAATGCAGTGCTTCACCTTCTGGCCATGGCACATGCTGCCAACGTAGAGCTGAGCATCGACGACTTCACAGAAATCGGTAAGCGCGTTCCTGTGGTTGCCGACCTCAAGCCTAGTGGTAAGTACGTGATGGCTGACCTCGTAAGAATCGGCGGTACCATCCCGCTGATGCGCATGCTTCTCGAGGCAGGTCTCCTGCACGGTGACTGCATGACTGTGACTGGCAAGACCATGGCTGAGAACCTGGCGAATTCCCCGCTTTACTACCCGGAGGACCAGAAAGTCATTCTCCCACTCGACAAGCCGAAGAAGAAGGACAGCCACCTGCGCATCCTGTACGGTAACCTCGCCTCTGAAGGTTCCGTGGCCAAGATTTCCGGCAATGAAGGTCTCAGCTTTACGGGTAGAGCCCGCTGCTTTGACAGTGAGGAAGAGTCCATGAAGGCGATTCTTGATGGTCAGATCGAAGCTGGCGACGTGATCGTTGTCCGCATGGAAGGGCCAAAAGGCGGCCCTGGTATGCGCGAGATGCTTGGCCCAACTGCTGCCGTCATGGGCCGCGGACTTGGCGATAAGGTTGCTCTTATCACGGACGGGCGTTTCTCCGGTGGCAGCCACGGCTTCGTGGTAGGCCACATTACTCCAGAGGCATTCGTCGGTGGTACCATCGGTCTGCTGAAGGATGGTGATACGATCACCATCGATGCCGAGAACAACGAGATCAACGTGGACCTAAGTGAGGAAGAGTTGGCCGAGCGCCGTGCTGCCTGGACTCAGCCTGAGCCACGCTACCGCCGCGGTGTGCTGGCTAAGTACGCCAAGCTTTGTGAATCCGCCTCCAAGGGCGCAGTGAGCGACGCTGGTCTCTAATAATCAGGGCACAAAGCCGATTTTTGGATGCCGGGAATGATCTTATGTCATTCCCGGTATTTCTTTTTGGAATAATTGTGGCATGGTATACGTCTAGTATTAAGGCGTATGACGTTTACCAAAACAATGAAACTGAAATCACTTGTTACCATGTTGGCAACAGGTGCTGCTCTTAGCGGACTGGCTATTGCCGAGTCCGGTGCGGATGCTCCGGCGTCCAAGACAGAAGCGGCAGCTGTTGAAGGGAACGAGACCATCAAGGTCTACGTTGTAAACTCTAGCGGCGGCGGTTGAGGCGCTGCTAACAAGGTCCGTGCGGCCTTGACGAGTCAGGACGGTGTTAAAGCTGTCATGCTCTCTGGTACCAGAGCGTCTGTCATCATGAATGACGACAAGACCCTGGATGAAGAGAGTGTCAAAAAAGCGATCACAGGCAAAGGCCTCAAGTTCGAATCCTTCGAAGCGAAGGAGATGGCTGTGCCTAAAGCTGAGTACGTGCTCGCTGTAACAGGTGCTACCTGAGCCATCACTAATGGTAAGGCCCGTGCGGCCTTAGAAGAGATGGACGGTGTAGCAGCTGCTTACGTTGACAAACAAATCAAGATTCACCTTGCTGAAGACAAGGCTCTGGATGAGGAGGCTGTGAAGGCCAAACTCAAGGAGTTCAAAATCGCAACCAAGGAAATCACCAAGTCTGACAAAGTCCCATTCTAAGACTTTTAACTTAAACAGATCATTCGCCTAAATACGATCACCCGCTTGGTTCTCAAGCGGGTGATTTCTTTTTCAGATGATGTAAAGCGAGCTGCTAATTGGTGATGTGCTCCTTGAGGGAGTCAAAGCTCCAGAAGTCTCTCTCATCGTCCTTCTCAGGCTGAATGAGCATGAACTTACGCTCGTTGAGCTTCTTATTGTACTTGTACCAAGTAGGTGCGGAGATCCAGTGAGGGTTAGACTCCAGGCTGCCTTCCCAGGTGACCAGCTTTGAGCGCAGCTCTGCTAGTTTGGTAGGATTGGAGGCTGCTAGATTGTTTAGCTCAGATGGGTCGTCCTTGAGGTTGTAGAGTTGTGGCTCTCCGTGTGCAGGGTCGAGTAGCTTCCAGTCACCGGAGCGCACAGACTTGGCACGCAGTGTCATGCGCCAGAACAGGTTCTCATGAGGAGGCTCTGTCTTTTCACCTTTGAGATAGGGGAGGAGGTTGACGCCGTCAGTAGCGGTAGCGATTTCTTTGGCTTTTTTGTAGGAGGTTCCCAGTGGCTGGGCTTCTGGTGCGGGGGCTCCTGCTGCGGCGAGGAAAGTAGGGAGGATATCCAGCGAGATGATAGGTTGGCTATAAGTAGTGCCCTTTGGAAGGGTGCCTGGCCAGCTGTAGATGGTGGGAATGCGCAGACCTCCCTCGAGGTTGGATCCTTTTCCTCCTCGGCATGGGGCGTTGATGGCATGGGAGACTTCCACGGAGCCTCCGTTGTCAGAGAGGAAGACAATGAGGGTATTCTCTAACTGACCTAGTTCTTCAAGCTTGCTGACAATGGTGCCAATGTTGGTATCCATGTTGTGCTGCATGGCGCAGTAGATACGGCGTGTCTTGTCCTTGATGTGAGAGAACTTGGCGAGATCCTCATCCTTGGCCTGCATTGGTGAATGCGGGGTATTGTAGGAGAGGTAGAGGAACCATGGCTTCTCAGCCTTGCTGTTTCGCTCAATGAAGTCATTGGCTTCCAGCGTGAACCAGTCGGTGAGGTAAGGGGTGCGAACTTCTTTGATTTTCTCACCATTGAGGGTGAGCTTATTTTTCTCTACTGTAGGCCAGTAGCTATGGCCACCGCCAAGCATGCCGAAGAAGTAGTCGAATCCTCGCTGGTTCGGGTGGAACTCAGGAATGGCTTCTCCTAAGTGCCACTTGCCAATGATGCCTGTGGTGTAACCCGCGTCCTTGAGTTTGTTGGAAATGAGTGGCTGCTTGAGATCAATGCCTACATGCTCATCCTTCATGTACTTCGGGTGAGAAAGGTTATGCTCGAAACCAAAGCGGTTCTGGTAGCGGCCAGTCAGTAGCCCTGCTCGGGATGGGGCACAGACGGAGGCGGAGACGTAACCGTCAGTACAGCGTACGCCATTAGCTGCCAGTTTATCCAAGTTGGGGGTAGGGACTTGCTTGGATCCATAGCAGGACAGGTCTCCATATCCCATGTCATCGGCAAGGATGAGTAGCAGGTTCGGCTTGTCGGCGGCTGTCAGAAATGCCGATAAGCTCAAGAAGAGCGTCAGGAGTGATCTGAAAAACATAATGATTATCTGTAATATAGATTGAGCGAGGTAGGGAGGATTATTTTGGTCATCTTGATGCAGTAAGCACAAGCTGGCCACAACTTAG
Organism: Rubritalea squalenifaciens DSM 18772; assembly: GCF_900141815.1. Lineage (NCBI taxonomy): Bacteria > Pseudomonadati > Verrucomicrobiota > Verrucomicrobiia > Verrucomicrobiales > Rubritaleaceae > Rubritalea > Rubritalea squalenifaciens. Next base: position 288,922 of record NZ_FQYR01000005.1, read on the forward strand.
TGTCATCAATGACGGTGGATCTTTCGAAAATATATCAAATACCCACAGGTGGACTATGTCTTAAAAGTGCGTAGTCCTAGGAGGCAAAGAAGGGATTATGGGCTAATTCCTGGGTAACCGTTGTCATGGGACCATGACCAGGGCATAAGATGGTATCGCCTGGAAGTCTGAGAATATGGTTCCGGATATTGGAGAGAGCCGTTGTGTAGGCGCTAGTGGATGGGCAGCCACCAATCGAGCCAGCAAAAATAGCGTCCCCTACAATGCAGACATCTTTCTCAAGGCCTTTGATGAGATAGGCAAAGGCTGGCGAAGCGTGGCCGGCAACATCGAGAATGTGGATGCTGAGGTCAGCGATACGCATCTGGTCCCCGTGCTGGAGTTGTGCCGGGCGGTGTATTTCGGCCGTGGTGAATGAATTCAACTCAGCAACATGGTCGGGGTGCTCATGGGTAATAAACACATGCTGGGCATCAGGGGCCAGAAGTTGGAGGTCTGAAGCATCTGTGCCGGTATCGAAAATAAGATTCAAATCACCCGAGGTGATGACATAGGCATTGACGCCGAGATGGCCAAAGGGGGAAGTGACCTGGGTCAGACCGGGCACGATAGGCGTGTGAGGCCGGTAGTTCTTGAGGTTGAGAAGACGCTCAGCGCTGAGCTGCAAGTGAGGGGCGATGGAGCGGATCGCCGAAGGATTTTCGTTGCCCTGTAAGCAATCGGTGATCGATCGCTCGGGGATGCCAGCTAGCTTGGCCAGGGAGACAATGGGGCAGCCATGGCCTCGGATGGCTTTTGAAATACAGTCGTTGAAATCGTCTTCCAGCATAGATTAACCTTAGTGAATGAGACTGGTATTATGCACCTATCTAGTGTGAATGATCAAGTAAGTAGCGATCAAGATCATCCCTTGACCGATGCTAGCCATGCCTAAATAGTAAGGTATGGTTAATAAAATCAATCGAAGGGAATTGTTAAAGAAAGCAGCCTTTGCTGTACCGGGCGTATTCGCACTCAACTCATGCGGTACGCTGCTCTATCCTGAACGTAAGGGCAGAAGGGGCGGGCGTGTAGATCCAGCAGTGATCGTGATGGACGGTCTACTTTGCCTTGTTTTCCTACTGCCAGGTGTCGTGGCCTTTGCTGTCGATTTCTCGACTGGAGCTATCTACACAGGCGGACATGCCAGCTTGCAGAAGCACGATGTCCAGGGAACCAGTGAGGATGACTACAATGCGGTTCTCGCCAAGGCGACAGGCAGAGACATCAAACTTAGCGACTCAACGCTTCGTGTCTCCCAAAAAGAAGGTGTGCTCACAGCAAGTGATCTTCATGTGGCCAAGAATGGGGTAGGGAAGATCCCACGACTCGTCAAAGATAGCGACGGTCACATCATTCGCTGCGAAGCAGTCTAAGTAAGCCAAGATTCCCTCAAATGATTCTCAATGAAAAGAGCCGCATTCGTGCGGCTCTTTTCAATTTTTAAAGTAAATCGTTATAAGCGTCGCTTATCGGCGCCTGCGGATGATGAAGCCGAGGCCAGCCAAGCCGAGTAAGGCTGTGCTGGATGGTTCAGGTACTGACTCGATGATAAGACCGCTGATCGCGGAGCGACCACCACTTCCTGTAGCGCCGCCGACAATCGTGAGATCATCCAGGGTCAGGTTATCGAACACGACATAGTCCTCGCCTTCGACAAAGGTCCCTGTGAAGGAGCCACTGTCGGTGATCAGCTTAGTGACACTGTCGATCGTGTAGTTCATGAAGCGCTCATTACCAGGCTCACCGGAATTCGAATCACCATAAATCGTGACTCTGTAGGCACCAGTGAAAGCGCTGCTTAGGTTATTGATGGTGAGTGATTCGGAGGCATTGAACCCGTACCATCCATCCATCATGACATAGTCATCGTTCGTGCTGCCTCCATTGAAATAGGAGTAGCCTGAATTGACGTCGAGGGTGACACCGGTGACTGTGGAGCCGTCTGCGTAGTTTAGGGCTTTACCTGTGAAGCTAAGCCCGTCGCCGCCGTTGTTTTGTACGTGGTTCCAGGTGTCGCTGCCATTAGTGCCAGCGGAAATGACTGTTCCATCTGGAGAGGAATTCAGGTTGGAGACCGTAACGCCTCCATTGTGGAACATGATGTTTATGGACGCCGCATAGCTGGGGACAGCTAGGGCTAGGCTGGTTGCTAGAGTTAGGAGTTTCATATGTGTGATGTGTTACAAGTGCATGATAAAGTTCATGCCACCACACAGGAATCTTGCCCGGGATTGAAACGTTAACTAAAAAAAGATATTTTTTGTGGAGAGTTATTTCGGGCTGTGCGGAGTCTTTGCCTCAAGAGTCCCTTCTGTGACTCCGAGTTTCTCCAGCGCGCCAAGATCCTGCCAGAGCATATGGCCGTCTCGCTTCTGCTCGATGAGCTGCTGGTAGGCCTGCAGGGTGCGGGCGGTAGTGGTTTTGTCCTCATCGAGGAAGTCGATGCGGTAGCGGTGCAGGCCAGTGGATCTGACGGAGTCGTAGAAACGGGCTCCAGTCTGAGCGCGGCCGTTGAAGAGGGTATTCCGGCAGCCGACGTCAGCAGCCAGAGTGTGGAGCTGGCCTACACGGTCACGCAGCTGAACCTTATGTGTTTCACAGGGGCGACCGCAGTCTTTGTAGGTGGTGCCTTCGGAGAGGAACGTGCAGAAGACGCAGTGCTCCATATGAAACATCGGCATGTGCTGATGCAGTGTCTGCTCGAACCAATTTGCAGGCGCTGCCTGAAGAAGGTCCATGAGCTGATTGATATTCAGGTCATAGGAGAGGGTGAGGTGGTCGAGTCCTGCTTCTTCAATCAAGATCTTGGCTGTCGCCGGGTTGGCGCAGTTCAGTGAGAAGTCGCCTGTCTTGTAGAGTTCATCACGATCCTTGAAGTAAGTGACTGCACCGAGGTTACGGATGAGAATGCCGTCTGGAGCAGAGCGGTCGATAAACTTGAAATAGCCTGTCTCGTTTGGTTTCTGAATGCGAGGTGTCGCCAGATGAATGGTGGCGTCTCCGCCGTGAGCACGCACAATTTCCACCGCTTCTTTGTAGCGGCGAATGTCCTCGAAGTCCGCATAGATGCGTTTGATGCCATTTTCCAGGGCGGCTTCGATCTGGTGTGGGTGGCGAGTGAGCGCGGACAATTCTGCGGCCTGCTCCGAGACTTGGGAGAGTTGTTCGGCGGAGGGTAGTATGTCTCCTAGGGTTCCGGTGGCTGGTTTAGGAGTGGCTTTTACCTCTGCGGCCGCTTGCTGGTCGAGCTTTTCAACGAGTGCTCTTCGCAGGCGGTTGAGAGCTGAGAGTGGTAGAATGAGGTCGCCTTCCAATTGGTTGTCGAGTGAACCAAGCTCGTAGGCGGTGTTTCCGAGGCGGCCGATTTTATCGACTAGGGTCTCGGTGTTGAGTGGTCGGTTCTGGGCCTGTTCCAGCTTCTCAGCGGAACTCACGGAAATGCCGTTACAGCTGAGGATGAGCGCTTCGCCGACGCAGCCTGTGACGGTGATGTTGAGACCTGAGCGGAGAGGCTCCAGCTTGACATTCTTCCACATGGCTCGGACCTCGGAGTTCAGCTTCGGATCATCTGTCTTGTAGATGACGATGCCGGGCTTGATGCGATCCCAGTTGATTTTGGAATGCTTGTGGTGGAAGGAAAGGCAGTTGCCTTCGACCTTCCAGACGCGGGAGCCTTGCTCCAGGTTGCGGTTCTCGCCTGCATCGAAGACGATGCCGTCTCCGGGGGCAAGTCCGACCGGTCCTTCTTGGTTGAGGATAATCCAACCGCGGCCACAGTTTTCTACCGTACCTACGCGGACGCCACGTTTTTTGCCAAAGCGGCCATGGGTCAGGTAGGGGTGATTGGTTCCAGCGAGCCATCCGGTGGAAAGGCCGCGGGAGAAGGTCATTTCCAGAGAGTAGCGGTCACGCTCGGTGACGGTGGACTCACGCTGAGCGACGGCATCATCAATTGCCTTGCGGTAGACGCGAGTCACCGCGGCTACGTATTCAGGAGACTTGAGGCGGCCTTCGATCTTATAGGAAACCACGCCTTGGTTGACGAGATCGGGGATGAGGTCAACGGCGGCGAGGTCCTGCGGTGAGAGAAGGTAGCGCTGCTCTCCCATGTCTTTCGTTTCACCATCGACCACGAGTTCGTAAGGCATGCGGCAGGCTTGGGCACATTCGCCTCGGTTGGCGGAACGCTGGCCCAGGGACTCGGAGGTGAGGCATTGGCCGGAATAGGCCACACAGAGGGCTCCATGGACGAAGACTTCCAGTGGTACGCATTCCTTGGGAGAGAACTTTTCAATTTCCTTGAGTGAGAGTTCTCGTGAGAGGACGGCGCGCTCCAGGTGGTAAAGGGAATCGATGAATTCCAGACCTTCAGGAGAAGTGATGGTCATTTGGGTAGAGGCATGGATCTCCAGTGAGGGGGCCACGGTGCGAGCCAGGCGGGCGAGGCCTAGGTCTTGCACGATAATGGCATCTACTCCGGATTTCTCGAGATGGCGTAGCTGGGCTTCCGCAGCTGCCAGCTCGCTTGTGAAAATCAGGGTATTCATGGTGACGAAGCCTTTCACGCCATGTGCGTGCAGAAACTCCATGAGCTCTGGCAGGTCTTCGTCGGTAAAATTGTCGGCACGCAGGCGGGCATTGAACTTGGAAAGGCCGAAAAAGATGGCGTCCGCACCATTGGCTACAGCGGCGCGTGCGCAGTCCCAGTTTCCGGCTGGTGAGAGAAGTTCAGGTTCGCGTTGCATGATCTTGAATGAGTTGTCCTTGGCTGACCCCTTGCCAGCGCAGGCGCGTCTTGGGGTATTCTAGTCCAAATTTCGAGAAAATAAAAAACCCGGAACGAAGATGGTTCCGGGTTGGGTGGTGAAATCTGTAAGAATCAGCCTTATTCGCCATCAGGGCTAGTGTCTGGATCAAGGGCCTCAGCGGCTTTTTTCCGGGCTTCGTCCATCTTCTCTTTGGCTTCTTCAGCAGCGTTTTCCATGCTTTCTTTGACAGAATCACTGGCCTTCTCAGCTTCTTCAGTAGCTTTCTTGGCTGCATCTTCCATCTCCTCAGCGGCTTTTTCCATTTTCTCGCTCGCTGCATCCATTTTTTTCTCGGCCTCTTTTTTATCGGCCTGGTCACAGGACACGAGTACGGTTGCGAGGGATGCGATGATTAATGTAGGTTTTAGTTTCATAGCAGGATTTTTTTTGGTTTTTGCGGAACGGGGAAATAATCGCCGAACCAATCCTACCTGTAACATGGCAAGCAACTTATGTCATGTAATTAACCTGAAAAAGTGTTAGGCCGTCTGCTGGGGCGCAGTAGGGGGATTTGCCGTAGGGGAGATCATCTGGCTGGTCGAGCAAGGCTAGATGGTCATCGAGTCTCAGGCGCCCTTGTGCGGCCTGTACGGCGGCACCCGTAAGCAGGCGAACCATTTTGTAAAGGAATCCATTGCCTGAGTAGATGATGCGGTACCCACCATCGATTGTAGTGAGTTTGGCTTCTGTAATGGTTCTGGAGTAGTCGGTAGACTCAGTTTCATTGCCACGATTGGCCGCGAAGGCCTTGAAGCAATGAGTGCCTATGTAATGGGTGAGGGCCTGCTCCAGGGTAGCTGGATCCAATTGACGTGGTAAATGCCAAGCCAGTCCCGCCTGGAGAGGGGGCATGACGGGCTGCATGCAGAGCTCGTAATGATAGGTTTTGCCTGTTGCTGAGTAGCGGGCGTGGAAATCATCGGCGACTTGTTCGCAGTCCATAACCCGGATGGTAGCTGGCAGTTTGGTGTTCAGAGCCGGAACCCAGTTGTAGGGGTTCATATCCACGGTGTTTGGTGCGTCAAAGTGCGCGATCTGGGCATTGGCATGGACACCGGTGTCCGTGCGACCGGAGGAATGGATGCGTACCTGCTGTTTAGTCACAGCCTCGATGGCCTGTTCAATGATATCCTGGATAGTGTTTCCGCCCGGTTGCGATTGCCAGCCTGAGTATGGGCGGCCGTCATAGGCTATGGTGAGTTTGAGGCGCACGAGAAATGGTGGTTAAAATGCTGGAGGAAGTTGCTGGTCGAGCCAATCGCTGAGAATTTCTACCGCAGCGGCTTGGTCGATGATTTGTTTCTGCTTCTTGGTGTTCTTGCCTGCGGAGCGAAGCTTTTCTGAGGCTGCCACCGTGGTCAATCTCTCATCGATGAAATGCAAGGGCAGTGGTGCCGGCAGCGCTTCACGCAGCTCCTCGGCGAAGGTGCGGATTTTCTCTGCCGCAGTCCCTTCCGAGCCATCCATGCGCAAGGGCAACCCGATGACGATCTGCTTGATGGAGCGTTGACGGATCAGTTCGATGATACGCGGTATGGCTGGTGTTGTCTGGCACTGGATCGTTTCTAGCGGATGGGCTAAAATTCCCAGTGAATCTGTAATGGCTAGGCCGATGCGGGCCTCGCCGTGATCAATGCCGAGCACGGGATGCTGGTCTTCTGCATGCATGGCCGGAGGCTAGCCTAGAATTCCCAGATGCTCCATACAGGAGTTTGAGGATTTTTGAGACGGTAACTGGGCATATTGTGTTGTGAAATCTTCTAGTGGTGTGGAGATTTATATGTTAGGTTTAATCGTTATGAAATCGATCATTGCCGCGTTGGACTTTTCAGAAGGTATGCATGAAGTGTTGAAGCAAGCTGGGGAAATCGCCCTGGCATTCAAAGCGCGCCTGTATCTTGTGCATGTGGTAGAGACGACTCCGCTCTATACGATGTATGGGATGCATCCGGAAGAGTTACCGACTCTGGGCGAGTACCGTGATGCTGCGAAACAGCGCGGTGCGAAGAAACTGGCAGAAGCCCGCCAAGAACTGGACCCACAGGTTGCCGATGTTCATGGGGAGCTCTTGGAGGGAGATGCCATTGATGAGATTTTAGAGTTTTCTAAGAAAGTAAGCGGGGATCTAGTAATTTGTGCCACCCATGGACACACGGCTTTGGGCAGCGTCTTGATGGGTAGTGTACCAAGTGGCCTGGTCAGGAAGGCCAAGGTTCCCGTGCTGGTGATTCCTGTTCATAAGTAGACCGGATATCGGTGAAGTAGCCGGGCGGATTGCTTGGTGGTATTCTTGTCCTTAGCTCAGTGGCTAGCTGATGTGGCATTCAGGATGACGTGGTGTGATGTGGAAAGTGAGAAGAAAATAGAGAATTCCGGCTTACCTACTTGGGCTGAGTGCCTGTTGATACATAGGAGGCTTTCCGCTAGAAGGTTTAAATTAATGTTAACATTGTACGGTCAATGGTCGTTCCTTAGTGATCGTGACTGACTTTGAGGGCATTATGATACATTTTGTGGTGTGAAAGTCTGTGCACGTATCATACAGTGCAAACTACTCACACTCACATATTCTATGAAAAAAACTACTCTGAACCATGGAGTCTACTCACCTCCGCTTGGTTTTGCATTAGTATCCGCAATCGCCATCATGATATTGCTGGCTGTGGTTTGCTTGGGAATCATTTCCTTAAGTGCTCGTGAATCCAAGAGCACTAACTGGGAGCGTTCGCAAGCCATTGCAAAATCAAATGCCCGAATGGCACTGATGATCGCCCTCTCGACCCTTCAAGAAGAGATGGGGCCGGACCGTAGGGTGAGTGCCGAGGCGGCGATTTTTGATACGAACAAAGACACCGTAGAGATTGATGGGGTGGCTCAGTCAAGGTGGTTGGCGAGCTACAATGCCTGGGGGAACTGGCTCAATGCTGAATATACACCACCTTCGGCAGATGGTTCACTGCGTATTCAGGATACTTATGTCGAACGGCGAGCCCCAATGTTCAGAAGGTGGCTGCTCTCGCTGCCAGAGGGGAGTGAGAGGGATTCAGCGGCAGCATTAGCCGCAGGATTTCTTGATGCGAAAAACTCAGTAGTGATGGTTGGGAAAGGATCGCTGGGCGACGTCCCAGAATCTGGTAAGAGCCAGATCACGAAGGCGTATTTGAAAGATGTCAAAGATGGGGGGAGATATGCGTGGTGGGTCGGTGGTGAAAATCAGCGTGCTAAATCGAATCTTGGGAAGGAGAAGAGAACTTTATCTGCTGATGAATATGAACTGGCCGGTGGCAATACCCCTATTTCAGGCTTTGATCAGATTGAGGGATTTGAAGGGCTTCGTAATAATGAAGAGAGTGTGGCAAAGCTACTCTCTCTGAGAACGCATGAAGTGGCTGGTGTCTCACAAGAGATAGCCAAGAAGCATTTCTTTGATCTAACGACTTACGCAAAAGGTTTCCCAGTCAGTGTGAGAACTGGAGCCCTAAAGAAGGATTTGAGTTTGCTGTTTGAAGGGGACTATCTACCCTCAAAATACACCTATGAGCCAGGCTCGGATTATGAGCCTTCCATTAGGCCAATGAGCCCTGACCTGTGGGCCTATCAACCCAAGGTGACGAGCCGGGGATTTGCCTCTTGGGAGAACATGAGACGATTTTTCAGGTTTTATCGTTCAGAAAATACAGATGGTAAACCTCCGTTGGAGTGGAATGGAAAGATGGGGCGTACCTTGATTGAAGGAGATCTTGCGCCTGAGGAATGGAAGCAATCTCCGTCCGAGAGGTATAGCAGGATCCCTCTCTTGGCAAAGCTGACCATTATCTACAGTACCAAGACAACCAAGGTGAGTGATGGTAAGTATCATTGTGACCTCTATTACTCGCCCATCTTTGTGTTTTGGAATCCCTACAATGTAGAAATGAGAGTTCCCTATGGTACTCTGGGAGCCTTGACCTTGGCCTACAAGATTCAGCCCATGGCTTTCAAGTTATACAAGGGGAGTGTCCCCCAAGGTGACTGGCAGAGTCTATCTATCAGCAAAGGCTCGGACTATGGTTCCCTTTTTGAATTTGATGGTGGCGACTTGGTGCTCAAGCCGGGTGAGCTGAAGATATTCTCTAACCGAAAAGGAGGAGCTTATAATCGGCTTTACGAAGGCTTTGATCCACAAGCTTACGATGGTCGCAGATTTCGATTGTTTTCGAACATTTCCCGAGCAGACAATCCAGGAATTCGCTTGAAGTTTGATTACCCGGCTAACCAGAGTGGTAACGTGTGGTTTGGGAATACGCCGGGTTCTCTTAATATCCCATTGATGAGACCTCCGGCCGCAGGAAATGCGGCATGGATGCCTAACATGTATCCGCATGATTGGCTGAATAAAGAGCAGAGCAATCAAACGGAGCTTACTGAGAGCAGTAGCGCGGGAGTCGCTCGTTGGTTTTTTGATGATAATATCTCACCGGTGGCTTTTGTGAGCCTTTCGATGAAGAATTCGTCTCCGCTAGACTACGAGTCCATAGGATGGGCAAGGGATTGGCGTAGCAGGAACTGGATTCAGGCTCCGGCCCAGTACTTTGGTGGAGCTCTTTATATCTCGGAGGATGAAACCATCGCCAATACTCAGCGGATGGATGATCCGTACCAGTTTCATTTTGGGCCGCTCAGTCCGGCAGAGATACCAAAGATTGTTCCGCAAGAGGGGGCAAATGCATGGCTTGGTTCAGGCAGTGAGCCGCGTGAGCAGATCACGGCTCTTTCTTTGCTAGAGTTGCCTACGGTTCCAGTCACGAGCATGGCTGGATTTTCAGGGATGCGGATCAATCCCGGTTGGCATTCACTCTCTGGCTACAATACTGGATCGGGGGCTTGGAATTCACTCGCCGCCATGGGTAAGAGGAATAATTATCAAAGCGGTATTACCGGGCCTGCGATTGGGAATTCTTTCGCGCATCCCATGATTGCAGGGGATCGTGTTTACCGTTATCTGGATAATTCAAAGAGTCAGGATATCACCAGTTATCGTGGCCAGTTTGTAGAGCGTGATTCACAGGCATTTAATGATTATTGGGATCACACCTTGTTGATCAATGATGGCTTGTGGGATGATTACTTCCTCTCATCCATTAGTGACCAGGCTCGGCCCGGAGCCAGTCAGCCAATGAGCGCGAGTGAACTGGTGGAGCAATTTTACAAGGGAGAGAGCAAGCTCCCAAACACCCGTCTAGTGGCGCATGCGGCCGGCCGCAAGACAGATGAGTTGATTGCTGAAATTCTGGGTGATGAGGGTTATAAGAAGGTGGCCGCTCATCTGATGATAGATGGCGCCTTTAATGTGAATTCGACTTCTGTGGAGGCGTGGGCTTCATTGTTTCATAGTATCCGCGAAAATTTGCCGACTTACCGGAGGTCAGACCAACATGAGGTGATTAAGCCAAGCTCTGAGGATGCCGTAGTCGTGAGCCGGATGATTACGGCGAATACTGATAAGGAGTATACTGATGTAGAAGCAGGGATAGTTCGCGATGATGGCCTCAGAACCTGGTCAGGGGTGAGAGAAATCACGGATGATCAGATTCAGCGCCTGGCTCAGGAGTGCGTGAAACAAGTGAAGCTCAGAGGTCCGTTTTTGAGTTATTCTGAATTCATCAACCGTAGGCTTTCAACAGGCAGTCTCGGGCTCACAGGAGCATTGCAAGCTGCCATTGATTATGACGATGCAAATCCAGACCCCAGTTCAATCAATTACCGCTTTAAGAGTGCGCCGGAAGATTTGATCAAAGAGAGTGACCTCGATGATGGAGGGAATAGTCCCCATGTGTTTGATAACCCTAAGGCCGCGACCGGCTCACGCTTTGCCGGAGTGCCTGGCTATGTAATTCAGTCAGACGTTCTCAAGCCGATTGGGAACACTCTAACTGTGAGGGATGATACCTTTCGTATCAGGGCTTACGGAGAACATAAGAGTGAGGATGGCAAGGTGCTCGCACGCGTCTGGTGTGAAGCCATTGTGCAACGTATGCCGGAGTATGTAGATTCTTCTGATCCCGCTTGGGAGTCCTACGGGCAGATAGATGAAGACGGCAGGATCGTGGAGTCGGGTGAGTTGAGTCAGCTAAACAAGAAGTTCGGCCGTAGGTTCAAGGTGACGCAATTCCGCTGGTTGAATGAGGATGAAGTATGATAAGTCATTATGATCGCGTTCAAACTCTGGAAAGCACTCTAACTATAGGATAAATTTATCGTGATGCCATTTCGTCATATAGTCCATGTATTGATAGCCATGTGTACCCTAAGCCTGAGCTTGAAAGCCCAGGACGGGGAGCCCGTACGCGAGCCCAAAGGCAAGTTTGCATACCTCATTTGCACCAAGATACCCAAGGGGGTTGAAAATCCGGTGAAACTGCTCAGGGGAACGAAGACCGAAGAGGTGTCCCTGTCATTGCGGAGTGCTTCACTGCGGGTGAAATTGCCAACCAATGGCAAATTTCAATTGGTGAAGACAGCGCCCGAAGGTGTGGGGGAACTAGTCGAGGGTATGCAGGTGATTGCCGAGACTCAGATTCCCAAAGAAGTACGTGAGGCACTGATCATTTTGACGCCCACGGTGGATGCCGAGGCGAAGAAAGCAGGCTTGGTCTTTGACGCTCATGTCCAGGATCTTGCCAAATTCAAGGGTGGGGACTCCCTTTATGTTAACTTCACCAAGGAGCTTATCGGGGTACACCTGGGGGAGAGCAAGAAGATGCTCAAGCCGAACTCCTCACTGATTATCGAGACAGGGGCTACTGATCAGCCTTTGAACACAGCGGTGAGCTACTGGAGGCGTAAAGCACAGGGGGAAGCATGGGACCGTATCAGCTCCTCGACCATTGCCTTTTACCCGACCAGACGTGAGATTTGTTTCTTCTATCCACGCTCAAATGGGCGGATTGGCTATCGTGGTGTGACCTGCCCGGTGGAGGAATAGCCTGTGCTCACTACTTGACATGGCCCTGTGCATGGCGAAAGGTTCACTTCGTGAAGAAAACCCGTAGTTCTAAATTAATAGCAGCAGGTCTAGGAGCCATGCTGCTCAGTGGATCTTTGAATCTTGTGAATGCACAAACAGTAGAAACGCCAGCCGATGTGGCAGCAGCCCCGGCGGACGCGCAAAAGACGGCTTCGGGCCTTGCCTCGAAGGTTTTGAAAAAGGGAACAGGAACTGAGCACCCAAGTGCTGCTGATAAGGTGACCGTTCATTACAGCGGTTGGACAACTGATGGTAAATTATTTGATAGTTCTGTACAGCGAGGTGAACCAACGACTTTCCCTCTGAATCGTGTGATTCCAGGCTGGACTGAAGGTGTCCAGCTGATGGTGGAAGGTGAGAAGCGTCGCTTCTGGATTCCTGCTGAGCTTGCCTATGGTGAGAACCCACAAGGTGGTGCTCCCGGGGGAATGCTCTGCTTTGATGTAGAGTTGCTCAAGATTGATGCTGCTCCAAAAGCTCCAGCCGATGTGGCTGAGGCTCCAGCTGATGCAGAGAAGACTGATTCTGGCTTGGCCTCCAAAGTATTGACTAAAGGAACAGGCACTGAGCATCCAAGTGCGGAAGACAAAGTGACTGTCCACTACACAGGCTGGACTACAGACGGTCAGATGTTTGATAGCTCTGTCATGCGTGGTCAGCCGGCTACATTTGGTCTGAATCAAGTGATCAAGGGCTGGACCGAAGGTGTACAGCTCATGGTAGAGGGCGAGAAGCGCCGCTTCTGGATCCCTGCTGAGCTGGCCTATGGCGAAAACCCTGGTGGCGGCCGTCCTGGGGGCATGCTTTGCTTTGAAGTGGAACTTCTTAAGATTAACAAAGCTCCTAAGGTGCCAGCTGATGTGGCAGCGCCGCCAGCTGATGCTGAGATAACCGCTTCAGGTCTTGCATCCAAGGTGATCACCAAGGGCTCGGGAACAGATAAACCAAGTGCCTCTTCCATGGTGGAAGTTCACTACAGTGGGTGGACGACTGATGGGCAGCTTTTCGATAGTTCAGTACAGCGTGGTGAAACGGCTAAATTCCCATTGAATCGCGTGATCCCTGGCTGGACCGAGGGCCTGCAGCTGATGGTGGAGGGCGAGAAGCGCCGCTTCTGGATCCCTGCCGAACTCGCTTATGGAAAGAATCCTCCTGCAGGAGCTCCCGCAGGCATGCTCTGCTTCGACGTGGAGCTTGTGAAGATCCTCTCCAAGTAGAGACATCGTTAAGTTTTACGCTAATCCCTGCCAGTTCTTCTGGCGGGGATTTTTTTGTGTATAAAATATGGCGAGGGCTCTGTAAGAAAAGAGTCATGAAGGAGATATTCAGACATCTCGACCTGTCCACTGTGTCGTACTACGGTAATTTGTTAGAATCTGAGGGCATACCGGTGATTCTTCGCAATGAGCACACCACGACCTCTGGCATCACAAGCATCCCGATCCCAGAGTTCTACCCTAATATCTGTGTGCTCTACGATGAGGATTATCCCAAAGCGTGGGATATCCTGAATAAAGCGATGCATGCCGATAAGGAGAGGGCAGGTCAGGAAATTGTCTGCCCTAAATGTGGTGAAGTGAATCCCGCTAACTTCGACTTTTGCTTTTCCTGTGAAGAGAATTTGGTGTTTGAGAATAAGTCATGAAGTTGTCGGTTTCATGTATTGGCATACTGGCTAGTTTGTGTTTGACGTGCTGCGATTCTGATCGCCCCTCTATTGGATCACAAACCGAGGAGGAGTATGGGGTACGCTCAGGATTTCAGGGTGATGAAGGTGATGCCTTGGATGACGGAAGGGTAGTCTTTCATGTCTTTGAAACCGTGAAGGATGATCCGACTGTTAGGGTGCCTGTCTTTTTGGAGGAGGACTATGGGATGATTGTTTTCAATGTGGGCTCTTATGAGGAACCTGCGCTGCAGGTGAAATTTATGGAGAAATCCTCTAGGGAGATCATTGCGGCCAATGGGATGGAAGAAGTATTGCTGTATATCGGTAAGATGAAGCGAGGTTGCTCCATCGGTCATTACGATACCTGCTCGGTGCCTACCTTTTATGGTTTGGACTATGGTATGATAGAACGTATCGACTCGGCATTAGAAAGACAGGGGCTTAAGCTGCCTTCTGGTGAGCGGCATGTAACATGTATTTGCCCTGAGACGGGTGGGTAAAAAAATCCCCGCGAACGTTTGCTCGCGGGGATTGCTAAAAGGGTTGTTAGTTGGCCTAGCCGGTGGTGCGGAGACCACTGGAGATGGCGTTGATAGACAGGAGGATTTTCGGGAAGAGGGCATCTGCCTGTTCTTCTTTTTCCTCTGCCTTCAGCTGACGCCAATCTTTGATGAGCTTCACTTGTTGCTTGTGAAGCACGCGAAGTGGTTCTTCGCGGATCTCGAGAGTCTTGTGCATTCTCGGGCGACGCTCGGTGAAAGCGCCGTCGAAGACCTCGGTGAGTAGCTCGTGGGTGAGTTCGAACTCGGTCAGGATAATATCCATGAATTTCTGACGCAGTGCCTCATCGGTAACGAGACTGGCGTAGGCTTCCATGAGTTCCTTGTTCGCACTGGCGAGGTTGGTTTCTACGTTGGTGAGAACGTACTGGAGGAAGATGGATTTCTTGAGGTTCTGCTTCAGAGTGGCGAAATCTTCAGGAGATTCATCTTTGATACTCTTGAGCGCGCTGCCGGTGCCGAACCAACCCGGGAGATAAAAGCGAGCCTGTGTCCATGAGAATACCCATGGAATGGCACGCAGGTCATCCAGTGAGAAGGATGTCTTGCCTGTACGGCGGGACGGGCGGGATCCGATGCGGGAGTTTTCCAGAGCGTCGATGACGGTAGCCTCGCGATAGAATGGGATGAATCCCTCGGTGCGAAGGAGTTTCTGGTAAGCTGCTTCGGAACCCTTGGATAGTCTGTCCATGAACTGAATACATGGATCTTCAGTGGGTTCACCGTACTTGTGCTTAGCCGCCGTGGCAGCCGTACAAGCTGCGAGCAACTCCACGTTGTAGGTGGCGTTGGCGAGGTTAGCGTACTTCTGGGCGATGGTTTCACCCTGCTCAGTCATACGGAAGTGACCGGAGAGGGAGCCGTGTGGAAGAGCTGCCATGAACCACTGAGTTGGGCCTGCACCGCGGGAAATGGTGCCGCCACGGCCGTGGAAGTAGCGGAGCTTGATATCGCGCTTGGCTGCGATTTCCACCATGGCTTTCTCTGCGCGGTAGAGTGCCCACTGGGCGGTCAGGATGCCACAGTCTTTGTTGGAGTCTGAGTATCCAAGCATGACCTGCTGGACCACATTGCCGTCCATGAAGCGGAGCTTGTAACTGCGCTGGGTGACCTCGTGGTCAAGGAAGCCTGCAAGGAGGTCCTGGGAGGAATCCAAATCGTCCTTGGTCTCATAAAGTGGTACGACCTCGATCGGAGAGGCGAGACCCTCTTCGGTATTCACCATGAGGCCAGCCTCACGCATGAGAACGTAGACGACCAGGAGGTCGGATACGGAGCGGGTCATGGAGACGATGAAGGAACCGATGCCGTGATTGCCATGGTTGCGGATCTGCTCAGCAATGACTCGATAGCTGTTGAGTACGGAATCTGCCTCAGGGCCAGCGGTGGAGTTGTTGTGAATGAACGGGCGGGTGGAAAGAAGTTCCTTGGAGAGGAATTCGAGTCTCTTCTCTTCTGGCCAGCTGCCGAAGTTTTCGCCGTCCTCGACTTTCGCACGGACTAAAAGCTGGCTGAGTGCCTTGTCATGGTACTCGGAGTTCTGGCGGATATCGATGGTGGCCAGATGGAAGCCGAAGGTTTTGACCTTGTGGCGGATTGGGGAAACGTGCTGCTCGATGAGGTGGGAGCAACCAGTTTCCTGCAGAGTGCTCTCTAAGATGGCGAGATCCGCATCAAGTTGCTCAGGGCCTCCGTAGCCTCCACGGCCTTCTGCGGTGTCGTAGAGTTTGCCACGCATGAGGTAGACGAGTTGTCTCCATGGCTCGTCCCTGTTCTGCTCGACGACTTTTTCGGCCCAAGCTGTGTCGGAAAGCTCGAGCTTCATCAGGTCGATGCGCTTTTGCAGCGTCTGCGGAATTTCCTGGAACTGGCTGGAAATAGTGAGGTGGAACGCGATCTCCTTGAGCTCCTTGCGGAGGAGAACGAGTGAGTGATAGCGGAGGTCGGCTAGAGTTTTCTTGGTGACTTCCGGGGTGACCAGCGGGTGGCCGTCGCGGTCTCCGCCGATCCAGGTGCCGAAGGTGATTTTAGGGTAGCACTCGGAGTTACGCAGCTTCTTCACGGAGAAACCAGCATCGCGCCATGCTTCCGTGAAGTGACCGTCCAGGCGGTTGAGCACTGCCGGGAACATCTCGCGCAGGTAGTAGAGTGCGTTACGCAGTTCCTGATTGAGGTCAGGGCGTGTCATGTGAATCTCACCGGTACGCCAGAGTGTTTCCATGGCGGCAGTGATCTTCGTGTTGATGCGGCGCTTCTCGCGCTCGGTGAATTTGGGATACTCGCTGGTGACGAGGTTTTGGTAGATTTCGCGGTGGCGCTCACGGACAGTGGCGCGTTTGGCTTCGGTCGGGTGAGCGGTCAGGACTGGCTCCACATGTACATCACGAAGGACGGAAAGGATCTGGTCTTCATCAAGGCCGAGTTTCTTCATGTCCTTAATGGCACGGGCCCAGAGGCCACGGATGGAATCGGCACCGAGTGATTTCTCTCGCTCACGGCGGATGGCGGCGGAGACTCGCTCTTCAACCATGTTGAGAAGCTGGAAGCCGATGGAGTAAAGCTGCTGGATTCCCTCCGGTGGATCGGATTTTGGGGTGTCGCCACGCCAAGGCAGGAAAGGAAGAAGGTCGTCTTCACCGAGGCTGGTCAGTGCTTCTGAGAGACAGTCAACTAGCAGGCTGAGCGTGGAATCGATTTGCTCGAAGCCTTGGAGTCGGAGATCGTCGCGGATTTGGTCTTTGTCAGTCACGGGGGTAGTATGAACGAGAGACAAGTTAGGCGAAACCCTGTTTTTACAAACTTGTGCAGGAATCCTGTCATCTAATT
Source organism: Rubritalea squalenifaciens DSM 18772 (assembly GCF_900141815.1). Classification (NCBI taxonomy): domain Bacteria; kingdom Pseudomonadati; phylum Verrucomicrobiota; class Verrucomicrobiia; order Verrucomicrobiales; family Rubritaleaceae; genus Rubritalea; species Rubritalea squalenifaciens. The sequence continues at coordinate 305,833 of NZ_FQYR01000005.1, forward strand.
AAGTTTTGGGCACAAAAAAGGCGTACCGATCAGGGTACGCCGTGAATGATTTCGTATTCGGGGGTGGCTTTTACTCGTTCCAGCTGAGGGCGCCTTTCTTGAGAGCATAGACGTAAGCGACGGCAAGAACGCCCACAAACCCGAGTGCACTCCATAGTGGGACGGTGCTCACTGCGATGAGTTCCTTGAACTGGAGAGCGAAGGGATACATGAAAACGACCTCGATGTCGAAGAGGACGAAGAGCATGGCCACCATGTAGAACTTGACGCTGAAGCGTGCGGAGCTGTCACTTAGCGGAAGCATCCCGCACTCGTAGACTGTATCCTTGTACTGGCTCTTACGGCCTTTTTTGCCAAGAAGCACGCTCAGTCCAAGTGAAATGGCCGCGAATCCGATCGCGGTCAGAGCCTGGAGGACAACAGGAAAGTAATCTTGCAGCATGATATGAATCTGGTGGAAGCTGGTGGCTAAAAAGAAATTAGCCCGTGCAGATCTTCTGCACGGGCCAAGGTTTAAAGTTCATTCTGAATTAATGCCAGCAGAAATTCAGACTTCGGGGTGGGATAAGTGTTTTTAGTCAGCTTCAAAGCTGCTGTGTGCTTCTGGAAGGCGGGAGAGTCCCTTGTATTCTTTGCCCTGCTTCTCCACCATACCTCTGGTGACGAGGTTCTGGAGTTTCTCATAGGCGCGGAGACGGAGCATTTCTTCGCCGCCACTCACAGCGTTACGTTCCTTGAGGCGGTCGAATACGGATTCGAAAAGTTCATTGAAGCCAAAGAAACGATCCTCAGCCCCGAGGACATGAACGATCTCATCTGTCACGTGATCTGGTACGCGACGAGAGAAGCGTGTTCGTTTAGTAGTTGCCATAACGGGGACGAATATAACATATTCCCATGCTAAACGCGAATGCAAATTACCACAAATATGAAAATTTGTTGAGGGCTGCCAAGAAAATAAGCATGATTTTTTCGAAAAATCTCTGAGAACATGCTGAATTTACCTGCTTCTTTTTCAGCATTAAGGAGCGACGTCAAATAGAGGAATGGTGATTATTTTACTTAAGATAACTTAATCAAACAGAGAAATCCGCCTGAAATGGTTGCTTAGAGCTGGCAAAATAAAGGCAATCATGTAGCCCTAATGGCATGATCGCAAGACTACGAGGAGAGGTTCTGGAAGCGCTGCCAAACCGTTTGGTGGTGGATGTAAATGGAGTGGGATATCTTGTGCATGTTCCCCTCTCTACCTACGACAAGCTGAACCCTTTGGTTGGTGATGCGATTGATCTGCGTACTCATCTGCATATCCGAGAGAATGCTCAGACCTTGTATGGATTTGCAACGGACTCGGAGCGGGACATGTTTCTGCTCTTGATCGACCGTGTGAGTGGGATTGGCCCTGCGATCGCGATGGCGGTGCTGAGCGGGATGCCGGTAGAGCATTTTAAAACTTGCGTGGTGAATAGTGAGGTAGCTGCGCTTTCCAAGATCAAAGGACTGGGCAAGAAGACGGCTGAACGGATCGTGCTAGAACTGAAGGATAAGGTGGGTGTGGCTGAAAGCTGGAAGGCGGCGAGTGAGAGTGAAGTGCCTAGTGCGGGTACTGATGCCGAGATGGCTCTGATCGGACTTGGTTATAAGCAAGTAGAGGCGCGTAAGGCGGTGAAGAAGATTCTGGATGAGGACGCATCCGCCAGTGTGGAGGAAGTGTTGCGTGGTGCTCTGAGGCTGCTTAATAGTTAGAAGATATTTTGCAAAATGCGGAATGAGGGTAAGCTGGGAATGTGGAAGGCACACTCATTTATCCTCATCAGCTTTTTGATCAACACCCGGCCCTGGCGAAAGGGCGGAAAGTGTACTTTATTGAGGAGCCGCTGCTCTACGGAAAGGATAAGCATTGGCCGCTCAAGCACCATGCCCGTAGACAGGCTCTCATTAAAGAGGCGGGTGATCGGTACCTAGAGGTACTGCTGGGTGAGGGGTATGAGCTTGAGGTTATCTCTCTGGGGGTTGAGCTGTCTACCAGCCGGGAGATGCTGGATCAGCTGCCGGGTGGTTTAGAGAAGGTCGTGCTTTGTAAGGTAGTCGATGACTTGCTGGAGCGTCGGCTTGAGCAATGGGCCGAGGACAAGGGAGTGACTCTGGATTGGGTGGATTCACCAAATTTCCTGACTCCCGAGGCCTGGTGGCGCAACTATTTTCAAGGCAAGGTGAAGCCCTTCATGGCACATTTTTACAAGGCGCAGCGCAAGCGACTGGGGATTTTGCTGGATGATGAGGGGGAGCCAGCGGGCGGGCGCTGGAGTTTTGACGAGGAGAATAGGAAGAAGCTTCCGAAAGATTATCAGCAGCCTGAGCTGCCGGAGCAAAAGCCTTTCGATCAGTCGACGAAGAGCTGGGTGGCCAGATTGTTTCCTGATGCCTGGGGGACGGCGAATGGTAATCAGGGTCTGCCTCGTACTCATCATGAGGCTGAAGCTTGGCTGGAGGTCTTCCTGCAGGAGAGGTTTGAGACCTTCGGGGATTACGAGGATGCCATTTCTAGCCGCTTTGCGACTCAGCAGCATAGTGTGCTGACCCCAATGTTGAATATCGGATTATTAGACCCCGTGAAGGTGGTGGATCGCGCCTTGGAGTATGGTGAAGCTTATCAGGTGCCGCTTAATTCCGTAGAAGGTTTTGTAAGACAAGTGATCGGGTGGCGAGAGTTCATGCGCTGTATGTATGAGTTGTATGGCCGCAAGATGCGTATGGAGAATTTCTGGGGGTTCGAGCATGAGATGCCTCGCTGTTTCTACACGGGACGGAGTGGCTTACCTCCGGTGGACAATGCTGTGCGGCGAGTTTTGGAGACTGGTTACGCCCATCACATCGAGCGACTGATGGTCTTTGGGGTCATCTTTCAGCTCTGTCACGTGAAGCCGACATCAGTCTACCAGTGGTTCATGGAGTTGTTTGTTGATGCCTATGACTGGGTCATGGTGCCCAATGTCTATGGGATGAGTCAGTTTGCCGATGGTGGGAAATTTGTCACCAAGCCCTATGTCTGTGGTTCCAACTATATTCGCAAGATGAGTGACTATCCCAAAGGGGGATGGTGTGAGATATGGGATGCTCTATTTTGGGACTACATCGCGGCTAACAGGAGTTTCTATGCCGAGCAGCCAAGGCTAGGTATGATGGTGCGCCAACTGGATAGGATGGGGGAAGTAAAGCTAGAGGGCCATCGTAAGCTTGCACGCGAATATCGCGAACGGATCCATCGCGGCTGGGAATGTGAAGAGGAGCTCTTCTAGAGAGGTCTCAGGCTAGAGAGGCCTCCGTCAGCATGGAGGATTTGCCCTGTGATCCACTTGGCTTGAGGTGAGAGCAGGAAGGTGGCTAATGCTGCGGTGTCTGCGGGATCTCCTATTGCTTTGAGTGGGTGGCGTTCGCTGGCAGCTTTTTGCTTGGCTTCATTATTCACCAGGGCCGAGGCAAGCGGGGTATGGTTTAATGAGGGAGCAATGGCGTTCACGCGGATGTGGGGAGCGAATTCAGCAGCCAAGGAGCGAGTCAGTCCTTCGATGGCGCCTTTAGCCATGGCGATGGATGCATGAAAGTTCATGCCTGTCTGGACGGCTACCGTGGAGAACAGGAGGATGGATGCTTGGCCTGATTTTTTTAGAGAAGGTAATGCCTGCTGGATCGTAGTGGCTGCACCGAGAGCATTCAGGCGGAATTCATCGACCAAATCAGCTTCGCTAAGCCGATGAAAGGGTTTCAAGGTGATGGAGCCTGGACAGTAGACAAGGCTGTCCAGGGTTTCGGGAAGTTCAAGCTGAGTAGGGTTCAGCGCGTCGTATGTCTGGTGTTGATAATCGGTAGGATTCCGGCAAGCGGTCAGAATGTCGTGTCCTTGTTGGGAGAGTTGGGCGGCGATTTCTTTTCCTATTCCTGAATTTCCTCCGATTATTAAGTGGGTCATGGCGTAGATTCCTGGGTGTTCGTGGGTATGACTGTATCACTCAGAGGTTTATCGATGGTGTTTTTCTGTGCCCAACCTGCCGCTAACTTCTTCGCCATACTGGGGAAGATGAGGTAGTGGAAGGGTAGGGTACTCCACCAGTAGAGGCGCCCCATGACGCCGCGTGGTCTGAATGTAGCAGTCTGGTATAAGGTGTCCCCTAACACAGAAAATTCAAGCCAGGCTTCGCCGGGAAGTTTCATTTCGGCGTACAGGATCAGCCTGCCGGCAAGCGGGTCGGCTAGAATAACGCGCCAGAAGTCGAGAGCGTCACCGGGTTTAAGTTGGGTTGGCGAGCGTCTGCCTCTACGGACACCGATTCCTCCCACGAGCTTGTCTAGGAAACCTCTGAGACTCCAAGCCCAGTTCATGGATGGCCAGCCCCGTTTGCCGCCCAGTGACCACAGTGCATGGACCACGTCATCCTTGCTAGCTGTTAGTTTGCAGCTCTGCTGGTCCGTGATCACACCATACTCCGGAACTTGGATGTTTTTGATCTGGCGAAGGGAGAGCCTGCCTGAGGACAGAGCGCCATACCAGGTAGAGGGGACTCGGTTTTGAGCAATCAGTGAGAAAGCTCGATTGATGGCTTCATCGTAGTCGATCAGGTCGATAGGAAGGATAGATCGGATATTTTCTTCCTGACAGACTGTTTCCATGTGCAATGACCCCACCAAGGCTTTGGCCAGCTGGTAGTTGGTGGCCGTCATGATAGAGAGCCAGTAGGATGATAGCTTTGATGACAGGACGGGCACAGGGATGATGAGCCTTGTTAGGTGTCTATCACGCGCATACCGGCGGAGCATGTCCTCATAGGTGAGTACTTCCGGGCCGCCGATGTCGAAGGATTTGCCAATGCAATTCTCGTTGTCCATGACTCCTGTCAGGTACTCGATAACATTGCGAATCGCGATCGGCTGACAGCGAGTACGTACCCACTTGGGAGTGATCATCACCGGAAGCTTTTCTGCCAGGTCTCGAATGATCTCGAATGAGGCTGAACCCGAGCCGACAATGATGGACGCCCTCAGGGTAGTGAGGGGAGCATAGGCTGTACTCAGGATGTCATGCACGCGTTTGCGGGACTCAAGGTGCTGGGAGAGCTTGCCCTCTTGCGGTAGCAACCCTGATAGATAGATGATCTGTTCACAATCCGTCTCGTCAATCCAGCGTGTGAAATGATCGGCACAGGTGCTTTCACGTTTATCAAAGCCTGGTCCCGTACCCATGGAGTGGATGAGGTAGTAGGCCGCATGAATGTCCTTTGGACACTGGGGCTGCTCTTCGATTGGGCGTTGGAAATCGACTTCAATGATGGTGAGCCGATTTTCGAGCATTTCGGTGATCTCGTTAGGAAGCCGTTCCTTATTACGCACGGCAGCAACGATGTGATGGCCGGATGTGGCCAGGGCTGATATGAGGCGCATGCCTATATAGCCATTGGCACCTGTAATGAGAATTTTTAAGGGTCTTTTCAGGTGCCGAATATGAGGGATAACATCAAATTCAGGCATTCTTCATTGAAACACATTAACGCACTGATAGACAAGAATATTTGTGCTACAGGAGGAAAAGAAATTTGGTCGGTTTTTGATAAAAATTTGAGCGAGCAAACGTATCTATTTATTCGAGTATTTTTCTCGCGAGGGCTGTGGCTTTTTGGTTGAGCTCTGCATCGTTTTGAGTCGCTCGATTCCTTAATAAATCTAGCTTTTGATGACCAGACAGAGACAGGCCAGTAGGGGATGCCATGGTCAGCAAATTGTGCAGGTCATGGCGTTTGCCGAGGACTCTGCCGAGTTCACGTAGGCGTTCGATAGACTTGCCAGGCTGTTTGCTTTCCATTTCAGCGAGAATTTCTTTTTGATAGTAAAAATATTTTAGCCATTTGCGGCACTGGTGCCATTGTTTCATGGAGCCGCTTTTCAGCGCTTGAGTGAGTTTGTGGCGTAGCTTCTTACGGGTCTGTTTGAGGCCTGGTCTGAGCAGCTGGATATCGTTCAGCAAATCACGGCATGATTGCCAGTGAGAGAGATTGCTCTGGATGAGTTCACGCGGGGATTCATCCAAGTTTGTCTGATGGGTGCAGGACTGTGTGAAAAACTGCTCTCTCAGTTCGTTCTCCCATTCTGCGGTGTTGTCTTGGCTGGTAGAATTCAAAAGTGAGCTGACGAGTTGGGATTGAACTGTGCTATCACGATTGGCCGCGAAATGATCGGCTAGTTGTTTCATCTCTTGGCAGGCCAGATGACAACGAGTCTCGCCAATGAGTGGCAGGGTGAGTAGCCAGGCGGCTCTGAGTTTTTTGGCGGTCAAGCGGATGGAGTGAGTCTCTTCCTCATCAAGTGGCAGTTTTGAGTGGAGTCGTTCCAGCCAGAAGTTCAATTCAGTCATGGCCCAGTCAGCCAAGTTCTCATGATGAAGGGGCAGAGCCATAGAGCATATTAGTACAAATCTTGCCTGGAGCAAAAGATTCTGTCGTCTTGCTACGCCACTTTTTGTGTGGCGATTTTTGATTGGCTGTTAGGGGGGCTGAGATGCTAGTAGATGGGAGTGGACGCAATCAGGATAAGGGGTGCGAGGCAGCACAATCTGAAGAATGTGGATGTAGACATCCCCAGAAGGAAGCTTGTGGTCATCACAGGGCCCAGTGGTTGTGGTAAAAGTAGCCTCGCCTTTCACACCCTGTATGCGGAGGGGCAGCGTCGCTATGTCGAGAGCTTGAGCGCCTATGCGCGACAGTTTTTGGAGCAGCTGGAGAAACCCGATGTCGACCGTATTGAGGGATTGAGTCCGGCAATCGCTATCGAGCAGAAAGCCGGAGGGGTGAACCCGCGCTCTACGATTTCCACGGTGACGGAAATCTACGATTTTTTGCGGATCCTCTATGCCGCGGCAGGGGTGCCTCATGATCCTGAGACAGGTGAGAAACTGCAGAAGATGACTTCCTCAGATATTGTGGGGAGCCTGATGAAGCAGGCAGAGGGAACCAAGGTGATTTTGCTGGCACCAGTACCCATCGAGGAGGTTGGAGATGTTTCAAGATTGCTGGGTGATATGCAGCGCCAGGGATTTGTCAGGATACGTGTGAATGGGGAGATCCTGGATGCGGAAGATGCTTTGTCCCAGTGGCCGGAATATGCCGAGAGTGTGGAAATCGTAATCGACCGTCTGGTGATTCGTGAGGGAGTTGAGAGCCGGATGGCGGATAGTGTGGAGACGGCTCTGCGCATCTGTGGCCAGGAGGCACGGGCTCTGGTGATGGGCAGGGAGGATGAGGATTGGCGGGATCTGCATTTCCTGACGAGTTACAGGAATCCGAGGACCGGTTTTGAAATCGGTGCGCTGACGCCGAAACACTTTTCATTCAATTCTCATACCGGGGCGTGTGCCGTCTGTCATGGCTTGGGGACTGAGCTTTTCTGTGACAAGAATCTCTTGGTGCCGGACTGGAGCAAAAGTCTCAATCAAGGATGCCTGAAGATTTGGGGCGGTAGCAAAAAAAAGAAAGGATGGGTTGAGAGGCAGGTGGATGCTCTTGCGGAGTATTTCAAAGTCGATAGAGATGCACCTTTCTCTGAACTGTCCCAAGAGTTTCACAAGGCCTTGTTTTACGGATTAGGAGAAGAGAAGGTGACTGTGCTCTGGGAGAGGGATGGTCAGGAAATTCCTTGGCAGAAAGAGTTTGAGGGGCTGTGTCGCAATGTGGAGCGTCTCTACCGCGAGACGACTAGCGATGGTGTAAAGAAAAGCATGGGTAAGTACATGACCTCTCGTGAGTGCAAAGTCTGCGGAGGAAGGCGCCTGAAGCCAGAAGTGCTGGCCGTGAAGCTCGATTCCCAAAGCGGGAGTCTGGGGATTCAGGAGTTTTGTGCGCTGGCGGTAGAAGAGGCTGTGGAATGGATGGCTGGTGTTCTTTTGCCGGAAGATAAGCGCGAGGTCTGTGATGGTCTGGCCAAAGAAGTCCTGAAGCGTCTGAGTTTCCTGCAGGAGGTTGGATTGGGTTATCTGACACTGGACAGGCGAAGTGGCACTTTAAGCGGAGGAGAGGCTCAGCGCATTCGTCTCGCCACGCAGATTGGTGCTGGTCTGGCAGGTGTCATCTATGTGCTGGATGAGCCGAGTATTGGACTTCACCAGGAAGACAATGCGAGGCTGATCAAGGCCCTGAAGCATTTGAGGGATGTGGGGAACACTGTCGTAGTCGTGGAGCATGATGAGGAAACCATCCGGGAGGCGGACTGGTTGATCGATATGGGCCCTCATGCCGGTGAGCGTGGCGGGAGAATTCTCGCAGAGGGCACCCCTGAAGAGGTGATGCAGGTCTCTGAGAGTGCCACTGGTCGCTGGTTGAGTGGCGTGCATCACCCTGAGCAGAATAGCATGCAGCCCAATCCCAGAGATGGGGAGCTTGTCGTCAGAGGGGCCAGTGAGAATAATTTGCAGGGCATTGATGTGATTTTCCCTCTGAAGCGCATGGTTTGTGTCACTGGTCCGAGTGGCAGCGGGAAATCGACCTTGGTTGATAGTATACTTCGGAGAGCATTGGCCCGGCATTTTACACATGCCAAAGCTGTGCCGGGTAAGCATGTGGCGATCGAGGGAATGGACCTCACTGAGAAAATGGTCGTCGTGGATCAGAGTCCACTGGGCAAAAGCCCCCGGAGCAACGCTGCCACTTACACCGGTGCTCTGGATATTATCAGAAACTTATTTGCGCAGCTGCCGCTTTCACGTCAACGAGGCTACAAGGCCGGTCGCTTCAGTTTCAATGTGCGTGGAGGCCGTTGTGAAAAGTGTCTCGGTGACGGCTCGATCAAAATCGACATGCATTTTCTCACGGACGCCTATGTGCGCTGCGATGCCTGCCACGGCAAGCGCTATAATCGTGAAACCCTGGAAGTAACTTATAAAGGGCGAAACATGGCAGATGTCTTGGAGATGACTGCTGAAGAGGCTCAGGAGTTTTTCTCAGCTGTCCCCAAGCTGGATGCCATACTAGTCGCTATGTGTGATGTCGGGCTGGGATATTTGCAACTCGGGCAGGCTGCCAATACCTTGAGTGGGGGAGAAGCGCAGAGAGTCAAACTCGCAGCCGAACTGGCCAAGCCGAGCCTGGGGAACACACTGTATCTTTTGGATGAGCCTACCACTGGTCTGCATTTCGAGGATGTTCTGGTCTTGCTCAGGGCACTCAGAAAATTGAGAGATGTGGGTAACTCCCTAGTCATTGTTGAGCATAACTTGGATGTGATTCGCGCTGCCGACTGGGTCATCGACCTGGGGCCAGGTGGAGGTAGGCACGGTGGTCAGCTAGTCGCCGAGGGGAGTCCTGAGCAGCTGGCAGGCATTGAGAAATCAGCAACTGGACGCTGGCTCAGAGATATGTTGAAATGAGTAGGTTGCATTTTCCCGAGATGCATCCATGATGTTTTCATGAGTATTTTTTCATGGTTATCCCATTCTGGTGGAAGACTTCATGGAAAATTTTTCATGAGTTAAACAAAAACTCCCCAACATGCCGCTCATATGAGTGAGAACGAACCGTTTATGACTAGCGCGACAGCGACAGCCCAGAATACAGCAAATGAGCTGTCCTGGGGAGCCTGGCTTACTGAGCATGGCTCCAAGTTGCTGCTGTTTGCTCGTCAGCAGACGCGTTCGCTCGCAGATGCGGAGGACGTGCTCCAAGACTCGCTTGTGAAACTGGCCGGTAAAGTAGCTGATGGCACTTTCGACGGCGGGCAGGCAGCCTGGCTTCCTTATCTCTATACCACCATCCGCCGTTGTGCGATTGACCTAGGACGGAAAGACGACAGGCGATCCAAACGTGAGGAAAAGGTGGAGATCGAAAAGCACCGGGAAACCGGTGGAAAAACAGACCCCTGGTTCGAGAGTGACGCAGCAGATGATGAAATGCGCGGTTACCTTGAGATGGGTCTCAAAGAATTACCTCAGAAATTTGCAGAAGTGATCGTGATGAAAGTTTGGGGCGACAGGACATTCGCTGAAATCGGCGAAGCCCTTGACATTTCTCAGAACACAGCAGCATCAAGATACAGATATGGTCTGGAGGCATTGCGTAAGCATTTGGCCGGTGCCCGCAGATCAGGAGACATTTCCATATAAGAAAGGCAATACCGTGAATAACGACACAATGGACAACGAACTACGTGATCTGGAGAACCAGCTAGGCAGGTTATCCCCGATGGCAATGCCAGAGGACATGTTGGCTCGCATGGAGCAAGCTATGGATCGCTGGCGTGAGCATACTCCTGTGGAGGAAAAAATCGTGCAGTTCCAGAGTCAGAGCGCAGATCAGAAATCCAGTAAGTTTTACATCTGGGCGTCTGCAGCAGCTATCGCTCTGATTGGTGCCGTAAGTACTGTGCTAATGGCTCCTGATAATGCGAACCCTGGGGCTTCTGCCGTGGCGCAGAATACCGCTGGTGAGGTAGAGCAAAGTGTTACTCCGCTTAGCCAACAAGCAAACATTGTACCGGTAGCGAATACGCCTCAGTTTGACACCAAGATTACGGATGAGCCGAGCTATTCGATCACCTATGATGCGGAAGGTAGGCCTCACAGACTCGTTAAAGTACGCTTCGAAGATGAAATTACTCTCTATGATGACAAGGGTCGTCCTGTGAAGGTGAAGAAGCCTCGTATAGAGTACTATCTTGTTCCGGTTCAGGTTCGATAAGCTTTTCTACTTATTAGAGTTGCGATTTTATTTTCTGTGAAAAAATAGACAAAGTAAATACTCTAACACGCTATGTGTATGAAGTCTGAAAGATATGTAAATGGCTTCGCTAAGTTTAAGTTAATAGTTGTATGAAACAAATACTCACACTTACAGGAATGACAGGACTGGCGCTGTCTTCATCGCTGTTTGCGATTGAAAGGCCTACTCCTGTGGAAGCCCCCAAAGAGAGTGGGGTTCAAGTTGAAGCGCCTGGTCAGAAAGAGGCTATTGAAATGCCTAAGGCCAAGGAGCAGCAGGCTGCTGCCTGGCTAGGTATCGCCGGTAGTCCGGTTTCTGAGACACTTGCGTCCCATATTGGCACCAAACTCGGTGTTGGCATTACGCTGGATATCGTATCCCCTGAGAGTCCTGCGGCTAAAGCGGGTCTGAAAGCACATGATGTGATTACCAAGTTGGGTGGTGATGAGATCAAGGGCATGGATGATCTTCGCGCTGCTATCGCCAAGCATAAAGCTGGCGAAGAGGTGGATGTGGATATTATCAGTGGCGGCAAGGTGAATCAGGTCAAGGTGACTCTTGGCGAAAGGCCAGCCAATCTACCGATGATACAGCCAAGAGCTGGTTTCGGAGCGCCTAGGGGCCGTTTTATTGATCCTAATAATTTGCCTCAAGGAATGTTCCAAGGTCTGGAGGATGCTGAGGCCAAGAGGCTGCAAGATTTGATGCGTAATCAAATGCAGCAGATGCGCCAGCAAATGCAGATGCTAGAGCTCGATGTGCAGCCCGGTCAACAAGGGGCTGACGTGAAGCGCTTCCATCTGAACCTGCAAGATCTCATGAAGAATGGTAATGCCAAGTTTGGAGGGTCTATCACCATGGCTGATGAGCAAGGTAGTGTATCTCTCAAAATGACTGATGACGGCAAGGAAGTCGAAGTGAAGGACAAAAATGGCAAGCTACTCTATGCCGGCCCTTACGAGACTGATATCGATAAAGAAGCCGTGCCTGATGAGATTCGCGAACGCATCGACCGTCTTGGCGTGGAGAATAACTTCAAGGGAGGTCTTCGTATGCGTCTGAATGGCAAAGAGCTTTTCGAAGACGAGTAATTTCTCTTCCTTTGGTTTGTGTATAAAAAATCCTCGATCTGGTAGATCGAGGATTTTTTTTGATCTTATTGAGCGGAGATAACGATGACTTTCTGCTTACGCCCGATGTTGGAGTCACCCAGTTTGGTCGGATAGCTGCCGTCCTCAGGAGTGGTTACTTCCTCATTCTCCTGAATGGTTTGGTTGTTGCGCACCACCTGGAGGCTGAGTGCGCTGAGAATGCTGTATGCCTTGGTGCGGTCAAGTTGGGAGTTTTGGATCTCCATCTCACGGAAACCAAGGACCCTGAGACCATCGGTATAGGCACTGACAGTACCGTCTTTGTGCTTTTCCAAGAGAATGCCGACCCAGAGATCCGCAGGAATGTTCTTATTGTCGGCACGGAGCTCCTGTTTTGATAATTTGATAAAGGTTTCCGGGCTATGGACAATGGAGGCATCCCCCCAATAGATGCCCAGTGGATGATGCGTTTCCGCCAGCGCTGAGATGGCTTTACTCAGAGCGAGTGAAGTCATCCATTTTTTGGGATAAATGCTGGTGCAAGTCACCGTGTAGTGGGCCTGCTGCTGGAGAAGCTCTTTTTCTGCATCAGGCCAGTGTAGGGAATTGTTGCTGGCGTACTGAAGGTCTGGCGCTGGGATGGAGTACTCGGCGAGAGCGGCTACGAAGCGCGCCTTACCAATCGTGAAGCTTAAGGTGCCCTTCTGGGGATCTTGCTTGTATCGGACGATCTCGGACTCGTCCTTGAGCTGAAACCAGCGCATCAGAGCGGCCTTGATATTGGCGTCCTTCGCCATCTCTTTGTCTTTGAGGCAGAGAAAGGCGAAGTGGGTGGTTTGCTTAGGTGCCAGAGGAACAAGTCCTTCAGGGATGTCGCTCTTGGTAGGAGGAGCGGCAGCTTTTTCCTCTGCTGAGAGGAATGCGACCGAGCTTAGGAGTAGAGTAGCGGTAAGATGGGATAATTTCATAGGAATCCAAGTGTGTCTGCTGACCATTTACCGGGGGACCATGAGGCGGTCTGTATCCAGCCCTGTGAGCTTTTTCAGCCCGCCAATCATGGTAAAGAGAATGTAGCCGCCCACGAGCATGAGAGGAGCACCGATGACGAGGAAGCCCCAGCCCGTGATTTGGGCGACTTTGGAATTGTAGACTTCCTTCCAATCAGGGGTACTTGGAGTCAGGTCACCGAGGAAATAATAGGCGAGCCCCATGTTAAGGATGGCTGATATACAGAAGGAACCAAAGAAAAGCAGTGTGGACTTCCAAATCAGGGCTTCGTAGTCAGGGTGAGATTCCTTCTCAGCAATGACTTTCTCGATGTTACGAATGTCAAAAATCGACTCATTGTAGATGAAGGTTCGGAACAGAGGCGATGGAGTGCGGTGGGTAATGAGGAAGAGCGAGCCAAGCAAGAGGGGCTGGATGGCTTCTTTGAGACCGAAGATGAGTGCTACATGGGGTTTCGCAGCTTCGCTACTCCAGAGATAAATGGTGATGAGCCCGGTTAAAAGGATGGCACCCAGGCCGACACAGGAGAAAATGTTCAGTTTCTTGTGATTGATGAAGTGCCAGATGCCGTAGCCCAAGGGTAAGGCCAGAGCTGCAGTCATCGCCCAGACGGGGCCGATGTGGTAAAACTTGCCTACTTCCTTGCTGCAGTGACTGAGGATCAGAACTGGAGCGAGAACGTTAATCAGGATGTTCAGCAGTGGGTTTTCTTGGTCTTTTTGAGCTTGGGCCATGATGTTATGGGTATTAACTAGGGGTTTCGCACGGGAGAGTGAAGTTTCAAGTTCTAAAATCTGCCTCAGAGATGATTACTGAAGGCGCTAATGTGCAGAGTGCGTGGAGATTATGGATTTTTATCGACACGGCGCACTCTAGATGACAGCTATGTATGTCACTGTCTTGATTAAGTGTACGTTTGAATTTATCCACTATTTAGACGGGTTGTCTGTTTCTGTTTTTTTGGGCACTATACACATGCCTGCAGGAAAATATCGTTTCGCTCAGGCCATGTGCGGTGGTTGCTTTTAGGAGTTGAGGTCTCCAGGGTTGGTGATCACCGCACACCTAAAATTTTCAGTGTGTGTCGTGTTCATTCTTTCGGATAGTCAAGCTGACCTCAAAGTTGACTCCGGTGGATTCAGGTTGGCTATCCGAAAGGTGAGCGCTTAAAGGCAGCTGTTTAGATTTACTTGAAAAATGTTAGATATCTGCCATTGATTGGTGTGATGAACCCGAAACCTCACCATTCAGGTCCGTGTATTTGTGCAAATGATGTCGAGCAAATCGTGCAGTTGTGGCATGATCTACACAAGTTTACAGCGTTACAGGCGGATGAGGCGATGGAGATGTTTTTGGGGAGGATGGGGGAGATTCTTCACTCATGCTGCGGCTATTGGGTGGCCGCGGCTAGTGGGAAGGAGTTGGCAAGTTCCATGAAGACGGATCTCTATGATGGCTATGAAGCCGTGGATTTCATAGCCATGCCTGGAGGGCTTAGTCATCAAGAAGTTGATGATCGCCAGGCTATGTATTCTCAGTTGTCCATTAAGCATGGGGTTTGCCCGATAGCTGTTGCTTCCGTAGCAAGTAGAGGGGAGACTCGCGCTATCCTCAGGCATGACCTCATGAATGATGAAGAGTGGGAGCGAGAGTGGGTCTACCAAAAGTTCTACCAAGTGAATGATATCGGTGATCGTCTGGTGGCACTCTATCCCGTGGATAGCCAGAGTGAATCCTGTGTGGTGTTTGATAGGAAAGTCGATCAAGACTACTATGAAGCCCGTGACCGGGAGTTGCTCAAGCTAGCGATGGCGGGTGTAGGCCAACTACACCGTGAGTTGATGCTGCTTCGTGGTGGTGTGGATAATACGAGTAGACTCCTGACTCCGAGGGAGAGGGATGTGCTCAAACTCATACTGACAGGCGATACGGAGAAAGAGATAGCTGAGCACTTGGGAATGGGGCGTAGTACTCTGCACCATCATGTGATAGCTATCTACCGTAAATACAATGTCCGTAACCGGGCAGGCCTTCAGGCTCTCTGGGGGCGCTATTAGAAGCTAAAAAAATGCCCGCGAGAGCAAGTGCTCAAGCGGGCAAGTCTGTGATAGAGCCAGGGGTATTTGCTTACTTCTTGTAAATGGTCTTCCCTGTGGAGAGGAGGTCGTCGCAAGCGACTTTGAGACGGTCGCAAACGCCTTGCTCACCCTTCTTGATGTAGGAACGTGGATCGTACTGGCCTTTTACGCCAACTTCACCGTCGATCTTAAGAACACCTTCGATGTTCTGGCAGATGTGAGTCACCACTGGGCGAGTGAATGCGTACTGGGTGTCGGTATCGATGTTCATCTTGACCACACCGTATTCGAGTGTTTCGCGGATTTCCTCGAGAGTAGAACCGGAACCACCGTGGAACACGAGATCCATTTCTGCTTCTGCACCGTACTTGTCGGTAACAGCCTTCTGGCCGTCACGTAGGATGGTAGGCTTGAGCTTAACAGCACCTGGCTTGTACGCACCGTGTACGTTACCGAAGGTTGCTGCGAAGAGGAAACGACCGAGGCCATTGAGGCTCTCGTATACAGTGATCATGTCCTCAGTGGTGGTGTAGAGTTTGTCGTCAGGAAGACCGGAGTTGTCTACGCCGTCTTCTTCACCGCCAACAACACCAGCTTCAACTTCGAGGATGATGTCGAGCTCAGCACACTCCTTGAGGAGTTCCTGGGAAAGCTTCATGTTCTCTTCAAGTGGAAGAGTGGAAGCGTCGAGCATGTGGGATTGGAAAAGAACGTTCTTACCTTCGGCCTTACGCTTGCGGGAAGCTTCGAGGAGAGGCTTGAGGAAGGAATCAACCTTCTCAGGGTGGCAGTGGTCAGTGTGGAGAGCTACGAGGATGTCGTATTTCTCGGCAAGTAGGTGTGTAGCCTCGGCAAGGACGATTGCGCCGTAGGCTTCGTCACCGACATGGAGACCGGAAGCGAACTTACCGCCGCCGGTAGAAACTTGGATGATACCATCGGAACCTGCTTCAGCAAAGGCTTTGAGAGCTCCGTTGATAGTGGCGAGAGAGGTGATATTAACAGCTGGGTATGCGTAGCCGCCCTTCTGGGCAGCGTCGAGCATTGCAGCGTATTGTTCAGGTGTTGCAACTGGCATGGCCGGGGTGTAATCAAAGGATTTCTGATATGCAAGGACTTAGACTGTCTGTATTGCGGCATTTCCGGCACAAGTACCTGTGGCAAAGCTTGCTTGGAGCAGATATCCACCAGTGGGTGCCTCCCAGTCGAGCATTTCACCGCAGAGATAGATTCCGGGGTAGTCCTTTAGCATGAGTTCCTTGGTGAGGGTGCTCCATTGCACCCCGCCGGCTGAGGAAATAGCCTCATCGACTGGACGTGGCTGGGTGAGGGGGATTTTGCAGTGCTTTACAGCCATCGCCAGTGACTGGGCATCTGGAAAAGAGGTGTAGAGGTGCTCCACAATTGCCGAGGCCGCAGGGCTGAGTTTCCAGCGGATTATTGCTTCTTCGAGGAAATTGCGTTTGGCCGATTCCATTTTTGCCACCAGTTGCTCGACTGAGAAGGTGGGTTTGAAATCGACCGTAATGTGCGGCTCCGCTAAACGGCGAATGGCTGGACCCAGGCGGTAGATGGGGCCGCCTTCTAGACCGTAACGGGTGATCACGAGTTCACCATGGCGTGATACTTCGCCGGCAGAGACAACGATATTTTTCAAAGGAAAACCCTCAGCTTGTTCCAGTAGAGCTGCTGACCAATTGGTTTCCCATCCGGAATTTGCTGAACTTAGGGGAGTGACGGGTATTCCAAGCTTTTCAAGCATGCTGACCCACTTGCCGTCTGAGCCCGTGCTTGGCCATGAGGCACCACCAAGTGCTAGAATTACAGAGTCATGCTCTGCCTTGACGGTTTTGCCTTCATGATCAAATACGAGCTTAGGCGAATCGGTCGGGATGATCTCGGTCAGCCTGTGCCTGACTTTGAATTCTACGCCCAGTCCACGGAGCTTCTCGATCCAGCGGCGTAGTAAAGGTGCTGCCTTCATGCCAATGGGGAAGACTTTACCGCTGCTAGCTGCATAGGTTTCTATGCCAAGGCTTCCAGCCCATGCTCTGAGCTGAGTGTTGTCAAAATGGCTGATGATTGCCCCGAACCAATCAGGAAGGTCCTTGCCTTGGTAATTCTCAAGGAAATCAGGGAATGTTTGGTCATTGGTTAGATTGAGCCCGCTTTTACCCGCGACGAGAAATTTCCTGCCAGTCGATGGCTTGGCGTCGTACAAAGTTACTCTCGCACCTGACTCTGCTGCTACTTCAGCAGCGCGCAGTCCTGCTGGTCCTCCGCCGACAACGGCTATGGATTTTCTATGAGGCACGTTTAAATGGAGCGGATATATTCTGCCAAATCGTCATAAAGGCCTGACTGATTGGCGTAGCTGGCATAGTTTGAAGCCTGCTCGATCCACTCCAGAGTCGTAGGACGCGTTGTTTTAGCCGCCTGGAGTAAGTGTTTCTGGTTGAGTTTGATTTCTTTGCCAGACTTCATGATTTCTTGAATCACCGATTCGGTGGCGCGGTCTACAACGGCACTGAGATCTGCTCCAGAGAATTTATCTGTAATCTTGGCTAGTTTACGGATATCGATTTTGTCCTGAGGAATATCGCTGAGGAGTATTTTAAGAATCGCCTCCCTGGCCTCTAGGTCAGGTGGCGGAACAAAGAGTACATGGTCGAACCGACCGGGACGGCGGAATGCGCTATCCACGCGCCAAGGAGTGTTTGTGGCACCAATTATAAGGAGCTCCTCATTGTCTGACTGGCTGCCATCCATTTCTGTGAGGAGGGTATTCACCAGACTTGCTGTGTAGCCGGCATCGCTACGCTTCACTCCGAGAGCATCTACTTCATCAATAAAGATGATGGTTGGTGCCTTTCGGCGGGCTACCTCGAATAATGAGTGCATGCGTTGCTCGCTTTCGCCAAGCCACTTGGACAAGATGTCATGCACCGAGATGTTGATGAAATGAGCTCCGCATTCACCCGCAGTGGCTCGGGAAATCAAGGTTTTGCCACATCCGGGAGGGCCGTAGAATAAAAGGCCGCCGCCAGAGCGTTTTTTGAACTTCTTGAATAAATCTTTGTTTTTGAATGGGTAGATGATGCTCATGCGGATGCGCTCCTTGAGCTGCTCCATGCCGCCGATATCGCTGAAATCGATAAGTTGCCGAGTCGAGTTGAGCAGCGCATCAAGCGAGCTGTCAGTCTCGATGAATTCATCTTCTTCAAGATTACTCTCATCGCTAGAGGTGTAGTATGGCAAATGGCTGTTTGTGTTTGCCATTGGTATGGGGGGAGGAGTTTCTAGTTTCGGCGAAGTTGGAGATTGGGGAGGAGTAGAGTCTGTATCTAACCAAGCTTCAAATTCTGGATCCTCCATTGATTCGTCGATGACAGCAGCCACGTTGTATTGTTTTCTGGCCTCATCTTTCATTCCGCGTTCGCGGTAAATGTCTGCCTTTTGCCTGTAGGCTTTGGAGCAGGCTTTATTGCTGGAAATGATTGAGTCCAAGATCTGTAAGGCCTCTTGCCAGTCATGATTCGCCAGGAGCTCTGCGATTACTAATAGTTTGTCCTCAGTCTCTGGTAGGGATTGAGGAGCTTTGAGTATGTCCGCAGCACGACTGTGGTCGCCCTCAGCAGTCAGTAGTTCAGCAACATGGAGACGGATATCCCAGTTAGAGGGGTCTTGTGAGAGTGAGTTTAAAAGTAGCTCGATTGTTCTGCTATTCATTGTCGATGACGGGTTGTTTTTTGTTTCTGCGTTCTCTCGTTTTCTTGGAATTAGCATCTATGAGGATTCCAACACAGCTAGCTAGAACTGTAAGGATGACGGCTCCTATGCACACTGTGAGAAATGCTGCGATCGTGCCGCCACGATACTGGTCACTAGTAAAAAGGAAGTAAACAACGGACCAGAAACACACCAAGAAGACCAGAAATAGGAAAAATCGGGTGTAGAAGCTCCATTTGTGTAGCTTTCGGAAGGGGCCTTTATAGATGGCAATTTTTCCCATTTTCTTGTGAATGTCTACGATGGTGAGGTATTCGTAAACTTTAGTCAGTGGCCAGAAGAAGGTGAAGAAGGCCACTGCACTGACGATGCCAAAGAGGATGATGTATTTGCCAATCAATAGTAATGGTAGTGCTAACAGGAATCCAAATAGATGTTTCCATTTCAGGTTCCCATCTGGAATCAACTCTATCAGTTTAATTACAAGCTTTGTGGGTAAGAAGGGGAGCCACAGCAATCGGAGGATTGGATCTCTTTTTCTCAGGCAACGAATGAGGTCGCTCTGGTGGCTTTTGCTCTCAGGATCAATGAAGAGGGCTTTTCGGTAGTATTCTTCAGCTACTTTGTACTTCTTGAGTTTTTCGCAATAGACGTCTCCAATACGGGAGTAGGCTAAGGCATTATCTGGCTCGAGCGAGAGTATTTCCTCATATTGGTTGATGAGGTCCTGAGGAGCAACCTTATGATCGGGTAGCTCATCGAGTGCCCTGGCTTTCAGATCTAGAGCGCTGACATCATCTGGACATAGGTTTAATGCCTTCTCTGCGCACTGAAGAGCCTGTTGCGGATTGTCAAAATGCAGTGATAGGTTTCCGAGGAGGCACCAGGAAGTCTCATCATTTGGCTCCAAACTCAATGCTTTGCGGACGTTGTCCTCAGCAGTGCCGGCACGATTCATGGACAGGTAGAGGAACCCAAGCAACCTGTAGCCATTCGCATAGTCTGGTTGCAGCCTGACGCTTTCTTTCAAATGGTTCTCTGCATGCTTAAAGTCGTTTAGCTGATAGAGAATAAACCCCATTTGACAGTGCAGCCAAGATGACTCGGGGCTGGTGGAAAGTAGCTGGCCAGCTACCTCCCTGGCTCGGAACCACTGGCCAGAACTCGTATAATTCTTCAATTGAGTATGTAGGGACTCTTCTGGATCACTCTCGTAATTGCTAATATTGTCAGTAAACGAACTCATACACAGATTGGACTGGGTCTGAGGACAGCGCATTTTTTTCGAACAATCCAGTTTATTTGAGTTATTCATGCGTACGTCGTTTCGTCTTGGTTTATTGAGAAAAAAAGAGCAGGCTGACTGCATTATGGCATTCAGTGGAATATTCGTAGTGTTCTTTATGTTGTTTGGTGGTCTCGGAGGCAACGAGGCTTTGGATTACGTGGACACGAAAAGTTATTGGAAAGAGCAAGGTGAGCAACCTGCTGAGGAAGCTTTGATTCAGGAGGTAAGTAAGCCTCAGGTCAAAGAAGGTGCATCGGCAAAGGCCAGTGAGATCCGTAAACTTATGGTGATCAGGACACTCGGTGAGATGAAGTCAAAGGGTGCTGTCAAAGCTCTTGAGCAAGCGACGAAATCTGAAGAGCGTTTTGTGGCTGGCTATGCCAAGGAGGCACTCGCGGCAATCAATGGCGAGAAAGCCGACTACCCGAAAGTGGACGGGGGAGATAAGAAAGATATGCTGATTATGCCCAAGGATACAGGGGTCTTTGTCCATGCGACTATGAAAAGTGGGCCAGCCCAGGATATCGCTAAAGAGCTCAAGAAAGCTCTCCCTGAACAGCAACAGGCAGGGGCTGAAATGATGTTGAGCGGTATGCAGAAGGGCTTGATCACTTTTCTGGAAAAGAGTGGAAACATTCGCATTGATACGGCGAGTGTAGGAGTGGCTCAGAATGTAGGAGACGAGGCAGGCTGGGCTGTATTGAGTTTACGTGGTGAGTACGATCACGCCGCTCTCCGGGCAACGATTCTAGAGATGGCAGGAGGTGATTTTAATCAGGTGAAGATCGGTGGTGTGGACTATTTGTCTCCAGAGGATGAAGTGTTTTTTGCTCCCCTGAGTGATGAGCATTTTATTCTCATGACTGGGCCGGGCAAAGAGCAGCTGCCGCTGGAGTCGATGGGTAAAGCGTTAGCCGGAGAGGTCAAGGAGGTTGCTATGCCCAAAGATCTCCAAGATCTCATTGCGAAAACTGAGAAGAAAGGAAATCTCTGGGCGGCCGCACTTGTATCAGGAGAGATGAAGAAGGTGCCCCATTTGAAAGAGTTTAAGAATCTTCGAATGGAGACTGCAAAAGGTGGTGAGTTTACTGAAGTTCTTGTCATTGGCGAGGGAGAGCAGGCTAACAAGGTTCAGCAGGCGCTGACTGCTATTGAAGAATTACATGCAGAGTTTGTTGATAAAGAGGTAGCCCAAATGAAAGAGCATATGCCTCCGGGGATGAAACCTATGGCTGATTTTATCGAGGGTATCGAATTCAGAGGAAGAGGCGATTTGGCCATTGTGTCGGGGAAGCTAAAAGATATCAACCCTCTGAACATGTTAACTGGCATGTTCTTGTTTCAGGCGCCGATGCATCATGAACATGGTGATTTAGAAGTAGAGTAGGAGTTGCGAGTTTAGAGGCCTTTCAGGGCCATTTGTGCAGGAGAGCTTAGGCTCTCCTGTTTTTGTATAGGCGGGAATTATTCGGTAAATG
Source organism: Rubritalea squalenifaciens DSM 18772 (assembly GCF_900141815.1). Classification (NCBI taxonomy): domain Bacteria; kingdom Pseudomonadati; phylum Verrucomicrobiota; class Verrucomicrobiia; order Verrucomicrobiales; family Rubritaleaceae; genus Rubritalea; species Rubritalea squalenifaciens. The sequence continues at coordinate 327,238 of NZ_FQYR01000005.1, forward strand.
ATTTGCGTGGGTAGGAGGTAGGGCACATTGTGGCGGCATGGAAAAAAGACGTTTAGGTAAGAGTGGAATGGTGGTGAGCGTGATTGGTCTGGGCACCATGACTTTCGGTACCCAGGCAGATAAGGAAGAGAGTTTTAAAATCATGGATGCGGCGGTCGATGCAGGCATTGATTTTTTTGACACTGCTGAGGTCTATCCTGTGCCGCCGACCAAGGAGTTGGCTGGTTTGACGGAAGAGTGGGTGGGTGATTGGATGAAGGATAAACCCAGAGAGTCAGTGATTATTGCTACCAAGGTGGCCGGGCCGGCTCATGGCTGGTTTAATCCGCCAGTTAGGCACGATAAGGCGGCCATTGACGGTTTCATGATCAGACGTGCGGTGGAAGGAAGTCTAAGAAGATTGAAAACCGATTACATTGATCTCTACCAAGTGCACTGGCCGGATGCTGGAATGCGCCCACTGGATGCGATCGAGGTGCTCGATGATCTAGTACGTGAAGGAAAGATCCGTGCTTATGGAGTTTCTAACGAAACATGCTATGGCATGATGAAGTGGCTGAGCGAGGCGGATGCCGCTGGAATGCGCAGGTTGGATACGATCCAGAACAATTTCTCGGTGAATAACCGACGGTTTGAGGATGAGCTTGGGCAGTGCTGCTTGGGTGAGGGTGTGAGCTGTCTTCCCTATTCGCCACTCGCTGGTGGAGTGCTGGCAGGTAAATACCAGAAGGGTGCCAAGCCTGCAGGAGCTCGTTTTTCAGCCTATCTTGATGGGGCTGAGAGGCAAAGAAAGATGGCCGAGCGATTCGTAAATGAGAAGTCTCTGGCGAATACTGCGGCCATTCATGAGATTGCCAAGCGGGAGGGGATTGATCCTGTGACTTTTGCCATTGCTTGGAGTAAACAGCATGACTTTGTGGCCTCCACTTTGATGGGGGTGAGCTCTCTAGATCAGTTGCAGCCACATATTGACGCCGCCGAGGTGACTATTAGGCCTGAGGTCATGGTGGAAATTGATGCGCTGACATCCGCCAATCTTTATCCAATGGGTTAGCGTGAATGTCTGCATGACATTTCGCCTGAGTTGTGTAGGATAATGACACCTATGGATGAATCGTTGTTCGAAACCCCTGCCGGAACACTTAAAGTTAGAAATGCACGCGAGGATGATATCCCGCGCTTGATCGAGGTTTATGCGAGGGCTTTTCCGGGCTTGATAGAGACGGATGAGCTCTGGCAACCGGATCAACTCCAAAGTCACATCGAGATCTTTCCTGAGGGCCAGTTCGTAGCCGAACTGGATGGGAACATTGTAGGGGCTGCCTCCAGCTTGATTGTCAACCTGGGGAAGGATCCTCTGAGACCACATACCTACTACGGTATCACGGATGATGGCTACTTCTATAATCACGACTATCAGGGAGATACCCTGTATGGGGCGGACGTGTATGTTGATCCAAAGGTTCAGCGCGCAGGTATAGGAAATGCTCTGTATTCCAGAAGGCGAGATCTTTGCAGAAAGCTGAATCTTCGGCGTATTCTCTCCGGAGGAAGATTGTGGAATTACGAGAAATATGCAGCAGAGTTTTCCCCGCAAGAGTACGTTGCGAGGGTGCAGGCAGGGGAGATACACGACCAAGTTCTCACTTTTCAGTTAAATCAAGGCTTTGTGGTTAGAGCCGTCATGCCGAATTACATTCGAGATAAGAGGAGTCAGGATCACGCCTCCTTGATCGAGTGGTTGAACCCGGATTATCAGTCTAACAGAGACGAGGATTCCAAGGTCAGGGTTTCCTGCGTGCAGTACCAGATGCGACGCTTGACTTCGTTTGAGGACTTCGAGGCACAAGTAAAATACTTTGTTTCCACGGCTGCCGATTATAAGAGTGAGTTTGTCTTATTCCCAGAGTTCTTCTCCGTGCAATTGCTTTCTCAGATGGATCCCGCGACTTCTCAGGAAGGGATTCGCAAATTAGCTGAGTGCACAGACCGTTTCATCAATTTGATCAGTGGCTTGGCCAGGGAGTTTGGTCTCTACGTGATCGCAGGATCTCACCCGGTGATGGAGGGAGACAAATTGTACAATAAGGCGATGTTATTCCGCCCTGATGGCAGTTACGTGGCCCAACCCAAGCTACATATTACGCCATCAGAGAGAATTGCATGGGGTATTACTGGTGGTAACGAGTTGATGCTCATTCAGACTCCTAAAGCAAAGGTGGGAATTCTGATCTGCTATGACATCGAGTTCCCTGAAGCTGCCAGGTATTTGGCGGAAAAGGGGGCGGAGATCATTTTCGTTCCTTACTGCACGGATAACCGACAAGGTTTCCTGAGGGTGAGTCTATGCGCTCACGCACGTGCGATTGAAAATCAAATCTATGTGGTGACTGCTGGTGTGGTAGGAAACCTGCCCGATGTTCCGGTGATGGATATTCACTATGGTCGGGCGACGGTGTACACGCCCTCTGATTTCGAATTTGCGCGAGATGGAATCCAGGCCCAGTCGGATGCTAATGTGGAAACGATGTTGGTAACGGATCTGGATATTTCGGATCTCTATCGTTCACGCGAATCGGGAAGTGTGACCCCTGTTAGTGATCGCCGGAGGGACTTGTTTGAGTTCAAGAGCTACTTGCGCAATTCTTTTGAAAAGCGTGGCGTGGAGCGCAGTGTCGTCACAGACTCAGAAGAGAGTTAAAAAGAGCAGGAGCGAATTTTACAAAGGCAGGTATTGAACTCTCTGATGGAGCTTAGGTGCTTCATCTTGAACTCGCTCAGTTGTGGGGCTAAGGCGGCTGCGCCTTGGCCTCCCACAATAATCGGAGTATTTGGCAGGTGGCGTCGGAGTCGACCAAGCTCCCCCAAAAGGTGCGGGTCATCGACCGGGTAGACAATGCTCAAGGCGACCGCCTTGGCCTGTCTCTTGATGGCGGCACTGGCGATTTCTTCAGCAGGGAGCGAGGCCCCAAGATAGGTTACGTTCCATCCAGCTTTACGCGCCAGACTAGCGGCAATGACGGCTCCGATCTCATGCAGTTGACCTGAAGGGGTGGTGACGATCAGTGAGGGAGACGAGGTGCTGCTGGTAAAGGGTCGTGTGGTGTGAGCGAGGTATTCCCTGATGGCACAGCTGGCAGCATGCTCATCTGAGCTGGAGATGTGACCTTCTTGCCAGAGTTGGCCTACCAGTTTGATGAAAGGCACCATGACTCTCTCAAGCAGTCCTGAGTAACCAAAGGCAATGCTGGCTTCATCAAAGATTGTTTCCAACTTTGCCTGATCCATTTCTTTGGTGGCTTGAATAGCTCGGCTGATGAAACCTTTCTCTTGCTCATCGCCTAGATCTGTCGCCGGAGCTTCCGATCGATCATTGATCGAGTTGTCGTGTTTACGGAGAAGAACCTGAAGCTCGGAGCAGCTGAGTCTGGCAATTTGGCCGATCGCATATCCCAGGCCTGTCAAGATAGCCAGAGCCTTGAGTCTCTGAAGTTCGGAATCTGTATACAGACGTCTGTTGGTGTCTGTGCGCATTGGGGTGACGGCTTGATAGCGTTTTTCCCACACCCTGAGGACATGGGGGCTCAGGCCAGTTTGCTGCGTTACTATTTTGATTCCATGCTTAGGCATATCTCTTACGAAAAGTTAATCAGAATTGACCTCTGATCAAATTGAATTTCTTTATTCTCTTATGCTTGCTCGCGGCGAGAGGAGGTTGATTTCTGCCGTGTAGAAAATATTTGGCAAGGTTGAAGAATGTGCTTATTCTAACACGACTATGAAAAACTGTACTAAAATGATTCTCGCAGTTGTCGGCCTCGCAGCATTGGCGCTGAGCTCTTGCAATACTTTCCGTGGTATGGGGCAAGACATTCGTGCCGGAGGTGACGCGATTTCCGATGCGGCTTCTCGCTAAGCAGAACCAACTGAAAGATGATAAAAAAGCCGCGCATTCGCGCGGCTTTTTCATTGTTATGTATTCGGTTGATATGAATAAGAGACGTTCTGATAGCAGCTTGTGCGGAAAGAGGACTGGTGAATCGTGTCGGTTTTGACAACTTTGCTCATTGCCCCAAACTAGGGAATGTAGCGTGATGCCATGCAGGCGGGGACAGGCGAATCGCTGCAAATTTGGCTTAATAGGTTGAAGCGTCCCAGGAATGCGTTTATGAAGGCGACATGTCTGAACACTACGAACTGAAAGTTATTCTCTACGGAATCGAGCCGCTCATCTGGCGTGAGATCTCCGTCCCTGCTGAGACGACCTTTGGGAAGCTTCACAAGCTGTTACAAGCTGCGATGGGGTGGGAAGACAAGCACTCTCACGAGTTTCGTCACGGCAAGGGCAGGAATCTGACCAGTGTGGTAGCTGATGGGAGTGATGTGGCGGTGATCAAGGGTGAGGATTTCAAGGATGAGAATGATCTTACCTTGAAGCAGTTGATCGGGAGGAAGCATTTCCCATTCCGCATGCTATACCGTTACGACTTCAGCGATGATTGGATTCATGAGCTGAATTTTCAACGTAAGAGTGAAGGATCAGGTAAGTGTGTTCTCATTGATGGAGAGAGGAATTGTCCACCTGAGGACTGCGGTGGATCTCACGGGTACCAGAATTGTGCGGATGGGGTTCTTGAGTGGATGGATGATGACTATGATCCGTCTAGCTTCGATAAGAAGGCTGCGGAAAAGCGCATCTCCAAGCTCAAATAAGGTAGATTAAAATAAGTCGGCTAACAGCGTGTCCAGAACCTTTCTGAAAGGAGAGGGCATGGGGAGGTTAGGGAGCTCTTCCAGCTGGTGCCATTTCTCTTGCTCTGGATTTTCGGAATTCGGAATGCTTATATTTCTGGTATCATAGATACGCAGGGTCACGCGGTGGTGGGTGATCCCATACGTGGATTTAGAGAGTAGGGGGCAGGCTTCCAGTTGGTGGTGAGCGCGTTCGGGGAGTTTCCACATGCCAGACCTTCGGGCGCTTGCCTTCTCTTGGTGTAGTAGGATTTTTCCGTCTTGGATGGCGAGTATGCAGTGCTCATCAACAAGCACAGTCTTTTTGGCCGAGCCTTTTTTGGGGAGGCTTGTAGGGTCTTTTGTGCTGCAGAATTTATTAAGGATGCAAGTCTCGCATTTAGGAGCCTTGTTGGTACAGACCTGCTGCCCAAGTTCCATCAGGGCAGAGTTGTATGCCCGTGCGTTCTTCGCGGGCACGAGTTGCTCAGCCCATGACCAGAGTTGCTTCTGCCCCGCTGTGGTGTCGACTCGCTCTTGGTAATCGAAGACTCGAGAAAAGACTCGGGCGACATTGGCGTCGACGATGGGTTGAGACTGGTTATAGGCGAATGAGGCTACAGCGCCTGCTGTGTAGCGGCCGATTCCTGGAAGGGCTCTTATTTGCTCATACTGCTTGGGAAAAATTCCTTCGTGATAATCGCAGATGGCTTTAGCTGCTTTTTGGAGATTTCTTACACGTCTGTAATAGCCTAGGCCTTCCCAGGCTGAGAGGATGGTCTGTTCATCGGCGCGCGCCAGATCTGCCGGAGTGGGGAACTGTGAGATGAAGTGTACGAAAAAGCCTTTGTTGAGTACTGTGGCTACTTGTGTCTGTTGAAGCATAACCTCGGAAATGAGGATATGCCATGGATCCGTAGTTTGCCTCCATGGGTAATCCTCGCCTTCCTTGCTGAACCACTGGATGAGTGATTTTTGGAATGATGCTGGTTGTTGCAGCGGCATGGTTGCTTAGGATAGGGAGGTGTTTACGGTAATGGTTGTACCCAGGGTGTGAATGGCTCCAGGCTCAAGGGTGTAAACATCGTCAAAGGCATTCGCGGTCTCTACACAGACGAAACTGAGATAGTCCTCATTACCCAAGTCGCCCATGCCGGCGGATTTTTCGATCCATGGGTTCCAGACGACTGTTGAGCGGCTGCCATTTTTGGCGACGTGAATTTGACGTGAGTTGCCGCGGTCATCAATGGTGGTTGTCGCCATGGTCTTTTCAAAGACGAGGTCCGTCTCTTTGGTGAAGCTGAGTGCTCCTGACTGGGTACCGTGTTTATTCGTCACTTTGTCGGCGAAGGTGACTCCATCAAGGCCAATCACGGAGACATCTGAAATGTGCGCGATGTCGAAGTAGGTGTGAAGAGCACCGCCGATGGTGATGCTGGAATCGCTTCGGTTGCAGCTAGTGAGCTGGACATCGAGGGCTTGACCTATTCTAAAAGTGATTTCAGCAGTTGTATGCTGGGGCCATAATTCGTTGGCTACTTGGCGGGTGTCAAACTCCAGAGTCACTTCGGTGTAGTCCTCGTGTTTGGTGGTGCTTTTGAGTTCCCAGAAACGGTCGCGTGCAAAGCCGTGATTAGGTTTTGAGTTGTCACTCGGGTGTGGGCCAAACCATGGCCAGCAGACAGGGATGCCACCGCGGATGGCCTTGCCTTCTTGGAATATGGCTTTCGAGCTGGTGAAAATGATGGGTTGGCTGCCAGTGGGAGTATACTCAATCAGAGTGGCTCCAAGTAGGGCGATTGTGGCTTTTGCGTGACGGTTGTCTATTTTGATCACCGGATAGCCCGGGCTGAGTTCTTCAAACCAAAGTTCTTGTGGTATGCTGAATGAGTCGCTTGGAACCGTTGCCATGCGGCTAGGTTGCACACGAATCGGGCATGATCAATGCGAGAGAACGTCAAAACGTCTGGAATTTCTCATAAAAGGGCGTTGAAGGTAGTGGGGGGCACCGTTAGTTTTCCTCTGATGGATGTACGAAAACTGATTGAGCAGATGGATAGTGAATTGCGCGCCCTTGGGGCGAGTGGTGAGCTGATCTGTGAGGTAGGAGGCTATCCTGTTTATGCGTACCGGATTGAGAAGGATGGAGGGAAGAAGGTTTATCTCTCGTCCGGAATCCACGGTGATGAGCCTGCTGGTCCACTAGCTTTGCTTGAGCTAATTCAGCGGGGAGGGCTTGATGAGAGCTGCAGTTGGTGCGTTTGCCCGATCTTGAATCCTACTGGCTTAGCTGCGGGCACCCGAGAAAATGCAGAGGGATATGACTTAAATCGTGATTATCTGAGATTCAAAACAGAGGAGGTAAGGGCGCATGCCAAGTGGTTGGAAGGGGTGCAGGCTGATCTAGCCGTATCATTGCATGAAGACTGGGAGAGTACGGGCTTTTACTACTATGAGATCAATCAGCTGGAAGATCGACCTGAGCGGTATGAACGCATTGTGGAGGCGGTGACTCCGCATCTGCCGATGGAGCCGATGAACTTGATTGATGATCACGATGTACGGAAGCCAGGATGGATCTATCACCATTGTGATGCTGACGAGCCCGAAAACTGGCCTGAGGCCATCTATTTGGCTAAGAGGGGCTGCCCTCTGTCCTTTACTTTTGAAACGCCTTCTAGTGAGGAACTTGGGAAGAGAGTCGAGTGCCATGTCGCTGCCGTGAACTCATTAATGCAGCTTTATCATAGCCAAAGATGAATTTTTTGTTATAAAGTTCTGCGAGGAACTATATAGACCCAAGTGTATGGTTCTGTTTCACGTAACGAAGCTATTGACTAGGTAGATGAATAACGGAAAGAAACAGTGGTTTTATCTTAATTTGGGTCAGCGAAGAGGCCCGGTAAGTAAGGAGAAACTTTGTGAGCTCATTGAGCGCAAGGAGATCTATTACTCCGATGTCCAGGTCTGGAAAGAGGGGATGAAAGAGTGGCTTCCTGTCTCAAAAGTGCGCAGCTTTGCTGGCAGTATCAAAAAGGTAAGTACTCCAAGTTCTAGTACAGTAGACACAAGAGAGGCTAAGGAAAGGGAGTTGCGAGAGCAAGATTCGCATTTGGGGGGATTGGGCCGATTTGGTTATAATCTATATTTCTATATTGGTTGGCCAATCGTCTACATGCTGGGTTTTATAGCGTGTAAAGAGTTACAGCTGTATGGGGTTTTAGATTCCAGTGACCCTGTCCAGTTAGCATGGGTACCCTATATCATTTGGGGATTTGTTGGTTTAGTCACTCTGATAGCCACCGCATCTCGCATGAGAAATGCAGGTTATGCTGGATCATGGTGTATGGGGCTGTTGGTTCCATTACTGAATCTGTGGATTCTGCTGATTAGTTTGTGTGGTCCTACAAACTACAGGAGGAGAAAGCGATTGGGAATGGGGGGGCTAGTGTTTTTTATGATCTTTGTTGGGGTTACTTTAGGAGCTACATTCGTGAATATGGGGGGTTATCACATCAATGTCGATGGGATGAAGCGTAGTGTATTTGCTCGTTATTCTAAGCTGACAAATATAGAGTCACGCCAAAGCAGTGCGCTTAATGAGCGCGCTAAGGATAATCATGAGAAAGAGGTCAGGGAGCGAGAGCTTGAGGAGACTGGGCGAGAAGGTCGAGAGATGACCGAGAGAGAGCGCGAAATCGATGCGGCAACTTCAGGGGGGAGCCAGTAAGTCTTATCTCCGGCTGGGAGTCATAGTCCGAGGGGGTTATTCCCTCGCAAATTGCCGGGCTAGATTCATCCATTCTTCATCCAGGCTGCATGTAGGCATGTCTTTTCCGGCGCGGTGATACCAGTAGCTGGCGTTTCCCAGATCACCTTCCACACGGTGGAGGTAGGCGTGTATCCAGGCTCCACTCGGGTCTGGAATCTCGTTGCAGAGGTCATGTGAGGCATGCCAGTCTCCGGATTTTTCTAGCCAAAGAGCTTTCAGGGTTGAACTGAGTCCTTCTGGCATGGATGAGCCAGAGGTGGCGGAGTTGAGAAGTTCTTGGGCTGTCATGATGCGATAGGCATAGCGCTGATGAGTAAGCTTGAGAAGTTGGAATTCATTCTATTCCAGCAAATCCTTGCGCCCAAGAAGTCAGAGCGCTACTGCTTTCCATGTAATTATGGCCAGTATACCGGAGAGAAGAAGGGATCAGGATGAAATCGCTCAGCTGCGCATGCGTAATGCGATGCAGATGCGGCCTCCGGTGCAGCATTATCAACGAAAGCTAGCGTCGCCTCTCATCTTGTGGCCTTGTTATCTCTTCTCTTTGTTAGGCCTAGGGGTTGTTATCGGGCCGTTGCTTTTTATCAGGAAGCCGCTTTCACGGCATCATGCAGCACTGATGATTATTGTATCAGTGATTGTCCTGCTGAGCGTGTCTTTGTGGTCACTGAATTACCTCAAAAAGGCAGACGGGGATCTGCCTTCCTGGGTGCCCGAGTGGGTGGTCGACCTAGATCTCTAGAGCCTCGGCAATGAGGGCCATACGAACGGGTACGCCGTTCAGTGCCTGCTCGAAATATTTAGCTTGAGGGAGCTTGTCCACCGCTTGCTGAATTTCATTCACGCGTGGCAGTGGGTGCATCAGGATAGCATCGGCTTTCATCTTTCCGACCATTTCAGGCGTGAAGATAAAGGCGTTTCTGACGCGGTTGAATGTTTCTACATCCTCGAAACGCTCCTTTTGCATGCGGGTATCGTAAATGACATCGGCTTTTTGGAGGATCTCATCATTGAGTTCGGTGTGGATGCTGTCGCCATCTTTGAGGTATTCCTCGGGCATCTGGATTTCCTCTGGAGCCACATACTGGATGTTTACACCGTCGTACTGGCGGAGAATTTTTGCCAGTGAGTGGACAGTGCGGCCGTATTTGAGATCGCCGACGAATGTCACATTGAGGGGCTTCTCACCAATCTTATGATGTTTGAAGATAGTGTAGAGGTCTAACAGTGATTGGGTGGGGTGTTCGCCGGATCCGTCGCCCCCGTTGAGGACGGGAACAGGTGAATAGTGAGCGGCTAGTTTGGCTTCGCCTTTCTGTTTGGTACGGATGGCAATGATATCCGCATAGCCGCCGACGATGCGGATCGTGTCCTCGATGACTTCACCTTTGGTTTGTGAGGAGAAGGTGACATCCGTTTCAGAGATAACCTTGCCGCCGAGTCGCATCATGGCCGTCTCAAAGGATAGCCGAGTACGGGTGGAAGGTTCGTAAAACAGAGCTCCAAGGATCTTCCCGTCGCAAAGTTTCGAGCCGCCGAGGGCCAAGATGTCTGCCATCTCAGCACTGCGTTTCATGATGTGGTCGAGATCGGAACGGCTAAATTGGTCGGCGGAGAGGACGTGTTTCATGGACAAATGAGGTTCTAATCAATGCGGGCTTGGCTGGCAATGCTGATGTGTTGGGCGAGGTGCACAAATGCTTCATCAGTAGTCAAAACAGTTTTGTACTGGTCAATCCTTACAGGATCGCTAATTTCCGCCCATGGCTATCGATGTTGATTTACTAGCAAAGATTTGTGAAGCGCCGGGTGCTCCGGGCTTTGAGATCAAGATCCGCGAGTTGGTTCTTAAAGAACTTAAGGGTCTTGCAGATGAAGTGAGAATTGACCGCATGGGCAATGTAGTTGCTCTCAAGAAGGGTAAGGATTCTTCAAAGAAGGCTATGGCCGCAGCTCACATGGACGAGATTGGTTTCATTGTGACTCATATCGATGACAACGGTTTCGTTCGTTTCAATCCACTTGGAGGTTTCGATCCAAAGACGCTGACAGCCCAGCGTGTTTTGATTCATGGTAAGAAGGATGTTCTCGGTGTGATGGGCTGCAAGCCGATTCACATCATGACTCCTGAAGAGCGTGGAGCTAAACTGAACCTGGATGACTACTTCATTGATACAGGTCTTACAAAGAAGCAGCTTGAGAAGATTATCGAAATAGGTAGCCCGATCACTCGTGAGCGTCACTTGGTTGAGCTTGGTGATTGCGTGAATGTAAAATCACTCGATAACCGTGCATCTGTATTCCTGCTTCTCGAGACGCTTCGCACACTGAAGAAGTCTCGCCGTAAGCCGGCATATGATTTCTATGCAGTCTTCACTGTTCAGGAGGAGATTGGTATCCGTGGCGCTAATGTGTCTGCGCTCGAAATTCAGCCTGACTTTGGTTTTGGTCTCGATACGACGATTGCTTGTGATACCCCAGGTGTTCCTGCTCAGAAGAAGATTACATCTCTCGGTGAGGGTACTGCGATTAAGATCATGGATAGCTCCGTGGTCTGTGACTACCGCATGGTAGAATTCATGAAGAAGACTGCCAAGGAGAAGAAGATCAAGTGGCAGCCTGAGATCCTGCATGCAGGTGGTACAGACACCGCTGGTCTCCAGCGCATGAGTCCTGGTGGATCTATCGCTGGTGCGATTTCTATCCCGACACGTTATGTTCACCAGGTGATTGAAACCTGTCACAAGGACGATATCGAAAATGGTATCAAGCTTCTGGCCGCCTGTGTTTGCGATCTTGATAAGCACGATTGGAAGTTCTAATCGTTAATCTCTGATTTCTGTAGGAAGCCCTTGCTTTTTTTGAGCAAGGGCTTCTTCTTTTCTGGTAGAATTAAGTACGACTATGGGGAAGTTAGGTAAGATCGCGATTGTTGGTGCAGGAGCTGTTGGCAGCTACTATGGGGCACGTCTGGCCCAAGCCGGTGAAGATGTGACCTTCCTTCTGAGGTCGGACTACGATCATGTTAAGGAGCATGGCTTGGAGGTCCAGAGTGTTGCCGGGGATTTCCATCTGGAAAATGTCCAGTGTGAGAGAGATTCAGCAGCCATAGGGCCGGTAGACTTGGTGATCGTGGCTTGGAAGACGACTGCGAACTCCTGTGCTGAAAAGGTGATCGCACCTTTAATAGGTGAAAATACAGCTATCCTTACACTGCAGAATGGTCTCGCAAATTGTGAGTTTCTGGCTGGCTTGTTCGGGGGAGAGCGTATCATGGCTGGACTTTGTTTTGTCTGTATCAATAGGCTTGAGTCCGGAGTGATTTCTCACACGGCTTCAGGTTTGATCAGGATTGGTGAATATGGTCGTCCGGTGACTCCGCGGCTTGAGCTGATCAATGAGGTTTTCAATGGAGCTAACTTTCCTTGCGAAATGGTGGACGTGTTAGAGAAAGCCCAATGGATGAAGCTGGTCTGGAATATCCCTTTCAATGGCTTGGCCATTGCGGAAGGGGGCGTCGATACTGATGTCCTGCTCAATGAGCTTAAGCTAGAGCATAAGGTTCGTGCTCTTATGGGAGAGGTTGTGCAGTGTGCTGCTGCCTTGGGTCATGAGATTCCAAACTCCTTCATAGATCGGCAGATTAAAATCACTTATCCGATGGGGAAGTACAAACCATCGAGTATGATAGACTTCGTGGATGGAAAACCTATCGAGGTAGAATCAATTTGGGAGATTCCCGTGCATAAAGCAAAGGCACTGGGAGTGCCAGTGCCTGAAATGGAGGAATTGTTGGGAAGAATTCAGCAGCGTATCGCTGAACGAGATGCCTGTTAGACTTCTGCCCACTGGCGAATCAGATTGTGATAGATGCCAGTGAGTTGGACGGCGGATTGCTCTGCGGCTGCATGCTCTCCCAGTTCTTGGCTGATCCGTTGGATCGAGCAGTCTAGGTCGAAAAGTAGGCCGCGCTGTGTATCATCTCTGACCATGCTTTGAATCCAGAAGAATGAGCTCACGCGTGCTCCGCTGGTCACCGGGGTGACGCGGTGGAGGCTTGTGGCGGGGTAAAGGATCATGTGGCCGGCTGGGAGTTTGACTTCTTGGGTTCCGTAAGTGTCCTCGATGGTGAGAACGCCGCCTTCATATTCATCAGGGTCAGAAAAGAAGAGGGTGGCGCTGAGATCGGTGCGCATTTTCTGGCCGGTTCCAGGAATGTAGCGAATAGCGTTGTCTACATGGGTGCCGAATGTTCCGCCGCCCGTGTATTTATTAAACATGGGGGGGAGCACTCGAAGGGGGAGTGCGGCGGATACAAACAGTGGATTGGTGGAGAGTGCTTGTGTAATCAGATTGCCTAGCTCTATGGCGGTGGGGTTGCTTGTATCGAGTTGTAGGTTGTCCTTGGTTTTGATTGCTTGGCCGCCAGCGGTTGCTTTGCCGTCGATCCATTCAGCGGTATCCAGCCTTTTGCGGAAATCGGCGACTTGTTCAGGTGTGAGGACGTTCGGAATTTGAAGGATCATGGCTGTTGTCTGTTAGTTGGTGGAGATACCCCTGCGGCGCCATCAAATCGCGCCGCAGGGGTATTTGTTATGAGGTCGGTGGTATGAAAAAACTGATCTGCTAGAACGAGTAGTTCAGTGAAATGGAGGCTGATCTTCCTGGGCCGGGAATGAAGTGGCCGCCGCCTACCTGGTCGACGTAGCGTTCGTCGGCGATGTTGAGTAGGTTCAGTTGGGCGCTGAGTGAGTCGTTGATCTGATAGGTCGCGGCTGCATCAAAGGTAATGTAGTCGTCAGCGATGCGGCCTCGGCCGTTGTCTCTCTCTCCGACGTAGCGAACGCCGCCTGCTAGGGCGAGTTTGTCAGTCACATCGAAGGTGTTCCAGATGGAGACACTATGTTCTGGTGTATTACCGAGGCCATTGCCTTCACCGCCAGCGAGGTCTTTCTTGATCTCGCTGTCCATGTAGGTATAGCCGGCAAAGATGGACCAGGTGTCTGTGATTTCCCCTGCTAGGCCGAACTCTACGCCTTGTACTTGAAGGTCGCCTTCGAGTTCATAGGGGTCAGAATTGCTTGCGCGGGTTCTGGCATTCGTCTTGTTCGTTCTGAAGAGTGCGGCAGAGAGGTGAAGACGCTCATTTAGTAGGTCCCACTTGGTTCCTAGTTCAAATGTCTCGGTTTCCTCTGGGTCTACGCCGGCCAAGGCATCGCTCCTCCCGAAGGAGAGTGATTCGGCTGATGGGTTGGAAGAGGTGCCGTAGGCGAAATAGATGCTTCCGTTTTCTGTTGGCTTGTAGGTGATGCTGGCGCGCCAGTTGAAGAGGTTGTCGTCCTGGGTCAGATCTCCAACTTCGGCATCGAAGTTCTCAAAGCGTACTCCGCCGTTGAGGATCCACTGATCGTTCAGCTCAATGGTGTCATAGACGAAGATGCCTATGGTGTCTGCGCGGCCAACTGTGGTTCCGGTGTATGAGTAGATGGAGTTATCTGTGCCGTGTGGATTCGGATTGTAGAGGTCTGTATCTGGAGCTCCTGAGTCGTCAGATGTACGGTTTACATTCTTATCGCGCTCTCTGGAGTAATCGGCTCCCGTCACTAGCGTGTGTTTCCAGTCCCCGGTTTCAAAGCGGATGTTCGCGTCCACAGCAATGGAGGCGATGCTGTTAGTCTGTTTGCGGAATTTCTCGTCTGTGCGTCTGATCGTGTCGTCTGTCCCGCCGACTAGGCGAGGTGCTGTGATGATGGAGTCGCGGTAATTGCGTCCATAGCGGGCGATTCCGCGCAGGTCGAAGTTTTCATTCACGCGGTGCTTGATCTCGGCGGTGAAGATGTCTGTGTCGACGTGTTCGTAATCGCGGCTGAGCAGGCCGTACCAGTTGTCAAAGTCTACGCCGGAGGGGACTTCGTCGTTTACCCATGGGATACCGTAGTCAGGGACATTGTCTTGTGACATGTGCATGTAGGACAGCGTGGTCACTGTGTCAGTGCCTAGGCCAAAGGCCAATGAAGGAGCGAATCCCCAGCGCTGCTGCTTCACATAGTCGCGGCCTGGTACATAGGCTGTGTGCCCCATAAGGTTTAGGCGGAAAGCGGCTCCTTCGAGGCTCAGTGGTTGATTGTAGTCTAGTGTGGCGCGGGCGAAGCTATCTGTGCCCAGGCTAATGCTGGCATCGGTAGCGCCATCAAGTTTGGGTGTCTTGGTGGCAAGGTTGATAGATCCGCCTGTGCCGCCGCGTCCGCTATCGGTGGAGGATGGGCCTTTGGAGACTTCGATCTGCTCGTAGTTGAATGGGTCACGTGTGTAACCGCCGATGTCTCTCACGCCGTCGACGAAGAAATCGGTACGTGCACTGAATCCGCGTATGCTAAGTTGGTCGCCAGCAGGGGTGCCGCCTTCTCCGGCTTGGAGTGAGATGCCGGGGACATTACGCAGGGCGTCCTGCACAGTAGTGGCGTTCTGCTGTTTGATCAGGGCTTCAGGGACAACGGTTACGGTGCGCGGGATGTCGCGCAGTGGGGCTGTATAGCGAGAAGATGAGAGCTGCCCAGGCTTGAGTTTGGCATTCTCGTCTGCCGTAAGAACCGACGGGTCGAGGGTCTCGGTCTTCTGTGGC
Source organism: Rubritalea squalenifaciens DSM 18772 (assembly GCF_900141815.1). Classification (NCBI taxonomy): domain Bacteria; kingdom Pseudomonadati; phylum Verrucomicrobiota; class Verrucomicrobiia; order Verrucomicrobiales; family Rubritaleaceae; genus Rubritalea; species Rubritalea squalenifaciens. The sequence goes on from NZ_FQYR01000005.1 coordinate 342,363, forward strand.
TCGCTTTGGTTCTGTCCTTGTGGAGCAGCCTGAGTGGTTAGTTGCCCCGCGATGAGCATGGCGCCAGCCACGCTTGTAGCGGCTGTGCGGTTAGAAAGGAGTGCTGCGTGGCGCAGGTTGTTGGTCGGTGCTTGTTCAAGCATTTGCTTTTGTTGTTTCACAGATTTAATCAGTGTTAATTAGGTGTGTTGATCACGGAGGAGGCCTCCGTCAGGGATCTGCAGCCAGTGAGAAGCATGGCTACTTCGAGTTCGTGCTGTAGCAGGCGTAAAACGTGGGCCACTCCTGTAGCTCCGGCTACGCTTAGTCCGTGAAGGATGGGGCGTCCCAGAAGAACGGCATCTGCCCCCAGCGCGATGGCCTGGAGTACATCCGTTCCTCTGCGAATCCCTCCATCCACGAGGATGGGGATTTGTTTGTCGATCGCTTGGGCGACCAGGGGTAAAGCTGTTTTGGTGGGCGGGAGGAGATCCAGTGTCCGGCCTCCGTGATTGGAGACGATAATGGCATCGCCTCCATGCTCCACGGCGAGACGGGCATCTTGAGGGTGAAGAATCCCTTTGATGATGACAGGTAGTCCAGAAAGCTTCTTGAGCCATGCGATGTCTTTCCAGTTGGGGAGGCTGGATAAGAAACGGGGATCCAGCGCGTGGCTCATGTTTGGTGTCGGGCGCATGCCATGCAGGTTCACGGCGGAAATGCCAGGGGGTAATTGGAATCCGGCACGCTGTTCTTGGTTTCGGATTCCGTTGATCGGCGCGTCTACAGTTAGGACCAGAGCTTGGTAGCCTGCACGCTTGGCTCTCAGAACCAAGTCGGCTGTGAATTCCCGGTCGTGCTGGATATAGAGCTGGAACCAGAGGGGGGATCCCGCTGCTTGAGCGGCTATCTCCTCAAGGGGGGTGCTGGCTTGGGTGCTGACTATATATGGGGTATTCAGAGCGCTGGCAGCTGTGGCCGTAGCCAGCTCGCCCTGTTCGTGAAAGAGTCGATGATAAGCGGTGGGGGCGATCATTAAGGGGCTGTCAAGCTTCATCCCGAGTAGGGTGGTCTGCGTGGAGGCGCCCTGGGCTTGTGTCATAACACGTGGCCAGATAGTGGCGTTCGCCCAAGCCGTGATATTCGCCTCTAAACTGTGCTGATCCCCGGCACCACCTTCCAGATAGGCGAGGGTAGTGCGGTCTAGCTGTTCGTTAGCTAGTTGCTGGTAATCAATGAGCGATACCGCTGTTGGTGGAATTTGATCAGCCATGGTTAGATATTTATCAGAGGCAGATGTGGTATAGCTCTGCTGCTCTGGTTCTGCTTGCGGCTGTTTGTCAAAGATTAGCGGTAGGATGACATTCCCCTAGTCATAGGGCTTGCAGGAGTATGGCCAAGCGGGGTGATAAGATCTGGTCGAGAGATGGTTACAGAAAATGTCAAAAATTCCCATTTTTCGGATTGCCAGAGGGGGATTCATTCCCATACTCGCCCCGCCAAAATAGACCCTAAAAAAGGCTTGTGAAAATTTTCACAAGCGATACAAGCACCGAAACGTCATGGCTAATTACTTTCCTCGCTGGACCAATCTCCTGCCACTCAAGATAGCGATCTGTGTAGGATCTGTTGTAGGTGGCCTCGTGTTGGCCTTTACCTACTACGCGACTCCTAAGACTCAACGTGTTGGGTATCAGCCTTCGCAGCCGATCCCGTACGATCACGAATTGCACGTTAAGCAATTAGGTCTGGATTGTCGTCATTGTCACAGCTTCGTTGAAGAATCTGGTCACGCAAACGTGCCTTCCGCGAATACCTGCTGGAACTGTCACCGTCACGTGAAGACCGATAGCGAGCGTCTTGTTCCTCTGCGTCGTGCTATTGATCCTACATACGAGGGTTACACAGGTGAGCCAGTCAAGTGGGTGCGCGTTCATAGGTCTCCAGACTACGTTTTCTTTGATCACTCAGCACACCTTAGCCGCGGTATCTCCTGTGTGAGCTGTCACGGTCAGGTAAATGAAATGCCTGAGGTTTATCATGCCAAGTCCCTCTCAATGGATATGTGTATCACCTGTCACCGTAGTCCAGAAGAGCACATTCGTCCGCTTGAGGAAGTCACTAATCTTGACTTCATTGCCAAGGACTATATCTCCGCCCGTCCAGAGCTGGCAGAAGAGATCGAGAAGTTCAGCGCTGAGCACGATCTGAAGCTCAAGCCGCACGGTTCTCAGAAGGAGGCACAAGTTGCCCTCGGTTCCTTGCTCAAGCACAAATGGTCAGTACAGCCTAAAGAGAGCTGCTTCACTTGCCACCGTTAATATTTTTCCAACCTTTTCAAACACCGAACCAATTTCGCCAAAATGAGCAAACGCAAATGGCATCATCCTGAAGTTCCTGCTGGGGAGCGCGTCACTAAAGTATGGCGCAGTGCTGGTGAACTCGAAGATACACCTGCTCTTCGTCAGTGGGTAGATCGTGAGTTCCCTCGTGCAGCAGAGTCCATGCGTGACGAAGACGACCGTGAGTCTACACGTCGTGACTTCCTTAAGGTAATGGGGGCATCCACCGCATTGGCCGGTTTCGGCTTGGCAGCTTGCCGCCGTCCGGTTGATCTGATTGTTCCTTTCGTAGATGCTCCAGAGTGGGTGATTCCAGGTAAGCCACTCTACTACGCATCTTCCATGCCAAGTGCTGGTGGTGCTACACCACTGATGGTGACTACCTACGAAGGTCGTCCTACCAAGCTTGAGCCAAACCGCATCCACGCTGAGGGTGGTGGTACAGACTCATTTGTTCAGGCATCCGTGCTCGATCTTTATGATCCTGCTCGCTCTCGTGATTTCCTTTCCAAAGGTTCCAAGATCAGCCGCGATGAGGCGATCAAGAATCTCTCCGGTCTCGTGAAGAGCGGTAAAGTTGGTTTTGTCTTCGGTGAAGATGACTCCGCAACCCGCACACGTCTCCGCAAGGATCTGGCCGCTAAGTACACAGGTGCCAAGTTCTACAGCTACGAAGCACTCGCTGGTCAAGGCCGCAAAGCTTCCGTGGAAGCGACCTTCGGCTCCGGTGCTGAGGTTGTTACTGATTTCTCCAAGGCTAAGCGCATTCTCTCCGTAGACTGTGACTTCCTTGAGCTTGATCGTCAGGGTTCCGTGAAAGGGTTCTACGATCTCCGCCACGTCAACAAGCGTGACTACTCCGAGAAGGATGCCACCAAGAGTGTTGCTGGTATGAACCGTCTCTATATGGCGGAGCCTACCTACTCGCTCACTGGTGGTCTTGCTGATCACCGTGCGCCACTGGCTCCTAGCCAGGTTGGTCGCTTCCTCTCCCAAGTAGCACAAGAGCTTGGTGTTGCAGTCGATAACATCCCTGGTGGTAAGTTCGACGGTGACAAGGCCAAGTGGATCACTGAGTGTGTTAAGGATCTCAAGAGTTCAAGAGGTGAGGCGGTTGTCCTCCTCGGTAGCCGCTATGCGAAAGAGCTTCACGACCTTGCTTTCCTCATCAACCAGAAGCTTGGTGCTTATGGTAAGACTCTCAAGGCCGTCCAGACTGAGAAGGCTGGTCTTGGCGATGTAGCTGGCCTTGTCCGCGACATCGATGCAGGTAATCTCGATACCGTCATTCTTCTCACCCCTGCCAACCCACTCCTCGAGAATCCAACTGTCGAACTTAGCGACAGCAAGAAGGTTTCTCTTGCGGATGCCCTTGGCAAGGTGAAGGTGGTCCAGTGGGGTACAAGCCTCAATGCGACTGCTAATGCAGCTGATCTTCACATTCCAGCCGCTCACTATCTTGAGAGCTGGGGTGATACTTACTCATCCACTGGTGTCTACACCGTGGTTCAGCCAATGATTCTTCCACTCTATGGTGGTATCACTGAGCTTGAGCTTCTCAGCGGACTTCTTGCTGATCAGGTTGAGCTTCACGACTCCATGGCTGACGCCAAGGCGGTATCACCAGGTTACTACGCAGTGCGTAAGACCTTCAAAGGGATCAGCAAGGTTAGTGGTGAGCGTGCCGAAGTAGCTTCCTTCAAGAAGCTTCTCCGTGAAGGTTTCCTCGCTGACGCCAGCTACAGCGACATCACTGGCGGTGCCAAGCAGGTTTCCGTGCCAGCGCTCAAAGAGGTTTCTGCTCCTACCGAGAAGGGTCTCGACATCATTTTCCAAACTGACGCATCCCTCAAGGATGGTCGTTACATCAACAACGCCTGGCTTCAGGAAGCTCCGGATCCAGTATCCAAAGTTTGCTGGGATAACGCGCTCTACATGTCTCCAGAGACTGCCAAGAACCTTGGTATCTACGAGGAGCTTGTTAAGCTCGAGAAAGCAAGCCAAGCATGGTGGGGCTTCGGTCCTGACATTAAGAAGACCGATGTCCCTGAAGAGGGTGAGGGTCCTAGCCTCTACGCTCCAATGGCTTCCGTTACCGTCAACGGTAAGGAACTCGAAGCACCAGTTATCGTTTCCTTCGGTATGGCAGACAACGTGGTCGCAGTAGCACTCGGTTACGGTCAGGCCTACGACCAGCACTTCGGTGATCAGTTCAAGGGTGGCAACCCTTCCTTCTACGACGGTTCCGCCATCACTCCACAGAACGTTTCTTCCGTTGGTGTAAACACAGGTTTCGATGCTTACCCACTTCGTGGAACTAGCGATTACTTCACCACTGGTGCAGTAGTTTCCCGCAGTAAGTCCGGTAACACCTACAAGATGGCACGTACTCAGGAGCACCACTCCATGTACGGCCGTGCGATCGCTCGTGAAATCTCCACCATGGATGATGAATACGGCGGGCACAAAACTGATTTCGCAGGTCAACTTAAGAAGGTGCAGAAGCAGGGGATGGATTCCCACGCTCCTGAGAATATCTCTCTCTACAAGCCAGAAGGTGCAAAAGATCCTAACGATCCAGACAAGCGCCTTCCACACCTTTCCGACAAGTCCCACCAGTGGGCGATGTCTATCGACCTCTCTGTCTGTAACGGCTGTAACGCCTGTCTCGTAGCCTGCCAGGCTGAGAACAACATCCCAGTTGTTGGTAAGACTCAGGTCGCCATGGGCCGTGAAATGCACTGGATCCGTATGGACCGCTACTTCGCAGCTCCAGACGAGAAGAAGGCAGAAGGCAAGGACGAGTGGTTGACCGCTCCTGAAATGATTCCTCAGCCAGTAGCTTGTGTGCAGTGTGAAAGCGCTCCATGTGAGACCGTTTGCCCGGTGAACGCCACCGTTCACACCGAGGACGGCCTTAACTCCATGGCATACAACCGCTGTATCGGTACTCGTTACTGCGCGAACAACTGCCCATACAAGGCACGTCGTTTCAATTTCTTCGATTACAACAAGCGCAACCCAGTTATTCACAAGAACCTTTACAAAGGTCCATTGGGTGAGAAGCAGGTTGGTGATTCCAAGCACCTTCAGCGTAACCCGAACGTTTCCGTTCGTATGCGTGGTGTCATGGAGAAGTGCACCTACTGTGTACAGCGTCTTCAGACCGCTAAGATCGAGGCCAAGCAGAACACCAAGAAGAAAGCACTCGCGGGTGCTGGTTCAGTCAATACCGAGGTTTCTCCTCAGGACCTCATGTCCAAGACTGACGCAGTGCGCGTAGCCTGTCAGGACGCATGTGAAGCGGGTGCCATCGTCTTCGGTAACCTCCTTGATCCGAAATCTACGATCCGCCGCATCAAGGACGAGAACAACAAGATCATCAATGATCGTGCCTACGATCTCCTCAACTACATCGGTACACGTCCTCGTACGAGCTACCTTGCTCGTGTGAAGAACCCGAACCAAGACATGCCTGGAGCAAAACTTGTCGGTCGTGCAACTATCCACATGCACTAAGAGGACCGTTTCTAACCATTCATCACTTAATTTCTAAATACTGAAATCATGGCTGACTCAGCAACAGCAACCAAGGGCGCGGAAGGCTCCGAGGACAAGAATTTCAAGCTTCCAGTACTGGAGCGTGAAAAGCTTATCCTGAACAACCGTTCCTATCACTGGATCACTGAACGTATCGCAGGCATCGTCGAGAAGCCTCAGCCACTGCTTTGGTGGTTGCTCTTCATCCCATCTGCATTGATCGCCCTGATCGGTGTTGGTGGTGGTCTGTCCTACCTCGTATCAACAGGTGTTGGTGTGTGGGGGAACACAAACCGCACCATGTGGGGCTGGCCGATCGTTAACTTCGTTTTCTGGATCGGTATCGGACACGCCGGTACATTGATTTCGGCGATTCTCTTCCTGACGCGTCAGAACTGGCGTACCTCGATTAACCGAGCGGCGGAAGCGATGACAATCTTCGCGGTATGTTGTGCGGGTATCTTCCCAGCCTTCCACGTGGGTCGTGTATGGATGGCTTGGTTCCTTGCCCCGATTCCTAACGCGAACGCCATCTGGCAGAACTTCAAGTCACCACTTCTTTGGGACGTATTCGCGGTATCGACTTACTTCACCATCTCTCTGATTTTCTGGTACCTCGGTATGGTTCCTGACCTTGCAACCATCCGTGACCGTGCCAAGCCAGGCATCCGCAAGCTTCTTTACGGAATCTTCTCTCTCGGATGGCGCGGCGGTAACCGTCAGTGGAGCCACTATGAAATGGCTTACCTGCTTCTCGCAGCACTCTCCACTCCACTCGTTCTTTCCGTTCACTCCATCGTTTCCTTCGACTTCGCGACATCTACAGTTCCAGGATGGCACACCACCATCTTCCCGCCATACTTCGTGGCAGGTGCGATCTTCGGTGGTTTCGCAATGGTGATCACCATCATGGTGCCAGCCCGTTCTATCTACGGCCTGCACGATGTGATCACAATGAAGCACATCGAGAACATGTCCAAGATCATCCTCGCGACAGGTACGATCGTTGGTTACGCCTACCTCATGGAGCTCTTCGTGGCTTACTACTCCGGTGCTAAGTACGAAATGGAAGCCTTCAAGATTCGTATCACTGGTCCTTACTGGTGGGCCTACGTTTCCATGATGTTCTGTAACGTGATTGCTCCACAGGCATTCTGGTTCAAGAAATGCCGTGAGAACCTCTGGGTCGTCATGACCATCTGTATGTTCGTGAACATCGGTATGTGGTTCGAACGTTTCGTGATTATCGTGACCACACTCCCACGTATGTGGCTGCCAGGTGACTGGAAGTACTACGAGGCATCCCCAGTGGACGTCATGACCTTCGTAGGAACCATCGGTATGTTCCTAACACTGTTCCTTCTCTTCCTGCGCTTCCTTCCATGTATCAACATCGCTGAGGTGAAATGGACACTCCTCGAGAGTGACGCTCACTTCGACGACAAGAAGGCACATCCAGACAAGGGTGTCGCTAGCGAGCCATCCTATCAGTACGAACTCAACGTGAATCCCAACGTCGAGTGCTAAGCCAAACCATCGGAATTTAACTTTAGACCAACTCCAATATCGTGAGCACAACAGTCAAAAGAGTCTACGGCTACCTCGCCGAATTCGAAAGCGCATCTGCCCTCTACAAGGCAGCTGAGAAAGTGCGCGACGCCGGATTCAAGAAATGGGATTGCTACTCATCTTACCCGATCCACGGAATGGATCAGGCCATGGGCATGCGTCGTTCCATCCTTCCATACTTCGTATTCTTCGGAGGTTCCACTGGTTTGCTGACCGGCTTCAGCTTGGCCTTCATTACTCAGGTTTTGATCTACCCAACCGTAGTTCAGTCCAAGCCTGCTAACATCTTCACCACAGCGGCGTTCTTCCCGATCATGTTTGAGCTTACGATCCTGTTCTCAGGTTTCACCGTGCTCTTCTGCTTGCTCGGCCTCATGGGGCTTCCTCGCCTCAACCACCCGCTGTTCGCCAGCCGCCAGTTCCACCGTGCTACTGATGATGGCTTCTTCATCGCCATCGAGGCTCGCGATCCGAATTTCTCCGCCGAAGAGACCAAGGCCCTCCTCGAAGAGGCAGGTGGCCGCAACATCGAACTCGTCGAAGAAGAGGACTAAGCAACTCACCAACCAACACTTCTAAAGATTTAAGCAAATGCGATACTTCTTTCTCATCTACGCCCTGGTAGTGGTGCTCGTAATCAGCATCTTCGGTTTCCGTGGCGAAAAGTTCAAGCAGTCTCCTATCCGTATTTTCCCAGATATGGATGAGCAAGACCGCGTGAACTACCAGGCCAAGTCCGACTTCTTCCACGACGGCATGGGTTCCCGCCAGCCAGTTGACAAGACTGTGCCACAGGGTCTCAAGCCAATCTCTGAAGCAGGTGAAGTTCAAGCTGATGGTTTCACTAACGATGTCACTTACTTCCAGACTGGAATGATCGACGAACAGTTCTTCGGTCAGGGTCTTCCTGTCAAGGAGCTCGATCTCACTGAGGAGACTGCTGAGGCTTTCCTCAAGCATGGAGCCACAACCTACGACGTTCATTGCTCACGTTGCCACGGTGAATCCGGTAACGGTAAGGGTGTGCTCCACGAGTACGGTCTCCCGGGTATTGCAAACTTGGTGACTACCAAGCTCAGCGATGGAGCCATCTTCAACATCATTACAAACGGCCGCGGTAACATGGGTCACTTCAAGCACAACTTGGATCTCCATGATCGCTGGGCAGCCGTTGCCTACATTCGTACGCTTCAGTACTCACGCAGTGTTCCTAAGGAACTCCTTGAGAACACAGACGCTACCGAAACCAAGTAATTTCTAAATTTTCCCAACACACTCAACATTTTAAAGTCCCATGGCACATCACGTCACATCCAAGGACATCCCGGCTAACGGTGAAAAAATCGCGAAGAGCAAGGTAGCTCTTCTCCAGATGATTTCACTGGGAGTATTCGTAGTCGGAGCCATTGCTAGTTACTGGTTTTTCACTAATGAAACATTTGGTAGCGGTTATGCATATTCCTGGCTCTTCGCTTTCATCTTCTTCATCACCTTGGCGCTGGGTGGTTGCTTTTGGACCACGCTTCACCATGTGACCAACTCCGGTTGGGGGGTGAGTGTCCGTCGTCTGATGGAAAACCTCGGTTTCGTTTTCCCATTCATGGCGATCATCGCCGTTCCTCTTCTCATTCCATCCGTTCAGGACGACCTTTACGAGTGGATGAACCGTTTGCGCTTCGTTGAACAGACCGTTGAAGCCAAGGCTGTAGTGGTTGACGGTGTCAAAGATGGTTACAAGGCTGTACCAGTTGCTGGCTCTGAGAACATCGATCAAAACAACCCTGGTGGTGGTTACACTTCACCAGCTAAAGAGCAGCTTAAGGCGACACATGATGCCCATGATCACCTTCTAATCAATAAGCTCTGGTACATGAATCTCGAGTTCTGGCTCGGTCGTGTGATCTTCTTCTTCGTGGCCCTCGGAGCAGGTATCTACTTCTTGCGTAAGATCTCTATCGCGCAGGATACCGATCCTAACCCGACAACTCGCCGACTGATTCTCGCCCGTAAGCTTTCCTGCGCAGTCATGCCTGTCTTCGCAGTTGTGGCTACCTTCATCGCCTTCGACTTCATGATGGGTACTGACTACAAGTGGTTCTCCACCATGTACGGTGTGTACTTCTTCGCAGGTTGCGCGCTGAACTCCATGGCAGTTCTGATTCTCGCTCTTACGTGGCTTCGCTCCAAGGGTTACCTTCAGACGGTTACCAGCCCTGAGCACTACCACATCATGGGTAAACTCATGCACGCCTTCGTGATCTTCTGGGCCTACGTTTCTTTCTCCCAGTTCATGCTGATCTGGTACGCCAACATCACCGAGGAAACATCCTACTTCCTCCTTCGTAATAGCTCTGACGGAAGCACAAACTGGAACCTCTGGAGTACTCTCCTCGTCTTCCTTCACTTCGCACTTCCATTTGCGATTCTCCTTCCTCACTACATGAAGAAGAAAATCAAGTTCATCGTGCCGATCTGCATCTACTTGCTCATCATGCACATCATGGATCTCTACATCGCGATCATCCCTGAGCGTGGACCATCACTCTCAGTCATGGACAAGCTTGCTGAGACCAATGGCGACATTCTTCTTACAGCTAACTATCCTGCTTACTTGGGGGACATCGTAGCCTTCATCACAGTGGGTGCCTTCTTCCTCTTCATCTTCGTGCGTAACATCGCAAGTGCAAACCTCTATCCGAACCGCGATCCACGCATCCTTGAATCAGCTAACCTGCACAACTAATTAGCCGATCAATCGAAACCATTAACGCAATACAATTTCATGGAGCCTAACTTAAGAGATACACCGCTTCGCCGTTTCAACACCTTCTGGTGGGGCTTGGCACTGTTCGTAGTTTTTGCCCTCGTTGCATTTATTCTTCGCGGAATCGACAGCGACGAAATGTCCACAGCAGAGACGGAGCGTGGTAAAGAGCGTACAGCGATCCTTGAAAAGGTAACTGCTGAGCAGCTAGCTGAGCGCGACACCTATAAGGAACTTGGCGACGGCAAAGTGCAGGTCAAGCCGACCCAAGTATTCGGTCTTGCCAAGGAAATGGGCCTTCTCGAGGAGCCAAAGGCTTCCGAGGCAAAACACAACATGAAGTTTAAATAAGTCTGGATTATTTCCAGGTTTTCTATCCTAGACATCTTTCTAACCGACCAACCAATCATCTGATTCATGTCAACTGAGTTCACAAGTCAACAAGTGGAAGACACGAAGTTGAGAGCGGAAATCGACCGCTCCCTCCGTCACCCAGTGATGTTCTTCTTCACCAGTGGAGCGGCCTGGCTGGCAGTATCCCTGCTTCTCGGCATCATTGCTTCCGCAAAGTCCCATTCTCCTGGTTTCTTGGGTGATTGTGCGATTTTCAACTATGGTCGTGTTATGCCGGCACACATGAGCACCTTCATCTACGGTTGGTGTGCTCAAGCAGCCTTCGGTACCATGATCTGGCTGATGGCCCGCCTTTCTCGTCAAGAGTCCCGCAAGGCAGGCTTCATCCTTGTTGCAGGTCACGTCTGGAACTTGGTCGTTGCTATTGGAACCATTGGTATCCTTCTCGGTGGAGGCACAGGTAAGCCTTGGATGGCTTTCCCAACTGGGGTCTGGCCAGTTCTTCTCGCTTGCTACGCAGCGATCGGTATCTGGTCTGTGATTGCATTCCGTGTTCGCCGCGGTGGTCACGTCTACATCTCTCAGTGGTACATCCTGGCAGCTCTCTTCTGGTTCCCATGGGTGTTCATCTCCGGTAACCTCTTCGTCAATACCTTCGTTGAGAGTGGTAACCCAGTAATGGCTGCAGCGATCAATGCCTGGTTCCGCTCCGGTCTTCTCTACCTCTTCTTCACCCCAATTGCTGTAGCAAGTGCTTACTACATCGCTCCTAAGGTAACTGGTCGTCCGGTATACTCCTATAAGCTCGCTCTTCTTGGGTTCTGGGCTCTCGCCATCATCGGCCCATGGGCTGGTATGCAGAGACTCATGGGTGCTCCAATCCCAGTCTTCCTCCAGTACGCAGGTGCTGGTGCAGCGATTCTTTTCATCATTCCTTCTCTTGCTGTGGGGGTTAACATCCTCAAGACAGCTGGTGGCAAGCAGAGTGCTATCGCTCACTCCCCATCCCTTCGTTTCACCATCGCAGGTATCGTAGGTTTCGTGGCTACTACAGTGACAGGTGCACTCCTCTCACTACCATCAGCACTCAAGTACACCCAGTTCTCCATCGCGAACTACGGTTTCGAGATCCTAGCACTCTATGGATTCTTCTCCATGTGCATGTTCGGTGCGATTTACTTCATCGTACCACGTGTGACCAACCGCGAGTGGCTTTCCAGCGGCCTGATCCGTCAGCACTTCTGGCTCTCCCTGTACGGTGTTGTCTTCATCGGCTTGTTCTGCTCCATCCTTGGTGGTTTCATGCACGGATATAGCTTGGAGCAAATAGGTGAGCCACTTAAGGCCGCTCACGACCGTCTCTTCCCATACGCAGTAGGTGTGACTACAGGCTGGGTGTTCGTCTGCATCGCCAGCGCATTCTTCTGCTGCCACCTTCTTCTCATGTGGCTCCGCCTTGGTCGCCGCAGCAACCATCCTACACTTCTTGTTCACGGTCCAGCTCACAGCCCACACGGTCCAGAGGGTGACATCGAGGAACTCGAAGCAGCAGGCAAAACCGTTTACTAATCATTTTTAAACTTTCTCAACATCCAACGCTTTACTGAAATCCATGACAGTTAAGACATTCTTCATCGGCCTCTTTGCTAGCTTTGGTATTCCATGGCTGGTTCTGGTTGCCATCCCATTCTCTAAAATGCGCTCCATCGAGCCTGTTGAGTATGATGAAATGGCGGACGGCAAGACCGGCTTCTACCAACACAAGACCAGTGGTCGTGCACAAAACGGATCCATCATCTACGGACAAGAAGGTTGTGCTACATGCCACAGTCAGGTAGCTCGTCCAACTTATGCTGGTAACGACGTTCATCAGAATGACCTCGCTGGTATCGCCAAAGATCCTGAGCGTGGTAACACACGCCGCGAGAGCAACCTCTGGGACTACTCCAATGAGCAGTACGCGTGGATCGGTGAGACTCGCATTGGTCCAGACCTTAGCAACTTCGGTCGCCGTGTGGAAATGCTCGCCCATGAGCATAACAAGGCTGCTGCAGAAGCTCTGGATGTCGAAGTGAATGCACTTCCTCAATCCAAGCGTTTCGATGCTCAGAAGTACGTTCTGACACGTCTGTTCAATCCTAGACTTGTACCACATCGTGACTGGTCCAACTGTCCGTCTAACCGCCAATTCTTCACTGAGAAGAAAGTCTACGGCCAAGGTTCAGCAAATGCGATTCCTGTAGAAGGTGAAGAAGAGGGAGTTGAGATTATCGCTGATGATGAAGCGATTGCTCTCGCTGACTACCTCCTTAGCCTCAAGCGTGACGGCGAGGTGCCATACAGCATCAACTACCGCCGCGATAAAGTTAAAGCCTCTGAGAAGAAGTAATTTTCCTGGGTCTCTGTGCCAAAGGTATAGAGGCCCGATCACACCCAACTGATAAGAATTCCAATGTCATCCGAACCATCACCAGTAGATCCTAAGAAGCCGGATCTTGAGGAAAGCACCAACGTACGCGAAGCACACGCTGACGTTCTCCGTACTGCTACTGCGGCAGCACGTGAGCAACACTTGCGTGAGAACGGCTTGGAGCCAGTTTCCGTTTGGATTATGATCGCCGGTTTCATCGTAGCACTCGTTGGCGGAAGCGTTTTGCTCTCCAGTGGCGAATTTTTCTCCTACGACTCACTCGTGAGAGAGGGCTATGTGCAATCAATCAATGAAGGGGGAGATCCAGAAGATCCAACTGCTCCAGTCATCGATGCCTACATGAAGAAGGGTGGATCTATCTACGCAACTCGCTGTGCATCCTGCCACACACCAGGTGGTACTGGTGACGGGGCTAACTTCCCACCACTTGCAGGTTCTGAGTGGGTCAATACTTCCGGCGCTGTTCCATCACTTGTTATTCTGCACGGTCTTGCTGGCCAAATTGAAGTTGCAGGGAAGACATACAACGGCAACATGCCTCCAATGGGGGACGGCCTCACAGACTTCGAACTCGCGGCTCTCCTTTACTTCATCCAGAACAGCTGGGGTAACGAAGTTGGCAAGATCTACGGCCCTGAGCAGATCGCTGAAATTCGCAAGATCGCTGACAGCGTAACTGGCGGACAGACTACTGCCGAAGAACTTAAGAAGCATCTCGATCAGGAACTCCCAGGTGAATACCTCACCGAGGACAAACAAATTAATCTCAAGACTGGAGAAGTCGTTGACGCAGCCCAGTAATCCATTTATCCGACCGCAACATTTAACCACGTGATCCTATGAGTGACCATCACGACGACCACCACAATCCAAACTTTATCCAGAAGTACATCTTCTCGACCGACCACAAGATGATCGGTATCCAGTACGGTATTACCGCACTCTTGTTCCTTCTGTTCGGTTTCTTCCTTATGATGGTAATGCGCTGGAGCATTGCCTATCCAAACGAGCCGCTTCCAGAATGGCTTGGTTGGGTATTCACTGACGAGTGGAAGGGCCGCTGGCTCATCGACGGTAAGGTGACAGGGGAGACCTACAACATGTTCGGTGCAATGCACGGAACCATCATGGTTTTCCTTGGTGTAGTTCCTCTTGGGTTCGGTGCCTTCGGTAACTACGTGACACCACTTCAGATTGGTGCTCCGGATATGGCCTTCCCGAAACTCAACATGATGTCCTACTGGCTATACCTTATCGGTGGTCTCATGATGTGCGGATCTTTCTTCCTCGAGTCTGGTACTGCAAAGTCCGGTTGGACTAACTACCCACCACTCTCTGCACTTGCTGACTCTCAGCATCCGAACCAGTTCTTCACTGGTCAGACCCAGTGGTTGCTCGGTCTGGTCATGCTGATCAGTTCCTCTCTTCTCGGTTCCGTCAACTTCATCACTACCATCATCAACCTTCGTGCGAAGGGGATGACCTGGATGCGTATGCCATTCTTCGTATGGGCGATGCTTGTGACTGGTTTCCTTCTTCTGCTTGCCTTCCCTCCACTTGAGGTAGCTGGCATCATGCAGGTGGTTGACCGTTTCTTCGGTTCCTCCTTCTTCCAGCCAACTGGTCTCTACACTTCTGCACAGGGTGTAGTCGAGCAAGCTGGTGGTGGTTCACCACTTCTCTTCCAGCACTTGTTCTGGTTCCTTGGTCACCCTGAGGTATACGTTCTCCTTCTTCCAGCGATTGCCTGTGTAGCGGAAATCATTCCTTGTAACACACGTAAGCCACTCTGGGGCTACAAGTCCATGGTGTACGCTGTGCTGGTACTTGGTTTCCTCTCCTTCATCGTGTGGGCTCACCACATGTACCTGACAGGCATGGGACCATCTGTTTCCACCTTCTTCCAGACCACGACGGTTCTGATCTCCGTCCCATCTGTGATTTTGATCACCTCCATGATCATTTCCCTATGGGGTGGTTCCATCCGCTTCACCATGCCAATGATCTGGGCCTGTGCCTTCTTGCCGATGTTCGGTATCGGTGGTCTGACCGGTCTTCCACTGGCATTCAACCTGGTGGACCTTCACCTTCACGATACCTACTACGTGATCGGTCACTTCCACTACGTGGTTGCTCCAGGTATTCTCTTCGGTCTCTTCGCAGGTATCTATCACTGGTACCCTAAGATGTTCGGTCGTCACATGAACAACTTCCTTGGCCATCTTCACTTCTGGCCATCACTGATCCTCATCAACTTCGTGTTCTTCCCGATGTTGATCCAAGGTATGGCTGGTTTCCACCGCCGCTGGTACAATGGTGGTGATGCCTATGTGCAGGACAAAGGTGGTGAGAACGTATACGGCCAGACAGTGGCTGAGTACATCGACCTCAACCAAGTCATGTCCGTAGCGGTATTCCTTCTCGCCCTCGCTCAGCTTCCGTTCATCATCAACCTCTTCACTGCTTGGTTCTCAGGCAAGAAAGTTACTAGTGATAACCCATGGGATGCGACAACTCTCGAGTGGGCGACACCAACGCCTCCAGGCCACGGTAACTTCACTTTCGACATCGCAACTTACCGCGGTCCTTACGAGTACAGCCGTCCAGACCGTGAGGAAGACTTCACACCACAGTGGGAGGCTCCTAAAAAGCCAAGTACTGAGCCATCAACTGAAGAACCAGTAGAGGCGAAAGACGCTCACTAATCATCCCTTCTAGCGAATTAGATCATTTAAACACTGACCATAGTTCTTTCCCATGGAAATTCCATACATCGTCAATGCCCGTAAAGATACAGGGTTGAATAACTCCAAGATCGCGATCTGGCTCTTCCTCGCTTCCGAGGTGATGCTCTTCGGTGGTCTGTTCTCCTCCTATATCTTCCTCCGTATCTTTGCGGATTATCCATGGCCTGAGCGTGCACTTCCGGTGCTTCCAGGTCTCCTGAACACCTTCATCCTGATTGCGTCTTCCGTTACGGTTGTTTTCGCATGGGCGGCTCTCAAGCTGCGTAAGTGGGGTATGTTCGTGGGTAACATGAGCTTCACTATTATCTGTGCGGCAGTGTTCATGGTGTTCAAGGCTTACGAGTACAGCGCTAAGTTCCACCACCACGCCATCCAGACTCAGGACTACGGCATCATTGAAGGTCACCTTCATGGCGAGAACAACTACGTGGTCAAGTCTCATGAGGAAGACGGCAAGGTCATTCCTTTTGAGGTAAATATTAGCCTTAGTAGCTACTATGACAAATACATCACTTCCATCACTGAGCAAGCTGGTGAAGGTGCTCTCAAACTCAACGCTCCGTTCAAGGTTAGCGTAGTTGAAAACGGTCAATACAGTGAGCAGGTTCTCAAGTTCAAGACACAGGACGGTAATGAAGTTGAAGCTGTAGCTGGGACGACTCTGAGCTTCGATCTCCTCCAGTCCGCCAAGGCTGAATATATCAAGGCTCGTACCCATAATCAGGAACTTCGTGCGAAACTTCTTCGTGATGCTTGGGCAAAGCTTCGTGAAGATGAAGCTTTCAAGAAGAGAAAAGCTTGGGAGTCTGAGGTGAAAGCAGAAGTAGCCCGCATCTTTGAGAAGGAACTCGTTGCTGACGCTAAGGAGCAGAACATGTTCCTTCTTGAAAACGGCAATATGACCTTCTCTGCTGAAGGTGAAATCAAGCTTGATTCCGGCTGGGGCCGCATGGAAGGCAAGAAAGAGGGTGGCGATACCAAGATCGCTCTTCTCGACAGTACTGTTCTCTCTGGTAAGGCAGGTGATGCCGGATTCCACATTGGAGTTGATGCCCTCGACTTCCGCCACCTCGTCATGAAGGCCGAGGAAAAAGGTCTCGATGCTGACGCTCTCATTGAAAAGTCTATCTATCTCAAGAACGACCAACTCAAACAAGCTTGGGAAGCTCACAAAAAGTACCGCGCGTTCTTTGCCGAGTACCTTGCTGAGGAAAGAGGTCGCGACGAAAACGGCAATGCCAAATACGTGCCTACCGCTGTTGATAATTACCGTGTGACTTGGAAGCAGCTCGTAGCTTACCACAAACTCGACTACGACATCAACGAAGACAACTGGCAGATGGCCAAAGGCGGTCCTGGTACTGGTGAGTACGCTAACAAAGAGCGTGTCTACCCGACCATGATCCAGGGCTTCACTGGCGCGAACCACAAACAAGATGATTTCGTGGCAGCCTTCCCTGAAATGCACATCCACCGTGAAGATGTTCGCTTTGATTCTGTCTTCTCACCGAAGATGAACAACTACTACGCGATCTACTTCACTATCACAGGTCTTCACGGTCTTCACGTGATCGGTGGTGCCATCGTACTCGGTTACTATCTCTTCTTTGGTCGCAAGATGTACCTCTCCAATCCAGAGTGGCTTGCTAACCGCGTTGAAGTAGGTGGTCTCTTCTGGCACTTCGTTGACTTGGTCTGGATCTTCGTATTCCCGATCTTCTACCTGATGTAAGCGCTGACGATCGATTCTCGAACATTCTCAAATTTAACTGAAACAACTCTTATGGCAGATACACCTGAAGAAATTAAGAAGCACTTCAAGATCTACAGTATTGTCGGTGGGCTTTTGTTTATCGGTACCGTCATCACCGTACTGGTAGCTTATGTTCCTGCGCTTGACTTTGGAGAGCACGGCTTCGACCACATCGATGCGATCATTGGTCTGGCCATTGCCGCGACCAAGGCGTCACTCGTGGCACTGATCTTCATGCACCTCAATCACGAGAAGAAAGCAGTCTACTGGATCTTCCTAGGATCCTTGTTCTTCGGAGCAGTGCTCATTCTCCTCTTTGCCTTCGGTTTCCTCGATCCAATCACTTTCGACGGTCTCCTTCCAACCAAGGTTGGTAACGTAAACTAAATCATCGACTGGCCTATCCAGAATGTCACTTCGCGGTTTCCATATCCTGTTCATTAGCCTGGCGACGCTCTTCTGTGCGTTCTTTGCCTACTGGGCTTTCTTCATGAATGGGGATCAGCGTGAAGTGATGATCGACGTGATCGGCTGGGTTTGTGCCATTGGCGTGATTGCATTCCCTGTCTATGGGGTGTATTTCTACAAAAAGGCAAAGAACATCCTAACCAAGTAAATAGCTATGAATCTGACCATTCTTAATCAACTTGCATGTTCTACATGTGCGACTGCTTTCGAGCACGCCAGTGGCGACCAAGATGCTGCGGGCTGGGCAATTCTTTTCATGCTGGTGGTCATCGTCCCGATGCTTACCGTCATTGGTTTCTTCATTTTCCGCATCGCTCGCCGCGAAAAAGCAGCGTTCGATCCACAGTATCAAGACAACTTCGAATCTTAATATTCCTCGGATATCATGTTTATTAATAACATACTCGCAGCTTCTCCGTTTTCTCCTGCAGAATGGTTCGGCCTTCCAGAGAACTACTCCGCTCACGGTGACCAAGTTGGTCACATGATCGACGTAATTACCTGGTTCATGCTCGCGCTCTTCGTAGGTTGGACGATTTTCTTCATCATCTGCTTGTTTAAGTTCTGGCACCGCCGTAATGCCAAGGCATCCTACCACGGTGTAAAGAACCATGCTTCTACTCACCTCGAGATTGGTGTAGTGATCATCGAGGCAGTTCTTCTTCTCGGTTTCGCTTTCCCACTCTGGGCTGAGCGTACTGATACCTACGACAAAGTTCTCAAGGACAACCCAGTGCGTGTTCGCGCTATCGGATTCCAGTTCGGTTGGAAGTACCACTATGCTGGTAACGACGGTAAGTTCGGTTTCATTGATCGTGCGCTCGTATCTGGTCAAGGTGATGCTTGCATCGACCCTAACGATCCAAACGGTTTTGATGATTTCATCAACGGTGACCTTAAGCTCCCAGTAAACCGTCCAGCGATCGTTCAGGTAACTTCTACCGACGTGATCCACAACTTCTCCATCATCCCGATGCGCATCCAGCAGGACGCGATTCCTGGTAAGGACATTCCAATGTGGTTCACTCCTACCAAGGAGCTCGAGACCTACGTTGTTTGTGGTCAGCTTTGTGGTTCCGGACACGGTGACATGAAAGGTACTCTCATTGTTCAGGATGAAAAATCCTTCAATGGCTGGGCTCAGGATATGAGCAAGAAGGCCTACGAAAAGAACAAGGCTGCTTACGATGAGCGCCAGGCTGCAGCCAAGGCCGCAGAAGCTGCTGGTGACAGCCACGACGATCACGGCCACTAATATCCAGATAGGATAAACGATTTCAAATTAAAGCCCGGTGGTTAATCCATCGGGCTTTTTTTGTGGCTGCTATCTTGAGCTTGAGAACGCGTTGGTGAGTAGAGAAGAGACTACTTTCGGCGTTTTGCGGAGCTGATTAGCTCAACAACCAGACGATGCAGGATCATGCGGTGGTCCAATCCTGTAGTCACCAGGGAGCGGTCTGCATCCAGGCAGGATTCCATGGCCTTCTTCAAAGCGGCGAGAGGGAAAGCTTTGGCATCACGAGCGGAGAGAAAGAGTGGGTAGACATTCACTCCACCGGCTTTTTTCTGCGGAAGCCAAGCCTTCTCAAGTTCGGGCAGGTTATTCAGGGCGGACTCGAACGAACGGTAGTTGTGTACGGGAGCATTGACGTTCTCCATCACGGCACGCGCCATAAAAAGGTTGCGCACGGTAGGAATGATGGAAGCCCGGAGAATACCGATTGCTGACTCGTTACGGGAAAGCTGCTGGTCGATGAGTTCGAGCGCGCGTACGCCGTCACGTTTCTGCAGAGCACGTCCGATTTCGAAGACGACCCCAGCTCTGGAGAGAGGGACCATGGCTCGGATATCTTCCAGCTCAACCTTGCGGCGATCCTTGCCGAGGTAGAGATCGAGCTTCTCGATTTCGACTTTAATCTGGCGGGTGTCCTCGCCGGCGAGCATGACAAAGAGTTCAAGAGCCTCCGGATCAAATTCGAGATTCAGTTCACTGGCTCGTTTCGTCACCATATGGGCAACTTGCTCTTCCCAGCCGTCTTGTGAGGTGTCGAGCTTGTTATGCTCGATGATTTTGGCGTTGTCCTTGAGCCATTTGTAGAACGCGCGGCGTTTGTCGATTCCTGTGGTAGAAAGGACGAAGTCGATATCATCAGTCAGACCTTGCTTGAGAGTTTCAAGCAGGGCTTCTACACCTGCCTTGGCGCGTTCAGCCTCTCCTGTGCGGTCAGAGCCCATGAAAGTGGCACGCTTGAGCCAGACGACTTTCTTGCCTCCGAAGAAAGGAAGGGTCTGAAGTGCCTGGATGGTAGAGGAGGATATTTCGTAGGCATGCTCCGCATTGTCAGCATTGCCGTCGATAATATCGTTGGCGAAGTCATCACCGTCTTCAGGTTTGATCTTGTTGAAGTGCTTGAGGGCGGCCTCGGCTACGGCGCCGTCGTCAGTACCAGTGAAAACGTGAAGCATGTTGGTGAGATTCTTAAGGCTAAAGTCTGATGATGCAAGGCTGCTACCTCATCATTTGATGAGATACTCCAGCAGGATGCTCTGCATGGAGCTGTAGAACTGGTTGCGCACGTAGGCTGCCAGAATGTGAGTGTCTTCCTCGTCGATTTCTTCCTCGTCGGTGTAGTTGCTGAGTCGGAATTGTGCTTCCAGTGAGAGGCGGGCCTGATTGATGGCTCCATACCAGGTCTCTGCGTCTGCCGCTTGGATGAAGAGAGAGCCTGTCAAATCATTCTCTTTTTCCGCAGAGCTGATGGCCTTGGAAACATGGACAATTTGGCTGGCAAACTGGTCGCGAAGCTCTGGGGTGACAAACTCATCCCAATCATCGTCTGTCTCCATGAACGCGGAGAGTCTGTCCGGGAGGCATTTTCCGGGCATGTTGGCAGCATCCGTACAGATCATTTCTAGAATGAGCCAGTCATGGGGATTGTCTGCATCGATTCTAAGACCGCCTTCGAGTGTAGGTGCTACGCGCATAATGAATAGGGGAGAGTAGGGCTTAATCGGCTTTCTCGAGTGAGGCCTGAAGCTGGTAGGAATGCAATTGCTGGACGTAGAGTTCGGCTTTTTCCTTTTCACCAGCCCAGACGATGGATTTACCCGCATTATGGATTTCCAGCATGAGTGTCTCGGCTTTGGATTTGTTGTAGCCGAAGATTTTGATCAGCACCATGGTCACGTAGGCCATGAGGTTGACTGGATCATCATAGACAATCACTGACCATGGAGTGGCTGTCCGGACTTTTTGTTTCTCTTGAGACTGGGTGGATGAAGACGTCATCTGGCGGCTATAGTGGTGTTGGGCTGATGAAGTTTCAAGTTTATAGCCTGAGATCAGGAAATCTCAGTTCATTGGAAAGAAAATATGCGCTGTGGCAGTACAGAGTTCCATGCGTCTAAGTTCTCTATACCGAATGAGTTTGATCGCTTCTGCGTGCCTGCTGACTTCCAGTGGGCTCAATGCGGGAGTGGCTGAGGATGTTACGAATTTCAAAAAACTTGATGCCAAGCAGAAGGAAGACTTGGTTGAGGGATTGTCTAGGAAGAGTCTGAAGAAGTTGAAGCCTGAGGAATTGCTCAAGGTTCAGAAGGCCTGCTTTGAACTCTCCAAGCAATTGATTGGCAGCAATGGTAAAGGTGGGCTGAAGACGGTGAAAGATCCTTCCGCCGCCGCGGTGCTCAAAGTGGCTGGCGATTATCTAGACAATATGCCTGTGGAGCAGACACCCGCTCATCCTGCAGCAGGCGCTATCTTCGGTGAAGTACCAGCCAAGGCTCCCAGAGTGACGCAATCTGTGGAAATCAATCCTTGGGTAGTTCGCTGGCATGCTACTGGTTTGTATGCGGCGCCGGGAGAAGTGGTCACACTGAAGTTTCCCAAGGAATGGGTGGGGAAAGGTCTCAAGGTTCAGCTCTCTGGTCATACCGACAAGATCAGTACCAAGAAAAAACTGCAGCGGCTTCCAGCAAGCCCGGCAAGAGCATTTGAAGTCAATGCCACTGAGGTCAAGATCAGCGGTGCCTTTGGAGGCGCAATCTACATCAATACGGGTAATGAGCGCCGCAAAGACGGTAAATTCCAGGTGGCAATTTCCAATGCGGTGAAAGCTCCTTACTATGTACTGGGCAGCACATCACTAGAGAAATGGAAGAACGAACTCAAAAACGCTCCTGCGCCTTATGCGGAGTTCGTGACTCCAAGGATTGCTCTCTCGTTTCCTTCTGCCTGGATTAGAGATCTGGAGGACCCCAAGGCTCTTTTGGAATATTGGGATGAAGTCGTGAAGTTGCATGATGAGCTGGGCGGGCTCGGCGGCGTTCGTTACGGCCCGGAGCGAGTCAATGTGGATGTCCAGATTTCAGTCGGCTTGTTCCATGCAGGTTATCCAACGCAGGGACCCCAAGCTCAATGTCGCGGCGTGGTGGATCTGGCCAAACTCAAAACCAAGGGAAATTGGGGCTGGTTCCATGAAATGGGTCATGAGTCCCAGCGCAGACCTGATAAGGCTTGGGGCTGGAATAATCCCTACACTTTTGATGGTTCGATTGAAGTGACCGTGAACCTTTTCAGCTCCCATGCAATGGATCGTCTGAAAATGAAGGATCGCGGTGGCTGGAGCTGGACTGCTTCAGCCTATGAGGTGGCCAAACGAGCAGACAAAGTGCTCAAAGAGGGCAAGAGCTACCCAGAGATGGGGGCGGGTGACAAACTAGCTATGTATCTGCAGCTGCGTGACGCCTTCGGCTGGGACCCGATTGGCAAGGTTCTGGCTTCATACTCTCAGGATCAAGACAAGCGTCCTGGTATTCTGCCTAAGCTGAATCAAGAGAAGCGTGATGTTTTCATGGTCAGAATGTCCAGACAAGTTGAGCGCAACCTAGCTCCTTTCATGGAGGAAGTCTGGGGCATCAAGCTAGGCAAGGACGCCAAGAATATGGTCAAAGACCTGCCAGTTTGGATTCCTGAAGGCTTTGAGAAATTCACGTCCACGGAGAACTAATCGGGAAGTATTTTTGCTGATTAGGAGGTGCTGGCTTGGGTTGTTCACTATACCCAGAGAGGTATGATTATGACGTGAGCGATTCTAAAACAGCTATCATTGTAGGCGGCGGTATCGTCGGCCTTTGTTCAGCCTATTATGCAGCGAAGCGCGGCATTGATGTCGTCGTGCTGGACAGAGATAAAGCTGATGAGGAAGGCTGCTCCTTTGGCAATGCCGGGATGGTGGTGCCTAGTCACTTCATCCCGCTGGCTGCTCCCGGAATGATTGCCAAGGGCATGCGATGGATGATGAATCCAGAGAGCCCGTTTTACGTAAAGCCTCGCCTCAATCTGGACCTCATGCGATGGGGCCTGCTTTTCTGGCAGCATGCTAATGAGGAGCACACCCAGCGCTGTAAGGATCTATTGGCCAAGATGAGCCTGGAGAGTCGTCAGCTTTTCGAGGATTTGAGTCAGGATATTGGTGATTTCGGGCTCGTGAAGAAAGGGCTGCTGATGCTTTGTAACACCCAGAAGGGGCTGGATGGTGAGGCTGAGGTGGCAAGGATGGCCAATGAGCTGGGTATCCGTGCCGAGGTATGCGATTCCAAGCGTATTGCAGAGTTGGATCCAGCAATCGACATGAATGTCGTTGGTGGTGTCTGGTTTGAGCAGGACTGCCATCTGGAGCCAGTCAAACTGATCAGCTTGCTCCGCAAAAAGCTTGCTGAAATGGGAGTCGAGATCCGCTATGAGACTGAGGTGACCGAATTGCTGCGTAAGGGCAAGAAAGTAGAAGCGGTGCAACTCAAGGGGGGAGAGCAACTCACTGCAGATAGTATTCTATTGGCCGGGGGAGCCTGGACTCCAGAGCTTTCCAAGCAGATCGGTGCCAAGATCCCGATGCAAGCAGGTAAAGGCTACTCGCTTACTTTGCCAAATCCTGTCCAGCTTCCGGAGCTATGCTCCATCTTTGTAGAGGGCAAGGTGGCGATTACCCCAATGGCGGATTCATTGCGGTTTGCTGGCACGATGGAAGTGGGAGGTAATGACCTAAGTGTTAATTCACGACGAGTCCAAGGCATCATCAAGACGGTGAAAGATTATTTCCCGAAATTCAAAGATGCAGACTTCGAGGGAGTTGAACCATGGGCTGGATTGCGTCCATGCTCTCCTGATGGTCTGCCTTATATTGGCACCGTTGAGGGTGCCGAGAATGTCGTTGTGGCAACTGGCCATGCGATGATGGGGCTGAGCCTCGGTCCAATTACTGGCTCTATGGTCGCCGACCTGATGGAAGGTAAGCAGGTGGACCAGCGCCTCAGTCTCTCCAGATTCTAAATGATTCATCGCTAACAAATGGCGTAGACTTTTCGGGACAATATCCGGATTGTTTGCTATGGGTTAAGCGAATGAAAGAGACAGGTACTATCAGCGCTGAGCGCAAACGATTGGTCGAGGACGGCAAACGATCCAAAAACTGGAAGCGTTGGGGGCCTTACCTAGCCGAGCGCCAGTGGGGTACGGTACGCGAGGACTACTCCGATTCCGGTGATGTCTGGCATCATTTCACTCATGACCATGCGAGGTCTCGTACTTATCGCTGGGGAGAAGATGGCTTGTTAGGGTGGTCTGACCGAAAGCAACGCATCAACTTTGCTCCGATCGTCTGGAATGGTAAGGACCCGATTCTCAAAGAGCGCCTCTTTGGCTTGAGCGGTCCTCAGGGGAACCACGGTGAGGATGTCAAAGAGTGTTATTACTATCTGAATAATACGCCGACGCACTCATACAGTCGGGCTCTCTACAAGTACCCGATGGAGCGCTTCCCCTACAGTAAGATCGTAGAGGAGAACGCTTCACGTTCAGCCAAAGAACCTGAGTACGGTTTGATTGATACAGGGGTGTTTGACGAAGGTGAATACTGGGATGTTGAAACGATAGTGGCCAAGGCGGGGCCACAAGACATGTGCTGGACGATGCGCGTGACGAACCGCAGTGACCATGATGAAGAAATTCATATTCTGCCGAGTGTCTGGTTCCGTAATTCCTGGGGATGGAGTGGTGATCATTTTGAAGGAGAGTGGGGCAAGCCGGAGATGTATCTCGATGGAGACAAGGTCATTGTGGATCATCCGGAGATTGGTAAATTCCATTTCTACCTGAACTCAAAGGTTGAGGGATTTCAGGATTGGCTTTTCACTGAGAATGAAACGAACATGAGCCGCCTCTATGGCGGAGCCAGCAAGACACCTTACACGAAAGATGGGTTTCACGAATACTTGATCCGCGGTAAAGAGGATGCAGTAAACCCCGAGAAAAAGGGAACCAAAGTAGCTGCCTGGGTGACTCTGAAAGTGCCTGCAGGTGAAACCAAAGAGGTTCAGTGTCGACTAATCGGTGTTGAAGAGGATAAGGGGCAGGGCTTCAAAGATTTTGATAAGGTACTCAAACTTCGTGCTAAGGAGGAAGTGGAGTTTTATGATGAAATTCTTCCTGAAAATCTAACTAAAGAGGAAAGAAGAGTTGCGATACAGGGCTATGCTGGCCTGCTCTGGTCCAAACAGTTCTACTACTACATCGTAGATGAGTGGAGAACTGGTGATAATGGCGCTGAGAATGCCTCACCCTACCGGATGAATGGTAGAAACAAGGATTGGGAGCATCTCTTCGCACGCGATGTGCTCTCTATGCCTGACAAGTGGGAATATCCCTGGTTTGCTTCTTGGGACAGTGCTTTCCACATGGTGGCGTTTGCGAGAGTCGATCCTCACTTTGCCAAGAAGCAATTGTTGCTCTTCATGCGTGAGTGGTATCTTCACCCGAACGGACAGATCCCTGCTTATGAGTGGAACTTTTCTGATGTGAATCCACCTGTGCATGCTTGGGCTGTTTGGCAGACCTATCAGATTCTCCAAGACATGGGGCAGCCGGATTTGGAATTTCTGGAGAAGGCAGTACAGAAGCTGTTCTTGAATTTCACCTGGTGGGTGAACCAGAAAGATGTTGATGGGGTTCATTTGTTCTCCGGAGGATTCTTGGGGCTTGATAACATTGGTGTCTTTGACCGTTCTCAGGAGCTGGGTGATGGGGCACGATTAATTCAGGCGGATGGTACAGCCTGGATGGGGGCCTTCTGTGCCAAGATGCTGGTCATGACACTGGAACTGGCCAAGACCAGACCGGTGTACGAAGATATGGCTTCCAAGTTTTTCGAGCATTTTGTGCGCATCGCCAGGGCTGCCAATGAGGAAGGTGGTGATGGTCTCTGGGATGATGAAGATTGCTTCTACTACGACCATCTGATGCTGAAGTCTGGTGACAAGGAGCCTCTCAAAGTGCGCTCCATGGTCGGTCTTCTTCCTCTAACTGGTGTGGCGGTTCTTGATCTCGAAGAGGTGAAGAAACTGCCTGGTTTCGAGAAGCGATTGAATTGGTTTATGGAGAACCAGAGTGATCTGGCTGAGTATGCTAGCTACTGTGATAAGGAACGTAGTCATGCTGCTGAGAGATTGCTGGCGCTGCCAACACGCGAGAGATTTGAGGCGATGTTAGATCGTATGCTAGATCCTGAGGAGTTCCTCAGCGATCATGGTTTGAGGTCACTTTCCAAGTATCATGGAAAGCACCCTTACAGCATCTTCTGGGGGGGGGAGAAACATTCTGTTAGTTATGTTCCCGGTGAAAGTGATGGCTACATGTTTGGAGGAAACTCAAACTGGCGAGGGCCGGTATGGTTCCCTGTGAACTACATGGTGATCAGTGCTCTGAGGCAGTACCAATGTTACTATGGAGATGCATTTAAAGTGGAGTTTCCGAAAGGATCGGGAGATCTCCTTACTCTCAATCAGGTGGCGGATGCATTGACTGACCGCTTGGTTGGTCTATTCCTGCCTGATGAGGATGGCAAGAGACCGTGTTTCGGCGGTCTTGATCTCTACAAGCAAGGCGGGGAATGGCAGGATCTTGTTTATTTCTATGAGTATTTCCATGGAGAGAGTGGAATAGGTCTAGGGGCCTCACATCAGACTGGTTGGACGTCTCTGGTTGTGCCGCTGATGTGTGATCGTGCTAAACGGCTTCATCAGACACCTCTCTAAAGTGGAGCTAGGAGCAAGAATGTGGTATGTTTTCACATGCCCACGTATCATCCAGGCTTGCAGCAGTTTCTGATTCCCTTGTCGGCTGGAGAGATGACTCTCCAGTCGGCCTTGGATACCTTGCTGGAGATTGGAAACACCTCAGATGAGGTTCCTTGGATCGTTAAAATCATGGAGAATCCCTCTTTTGATTTTCCCCCATTCAGCATGTTCAAGGGCCGTGTGAGTCTCTTCCAACATGACTGTATTCATCTGGTGCTTGGTAGGGGCACGACGCTCATTGATGAAGCCTTTACGATCGGATTTACCATGGGGTCTTCCCATGAGATGAGCACGATGGCCGCGAAGCTTTTCGGCTACGTGGCCGGCCATTGGTATCCCAAAGCCTATCGATTCCCGTCAGCGGCTCAGCGTGTCTATAAAGATGCCATGCATCTGGGTATGGTGAGTAATAGTGTTCCGTTGGAAGAAGTGGATTATCGCCCGCTGCTCCATCTGACGCTGGCAGAAGTGAGATCCCATCTAGGTATCGAAACTGAATTGCTCAGGTCCTACTACCGCGTAGAAGCTGAGAGAAATCCGAGTGTCGAGGCGTGTCAGCGTCTGTTAAGCTAGATTTTGGCGATGTTCAGCGATAATGTCTGAGGGCTTTTGTCCCTTTTCCTCAATGAAAGCCTTTGTGAAGTGGGAGAGCGAATTGTAGCCTACTTCCATGGCAGCTTCAGTCACGTTATAGTCACCATCCCTGAGTAAGTTAGTGGCCTTGTCTATGCGCAGTTGCCTGAGCTTTTGTTTCAAGGTCATGCCTGTACTGCTGGAGAATTGCCTGCTGAGATAATGAGTCGCGCAGCCTATGCTCTGGGCGAGCGATTTGAGGTCAAGTGGTTCGTCTAGGTGGTCCTTGAGCCAGGCGATGCATTTCTCGATACGTTCTTTCTGGGTCTTTTTGATGCTGCTACAGAAAGGCAGGCTATCACTAGCCAGTGTTTGAGGCGTGAACAGATGAAGCGTAAAGATCTCAATGACTTTTGCCATGTACCAAAAGGGTGCCGCAGCGGTCTGAACAGGGGGGGAGACCAGCTCCTCAGCAAGTTCTCGCTCCGCCAGTGACATCGATCTTACCTGACTCAGGCTAGTCGTAGAGGCTTTGCCGCTATTGAGTATCTGAACTAAATTCGGGTGCAGTGCCTCCCGTTTAGAGCCGAAAGTTTGCTGAATCCATGATGTTTTAGCACTCAGTATCAGGTAATGGTGATTCTCATCGGGCTGGAGACGTGACGCAGAGAACATTCCGTCTGTAGAACGGTGAAAAACCGTCATCGTGCCTGCTGTCAGACTCAAGCGCAGTGACTGGCCAAAAATGATGGCCTGACCTTCTAGATTCAGGACAATATGGAGCGCATCTGTGCTGATATAGTCGACGAGGCGTCTGCCAGTTGTATGCTGGACAAGCGTCACACCATCGCGCTCTAGTTCACCATAGAGACGTCTGGAAGTTCCTGACATGAATGCAAGGGGCCGTTAAACTCTCTCGGCCCAGCAAAAGCCCATGAAGATGCGATTGGACTGCTTGTTCTGTAGGGCTGCCATCTTCATCTTTTCCTCGCAATAGAGTGACAGGTCGTGGTTGTTGCCCAGTGACAGACATGACCTGCTGCGGTGATTTGATTCTTCGACGACAATTTCAATCTGGATCCGATTTTCCAGCAAGGAACGTAATTCCTCCAGATCTTGGCGGTGCCAGCCTGAGAGCGTCTTGGTGAGCTTGAAGTACGCAGCGACACATTGCCCGGGCTCGCCGTGGCCCGTCATCGCCAAACGGATATCTAAAAGGGCATCCGCTTGAGCTGGAACCTTGGCGATCAGTCGGTCGATACAGGTGCATGCTTTGGTCTGTTGAGTAGTGCTCACAGGACTCAATTAATGAGAACGGGTCTCAATAGCAAGTGATTTTTTTGAGATTCCTGTGTCTAGGCGTGAAAAAACCTTGCGGAAGCAAGTGACCGCAAGGTTTTGAGTAGAAATGGGTAAGATTACTTTTCCTGGTGTTCACCGCACCAATCTTGAGAAGAGGTCACTGGGAACACCGTCGTGATTTTCTTTTCAGAGCTGATTTCAAAGACAACTGTCTGCGGGGAATTGCGTCTACAGCTGCCCTCGGAACCATTTGCGGAATCCCAAAAGGCGCAAGATGCGCAGGTCTTATTATCTGTTTTAGTAGCCGACATAGTAAGAGACTAACACTTGTATATGGGGGTCTCAATAAGAAAACGTATAAAACATTATGATACAATGTATGTGATTTATTAATGAGACTCAGTATCACTCTGATTGGTCGTGAGATAGACCATTGTAAACTTGACCAAGACCCCCCTTTTAAGCGATACTGCTACGCTATGAAAAATCCCCCCCTTCGTCTTACGGCGGGTCTTGCTACCGCCGTAATAGCAGTGTTTTTCGCTGCCATTTCACCTCTTTATGGCATCACCGTAACGGTGAGTGCCGATGAGGACAACACCTCCGCTGTCGGCGGAGTGTCACTACGGGAAGCTATCCAGGAGACAGCTGCAAGCGGTACCGTAGATTTTGATATCAGTCTGAATGGAGCGACCATCTTTCTGGTCAATGGTGATATCACCATCAATAAGAACCTGACGATCGATGCCAGTAACCTGACGAATGGTTTGATTGTCGTGCAGGGGAATGACCAGTTTGCCATCAGTGGTGCGAACACCGTAAATATTGAGGGCCTGTCGTTCACTGGAGCTTCGAATACAGCCAGTGGTGGCGCATTCATCATTAGTGGTGGAGCGATTGTCACCTTCACTGATTGCCGTCTGAGCAATCACACGACTACCGTCAATGGAGGTGCTATCTACAATTCATCCTCAACTCTGGTCATGAACAACTGCGAATTGAGCTGCAATGAAGCGCAGGGCGGCAGAGGCGGTGCTATCTATAGTGCTGATGGAGGAGCTGTCACTACATTGAATCAGACAGTTCTTAGGGGAAACTCTGCGAACAATGTGGGTGGAGCGATCCACTCAGGCGGAAACTCCACGATCACACTTACAGAATGCATGTTTTTGGATAACGAGTCCGGTTTTGGTGGGGCGATTAGTCAAAACGTCGGGAGCCTGACCATTGAGCAAAGTTGTTTTGCATACAATAAGGCCAACACCGCAGGGGGAGCCTTATATCTTTTTGGAAGCTTCACGTCCGCAGTGAAAAATACTTGTCTGGTTGGCAATCGTGCCGCTGGTGGAGGCGGGGCCATTGTCTTGGATGATGAGGCGTCGATGAATATTGAAAGCTCAACAGTTGTTAGGAATAAGACTGGAGGGAATGGCGGTGGCATCTTCGTGAATATGAACTGTACACTCAATACTTCTAACAGTGTTTTTGCTGATAATGAAGCTGATGGGAGTACTGATCTTCATAAGAACAGCGGAACAATCAACCGCAGTGAAGTGAACTTTGTTGGTTCAAACCTCGGTGTAGAAACTGAATTTCCTGATGGAGCCCCCAATGGCAATGGTGACTTAGTTGGTACTGAGTTTTCTTCGCTAGATCCGGAGCTGTCGCCACTGGGCTATTATGGTGGGTCTACGATGAGTGTTCATCCACTAGCCGGAAGCCCGCTCCTACAAGCTGGAGGTTCCACGTCATTGGTTAATGATCAACGTGGATATGCACGAGTGACGAATACTTTGTTAGATCTAGGGGCTGTGGAAGGTGGTCCTGTGCTGGTCGTGAGTACCAGTGATGATGAGAACGATGGTGGACTGGGAATTGGCGCCGGCAACTCTTTGCGGGAATGTATCAATGCGGTCAGTACGCCTGGAACGAGAATCGTTTTCAGTGCTGGCGTCAATGGAAGTACAATCCAGCTCACCAATGGGCTCATAAGTACGCAGGATCTTGAGATTGTGATTGATGCCTCTGCCATGTCCAATGGCATCACGATCGATGGAGATAACAACAGCCGGATCTTCACCGCCTCCCAAGTCAGTGCGGATACTACCCTGGCCTTAATCTCGCTGGAGCTGACTCAAGCGAATGCGGGAGCGGTTTCTTGCGGTGGTGGAGCGAAGTTTACAGCTGCTGACAGTACCTTTGGTAGCAATACTAACTTAACAGGTTCAGGTGGGGCGCTCAGCTTTACCTCGGGGAGTTCCGCGGTGATTGACTCATGTGTCTTTGACCAAAATACCTGTTCGCTTATAGGAGGTGGAGCTATTTACGCGAATTATGCGGACCTGCTGATCCTGGAATCCACCTTCAGTGGGAATACGGCTTCGATCACGGGAGAGGCACGAGGAGGAGCCATTTATTCTCTGGTCGCTCCCTTTTATCTGGAGGGATGTCTCTTTTCTAACAATACAGCAACAGGGACCAGTGGGAGCTATGGCGGTGCGGTCTACTACTCCAATGTTCTGAGCTACATTCCGCAAAAGACGTCATTAGTGAGCAGTACCTTTACTGGGAATTCTGCCGCTGCCGGAAGTGGAGGTGCCATCGCAATCAGAGAGACAATCGGTGAACTTGTCTGCAGGCATTTGACGGTAGTTAGCAACAATGCTGATGCTGGTGCGGGTCTCTACGTGGAGAAGAAAGGAACTGCTCTGGATAAGCTAAGTTTTGATCACTGTATTATCGGAGCCAATGTAGCCCCTTTGTTCTCAGATATCCAATATGTTGATGGAGGGGGCTCGGCACTGATTGATACGTCTGCACCCAATTTGGTAGGTGACAATACGACCGCAGAAAGCTTGTTCCCAGCGGGTCCTTTGGTGGGAACCATGATTTCCAAAGTAGATCCGCTCATGGGTAGCCTCGGAAATCATGGTGGAGCCACGCAAACCATTTATTTGGCCGCCGGATCGCCTGCGATTGATGCAGGAAACGAATCTGATGATACCCCGGAACATGACCAGAGAGGCTATGAACGTGTGGTCGGTAGTGCACCGGATCTGGGAGCTTACGAGAACGGACACCGGACAGGGTACACACTCTGGTCGCTGGAAACTATTCCTGTAGGAGAGGATGATGCCTTTAGCGGTAATGCAGAAGACGATACGAATGCAAATGGTGTAGAGTATGCCACTGGGCTATCTCCAACAGCAGTAGAGTCAGGTTCAGTACTCTCCGCCGAGCTGATTCCGGATGGTGGGGGCGGTTACAAAATGAAACTGACCTTTGCGTACGAACCAGATGTTACTGATATCAAGTACGTCATTGAGCGTAACGACTCCGACCTGATGAGCTTTACCTCACGCTACAGCCTGGATATGGACACTGGTCTAGAAGTCATTCCAGGCGGTGCAGATGTCACGGCGACTGTGGATTCCGAAGCCAAGACGATCACGGTCATTGATGGGGATCTCAGTTCCGACAAATACTTCTGGGAGCTTAAGATCGAGCAGCTTCCTTGATGCTTAGTAGCAAAAAATCCCTCAGCAAGAATCATGCTGAGGGATAGATTTATCTGAGGAAATGTGAGAAGAATTACTGCTTATCGTTCTTCGTTTTCTTCCCGCCGTGTTTCGGCTTTGAAGGAAGGTCGCCGGCCTGTTTGGCGGCCTTCTTCTCTTCCTTGCTTAACTTGCCATCGCCGTCAGCATCGTGTTTTTTGATGCAGGCTTGCATGGCAGCCTTGAACTCTTTCTTACAAACCTTGCCGTCACCATTGGTATCGAACTTGCACTTGTCTGGTTTGGTGTCCTTTTCGTTTTGGTCACCATCGGCAAAAGCCGGTACTGCGAGGATTGCTACAAGAGCAATGACTTTTGTTGCTGTTTTCATTTTGGTCTAGGATTTTGAAGACCTGGTATAGGTCCCCAAAAAATAGGGAAATTCCCGAGAAAGAATGGCGTTTCTCGGGAATTTATTACACTCGGGTTTGAAAGCTCATCGTCTGGCAGGCGAATTACTCTCTCATCGAGTTAATATTAGAGATCTTTTGGTTTGTCTCCACCGCGTGGCTTATCGCCTCCACGTCTTTTTCTGTCGTGGTCGCGATGACGGTCGCGGCGCATGAATGGTGCGTGCTCACCGCGTTCACGGAGTGTGGTGCGAGCTGTTTTAGCTTCCTCATCGCTGAGCTTTCCGTCGCCATCAGCGTCGAACTCGGTAAGGACCTTTTGGCGCCACGCTTTCATGGCGGCCTCACGCTCTTCTTTGCTGAGTTTACCGTCTTTGTCGGTATCGTACTTCTCAAGCATGGCTTTGTGCCTTTCTTCACGCTCGGCCTTGAGGGCATTGCGCTCTTCTTCGTTGAGTTTTCCGTCACCATCTTTGTCGAACTTTTTGAGGATGGCTTCAGGGATATCTCTGTGCTTGCGCTCTTTTTTCTTTCCGTCTTCAGCGTTGGAAAGCATTGGCAGGCAGGCAGCTGCGGCTGTGATAAGCAGTATAGATTTTTTCATATTGTTGGTTGGTTGTTTCTCCGGGTGGAGTACTTATAAAACCCCGCAAGATTCTGCCAGTTGCGGGATGCTGCAAAAAAAGTGCATTATTTCGCTGAACATGAAGATTGGATGAAGGCTCTTACTGAGAGTAAATCAGGAGGAATCCAATTTCTTCTTTGATATCCTCATAGTCAGTGGCTAGCTAGGGGCATGGCTGATGACATCATCGGAATTGACCTGGGTACGACAAACTCTGCCGTGGGTGTAGTAGAGAGCGGATTTCCTATTTTGCTGGCAGGAGAGGATGGTTCACGCATCGTACCCAGCGCAGTTTGGGTAGGACAAGATGGTGATGTCGAGGTGGGTAAATCTGCTCTACATAGGCGTGGCGCTGGCGCTCAGGTGGCGACAAGCATCAAGCGCTTCATGGGGAGAAGGTATGCAGAGGTGGCAGATGAAGACTTCTGTGTACCATTTAAGGAGCAACAAGACGGTGTGCCCGCTTTTGAGCTCAATGGTGGTGACTATACAGCTGTGCAAATCAGTGCAGAGATCTTGAAGCATCTCAAGCAGGTAGCTGAAACGCAATTGGAGAGAAGCGTCAGCAAGGCGGTGATTACCGTGCCTGCCTACTTCAATGATGCACAGCGGAATGCTACCAAGCAAGCCGGTGAATTAGCTGGGCTTGAGGTGATGCGAATCGTCAGTGAGCCAACTGCTGCAGCCTTAGCCTATGGCTTGGACAAATTGGGTGAGAAAAGCCGTGTAGCAGTTTATGACCTGGGAGGTGGCACCTTTGATATCTCTGTGCTCGAGTTGCATGAAGGTGTGTTTCAAGTCCTGGCTACTGCAGGTGATACCCGTCTTGGTGGGGATGATATTGATGAAGCTCTGGCTCAGTGGTGCTGGAGTCAGTTAGATACGGGTGAAAGTTTTGATAATCTCGCTAATCAAGAGAGACAGCGATTGTTAGATGAAGCGAAGCTTGTGAAAGAAAAGCTTACTGAGGCTGACAGGGTGGGACTCAGCATTCCATTTTTCAGGGAAAACTTTCATGTGAATTTGGAGATTACCAGGGACACACTGGAGCGAGTGATGAGACCTGTAATCGCAAAGACAGAGGGGCTATGTAGGAGAGTACTTGCCGACGCGGGCATTAAAGATGTTGAGGGAGATCTGAATGCTGTCGTTCTGGTTGGTGGTTCTACGCGTATTCCTGCTGTGAGAGATTTAGTGGGACGTGTTTTCAGGCGAGAGCCAGATTCAAGTCAGCATCCAGACGAGGCGGTGGCGATCGGTGCAGTGATTCAGGGGGGAGTCATGAGCGGAGCTCTGAGAGACATGGTTCTCTTGGATGTGACGCCACTCAGCCTGGGAATCGAAACCTTCGGTGGGCTGATGAATGTCCTGATACCGCGAAATACAACCATCCCGTGTAAGGCTGGTGAGATGTTTACCAATGCCATAGCCAATCAAGAGATGATGCGTGTCCGCGTGCTTCAAGGCGAGCGTGAGATGGCTCGGGATAACTGGGAACTTGGTAGTGTTGATGTGTCCTTTGATCCTGCTCCCAAAGGTCAAGCGCGCGTTGGTGTGCAGTTTTCCATCGATGAAAACGGAATCCTTGAGGTACTTGCTAGGGACGTGAGTACCGGCAAAGATACCGTCCTCGAGATCAATAGTGCTGCCGTCGATGTGGATGACTCAGACGTGGAAAAGATGGTCAGTGAGAGTGTGGATTATGCCTTTGAGGATATGGCAGAGCGTATTTTTACCGAAGCCAGACTGAAGGCCGAGGAACTATTGCCCGCCGTAGAAATGGGGCTGGCACAAGTACAGGATGTCATGGAACCAGCCGAACTGGAAGAAATCCGTTCAGCTGAAGCTGCCGTGAGAGCTGCGCTAGAAGGGGGGGAGCCGAATCCTCTAAAGGCTGCGGTGCAGCGCCTGGACAAGGCGACAGAGCACATGGCGGCCGTCTTGGTGGAGAAAGCCATGGAGGAAGCGCTGATGCGCAAACTCGGCGAATAAAAAGGGAAAAGCTCCCTAGCCCAAGGCTAGGAAGTTTTTCAGAAGTTGAAGGCCTGCGTGCTGGGACTTCTCAGGGTGGAACTGGGTCGCGATCAGTTTGCCGCGGGCCACTGCTCCATCAAAAATCTGGGAGCCGTATTCTGTTGTACAGGCGATCCATTCCTTTTCTTCTGCCTTGGGAAAGTAGGAATGCACGTAATAAAAGTAGGGAAGCTGATCGAGGCCGTTCCACATCGGGTGATCCGGATGAGTGGGTTTGACAGCGTTCCAGCCCATGTGAGGAATCTTAAGTCCAGGCTCCTGCTCAAAGCGTACGTTCTGGCCTTTAAAGATACCTAATCCAGGGGTCTCTGGAGATTCATCACTACCTTCAAAGAGGAGCTGATAGCCCACACAGATGCCAAGAAAGGGCTTGTCCGCAGTGATCCAGTCCTTGATAGATCCGGTCATACCTGAGGCTTCAAGCTTGCGCGCGCAGTCACCAAACTCTCCTTGTCCGGGAAGCACCAGATGGGTGATATCTGTTAGTTCCTCTGGACTGGTGATGAGAACGGCGTCTGCCTCAAGCGCATGAAAGGCATTGAGTACGCTCTGGAGATTGCCTGCTCCGTAATCGATGATACCGATTTTCATGTCAGCTCTGGGAGGCTAGAGAACTTCTTTGGTGGACGGGATGCCTGTCACGCGAGGGTCGTTTTCAGCCGCGTCACGCAGTGAGCGAGCCAATCCTTTGAACAGAGACTCAGCGATATGGTGTCCATCACGGCCATAGAGAACCTCGGCGTGAATATTGGCACGCAGGTTACAGGACACTGCACGGAAGAATTCCTCTACTAGAGAGAAGGGGAAGTTTTGTGCGTCTGGTGTGTTCTCAGGGAAACGAAATTCCAGATGTGGGCGGTTGGAGAGATCGATCACGACTCGGCTCAGGGTTTCGTCCATTGGCAAGTAGGCATGGCCATAACGGCGGATACCTTTTTTGTCTCCAAGGGCAGCCTTGATGCACTCACCAAGTACGATGCCTGTGTCTTCTACCGTGTGGTGGAAATCCACCTCGACGTCTCCATCCACATAAACATCCAAATCAATCAGACTGTGGCGAGAGAAGAGAGTAAGCATGTGATCGAAGAAAGGAATACCAGTTTCGATCTTAGATTCTCCTGTGCCATCTAGATTAAGGCTGAGCTTAATCTTGGTCTCTGCTGTGTCTCGCTGTTGGGATGCTTTGCGCATGATGTGTTGTTTTTACCAGCCGGTTGATTCCGGCTGGTGGTTAGTGGTGAGCGAGAAAGGAGAGACTATTTCTTGTCTTTGCCTTTCCCTTCTTTTTTGCCGCCCTTTTCAGCAGCCTTGGCTGCTTCCTCGGCGGCTTTGCGTGCTTCCTCCTCGGCTTTACGAGCCTCTTCTTCAGCTTCACGCCTTTTCTCCTCTTCGAGCTGCCTCATGGTTTCTTCGGCAGATTTGAGCTTCTCGACGAGGATGAGCTGGTAATCCTTCGGAGGACGAGCTCTTTTAAAGTCCTTAAAGCTGTCCTTGGCAAGCTCGAGTTCGTTCTTATCCAAGTGAGTCATGACAGCATGGAATGCGGCACCTGCGTCCTTTGTCTCTTCACTGCGAAGTTCGGAAATGCGGCCGATCTCCCGGACGAGGACTCTACGCGCGGATTCCATTTCTTTCTTGTGATAGCGGTTCACAGGAATCCAGCGTGTCTCGCTGGCCTTGGCCTCGGCCATGGCTTTTTGGTACTTGTCCTCCTCTGCGGCAAACATGCGCTCAGTACGAAGTCGATCACTATGATCCATGCGCTCGAGAGCGATGTCGCGCTGTTTGACTGCATCGTCAGCATTACTGATCATTTGCTCGAGCTGAGCCTTGTAGGCTGGAAGCATGGAGGCGGCGAGGTCTAGTGCTTTCTCGAAAGCTTTGGTGTGCCTGTATTGCTTTTCCAGGGTCTCGAACTCTCTCATCGCTGAGCTGAAAGCTCGGGACTTGGCGAGGCGGTTCATTTGCTCGTACTTGATGCTGGCATCAATGTTATAGAGATCCATCTGCCTCTCAGCGGGGCTGATGATTTTACCATTCATTTTGATGCCGCCTTCAGCGATGGCTTTCATTTCAGTCTCCAGCTCCGCTTTAATTTCTTGGGCTTTTGGCAGAAGCTTTGACTTAGGGTATTTCTCGATGAAAGGGTTGACGATGTTATCTAGCACTCGCTGATAATCGTCTGCTTCGACCAGATCTGGGGTCGGGGTCAGCTTCTTAAGCTCTTCAAAATCTTGGATAGAAGGGTCGGACTGGATGATATCACTGATATCGCTTTTCTTGACGGTCCTTTCGTCTCTGATGCCCTTGACGACTTCGACACTGAGTACGTATGAGTCACTTTTCTCAGAAATGATATCTGCTTCAAGTTTGGTGCCGTCTTTAAGGACGAACACATCAGCATGCATCGAGCTGATCAGAGAGGTGCTGGCAAGGACAGCAAGTGTGGTGATGGATTTTTTCATGCTAGGTTTTACTTTGTTGATGAAAGTAAGGGTTTATCATCAAAGAGCAACATTCCTAAGCAGGTGTGTAAAGCTAATACTGGCCAGCAGTTCAAGCTGCTGGCCAGTAATTAGTTAGGGGTGAATTTTGGTGGAGGCTATATTAGTTTTTTGGGGCGATTTTCACCCTCATGACTCTGTCTTTAGTCAGGAATTTCTTGGCCAAAGAGTTAATCTCCTCCAGCTTAATGTTTTGGTAATCATTGTCACGGCTGCGGGCCCACTCCAGTTTGTCAGGGTACTGCTGTGACTGATCCATCACGGAGCCCAGCCAATAGGAATTCTGGCGAAGTGTCTTGGCGAGCATGGAAAGGCGTGGCTTCAAGGCTCTTTCCAGTTCGTCCTGTGTGGCTCCCTTCTCAGCAAATTCAGCCCCGAGCTCAACAATCACGTCAGTGACTTTCTTGCTGTTGACTGGCTTGCCTGGGCTGTAGGCGAGCACGATACCCACATTCTTGAATGTGGTGGAAAGATCTGCCTGAGCACTCGGGCTGTAGGCTTCGCCTAGTTTTTCGCGAAGAGTTACACGTAGTCTATCAGACAAAATTTCCGAGAGGATGCCAGCGCGGCGAACTTTTTTGATGTCGCGGTCAGTGGCATCGTCAGCTTTCCAGAGAACGATGGAAACACCTGTGTCCAGTGTGCTGTCAAAGTTAAACTCTTTCTCCGCAGGTGTTTCTGGAGGGGTGATCACGTTTGCATCAGCAGTAAGTTCCTTGCCGCCCTTGCGCTCAGGAAGAGCTCCCAGGGTAGAGCAGAGGGCTTTCTCTAGAGTGGTCACATCAAAGTCCCCGACGATCGAAATTTCGAGAGGAGAGTTGTTGAGTTCTGGGGTAATCCAGTTTTTCACGTCCTCAGTGGTTAGGGCTTTGGCTTGTTCCATCTCAGGGAAGACGAAACGGCCGTCTTCACCGTGGAGCCAGCTGTTCATCTTGGCCATAGGGCCTGCCTGAGTGTGCTGGAGCTGGGCATAGATCTGTGGAAGTACCGCTTTGAACTGACGTTCAGCTTCCGGGCGGAACCCTGGATCCGTAAGATAAGCTGCCAAAAGCTGAAGCTGTAGCTCTAGGTCGTCTGGTGTCGTGCTACCGCCCAAGGTGAAGGAGTCATCGTCGATACCGAATCCTACGCCGCAATCCTTGCCTGCCAGGAGAGTCTTCAGATCTTCCGAGCTGTGCTTGCCGAGCCCGCCTGCGGTGAAGATAGAGCCAGCGAGAGTGTCCAGACCTGGTTTATCTTTTGGCATACCGAGCTTACCATTACCAAAGCGAGCGATCATGCTGATGCTGTGTTTGTCAAAGTCGGTCTTCTTGTAGTTGACCTTCACTCCATTGGAGAGAGTGAGTTGGTAAAGATCCAAGTCTTCAACATGCTTGGATTCTTTGATGGTGCCAGCCTTGCCAAAACTACTGTAGGCGAATTCGCCCAGCTCTTTTT
Source organism: Rubritalea squalenifaciens DSM 18772 (assembly GCF_900141815.1). Taxonomy (NCBI): domain Bacteria; kingdom Pseudomonadati; phylum Verrucomicrobiota; class Verrucomicrobiia; order Verrucomicrobiales; family Rubritaleaceae; genus Rubritalea; species Rubritalea squalenifaciens. The sequence goes on from NZ_FQYR01000005.1 coordinate 381,824, forward strand.
CCTCAGGGGCATCCACTTTGTTTTCCTTGGCTTTAGCGTAGGTTTCCTTGAGAAGGTTTTCGGCGTTCTCGGGCGCGGACTTGCCGGAAAATACCAGAGTGACGTCATCGGTGCTCCAGAAGTCTTTGAATGCCTTGTGAACGGATTCCTTGGTCACCCCCTTGAGGTTTTCCTTGAGGATATCAAGGTCTGTTTCAGGGGTGGAGTAGACATAATCACCGTGAACGTGCTGTGCCAGGGAAGATGCGATGGCTGGTGATTTGCGGGTAGGGGCTGTCTCAACCTGTCGCTCGTAGGAATTGATCAAGTTTGCGACCACTTCGTCGATTTCTGACTGGGTGAAGCCGAACTCGTTGGCCTTGCGGAATTCGTTCTCCAGAACTGGCAAAGCTTTCTGCCAGTCGTCATTGGCGGCCGTTACCTCAATGGAGCCAAGCTCAAGTTCTCTGAAGAGCACGCTGCGGGAAGCTGAGCCAGAGACGATAGGTGAGTTCTCTTCCTTGGCAATCTTGCTGAAGCGGCGAGAGATGATGGAGTTAGCCACTGAGAGGGGCAGGTTGCCGGCTCTTTTCTCCTTGGTATCCACCTTGTAGTCATGCTTGGAGATACGGAGAAGGGAGACATCCGTACTGGTCAGTTCCTTGTCTGTAAATACTGCGGTCTGAAACCCTTTCTTTGTGGAAAGGTCGCCCAGTGATGGCTTAGGTCCTGGTTTCTCTGGGTTCTTGATGCCGCCAAAGATGTCTGTGATGCGCTGCTCTGCGGCGGCTACATCGATGTCACCCACGAGGATGAAGGTCATCTTTTCAGGGGTGTAGAAGCGTGTGTAGAAATCCACAAAGCGTTCACGAGGCGCATTGGCAATTACCTCATCGGTGCCGATAGGAAAACGTTTGGCTAACAGAGATTTCGGGAGAAGCTCACTGAATTGCTTCTCCATCATGCGCAGGCCGATTGAGTCACGAGACGTTTTTTCTGAAGCGATCACGCCGCGCTCTTCATCGATTTCCTGATTGGTCAGGAGGGCGCCGTCAGCGAAGTCTCCCATCACGCCGTAGGCGAGATCCAAGGTAGATTTCTCGTTGTTAGGAAGATCGAGCATGTAGACAGTCTCGTCAAAGGAGGTGTAGGCATTGGCGTGGGCACCAAAGGCGATTCCCAGGCGCTGCATCTGCGGAATGAGTTTGGTTGCATCTGGGAAGTTCTTGGTGCCGTTGAAGACCATGTGCTCGAGGAAGTGGGCAACTCCACGCTGATCCTCGGCTTCGTTCAAGGAACCTGCATCTACGTGGAGGCGCATGCTGACGCGGCCTGGAGGTAGCTGGTTTCTCTGGATGACATAGCGCATGCCGTTAGGGAGGGTGCCGTAGACGACTTTCTCATCCTGCTTGATGTCCGACATGTCATGAGCCCATTTGCGGGCTTTGCCTTCGGCCCGGCTGTCATCGGTCTTGGCCGATTCGAGGAGCTCAGTATTGGCTTGGCTCGTCTCTTTCTTGGCCAGAACCAGGCCGCCAACGGTGGCGATGCCCAGAGCGGCGATCAAGGGTGTAGATTTATTCATAGAATGCTAAAATTGGTTTTATTGGCGTGAACAGTTACGATGCTAGCGATAATCACCTGCGGTTTTATCTAAAAGAGAGCGAAGAGTGAACATTATTCAGTCCATTCAGCCTGAAATAAAAAAGCACGTGCATGGAAGCACGTGCTTTTGTGGATAAAGTAAATTCGGATAACTGGTACGTTACCAAGTAGTGATCGCGTGGTTTTCGTTCCAGTCAGAGTAGTTCCAGTCTTCGTTGGCACCTGGAGAGGCGGCGATGGCGCTTTCTCCACGGATCGTAAGGTTAGCACCGTTTCTGTCTTTGCTGATTTTCTGATGGATTTCCATTGGGCTCAGCTCTTTGTCATAATCATAGTCGATCAGGACTTCGAATGGGCTGCCAAATGGATCCCAGAGCGCGACAGGTTTGTCGCCGCTGTATTCAAGGCCGTTGGTCTTTTTGTCAGTTTGTCTGACGTTAAAATAGGCAGTGCTCTTGGTGTTTACCTCGTCTTCACCACCGACGAGAACATTGAGCAAGTCGCCGCCAAGGTTGAGGACATACTTGGTGTCGCTATCTGGGGCTGATTCGTTGGCTGGGTAAGGAAGGTAATCGTAATCTTTCTCAAAACTCTCAATCGAGAATACGAGGTCTTTAGCCATCTTTTGACCTTCGGTGACTCTGGCGTTTCTCATAATTGCGTTCACACCAGGAATGGAAATAGCTGCCAATGCGGCAATGATGGCAATAACGACGAGAAGCTCGACAAGTGTGAATCCCTTGCGGCTACGTGGATGGATTGGATTTTTCATGTTTTCTAGAAGACCGTAAGTCGGTGCTCTTACGGTATGATGGTTGTAGGTTTATGTATTTGATGAGCTTTTAATCTTTCTCAGGCAAGGCTGAAAGTGACTTGTCTGATCTTGATTGAGAGCTGCTTGATTGGGATTAGGCAGTATGAATGGCAGGAAATTTCTCAGGCTGCAATCTCACTTTCAGGGAAAATACCCCTGTTGAGGTGACATTGTGCATACAATAAATGTATCACGCTCAATACCTGGTGGCAATGTGAAAACTTCTATTGCCGAGACTCGTTAGACGAGTCAGCATGGGGATATGGAGAAACTGAGGAGTCGTATTATCAAGCTGATGCAATCCAAGAACTATCAGCCGATGAATAAGTCAGAATTGGCAAGAAAGTTACAGATTCCCAGTGATGAACGCTCGAAGATGCGCAGTGTGCTACGTAAGCTGGAGAGCGAGGGGGAGATTAGCATGGGTAAGAAAGCCCGTTTTGAGCTGCGTAAAAACAGGAAATCTCATTTAGTGGGTACACTGAAGTTTCATCCTAAAGGATTTGCCTGGGTCTACTTGGATAAGCGCAATCAAGGCAACATCGATAGTGGTTTTGAGATGGATAAGAACGATCGGGTCAAAGTCTCTCCGCGACATACGGGAGTGGCGATGGATGATGATCGTGTGGAGGTCAAAGTGGAGCGTACAGGCCCGCCGGAGTGGGTGCAGCATGTTAACCGACGTCGCGGAGGGAAGCATGTGAAGGGTAAAAAAGGCAAGGGAGCCCCGAAGCCTAAGGTCTCGGAGGACGAGTACCGCGATGAAGCCAGTGGTCGAGTGGTGAAAATCTTGGAGCGGCGGAATCCGATCTTCATCGGCACTTATCTGGAGAAACGTAAGTTCAAGTTTGTGCAACCGGAGAGCGAGAATCTTCCTGGTACCGTTGAGTTAAGTGAACCTACCGCTGCCAAAAGTGGTCAAGTAGTCGCCGTGGAGATGCTGGACTGGTCTAACCGTGATGCCATGCCTGTGGGGCGGGTGACCAAAGTGCTTGGTTGGCCCGATGATCCCGGTGTCGACATCATTTCCGTCATTCACAAACACGGACTTCAGACTGATTTCCCGGATGCTGTCCAGAAAGAGGCGGCATCGGTCCCTGAAGTGTTGCCCGAGGATGAAATTGCTCGCCGTGAGGATTGGAGAAAGGAGCTGATCGTGACTATCGACCCAGGTGACGCGAAGGATCATGATGATGCCGTGGTTGTCAGGCCTTTGAAGGATGGCTGGGAGCTGGCCGTGCACATTGCTGATGTGTCTCACTATGTGAAGCCGGGGTCGGCATTGGACCTGGAAGCGGAGAAGCGCGGGAATAGCACCTATCTCGTGGACCGGGTGATTCCCATGCTGCCGGAGAAACTCTCCAATAATATGTGCAGTTTGCGCCCGGAAGTGGATCGATTGACGAAATGTGCCGTGATGCGCTTTGATCAATCTGGCAAGCGTATCAAAGCGCGCTTTTGTGATGCGGTCATTCACAGTAAGGCCAAGCTCTCCTACGAAGAGGCCCAGGAGATGATGCAGGGGCGAGAGGATGGCGGCAAAATAGGCGCTAGCCTCCGCGAGGCTTGGAAGCTAGCGGCGGTCCTGCGTAAACGCCGCTTTGATCATGGCTCACTGGATCTCGACATGCCAGAGGTTAGGGTGGTGCTCGATGAGACCACCAAGAAGCCCGTTGGTATCCGAAAAGTGGATTATGACGAGAGTCACCAGATGATTGAAGAGTTCATGCTGGCAGCGAACGAGGCGGTGGCCGTGGAGCTGAAGATGCAGCGTAGGAATGCTATTTTCCGGGTGCATGAAGATCCGGATGCTGACAGGCTTTATGAGTTTGCTGAACTGGCGCGTATTCATGGTTTCCGGGCCGGGGATTTAACCAATAAGAAGCATGTCCAGGAATTGCTGAAAGCAGCCAAAGGTAGTCCTTTGGAGCAGTCGATCAAATTGGGTTTGCTAAAAAGCCTGAAGAGGGCGGCATACGGTACAGAGAGTCTGGGGCATTATGGTTTGGCTAAAATGGACTATTGTCACTTCACCAGTCCTATCCGCAGGTATGCTGACTTGATAGTACACCGGGCCTTGCAAGGGGTTCTTGTCAACAGGCCGGAGAAGCCGGATAGGGTGCCGAAAATGGCCATCCTGGAAGACGTGGCTCAGCACATATCGGATACAGAGCGTAAGAGTGCCGAAGCGGAGAATGAATCCAAGAAGATGAAGATGATGGAGTATTTGCTGAATCTCACCCGTGAGAGCAATCCTCCGGTCTTTGAGGGGATCATCACGGATGTGGTACGTATGGGGCTTTTCGTAGAGATTCTCGACATGCAAGTGAAAGGGCTCGTAAAAGTGATGGATTTCCCTCGTGGCGATTGGAGGCTGGAAATGCATGCCATGCGCTACTCAGGAGGTAAGGGGAAGGAATTGGCTATTGGTCAAAAGGTGCCTGTGCAGATCTCCCGGGTGGACATCGAGCAGCAGTTGGTTGACTTCAAAATTGTTGTCTAAGGGGATGTCCTTTGTAGCGTTTATGCTAGGAGAAGTATGAAGCAGATATTGAGACAGATAAGTTTGTTGGCGGCTTTCCTCATGCTCACCGCCTGTGGGAGCAAGGTGCAGCCTACTCAGCTAGCCGATCAGATTCTGGCAAAGTACGTCGACATGGCGGAGGCTTTGAGTTCGGTAAAAGATGCTGAGTCGGCTGGTGAGGCTGCGGTGGAAATCACCAAGATTGGAGATGATCTGCTACAGATAGCTGAACAGGCAGAAGACCTGGATGAAGTGACTGCAGAGCTCAGGCAGAGAAACCGTGCTGAATACATCAAAGTCATGGATAGGCTCTTGTACGCAAAGGATCAACTGGGGCGCCGTGTGGCGGATGATCGGGAGGCCATGCAAATCTTGGTGGCTGCCATGGAGGAGTTTGAAGCCAAGGAATCTAGCATGGAGCCCTTGTTTGCATTGCTAGGCTTGCGTGTCGATTAGGCCAAAAAGACACGGATCTGCAGAAATTGGTATAGCTTGGAAACCATGTCTATCTAGGTGCAAAGTGGGCCACGCTGTGTTAAATATATAGAGCGTGTGCGTGTTTTGTACGATGACAAAAAAAACTAGGTGAAAAGGCATAGTTCCCACTTGGCTAGTTGGGAGCGTTAGGCAATGGTGTCCGCAGCAATGAGCAATCCTTTCAGAGAAGACCTTGTATCCCGTTCCAGAGCGGAGGCATGTTCCGTAGTTATTTTTGGAGCTACTGGCGACCTTACGCACCGCAAGCTCGTGCCTGCGCTTTACAATCTAGCTGTGGACGGAGAATTGCCTCCAGGTGTGAAGATTATTGGTTTCGCGCGCCGTGATAAGAGTGATGCTGTATTCCGTGAGGGACTTGCAGAACTCAATCGTGAAGTTTCCCGCAATGGGCACGATGAAGCGATCTGGGCAGACTTCGAGCAGACCGTGCACTACCATCAGAGTGAATTTACTGATTTGGATGGCTACAAGCGTCTGGCCGAGAGACTGGATGAAATTGATCGTGATCGTGGTGGTAAAGGTAACCGCCTCTTTTACATTGCAAGTGCCCCTGAATTCTTTGACGAGATTCTTGAGAATCTCAAGGCTGCGGGCTTGAACCAAGCCGCTGACGGCTGCTGGGCGCGTGTGATCGTGGAGAAGCCATTTGGTACAGACCTGCCATCAGCCCAACATCTCAATCAGGTGGTAAATCACACCTTTGAGGAGAAAGATACCTACCGTATCGACCACTATCTCGGTAAAGAGACAGCCCAGAACATCATGGTGCTGCGCTTTGCTAATTCCATTTTTGAACCACTCTGGAACAATCAGCACATTGACCAGATCCAGATTACCTGTGCCGAGCACCTTGGTATGGAGGGTGGCCGTGGTGGCTACTATGACAAGGCTGGAGCCCTGCGTGATATGATTCAGAACCACCTCTTGCAGCTTCTCAGCCTAGTGGCCATGGAGCCGCCGACAGACCTGAGTGCCGACGGTGTTCGCGATGAAAAAGTAAAGGTCCTGCGTTCCATGAGACAGTGGGATACGCCTGAACTCGTGAATGAAAATGTGGTTCGCGGCCAATATGCTGCGGGGCATGTGGACGGCAAGTCTGTGGTTGGTTATCGTGAGGAAGATCGCGTGGACCCTGAGTCTATGACCGAGGCCTATGTGGCCCTGCGCGTGATGATTGATACTTGGCGTTGGAGTGGTGTGCCATTCTACGTGAGAATGGGTAAACGTCTTCCGAAGAAGGCCACGGAGATCTCCATACACTTCAAGTCTCCACCGAATGTACTTTTCAATGCCATCCCTGGTGCCGCTACCGGTGGTAACGTGCTGGTGATACGTATTCAGCCAGACGAGGGTATTTCCCTCCGTATGGTATCTAAACTGCCGGGGGCAAGTCTCCGCTTGGAGCCGGTGAAAATGGATTTCCATTATTCAACAAGCTTTGGCAAAGGCAGTCCAGAAGCCTACGAGCGCTTGCTGCTTGATGCGATGGCTGGTGATGCGACCCTCTTTGCTCGTCGTGACGAGGTGGAGGAAGCTTGGAAATTTATCGACCACATCGAGCGTGCCTGGCACGAATCCAGCAATGCGCCCGAAATGGCGGAGTACACAGCTGGTAGCTGGGGGCCGAAGGCGGCAGATGAACTTCTGGAGAAATCAGGTCACACCTGGAGAAGACTCTAACGCGGATAGACGATCACTATGGCAGATACTCTAAATACAGCTGACTTGGGCATGGAGGTATCCATCGGCTCCATTGACAAGGAGTTGAGAAAGCTCTGGGAAGCTGATGATGCGCGTACGAATGCGTCTCTGATTAACTTTGCGGTTTATTCTGAGGATGCGAACGCGCTGGCTGCGAATTCTGATATCGTTCGCGAGATTACTCGCGAGCATGCCTGCAGGGCCATCCTGATCGGGATTGATCGCAAGGCGGCAGATACTTCCATCCGTGCTTGGATCACGGCACATTGCCATCTGGCGCACGGCCGTAAGTCCATCTGCTGTGAGCAGCTGGCTTTTCATTTGACTGGCAAGGCGATCGGTCGTCTGCGAAATACCGTATTTTCACACCTGAATAGTGATCTGCCATTGGTGTTCTGGTGGCAGGGCGAGCTCTCCGAGCGCTTCAATGAGAGGCTCTATAGTCTGATTGACCGCCTCGTAGTCGACAGTTCTCAGTGGGAGGACCCTCAACAGCAGTTTGGCATGATTCAAGCTGCTATGAAGGATAGCCCGCTGGTGGTACAGGATCTATCCTGGACGCGTACCTACCATTTCCGTCTCGCCGTCGCAGCTTTGTATGATGATCCTGTTTTACAGGACACGCTTCTGGCTATCCAGAAGGTCAAAATTACCTGCCACCCTGACAATCAGGCCTCAGGTCTTCAGTTGCTTGCCTGGCTGGCCGTGCAGGCTGGCTGGAAACTTTCCAAGGATTTGGTCAGTGATGGATGTGCGAACAGCTTCCGTTTTGAGAAGTCCAATGGAGAACTGCTTGATGCATGCTTGATGCTGGATGAGCATTCAGCCCAAGTGGGTGAACTGGAGATCTTGTCTCCTGGAGTTCATGTCAAGGTCAGCAAGGAAAAGGGCTCCAGTCTGCTCAGTCAGTATCTGGAGGTGGAAGGGCACCGTGTGGAGGCTCATGCTCCGGCGGATAGCGAAAAGGTGGAGGAACTCGTGGCGGACCAATTGTCCCGTGGCGGCAAAAATTCCCTCTTCCGCAAAGTTCTTCCCCAGTTCCTAGAGTTGCTTGATAGTTAAGCTGGTCTTAAATTATCTCTCTGATTATCAATGGTCTGCGGGCTGTTGTGGTGTCTGGTCAAGAAGTGGGCAGGCTGCAGCCGTGAAAAAAATAGTTTGCAGGTTTGACATCAGGGGGAGGGACAAGGTTAATTGTTAATACCTTTTATGTGGGAAGATTCCATTCCTGCCAATCTACACACCTAACGAAACCCATCGAAGGATGAGCGAAGAAAATAAAGACGAAAAATCTCAACCAGTGAGGAAGACTTCCGCAGTACCTCTTCGTAAGGAGACTGTACGAGTGACTTTGAAGTCCAGCCCATCATCTGCAACTGGTCCACAGCCTACAACTCCGGCTGCTCCATCAGATGCTGCGCCAACTCCTCCGAAGCCGCCGGCACCATCCGCGCCGAAGCCTCCGTCACCGCCAAAGAGCCCAGATCTTCCAGACGTGACATCCGCCGTCCCTCTCAAGCAGGAGACCATGCGTGTGACTCTCAAGGCAGAAGATGCAGCGGAAGCGAAGAAAGATGGTCCAGCAGCTCCTCCGGCTCCAGCGCCAACAATTCCACTCGGTGGTGGAGTAGGTGCACCTAAGCCGCCTGCAGCAGCTCCAACCGTAAAGCTTAATACTGGTTCTGCTCCTACAGGCCCAGCGACTGTGCCTCTTGCAACTCAGCCACTTTCCAAGCCAGGTTCCAGCCAGCCTCTTCCTAAGGCTACTGTCCAGCTTGAGCAGACTCAGCAGCTTTCAGATGACGGACCTAGTGCTACACAAGCACCAACTATCCAGACAGTTGTTGATGAAGAGTCATCAGCAGGTCGTGGTGGGAATGCAGCAGCAGGTTTGGCTGTCGCAGCCTTCCTCGTTTCACTTTTCGTGCTCTTTGCCCAGTTCCAGCAGGCCAAGGTCTGGATGGACTCTAAGTACAACGGTGAATTCGGATCACTGTTCTCTGGCGACGAGTAAAACTAACTGAAAGGATTATAGATTATGTTACTACCAATTATTCTCGTAGTTCTCGCTGGTGGAGTACTTGCCATTGCTATCACATCTGGCAACCAAAGCGTGAAGTAATCGGAGTCACGAAGACCGATTTTTAATCAGAGCCGCCGAGTGTAAAAAAGCACACGGCGGCTCTTGACGTTTTAGAGAGGCGCGGCATATTCCGATCATGGCACTTGAATTGAACGAAGCAAATTTCGAAGCAGAGGTACTCCAGTCAGATAAACCTGTTCTGGTAGATTTTTGGGCAGAGTGGTGTGGTCCATGTAAGATGATCGCTCCAGTGATTGATGAGCTCGCAAACGACGTTGGTGATGCCGCTAAAGTAGGTAAGGTTGAGGTAGATAATGCCCGCGACCTTGCAGCCAAGTACGGTGTTCGCTCTATTCCATTCCTCCTGTTCTTTAAGGATGGGGAAGTGAAGGATCAAATCGTTGGTGCAAACGTCACCAAAGAGTCTCTCAAGGAGAAGCTTCTCTCCCTCTAGTTTGATTGTTCAATAGACTTATTTTATGCCTCAGGGATTCCCTGGGGCATTTTATTTTTAGGAGCCTAAGAGAAGTTCATCTGTAAGATAGATCGTCCAATTAAGGTAATAATAGTCATGAGAAATAGCTGTGCGAAAATGCTCGGTTTGATTCCAATTTTACTGAGTTTATCCATTGGGGGAGTTCACGCGGAAGAAGGCGTGGCTGTCACCCAGAATTCGGCGATAGAGCCCAAGCAGAAACTGGAGAATGATTTCTATGACTGGCACCAGCGGCACAAAGCCGTGCTTGAGCTGGTGAAGAAAAAGCAAAAGGTAGACCTGGTTTTCATAGGGGACTCAGTCACGCATATGTTTGGTGGTGAGCCCAAATCCTCTGTCGCCATTGGTCATAAGGTCTGGAGCCAGTATTACGGCCAACGCAATGCCATTAATCTGGGCTTTGGCTGGGATCGGACCCAGAATGTCCTATGGAGAATTCAGAATGGTGAGCTGGAAGGGATACACCCAAAGGTCGTTGTTCTGATGATTGGTACCAACAACCTCACTGGTACGAAGAATGCGAGGGCAAATACGCCGGAGGAGATTGTCGAGGCGATTCATTTGATCTGTGAAACGATACACGACCAGCTACCTGACAGCAAGGTGCTGCTTTTGAGTGTCCTGCCCAGGAAGAATCCCAAGCATCTGGAGCCTATTCGGGAGATTAATAAGCTGCTGTCTGAATTGCCTGAACGAGATTACCGGACGTTTTTGGACATGAGTTCAGAGTTCGCGGATCAGAACGGACACTTCGGTGACAAACTCAGACGGGATGACGTGCACCCAAACCAGGCAGGCTATGAAGTCTGGGCCAAGACTATGGAGCCTGTCTTGGAGAGGCTCTACAAGGCCGAGTAGAGTGGACTTACCTTCTGCGTCTGAGGAGCAGGGCAATACTACTCAGGCTGAATAAAAGGGATGTCGAGGGTTCAGGAATTAATTCAGGGCCTTCGGCTAGCAGGCTATCTATGCTCACGTCGTCGTCAGTATAGATTTTGACATTGGCCATATCCATCCTGAAGAGGCTATCAGTGTTGCGGTTTGCACCGAGCCGGAAATATTGAAGGCCTCCGGGACTACCCGCTACAGAGCTGGCAAGGTTGGCTGTACCCGCGCCTTGCTCGGTAATGTAGAGTTCAAGGTCTGTAGAGGTTTTACGGACTACGAAATGATACCAGCTGTCCGTATTCAGAGCTGCTGCACTGGTGGATGTAGAGGCACCTGTACCAGCGACACGGATGTCACCACCGCTGCTGTCCAATTGCCATGAGAAGCTTGCGGCTGAAGAAATGTTATTGGAGAAAATTCCTTGGAAGCTGCCTTGGGTCCAGTCATCTGTCTTTATCCAGAGTGATACCGTGAAGGTGGGTGAACCTCCAGGGCCTAGCGTCTCAAGATAGGCCTCATTGGTTCCATCATTTCCAGGGAAAAGTGCGCTGCCGTCAGGGTTTGTCGTGACGGCCCCAGAACCGTCGAAAAACTCACTAAGGGTGTAGTTTCCGTCTACTTCGTTATCGAGCAGATTTCCGTCAGCAAAATCGTAATGAGCAACCAAGGCTGCTTGAGAAGTGCTTATCAGTAGAGCGGGATAGATGTATTTGAGAAAGAAGGGCATAATAAAAAAACTACTCAATAATGTAACATGTTGGTATTTATTCTTCAATAGAGAGTTTTAGCCGCTGGATCCGCATGTGGCGGAGATGATGGTGTTGCATTTCTTCCCGAGAACGGACCGAGTCTCCGAGGTATTTTATCGCATGGGATAACGATTAATCTTGCCTCGCAGGTGGGGTAGCATTACTAGTAGCCCAGCTCTGACAGGGGATTTCAGTGACTAGACCACTTGAATGATCTTGTAAGAGAATCTAAAAATGCCGAGGTGGCGGAACTGGTAGACGCGCCTGACTTAGGATCAGGTATCTTCGGATGTGCAGGTTCGATTCCTGTCCTCGGTACTTTAATAACCCCATTGCTTTTAGTTTGATGAATATTGATGCCCTTAAGCAACAGCTCATGGATCGGTTCGGCTTGGATGAAGCCGCAGCTACTCAGGCCATTGAAATGGTCCTCGGTTTCGTAAAAGAGAAGTTGCCCGAAAACTTGCAAGGAACTGTTGATGCTATATCCAAAGGTGACACGCCTGACTTGGGTGGAGTCGTGGATGGGCTCAAGGGTTTCTTCCAGTAGATTCTGCAAAGATTTGTAAAGTCGCTTTGCTGAGTGGCGTCTATTAAACAGGAAAGCCCGCATCATATAGACTGCGAGCTTCCGGAGTTGATGAGATTTTACCACTTGGGGGGTGGACCGGATTACCGTGGCTGACTATCTAGTAGGGGTTTTCAAGCCAGCCAAAATGTAGGCTATCGTGATCGGGCTAGGTTTGCAAGGATAGAGATTTTGTCAGCTGTTTATGATGAGCTTGTTGTGTTGATCTCGCACAGGTCAATTGCGCGAGGTGCATCAGGGCATCCCTTTTTGCATTCGAGCACCAGAAACTGGCGGCCCATCATAGATGGGTGCGTGAGGGTTTGGAATTGGCGGATGAACTTTTGCTGCTTCTCCCAGGGGAGTTGTTCCAATCCCTGTAGCCAGCAGCTACCGTGACGAGTCAGGTAGCTGGCTTGAGGGGAGAAATCCGTGATGCCCAATCCAGCTTCTCTGAAGGCTAAGGCCAGCTGGGTAAAGTCTACATGAGCTGTGATATCTAGCCTGCCTGGCTCAATTAGGGGATCTTCACCTGCCTGGTGCTTGAAGTATGTCCGCAGTGTTCCTGTAGTACGGTGCTCGTCGTAATAGGCACTTCGGCTGTAACCGTAGTCAATGGTGATCACTAGACCTGTCTCGAGTATGCCAGCTACGGAATGGCAGAATTCCGCCAGACGTGGGCGATATTCCGTGGTGTAGCCCTCGCAGAGCTCTGGAGGAAGCTTTTGGGTGAATTGTTGAAGCTCGGTGTCTAGCTCGGCCGATTCAGTGTATGCGAATCCTTCTTCGTCGTTTGTGACCAGGAGTTCATGCCATTGCGCTTGATATTTTCTCACCAGCCTCACTGGCATGGCGTCTATAAGCTCATTACTGAGTGCAATGCCCGAGAGGGCCTGCTCGGATAGCTCCGCAGGGTCATTGTAGTGACTGAGAAGCTGGGAGAAGCTTTGCAGCTTATCAGCTTGGAGCTTTGCCATGACGGGCAGATGCTCGCAGATGTGATAGCGGACGGAGGCGAATAATTCCGGAAATGAGTCCCTGAGCTCGCTGAGGATGTCCAAGGCGAGCTGGCCGTCGTTCGCTGCCAGCTCCACCAGGTGAAATGAAGAGGGGCTACCACACTCCGTCCAGTAGTTGTAGATACGGTGAGCCAGAATGGTGCCGAATGTTTTGCCGATGCTGACACTGGTGATGAAGTCGCCTTCCTTGCCGATATTCTGTTTGCCTCTGGTGTAGTAGCCAAGAGAATCGTGGTACAGGGCTAGCTCCATGTAGCGTGCGAAAGAAATCGGACCGCGTTCACGTATCTCATTCTGAATGAGAGAATGTAACGCGGGGGTTGCCTCCGTGCCATAATGGGGGTAAGGATAACTGCCAACAGGACCGGCACAGTCTCGGGAATCATTCATACTCATGGGTCGCAAAAAGTTTAACTCACGCAGAAAGGTGCGCAAGAAGGCAATCTTCAAGCGCAAATGGTTTATCTTTCTTGCGTCTTTGTGCTTGGTGGGCTGTTTGGTAGCCTATCTTGGGTATTCCATCGGTACCAAGCCATATCGTGACCGGGCGGAAACTTACGATCTATCCAAGATCAATGAGATTGAGTTGCCCAGCATGATTTATGACCGTAACCAGCGGGAACTGGGGCGTATTTTCGTGGAAAACCGTCATGCGATCGGAATTGAGCAGATTCCCCAAAAAATGATCGATGCTCTGGTTGCTGGTGAGGATTCACGCTTTTTCGAGCACAATGGTGTGGATTACATGGGGATTGGACGTGCGGCCTATTTGAACTTTAAGTCAGGCAGTGAGGATTCCGGTGCAAGTACACTGACTCAGCAGCTGGCTCGTAATGCATTTCACTTAAAGGAGGAGGCTATCGAAAAAGGAGAGAGTGCCTATGAGCGAAAGCTGGTGGAAATATTCCTCTCTTTCCGGATCGAAGAGCGCTACTCGAAGCATGAGATTCTAGAGTTTTATCTCAACAGGGTGGCTTTTGGTAATGGCTACTATGGAGTACGCTCCGCAGCTCTGGGCTATTTTGGAAAGGAGCCGAAAGATCTGGAAACTCAGGAGTGTGCCTCACTCGTTGGCTGTATCAAGAACCCCTCTGTGTTCTCCCCTTCGCGGAGTAAGAAAAATAACAAGAAAGCCAGAGATCACGTCATTAGACGTATGGCGATTGAGGGCATGATTTCTGAAATGGAGAGGGACCGTCTAGTGGCTTTGCCTATCGAGCTCAACCCTCGGCCGATTCAGCGAGGAACTTCCCATCTCTACGACCGCGTGGCGGAGATTGTGAACAAGCATGTGGATCCTGATGAGCTCGCCAAAGGTGGTTTCCGGGTGTTTACATCGATCGATATTGAGGTTCAGGAAGCCTTGGAGAGCAAGCTGCGAGAGCAACTTAGCAAGGCTGAGCAGCACTCAGGATACAAGCATCCGAAATACCGCGATTACCGAATGACCGATACCAGCAAGCCTAAGTATCTCCAAGGGGCTGCTCTCATGATCGACAATACCAATGGTCAGGTAATTGCTTATGTGGGGGGGCGCGATTTTGTTCATTCTCAATACGATTTCATTGAGTCAGGAAGTAAGCCTTTGGGTACCGCTTTCTTCCCTGTGATCTACTCTTCCGCGCTGGAGACTGGTTTCAACCCTGCTTCTCGCCTGTTGGACGAGGCCATGGATAACAGACAGGTGATGATCGATGGAATGGAGGGCATTCTTGGAGAATGGGGCGGCGAAGTTATGGATCCTATCTACGAGGGAGATATCTCACTGCGTAGAGGCTTGGCTGCGAGCAAGATTGCTGCGACTGTTCGCCTTGGCCGTCTAGTTGGCCTGGATAAGGTGAAAGAGATGGCTACACGGATGGGGTTGAAAATGCCGGACGGTGAACTTCTGACACGTGTTCTTCTTGGTTCCGAGTCTGTCTCTCTCTCTCAGTTAGTACGTTCCTATTCAGCGTTTGCCGGAGGAGGTGAAGCTCCCAAGCAAATGGTCTGGGTGACCAGGATTGAGGATGCCAATGGCTCAGTGGTTTATGAAGCTCCCCAGGAAAGTTCGTTCAACAAGGTTCTACATCCTGCCACGGCCTACTTGATGCAGTCTATGCTTCAAGAGGTACTCAAAACTGGCAGTGGTCAGGGAGCACTGGATCAACTTGAGGGTATGCATGTAGCAGGCAAGACAGGTACAACCAGTGACTTCGCTGACAACTGGTTTGTGGGTTTCAATAGCCGGGTTACCTGCGGGGTTTGGGCCGGCTTCTGGGACGGTTCACGTGAGGCAATTTATCCAGCGGCTTTCAGTAGAGATACTGTGATGCCTGTCTGGGAGAGTGCGATGAGCAAATTAAAAGGAGATCTCAGAGGTTCCTCCTTCAGTAAGCCTGAGGACGTCGTCGAAGTTTCCATTTGTAAAGTCTCCGGTCTCAAGGCGACGCGTGATTGTGAAGAGTACGAGCACGATGTGATTACTGGGAAGCAAAAGACGATCAGTACTGCAGTCAATGAGGTGTTCTATGTGCGCAACCAGCCACGTGGTTACTGTGATCAGCATGGTAGTGGCATTTATGATGTGAATCCGGAGGCTTTTTCACTAGATGAGGGGATCAAGCCGGAGGATATCGTCAGTGTGATTCCTATTAAGCCAACCGCACCCACTTTATTGGGGGAGGATCCTTATGGTTCTGAGCAGCCATCATTTGTCCCTCTGGATTTAACCACGGAAACTGAAACCAGAGGGCTTGGAGCAGTGAATCTGGATCAGCTCAATCAGGAGGATTTGGCTGCCGCTATCAAAATAGCGAGACCTGGCCGTGCCGAAATCAAGGATTGATCGGATAGATATCGTGAAATTTTTTATTGGTGGCTTGCCTATTGAAGAGGCTGGTCATTAACTTTGGGGTGTGACAAATGATCAGCAAAATAAAGCAGAGCTTGGAGGCTACATCTGTCCTTCCTGCAGGCTTGTTTTTTCAGCCCACTCCAGCCAGCTAGGAGAGCAGGTGCAGTGCCCTGGCTGTAAGCATTTGTTGATAGTGCCGCTCAAAGGCGAGGAGGAGCAAGTCCTCTACCCGCGCAAGTCGAGATCTCACCCCCATGCCAGCGCAGCTCATTCAGGTGGGGAGGCCCATCAAGGTAGGGCTGACCGCCGTAAACCTGACTGGGATAGAGACGTCACACAGGCGCACAGCGAGCATTCTAGTGAGCACCACAGCCTGCCATGGGTTTGGATTGTTCCTGCTGGAATCATTGGTTTGGGGGCGTTTAGTGCTCTCCTCATGATGATCTTTAATTCCTCTCCTGTAGAGCCACCTGCAGAACGTGATGCTTCAGTAGCTGCTGTTCCGGACTATGCCGGTCAGCAACAAGAGCCTGAGGTCAAGAAGGTATCCGATGTCTACGAGCCGATGGAACATGATGATTTGCTCAAAGACTCAATTACCAAGTTCTTTGCAGCTGAGAGCATCGAGGATTTAAAAGGCGTTGTTAGGAGGACAAAAGGAATTGATGAGCGAATGAAGCTCTACTATTCCACACGCCCATTTAATAAAAAGAAATTTAAGTCTTTAGTGAGCTCGGCAGCTCTGCTGGATGATCCGAGTAAGATTGAATACTCAGTGAGACTCACAGACTATACCACCAAAGACGGTGTTGCTCAGATGGTAGATGGCAAGATCTACATCGACTGGGAAAGTGCCGTGGCATACTCCGAGAAGCCATGGAAGACCATTGCTGCCGAAAAATCTACCACGCCCGTCCTTGTTCGCGCGATCAGTCGCCCCAGTAGCTACTACAATCTTGGTTTTCAGGATGATAAGTGGTCGGCCTTTGAACTGACTTCACCAGTCGAGGATGCCTCCTTCGTAGGCTATGTGCCTAAGAACGGTGTGATGTACCACAGGCTCAACCCCATTGGTGGGAGTGGAACACTATTTGTGGTATTAAAAATCAAGTATCCTGAGGATGCGATAAGTACAGATCAAGTGATCATTGATGAAATCATTGATACCAAATGGGTGATCGAAGAGCTTGAACCCCAGAAATAATCATGGAAAACCAAGAGGTACTGAGTTCCTACAATAAAGCACTCAGAATTAATTTGGATGCAGCAAAGTATGGAACTTTTGCTGAAATCGGAGCAGGTCAGGAAGTAGCAAACTGGTTCTTCAGAGCTTCTGGTACGGCTGGTACGGTAGCGAAGACCATTTCGGCCTATGACATGACGATGAGTGATGCCATTTACGGCAAATGCCAGCGTTACGTGTCACGCGAGCGACTCTGTGCCATGCTAGATCATGAGTATGAGTTGCTCATTGAACGCCTGCGGGAGCAACGAGGTGAGAGCACAACCTTTTTTGCTTTCTGTAATACGGTTAGAGCCAGGGGCTACAACGATACTGGTGAGTGCCACGGCTGGCTCGGGGTGCGCATGCAATTGCGTCCCGGTGGCGAGCCATGTGACATCCTTTGCCATATTCGCCTTCTGGAAAAAGAAAATATGGAGCAGATGGAGGCTCTTGGAATTATCGGGCTCAATCTAATCTATGCTGCATTCTATCACCGGGATAACTTGGAGCGCTTTGTGGAATCCTTGGTGGATAATTTGACTGATGGGCGCGTAGAGGTAGATATGCTCAAGTTCTTGGGCGAGGATTTCCGGTTTGTAGATAATAGGCTTTGTTCACTGCAGTTGGTTCAGAGTGGTCTAACGGATGCGGCGATGTTCTTGCCTGATGGCGAGGTCGTGCAGCCAGCTGAAGCTTTGTACAAAAGGCCAGTGGCTTTGCTACGAGGAAGTTTCGATCCAGTGATGAAGTTGCACATGGATATGATGGCGCAGACCAAATCAAATTTTGAAGATGTCCTAGATGACCCTCAGAAGGAGCGCATGATGACACTCTGTGAGATTTCGATGAACAATCTACTGCGTGGAGGTGAGGTAGACCATGTGAAGTTTCTGGACAGAGCGGATGCCATGCAGGCTCTGGGGCAGACCGTATTGATCTCCCGCTGTCCGGAATTCCACCGTATCGCTTCCTATCTGAGCCGATATACCGCAGAACCCATCGCGATTATTTTGAGTATTGGATTGCTTAATGAACTTTTCAAAGAGAAGTGGTCTGAGAATCTAGCAGGTGGTATCTTGGAGTCCTTTGGTCGCTTGTTTAAGACAGAGCTGGCCTTGTACGTGTATCCTTGGAAGAACCGTTCGAATGGAGAATTGGTCACGGCCGAGAACTTCAAGGTGGTAGATCATCTCAAGCATCTCTATCAGCATTTCCTGGATAACAGGATGATTCTTGGAATCGAATGTGGAGATCAAAGCTTGCTAAGATACACAGGCCGTGACATTCAGCAGATGATTGCCGAAGGTACCGAGGAGTGGAAAGACTTGGTGCCAGAGGAGGCTCACAAGGCAGCCATGCATCTGCACTAAATCATGAACACATCCGCTACAGACTTAAGAGGCTTACTGCACTATGTCCCTCAGTTTCGGGGCAAGCTCTTCGTGATAGATCTGGACTGGTCATTGCTGAGTGAAACCGCGAAGGCTGAGGTCGTCATGGATATTTCTGCACTCCAATCAATTGGAGTGAAGCTGATGCTTGTATTGGATGAGCTGGAGCGGGAGGATTTTCTCGATTGGTCTGTGGATCTTGAGTTTCGTGCAGCTCACCAAGCTGGAGATCTTGAAAATCTGGAGGTGCTCAAGCAGGTGACAAATCGTGGTCAGGCTTTACTGATTGACCGTTGTGGAGGCTTGTTGTCAGACACTCTGATTCAACAGGCTGTCGCTATGGAGGCGGCCAAAGTCATTGTTCTTTCTGACTGTGAGCCTGTAAGCAAGCAAGGTGAAGTCGTGAAATTCCTCCGTGTAGTCGAAATTTCAGGCATTGGTGATGAGCTCAGGGAAAAAGATAAAGGTCTCTTACAGCAGGCTGCCAAGGCATGCAGTGAGGGTGTGAAGCGTGTACACATGCTTAATGCAAACATTCCCGGAGTGCTGCTGGATGAGCTCTTTTCCAACGAGGGGGTGGGCACCATGGTTTACAATGACAAGTATCGTCAAATTCGGCCACTAAAAGAAGAGGATATTTCCGAGTTGCTGGGCATGATTGGGCGTTCGGTACGAAACACCAATCTCGTCCCACGGCACTATGAAGACATAGCTGAGTGTCTGGATGCTTATGCCGTGATGCAAGTCGACGATAACGTGGTCGGCTGTGTGGCTCTGTACGAATATGACGGCATCGCTGAGATTGCTTGCCTCTATGTAAAACAATCACACGGCAGCACTGGATACGGGGCTGACCTCGTGCATTATATGGAGAATAAAGCGCGCCAGCTTGGGATGCCCGCAGTCTTTGCGCTGACCAACCGGGCTGCGGCTTTCTTCCAGGATAGGCTTGGTTATGCTGAAATGAATGTAGCGGAACTGCCTGAGGATAGAAGGAAGGTGCTGGAGTGCAGTGGCAGGAATTCCAAGGCCTTCAAGAAGTTGCTTTAGTTGATTTCCACGTAGAGAGGCCTGTGGTCACTGGCTTTTCTGACCTCGGGAGAGCTAATGATGTGACTCTTGGCGTGATTGATTCGTTTTTCCAGTCTCTTGGAAACGAAGATGTAGTCAAAGCGGGAATAGACGTCCTGATACTCCCAGTAGTGCGTCCAAGTGCTCAGATCCTTATCTTTAAGGTTAAGAGGTTTTAAATGCTTAGTGATGCTTCGAATACTGGTGGAGCGCTTGGTGTCATTGAAGTCACCATAAAGCAGCAATGCCGGATGGTCTCCAAGTTTGGCAAGATGTTGAGCCAAGAGGTAAGCTTCATGCCGGCGCATGAGCTCCTCGTCGTATTCAGGAACCTTGCGCTTGGATTTCAAATGAACTCCGAGAAAACGCACAGGGCCACCTGGAAGTTGTATGGAGACATCCAAAATTCCCCTGAACATTTGAAAATTCCTGCCATCCATCTGGAAATTGATATTTGGCTTAGGGCTCACAGTGATCGGGTAGCGGGAGAGAATGGCCTGACGACGGTAAGGGTCAGAGCCACTGCATAAATGGCTGTGTGGGAGCTCGAGGCCATTCGCTTCTAGCCTGTCTTGAAGGTTGTCCAGATCTGCCTGTGTACCGATCTCACACACTCCTAGGACGTCAGGCTGGGCCTTGGTCAGTACACTGATCAGAGCTGTGATTTCTTTTTCCGGCTTGGAGCGCATCGATTTCTTGTCGTCATCGTGGCGCACCATTGTCAGGTAATTCCTGAGATTATAGGAAACAAAGCGTGCTGGCAGCTTGCCAGTGACCGGATGATCCAAGGGGCGCGGTGCATCGATAGGCGCGCTCGCTTGCTCATGCTCTACCTGTCCTGAGGTACTGCGTGGCTTCCAGGTCTCGGTGGCAGGGCGTTTGTCGCACCCAGTGAGAAGCAAGAGCGTCAGGCAGAGACAAAAAACCCCGCTAAGCTGAATCGCTCGCGGGGGTTTGGGAAAACTGTGCATGCGGCACTAAATTAAGCGTCTTTTGATGCTTCTTCTGTTTTAGCGGGCTTTTTAGCGGAGACTTCGTCCTCACTACGGGTGATTTCTTGTTCGAATTCGTCTCTCGCGCGTTTAAATTCACCCATGCTCTTACCAATGCCTCGTGCGAGCTGAGGAAGTTTTTTTGCTCCAAAGAGAAGCAAGACGATGAGGAAAACGATCATCATTTCCTGACCGCCGAAACTTCCAAGGAAGAGTAGATAAGTATTCATAAGATTAGTCTAGGCTTGTTTACCGATGTTGCAAATCGCAAATCGGGAATGAGGGATACGACCACGAATGTCAAATCTTTCGTGAGTCTCCCAAATTTATGACCGTGAGGTGGTTATTTTCTGCCCAGCTCACGCGCCTTGTTGGCTGAGGCGCTTACTGCATTGATGGCAGCAGAACGGAAGCCATTGTCCTCCAAAGCCTTTACGGCCGTGATCGTAGTTCCGCCTGGAGAGCAGACCATATCACGCAAAATCGCCGGGTGCAGGCCTGTCTCAGCTACCATGGAGGCTGCTCCCAGAACGGTCTGAGTAGCCAGTTCGAGCGCTTGTTGACGTGGAAGCCCCTCAAAGACACCGCCGTCTGCGAGTGCTTCGATAAAGGTATAAACGTAGGCAGGGCCTGAGCCGGATACGCCTGTGACCGCATCCATGAGTTTTTCCGGTACCTCAATCACGCTGCCGGCTGCGCCGAGTAGCTTGCAAGTAGTCTCTGCATCAGCATCATTGGCATGGGTGCCTAGCGTGTAGGCGGCTGCCCCTTTGCCGATGAGAGAAGGAGTATTTGGCATGCAGCGCACCATGCGGGTGCCATGAGGTAGTGGTGACTCCAGAGTCTCCAGGGTGAGGCCTGCAGCAGCTGAAATGAGGAGGACATCATTGAGGCATTCTGGCTCTTCATTCAGTTCCACGAGAACGAGTGGGATGATATGTGGCTTCGTGCAGAGGTAGACGGCATTAGAATTCTGAACTACTTCCACATTGCTCTCCACCGCGTTCACACCGAGTTCATCAGAGAGAGCCTGGCGTGTCTCCGCAGTACGGGAGGATACATAGACGTCTTCTGCTTTTACGATACCGGCTTTGAGTGCTCCTTCGAGTAGTGCGCGGCCCATTTTGCCGCATCCGATTAATCCTAACTTCATAGATCTATCATGCTTGATGAGTGTATGGCTGTCCAGATTAACTCATGGATTCTCCCTGAGATCGTGTTTCCTGATTGATAGAAGATGCTGAATAGGAATAGTGGCTGCATGCAAAGAATCATTCTCGCTAGTCTGCTCCTCCTGATGTCTCTGCTCAGTGCCGGAGCAGAGGATGAAAAGCAGTTCGATGTGAACTCGGTCATTGCTGAGCCGGTGGCTAAGTTACCTGAACCTAGATTCTGGAATGGAGTGGGTGAGTTGAATCTACTGGTTTTTACGGAGGACGAATCAGTACGCAAGCACGTGAACCAAGGCTTTGTGTTACTACACGCCTCATGGGACTTTGAAGCTTATCGCCACTTTACCACTGCCCTAAAGAAGGATCCAAATTGCTTGATGGCTTACTGTGGGCTGGTTCTCTCAGTGGCAAACCCCACTCACGAATGGAAAGCGGAGAGAGCGAAAGCCTTTAACCGAATGATCACACTCTCGGAGTACAAAGTTGGTGAGGGTGAGCAAGCCAGATGGTATTATCCAGACATTGAGCGGGGCTATGCTTTCTGTATCGCTACACTGTTAACGGAAGGGTCCGGTCCGGGCTCAAAGGCTTTCAGGCAACTATCCAACAAGTATCCAAAGGATCTCCAACTGAAGCTCTTGGCCGCATTTCTTGAGCGTGGAGGCTACAGTGATTACGGCGACATACGACCATCTCAAAGAGCGTCTTTGGCAAAAGTGAGAGAGCTGGTTGACTTGTACCCAGAAAATCCTCTGGTATTGAACTTTTGGTTAATGATGCAGGCCGAAGCTCCTTATCAAGCTGTCGATGTCATGCAGGTTTTGATGCCTACAGCAAAGAAACTAGTGGTGCTGAGTGAGGGTAAGTTACCAACCTGGCATGCGGTATTAGGTCACCTGGCATGGCGCAGTGGTGAACTGGAGCTTGCTCGCTTGTCTTTCGAGAGAGCTATTGAACTCTACAGTCAGTGGCAGAGCAACGATCAGATCTCGGATGTGAATGCCATCGGCTTATGTCGGGCGAAGATTT
Source organism: Rubritalea squalenifaciens DSM 18772 (assembly GCF_900141815.1). Classification (NCBI taxonomy): domain Bacteria; kingdom Pseudomonadati; phylum Verrucomicrobiota; class Verrucomicrobiia; order Verrucomicrobiales; family Rubritaleaceae; genus Rubritalea; species Rubritalea squalenifaciens. Next base: position 404,464 of record NZ_FQYR01000005.1, read on the forward strand.
TTCTGGCCGCTGTGCTGTATGCTGAAGGGAAGATTCAAGATGCTCTCCAGTTACTAGGTGAAGTGAAATCCATCGAGTTGCCTGATGGTAGGCAATTTTCCCAAGTGGCCACCGCCTTGCAATGGCATGCAAAGCTTCTACCTGCTCAAATCTATTTGGCCAGAGGAGGCAAAGGAGATCTCAAAAAAGCTCTCAGCGTACTACCTACTTTACCGGCTCAAGCTTCTGGCGGGTTTGACCCCTACAAAATTGTCATTGATGGTTATACTCTCTATATCCGGGCATTGGAGTCGGAGGAGGCTGGGAAGCCCGAGCAGGCAAGGGAATATTATGCCAAGCTGGTGCAGAACCTTGAACTGATGCAGAAAGCCCAGCCAAAGATGGTCCAGCAGCCATACTATGTGGATTATGTTCGCGCCCTTGGGGCTCTCAAAATCCACCAGTTCGAACTGCTAGGACTGCTTTCCGCGGAGAGTGAGTTGGCTGCAAACTGGTACAGGTCGGCAATCGATAGGCAGCACCCAAGCTCCCGCCTTCTACCTCCCGAGATTCTCTACCCGATGGAATTTCGTTTGGCCGAGTACTACCAAAATGAGAGTGATTTGGAGAATGCTCGTAAATTTGCCAATCAGGGACTGAAGCGCATGCCTTCATGCCCCAAGTGCAAAGCCTTGTTGAAATCGCTCAAATGAGTTCCCTACTTTTGGTTCCAAATGACCGTGATCCCGTTGTCTCCTTTGGTAGAGTAGATCAGAATAGTCACTTCTCTGTTATCCTTGGTACCCGTTAGGTTCCATTGGCCAGAGCCCTCAGCGGAGACGTGGTGGCGGTTCGTAGAGTAGTCCTGGTCGCCGAGCTGGGAGTTGAGTTGTTCAAAGGCGCTCTCTGCGGAGCCGCTTAAGGTGGCCGTGTATTGCCCCTTGGTTACTTCGTCGTTCTTATCCACAAAGAATACTCTCATGTTACTCAGGCCGTCAGGCTGGGGGACCCAGCCGGGAATTTTAGAAGTGTCATTGGAGCCCAGGGTGATGACGTTCCCGTCACTATCTTTGAGTACTATTTGTCCCTTGGCCGCATCTTTGTAGTCTAGGGTATAAGACTTGCCGTCTTTCTTATAGACGACGGTGACTGTGTGATCTTCGTCATTAAATTCCGCAGCCTCCAAGTCAGGGATGTTCTTGATGACGAGCTCAGCGGCGGTTTTCTGAGGATTCTCAATGAATTTACGGACCTTAACGACAACGATCCAGATACCAATGGCGGCAATGACCACACAGACTAGAGCGGCAGCACCGCAGCCAATGCCGACCTTAGCTCCGGTAGACATTCCTTTCGCTGGAGGAGTGTTCTCTGCTTGTGGTGATGGTGTAACGGGGGGAGAGGGTGGGGTTTGTTCAGACATGACAGTAAGCACACATTCATGCATGAGTGTTTCATGCTCTGATAGATTAGATCAAACTAGGTGGGCCTGTCCAGAATCATGTGACTAAGTGACTAATGGTCTGAGTCATTAGTTTTTGAGTGAGCTGAAGTACTCTTGGTCTAGTTTCAGATACTCTTCTCTGGCTCGCTGGCAGCTCAGAGCCATGTCATCGATTTGCTTTCTGAGTGTGAAAAGCGTCTGGGTATCGGGTTGCTTGCTTTTACTGAACTCCGAGAATTCATTCATAAGGCCTATCTGTTTCGCAGTAAGGTCTTCCAGAAGGTTCTTGGCGCGCAGGCGGTCGGTATTAATGGAAGCAGACACGAGAAAAGCCTCATGCTCCTGAAGCTTGTGCTGCTTTGCTCGGGTATTTTCCAGTTCTTTGACTATCTTGTGCTGCTCAGTTTTGGTTTGTTCGAGTTGCTTTTCTAGATTGGGTAGCGCCTTTTGGGTTTTAGAAATGATTTCTTGAGTGGTCTTTAGAGAAGCATGCGCTTGTTTCAGAGCTTCATTGATCTCTCTTCTGGAGTTGGTGAGTTTCTCCCAAGAGGGCACTGTGGCTTGCCACTTGGATTCCGTATCTTTTGAGCTTTGCTCAATCTTGGGGGTTAGTTTGACCAGAGAGTCGTGCTTCGCATAGCTAGATTTTTCCTGAGTTTTGAGTTCATTAAATTCAGACTCTCGTTTACTGAGTTGTTCGGATTTGGTGGCTATTTTTTCTGTTAGTTGACTATTATCAGGTTCATTAGCGGCGGCTTCTTTTAGCTTCTCTAGATCGGCCTTTAGTTTGCTGATGTGATTATTTGCCTGTTCGCGCTTATGTTTGGCTTGATCACAGTCTTTTTGAGATTGTGAAAGCTGTTTCCTGTGGTCTTGGAGTGCGGTGCGAGTATTTTTCCTCAGCTCAAGAAGCTGCTTTCTCTCATCGTCTAGTTTGGAGATGGTTTCATTCAGTTCTCGGACCTGATGATTGTGTCTCTCAATGGCTTTCTTAAGCTCTTCACGTTTTCGGTTATTCTTTGCGATGAGTTCCTTGCTTTGATTGCAGTTGGTTTGTAGCTGCTTGAATTTATCTGAGAGCTCCTTGTTTTTCGACTCAGTCGTTTGGATGGTATTTGGGAGTTTGTTGACTTGAGATCGGATGTTTTCCAATCGTTGCGCGATGCCTGCAGGTATCGAGCTTAGAGAAGCTATGACTTGGTGTGTTTTGCTGTCCCAGACAGAAAGTTTTCCCGCATAGTCACTGGTGATAAAACGTTTTGCGTCGTGAGAGAAGGTTGCCTGAGTAGGTAAGGATTCTTTCGCTTCTATTTGTTTAACCATCTTGTAATCTGGCGTCCAAAGCTTGATCATGTGGTCACGGCCAACAGAGAGAATATGTCCATCTCTAGCCCAGTCGAAATCAAGAATTCCAGCCTTATGAGCCTCAAGCTTCTTGATCTCTTTGCCTGAGCGCATATCCCAAAAACGAAGCGTGCCGTCTTCTGAAGCGCTGGCCAGGAAGTTGGCGTCCGCTGACCAGCGTAGCGCTGTGACCCGGTCTTGGTGGCCTCTTAGGGTATGTAGCAGATTGCCGGAGTGAGCTTCCCAAACCCAGAGGCCTCCGTTGCGGTCTGCTGACGCCAGCAGGATACCGTCTGGAGAGTAAGCCAGAGCTGTCACCCAGTCGGTGTGTTTCTTGATTGAGTGCTCTTGGCTATTGGTGGCTGTTTGCCAAATCTTGATCAAACGAGAAGGTCCTCCTGTCGCAATAGCTTTCATGTCCGGGCGTATCGAGGTGGAGATCACCGAATCGTACTCTTTGGCAATTTGCATGACTGGCTGACCATTTGTAATGCTGTAAGTAATGGTGGTGCCTGATTTGCCAGGTACGCCGCCTCCTACCGTGAGGAATTTACCAGATGGATGAAATGATAGTGAGTCAGGCTGACCCTGAGGGAATGGCAATACGCCTGCCAGTCTGAGTGTGTCCGTGTTGTAAAGAAGGACTTGTCTCTGAGAGGTGATGGCTACTAGCGGTGCCCATGGACTGGAGGCGATGTCCCTCACCACGGTGGAATGTTCTGGGGTGATGACGGGTTCTAGTAGGACATGTTCGGGGAGTGGAGGTGGGCCATCAGGTTTTCCTGTGTCGACCTGACTGAAGGATATCTTAGGCGTATCTGATTTTTTAGCCTTGGAGTCTTTAGTTTCTAACAGTCCTCCATCAATCCAAGCCCGGATAAGATCGGTCTCCTTTTTGCTGAGCTTTTCACCTTTGGGGGGCATGAATGGCTCTTCTGAGTGTGTAGAAGTGAGGAAAATGCGGGAGCTAGCTCCATCACCTGCGTCGGCAATTTTACCACCAGAACCACCAGCCATGGCTGCGGAGTATGAGCTGAGGTCCAGGCCTCCCTTCTTCTTGTCTGGGTTGTGGCAGTTTGTACAAGAGTTCTCTAAGATAGGAAGAACGTGGTCTTGATAAGTGATCTTCTCTTGTGCTAGGGCACTGCTGATCAGTGCGGCTGGAATCAACCTGAGGTAGATAGAGTTAAGTCTGTTGAAAAGTACGGGCATGGCTCGATCTAGTGGTTGAAGATGAATTCTTTGGAGTTCAGGAGAGCCCAGAAGATGTCTTCTAGTATGGCTTGCCGCTGATTGCGCTCGTTAGCCTCTTTCAGGTAGCCTTGTAGATTATTGAGTTCTTTTGCGGTCGGCTCACGGGTCAGTGTTGTGAGATAAAGGTGAGTAATGATCTCTTGGTTGGTTTTCTTCGCGTCCAGTTGCTGCTGGATGATTTTACCTTGGCGTATCCGGTTGTTGGTAGAGTCACCATTGAGTAGGTGTAGTGCCTGCGAGAGATTGGGCTCTAGCTTCACCTCACAAGAACATACTGTCTGGCGTGTGGCGCGTCCGAAGGTGGTCAGGAAATAAGTAGAGGTATTTCCATCGGCAATACGTACCGCTTTAGCTCCCTTGGGGAGGCCTTTGAACTTGTTTGGCGTGTTGGTGACTTGAGAGATAGTGTCTAACAATACTTCTGCTCGCAGGCGACGAGGGATGGCATGAGAAAAGTTGGTGGTATCACTCTGGTTGGTATCATTAACTTGTGTTGAAAGCTGGTAGGTGCGTGATGTGCAGATGTCTCTGACTAGTCGGCGGAAGTCGTAATCATAGTCTACAAAATGCTGAGCTAAATCATCTAGTAGCTCCGGGTTGGAGGGGGGATTTGATACCCGTACATCATCGACAGGGTTTACGATGCCGATTCCGAAAAAGTGATCCCACATGATATTGGAAACATTGCGTGCAAACCAGGGGTTGTCAGGAGATGTCAGCCAATCTGCAATGTGCTCACGGCGCTTTCTCCGGTCGTCCTCAGGTTCACCTCCGCCCAGAAACCTGGGCTTCACATTCTCTTTGGTGACCGGGTGTTTTACATCACCGCGTCCATCGAAGATAATCTGCTCACGCGGGTCTTCAGCCTGCTTGCGCTTCACCTCAGAGAAGAATGCTGCGAAACCATAGTAGTCGTCCATAGTCCAGCGGTCGAATGGGTGGTTGTGACATTGGGCGCATTGGATGCGGGTGCCCATAAATACCTGGGCCACATTCTCAGTGAGTTTCAGGTTGTCCCGCTCGATTTGGTAAAAATTGGTCGGAGGGTTGGCGAAGGTTCCGCCTTTGGCGGAGATGATATCCTTAACAATCAGGTTGAAGGGGCGGTTAGAGGCGATCTGCTCGCGTAACCAGGTGTGGTAAAGAATGGCAGCCTTGTAGCTTACTTCATTGTTGAAGGTCCTAATTTGCAGGAGTTCAGCCCACTTCATGACCCAAATGTCGGTAAACTCTGGTTGTTCTAACAGATGGTCCACAAGTGCAGAACGTTTGTCGGTAGCTTGATTGGCGAGGAAGGAGGTTCTTTGCTCCGGGGTGGGCAGCTTCCCAAGGATGTCCAAATAGACGCGTCTGACAAATACCTCGTCTGAGCAAACGTCAGAGGGGGTAATGTGTAGCTTGCCTAATTTGCGGTGAATGTGTTCATCGATATAATTGTAAGCTCCTATGGCGGGCGCGCTGTAATGGTCCTCTGCAGGGATCACAATTCCTTGAGAACCCTCTGTAAAGGTGTGGAACCGAGCCATGATAAAAGCTTCTCCTCGTTTCTTCGACTCAACCTGTGCGAATGTTTTGGGTACGATAGAAAGTGAGTTGTCATTACTTGTGGTGAAGGTAGACAGCTCGGTGACATCTCGATCCGTGCCGTCAGAATATCTTGCTCTCACGGTGAATCTGGATCTCTCTTCGGAGCCTTTGGTGACGATTTGCTTAGGCTCCACCTCAATGGATGTGGGGTGAGGGATGTCATCCTTGTCGAACTTGGCCCCCGACTGGATCCATTTTAGAAGGGTGGCGTATCCTGGGGAGTCAGGTAGCAGAATTTTTCCTCCTGTGTGAGGAACTTGGCCAGCGGCTTTGGTCAAGAGTAGGGATTCTTCCGGGATCGCTAGATTCAGTCTTCTGCCTGGAAGTTCTTTGGTAAGTCGGTGGTAATCGCCCTTAGGGTCAAAGCCGAAAAGGGAGAGGTGGAAACCGTCTTGGCCCCGGGCTGAACCATGGCAGGAGCCGGTGTTGCAGCCAGCAGCTGTCAGGACTGGCATTACATCAAGCTGAAATGAAATCGGACGTTCCTTGTCGGCATCCTTGACGCTCAGAGGAACAAGAACCTTGTGTTCGCCCAGATTGATCTGGATAGAGGTAGTGCCATCTTTAAGAGGAGTTAGTTTGTTGCCCTCTATTTTGGCAATGCTTGGGTCAGTTAGGGTGTATGTAGATATGTCTGTTAGGTCCTTTGTGGTGTCATCTTTGTAGTGTCCATAGATGATGAGCGAGTGATAATCTGAGGCGGACTCCAGGCTTATTTTTGAGGGGAATGCACTCAGCTTCTCTAGGTTTTTGGAGAGTGCAGCCACGCTGGGCTGGGATTTTTTCTCTTTAATCGTGGCGCCTTCTGGCCAAGGGGCTTTGGCGGAAAACCATTCTCTTAGCTTTTTGATCTCCTCTTGATTCAGTGGACGTCCTTTCGGCGGCATGATGTCATCGTGATCATGAGGTAGTGAGATGACTTTGAGCAGATGAGATTCCAGAGGTGAGTCCATGCTGATTGCATCCTCGTTGTCTCCTCCCTCAAGAAAGGCTTCCAGGTTGTCTAAGCGCAGACCACCTTTGGATTTGTCAGGCCCATGGCATGAGATACAGTGTTGCGATAGAACTGAGGCTGCCTCCTCAAAGCTTGACTGAGCAGATAGGGGGATAGCCGTGGTGCTCAATAGCAGGGAAGAGAGGAGGATGGTGTTTCTGGATGTTCGCGGCATCGTCATGGTTCCTATTTAAGTTCTTGGCGCAGCTGCTCTAGGCGTGACAGAGGCTTGGGTTTTGAACTGGGTTTCTTGCTTTCCTTCTTGGCCGTAGGTTTGTCTTTAGGAGGAGCATTTACTCGAAGGGATCCTCCGTGGCCTGTATTGTGGGAGATGTTGTGGCCGTTCTCAGGAACTTCGATATGGCAGAAGAGATTGGAATGGTTGCCTATGCGTGCATTCTCCGCTAGTTCGACAGGGATAAGCACTTCGGTGGTGCTGGAGTTAAGCGTTACAGGCTGGGCTTTGAAACCATCTGGGAGCCCGTGTAGTGTAAGTGTCGCATTTCCGGAGAAGTTGGCTAGTTGCTCTATCTTACAGGGTAGCGAGACTGGGGTTCCCTGATTAGTGGCTGCTATTTCCAGCTTTGCTGTCAGATACGGAGTCTTGACGTTTAATGGGACAAGGTTTGAGGAGAGAAGCACCTTGCCCCTATCAGTATCACTGAGGGCAGACACGCAGAGTTGCCAGTTTTTGACAGGAGCATCACCTTTGATCGAGAGATGGTAGACGGCTTGATTCTTTCCTTTAGGGATTTTTACATTTCCAGGTGCGGTGATTCCCGGAGGTAGCCAGGGGAAGAACAAGGTAATCTCTTTATCGAAGCCATCTTTACGGGTTACTGTGATTGTCAAATCGATCGTGCCGTTCTGAACAGCAGGGATCGCTGGTGTAGCCAGAGAAATATCAAAGGGCGCTGCCTCGGTCACAGCAATAGCCAGCTTGTCCGACTCGTAAGAGCAGTACACTCCTTGGTTGTTGATGGCGATGTGCTCAATATCCTCTGTGATGGCTTGCTTGAGATTTGGGTTTTTGGATTCCACATAGACTGGGTAGAGGCCTCCGCTGAGAGGTGCTGTGTCTGTGGCTTCAAAATACAGTGGGATGTTATTCACCCCATTCTCGGCCGTTAAGGAGGTTAATTTTACACCTTCCGGTAAATTATGCGCAGTGGTGAAGACGGCTGCGGAATGCCTGTCTCTGGCTACGTTCAGTTGGTAGGCGAGGCTGCTACCTCGTGGAATGTTGATCACCTTGCGCAATTGTGAATCATTGCGATCAGAGCGATTGATAGAAGCTTGCAGCGTCTGCTTGCGCGGGCTCACCTCAATCCGGTATGTAAAGTTCGGACCAGCGTTTGCCAGGTGGTCTCTGATATTAATGAAGTAAGTTCCGTCCTTGGGGATTTTAAAATTGAGGCTCGAATCTGGTCTATTGTTAGAGTCATCATTTGCAGCAAGTTGCTTGCCAGCGGAATCACGCAGAATGATTCGTGCGTCTAGAGGGGATCCTAGTTCTCTGGCCAAAACTTGGATGGAGATATCCTGATCTTTTTTTGCGGAAAACTGAAACCAATCGACATCATTTGTTTTGCTAATAATGCCATGAAACGCATGGGGAATCTCTTGAGCAGGTAGACTTTCTTTGGAGCCGTTGTTTGGTTCTTGCTCGTTGGTGAATGGATAGTGGCTCAATTTTAAAGGAATGCCGCTAGGGGAGATGAGCTGATTTTCACTGGCATGGATGAGCGCTGGTGCAGACGGTTTGAGAGTTTTTTCCAAGCGAGAGCCATCTGTGTTGATAAATTGAAAGGAGCTTTCCTGGCCGCTTATAGCACCGGGTGGGTAGATGGCTGCAGGGCGGGGAAAGTGCCCGGCGGTTAGAAGATAGTGAGAGGAATCCGACCCTTCGTAAGAGGACTCCCTGACAGCAAGGTAATAGGTGCCATCCTTGGGAGCTCTAATAGAGATAAATGGGTCTTGTTTCGTGAGGGAGTTATCGTCTGAGGTGGCGATTTCCCTGCCGTCGGGATCTAACACGGACAGGTGGGGGTCGAAGAACTTCCTGCCCAGTCGCATGCCTGCGATTTCTGCAGAGAGGACTTGCCCGCGCTTGAGAGGTATTTGGTAATAATCGACATCTTCGTTGGTTGTGATGCCGTGAATACACGTGTTCGGGGAGATGAGCTGGGCCTTGTCTCTACTGTCATTATTCTCCTTGGTTTCCTGATGAATGGGGTAGGCGGAGACATGAAACGTTTTCTGGTAGGTGATACCGTCCTCGCACCTGAGCCGCACTGGATGCATGCCGGGAGAGCTCTCAGGAGAAAGGTGAACCTGAAATGAAACGTGCTTTGGTGAGTGAATAGTAGGAGCCCCCTCTACGGTGACCCCTGGCTTGTAGAAGAGTAGCTCTTTGGCTTTATCGAGCCGATCGCCGTGGAAGTGTAATGTAGCTTTGGTCCCGTTTTGAATTGCCACGGGAGCCACGTACTTGAGTTCTGGGCTGTGAGCGTGGAGCTGCTGGGCCCCCGCGAACGCTGAGGCGAGCAGGCTTACTCGGATAAATTGATTTCTTCTGGAGTTGGTGAGTGTCTCTACAGAGGGCATGACTCTGGGCAATTTTAGTTAGGCGAGGATTTCCTTCAGAACGCGACCTCCGTCGACGATCTCGATCGGGCGCTCACCAGGCGCCATGAGTTCCTTGTCAGCATTAATGCCCAGCTGGTGATAGATTGTTTTGGCAAAGTCCTCCACTGATACCTTGTCTTCTTCCGGCTCTCCTCCAAGGGCATCAGATTTACCAAAGACCATGCCTTTTTTGACACCACCTCCAGCCATCATGGTTGAAAAGACGCGTGGCCAATGGTCTCTGCCCCCAGTGTTGTTGATCTTGGGGGTTCGACCAAACTCGGTGGAAAGAATGACCAATGTGGAGTCTAGCAAGCCACGTTCTTCAAGGTCATTGATCAGCGCCGCGACAGCCTGGTCTACCGATGGAAGATTGGACTCGATACCCTTCTGAAGATTATCATGGTGATCCCAGGAGCCTGAAGTCAGTGATACAAAGCGTACGCCTGCCTCGACCAGTCTGCGCGCTAGGATCATTCGCTGGCCTGCTTGGTTGCGGCCATAGCTGTCACGAAGCTTGTCAGGTTCTTTTTCCAAATTGAATGCCTCTCGCGCTTTTTCGGAGGAGATCAGTTTGTATGCGTGTTGGTAGAAGGCGTCCATCGACTCCAAGGCATCCGAATTTTCGAGAGTTCGGAAGTGATGGTCGACAGTTTCTAGTAGTGACTTGCGGCGATTGAATCGTGCTTCGTCCACTCCGCCGGGAAGATTCAGGTCGCGCACTTTGAAGTTACCCCGGGCAGGGTCTGCACCGAGTGCAAACGGGCCATGGGCTGAGGAAAGATAGCCAGAATTAGCATATTCGTTAGGGACATTGGGTACACACACATAGGGGGGAAGGTTGTTCTTGGGGCCGAACTCTTTGGAGATCACAGAGCCCATGGAGGGATACTCAACTGCCGGTGAAGGGCGGTAGCCCGTGAACATGTTGTGGGTGCCTCGCTCGTGAGCTGCCTCTCCGTGAGACATGGAATTAATCACTGTGATCTTGTGGGCGATTTTGGCCAGATGGGGGAGTTTTTCGCCAAAGTGAATACCGGGGATGGAGGTTTTGATTGAGGAAAAGGGGCCGCGATACTCTGGTGGAGCATAGGGCTTCGGGTCGAATGATTCGTGTTGGGCGAGCCCTCCTGGCAAGAAAATCTGAATGACGGCCTTGGCTTTACCTTCGACAGTTTCGTAGTGCTTTTGAGCTCCCATGGCCTGTATGCGGAGGAATTCTGGCAGGGTGAGACCAAGTCCACCTAAGAGGCCGACGTTAAGAAATTCCCGACGCGAAAAAGGTGAGGCCAAAGGGTTTCCTGGGCAGGATGTGGATTTTTTCATGGCTAAGTGTGTATTTGGGTGAGTATGGGAGACTCCTTGGTTTTCTAGGTACAAACAGAGGTTACGTTACACCGGTGGTGAAACTTTTCAGTTTAATGTTGGAAATATCGTGGAAAGTCCTTTAGAGGGTAGATTGTCTAAGATGACATTTTGTTCATAAATGATGATGGCCGTAAACTGAGGTCCCCCAGCTCTACCCCAATGGTGCTGCATCATGGAATAAGACGCTGAACCAAGATATCAAAAAAGGGGACCCATGAAGGATCAACATGTAGACGAGAATACCAGCAATCAGACAGGGGAGAATGATTGGTGGCACAAGTATGTCGACTCATCCGAGTTGCCGCAGCAAGAGGAAGTTGTGGAGGATCAGCCCCTGGAAGATCCTTGGTGGCGGAAAGTACTCGATTTTAGGCCGACCAAACTCCAGCTAATTTCAGCGGCGGGAATCACAGTCGTGGTGAGTGCGGCCAGCATTATCATAAGTCTCGCAAGCGATGTTTCATCGCTTGAAGCGTTGGTAGCGGAGCAGTCACATTTCAAGTCAGAGCTGGAGGAGAGGACATCGCAGCTTCATGCGCGAGGTGAGGAGATCGATCAGCTCAATTCACTGCTGGCTACAGAGAAGCGCTTGGTGGCAGCAAAGCAACAGGAACTGGAGAAAAGGCAGAGCCTGTTCGAAAAACACAAGCTAGCCGCTGAGTCAGAGATAGACCACTGGAAGCGACCCATGAGCAAGCTTCTGGGTACTCTGACAGATGTATACTCTATGAAGCTCGCCAGTAAGGACCCAATATACGGAGAGTTTGAAAACAAAGAAGAAGTATCGCGCCGAGTCCAGCAATCTTGGGAAGAGCTAGCTCAGGATCTGTCCTACTATGAGGAATATCGCAAGGAGGAGGCACTGCTGCGTGTCAGATTACTTGAGTCCTATGCCGCGGAAAAGAAGTGGAGTCAGGTAAAGCCTGAAGAGATTGATTGGAAATCGGCCGGCAAGGAGGCTGAGAAGCCAATGATTCTGGCCAAGACCTATTACTCAATGGCTATGCACTATCTCTCCACGGGGAATCAGGCTGATGGACAAAAGAGTCTCGATCTTTGCAGGAAGTATGCCGCGGAGGTAAAAGGAGATGAAGTCAAACTGGCGTACACCCGGGCGATGCTCGATCTGCTCAAGGGCAGGCAGATAGTAGCTGAGGATCCGGCAGGCTCCTTGAAGTATTTTAAGTCCGCCATCGCTGGATTGGATAAGGTAGTCGTCAAGGTGCCTAGCAGTGTCATGGTCCGCAGTGAGTTTGCAAAAGCCTGTCGTGACGGTGTGATGCTGTCCATGGAGGGGAATGATGCCGCTTGGGGAGAAGAGCTACAGAAGCAAGCCAAGCAAAACGCCAGTTGGTTAGTGAAGCATCATCCTGAGGTGAAGCTGCCTCACCTGATGTACGCTGAACTGGATATCGCGGAGGCTGAGGAGTGTGTTCGCAGTGGGCGTGAGGATGAGGTCGAGCCGCTACTGAAACGAGCAGAGAAATCCATCAAAGCTGCGGGAGGAGATGTTGTCTTGGAGTCCTCCGTGGAGGGTGTGCGTGCCTTTATTGCTTGGAATAAGGGCTACCTGACCAAGGCTAAGCAAGAGATGCAGAGCGAGATTAATAAGGTGAGTAAGCTCGTGAGTAGAGAACCAGCAAATATCGAGGCTAGATACAGGCTCTCAGCCCTACTTTGGGAACTCTCATCGATGCATACGGATCGGGAAGGTGCCCTAAAAGATGGTCATGCGGCAGCTGAACAGCTGAGGATCTTGCTCAAAGCCGGAGCAGGAGCTAGAGAGGCGTCCGTACGTAGGATGGCCGCCCTTGTATTGAGTGACCTGGGTCACTTGTCTGCCGAGAAGGGAGATAAAACGATCGCAAAGCAATGCTTTGGTGAGGCCAAGCAGCACTGGGGGTACTTGCGTGACAAGTGGGGTGATTGTGCGGAATATCGTGAAGGTGAGGCTTGGTGCTCCTACAAGCTACGCAGGCTCTGAGTGGGGGTAAGTGCTTCATGGTAGGTGCGTGCGTGCCTGAATCAGGGCTGGTAAATTAAGCGGGAGCTGTTAGCTTTTCTTTGATGAGCAACGATCCTGTGGTCCCCAAATACTCATGGTGTTGCGATAAGCGGAGTATTACTGTTTCTGTACTAGCCTTAGCCAGTGCTGTGGGGCTTGTCGTCGTCGGTGAGAATCTGCTGCGCCGGAATGTGGAGGTGCGTGATCTCGTTGAGGAGCGTGATCAGTTGAAGCAGGAGTTATCAGAGCTTTCTGAAGTGAACGGCAGTCGTTTGGCTTCCCTTGAGCAAAGTGAAAAAGAGCTCAGGAAGAAGGTGGATGACCTTGAAGTCGGTAATCAGGCCTTGACCGAGCTTGTTGCGCTCAAAAACCGCGACTTGGCTCGTATCAAGGAGCCTGTGAAGACGATTCTTGAGTCTATGCAGGATGTCTACGCCATGAAGTTTGAGGCGAATAATCCAGTCCTCAGGGAGCTGGAGAACCTGTCGCCACGTGGCCAGGAAATCAGAGACAAGTGGGAGCTGATTTGCAAAGAGCTGGAAAAGGATATCGATTTTAAGCGAGAATCTTCCTTGCTGAGGTTGCGCATAGCTCAGTCCTACATGGCTGCGGGCGTGTGGGAGAAGGTGGATGTTTCTAAAGTGGACTGGTCGCAAGCAGGCTTGGTGGATCGCAAAGCGGATATCCTTGCTCGTTTGTATTATGGCATGGCATTGTCCCAGATAGAGGGGGGCAAGCGCGAGCAAGCTGCCGCTTCTCTCGCCAAGTGCCTTGAGTATGCCAACCAGATGCCAGCGGATAGCGAGGGTAAAGAATATGCCCAAGCCATGGCCAATATGCTGCAGGCCAAAATGCAGATCACAGAGCAGCCTGCTCTGGCATTGAAGCACTATGTGGCGGCAATCGGGCATCTGAGGAAGGTGGTCGTGGACATGCCGGACAATGTATCGCTGCGATGCACCTTTTCCCAAGCATGCATGGACGGTGCGTTGATGACTTCGGGGGGGGAGAGTGCCGGCTGGTCTGAGAAGTTGCGCAAGGAGGCTCACGGTCATGCTTATCTTCTCACGCAGAAGCACCCCGAATTAAAACTGGCTCATGAGATTTGTGCTGAGAATGACATCTTAGTGGCTGAGCAAAAACTCCGGGACGGAGAGACTTCTGTGGTGGAGCCATTACTTCAACGGGCAGAGAAATCTCTGCAGAAAGTGGGAGGTAATTCAATCCTCGAGTCTTCTATTCTGGGAGTGAGAGCCTTCATGGCCTGGGATAAGGGAGAGAGGGAGAAGGCTGAGCAGATGATGGAGAAGGCGGTCTCTAACATGCGTAGCTATCAGGCAAAGCATCCAGAGGAAGTAGAGGCTAAATACCGTTTGGCGTCGCTATACTGGGAGCGTTCATCGATGAGAAATAGTTCCCCGCAAGCGATTGCTGATGGGAGGCTGGCTGCCGAGCAGTTGGCGGCTCTCATTAACCATGGTGCGGGAAGAAGAGAGGCATCGGCTCGTAGGATGCTGGCGATTATTTTTGGAGATATTGGCCACATGGCGGCAGAAGCCGGTAAGTCCAAGGAGGCAAAACAATATTTTAGTAGCGCAAGAGACCAATGGAGCTATCTTAGTGCTAAATGGGGCGATTGTGATGAATACCGTGAAGGGAAACGCTGGTGTACCTCGCGCATCAATGGCCTCTGATGACAGATTTTGCCTAATTTAGGCGTATATCCCCCTATGTGTAAGTGTTTTATATTAATGGTTGGAGTGTTTGCTCTAACGGCGGATAGCTATGGCCAAGAGCCACCGCTGACTATTGTCATGAATAGGAATGCTGTTCTCGAGAAACGCAAAGCCTATTCTGAGACAATCAAGGCTCTTGAGTCCTACCGGAATGCTCAGAGGAAAGAATATCAGGAAGCTAATTCCTCCGTGAAGAAAGAGATTCTGGCTGCAGTTCGCATGCGCTTGATTCAGGATTTGTGCGATGAGATTTTTCCCGCCTGGTACGGTACAACGTGGTCTTCCGCTGGTAAAAGTGAGCAGCCTGGCCAAGGGTCCATATCGCATGGTTACTTTGTTTCAACCAGCCTTCAGCACGCAGGTTTCAAGCTGGATCGTGATGAAGTGGCGAGGCAGCCTACAGAGAAAGTCATAGTCGCCATGACGAAAGGGAAAAGGGGAGTCGTGAGCGGGAGATCTATGGATGCGGTCATGAAATATTTACAGAGTCAAGGTGATGGTATCTATCTGGTGGGGATGGACAGGCATTTTGGCTATATCACCGTCAGGGGGCCTGATGTGCGTTTTGTTCACTCCAGTAGCGATCGGCTTCTCCGAATGGTGGTTTGTGAGCCGGCTCTGGGCGAGAACGCTTTGAGTGAGGCGCGATATCGTGTTTTTGGGAAACTGCTGGATGATGCCATGCTTGTGAGCTGGATGAAGGGTGAACAGTACACCATCAAGTGATTTGCTGATAAACTTGGAATGTGGCCATAGTAGGTAAGACTATGTGTAAGTTTATTGTGTGTGTGCTAATGGCTGTGGCAGGCCCTTGCCTGCAAGCGCAGCAGCCGCCACTCAGTAGTGAGGTGAGGGGCGATGACTTGAAGAAAAAGAGGGCTGAGTATAACGAGGTAGTTGAAGCTCTTGAAGGCTATCGTCAGGCTCAATGGAAACGCTATCGGGAAGCTAGCCTGGTGGCAAAGAAGGCAGTACTCAGTGAGGTGAGGGAGAGGTTAACGAGTGATCTCTGCGAGAAGATTTTTCCTGCCTGGTATGGCACGGAATGGGCTTTTTCAGGGATGTCCAAGGTGCCCGGAGAGGGACAAGTGGCGTGTGGGTATTTTGTGTCGACCTGTCTTCTTCATTCAGGCTTTAAGGTGCAGCGTATCAAAATGGCTCAGCAAGCGTCTCAGAAGATCATCATCACCATGACAGGAGGCAAGAAGGATGTCTCTGCAGGTAAGTCCATGCCCAGGATTCTGGAGAGATTAAAGAAGAGTGGGGATGGGATCTATATTGTGGGGTTGGATCAACACGTAGGGTTTGTGTCAGTGAAAGGGGATGTGATCAGATTCGTGCACTCAAACTATTATCAGCCGGATAACAAAGTGGTTTGCGAGGAGGCTATTGGGAAGAATCCCTTGAGTGACTCAAATTACCGGGTGTTTGGAAAACTGTTGGATGACGGCATGCTCGTAGCGTGGATGCGTGGCGATTCTTTCCATATAAAATAAGTGAAATCGGGCTCTTTCTAACTGGATGTACGATTGACTCCGTAAGCGATCTGCAATAATGTTATGGAGTGATTAAACCGCAAAAAATTCTGCTGGGTAAAGGGCTGGATGACCTTCCGTTTGGACTCACTCAAGATCAGGTGAAAGAGGTTTTGGGAGACCCGGAGGAGAGGGACCAAGTCGACCTCGGCGATGAAATGTCTATTGCATGGCATTACTGGGACCTGGGAATTTCCCTGAACTTTGATGAGAGTGAGAACTACGGGCTGACATCCATTGATGTGGCTAGTCCTGAGGTGACGCTCTTCGGCAAAGCACTCATCGGGATGACCCGTGAGGAGGTGAAGGATTTCCTCGATTCTCAAAGTATCGGGCAGTCCGTAGACGAGGTGCACAATGGCCTGGTCTATCCTGACGTGGAGCTGAGCCTGTGGTTCAGTGGTGGGGAACTCTCAGAGATCCAGTGGGCCAAGCTCTAAGCTATTTAAGGGCATAAAAAAAGCTCTCCTTGCGGAGAGCTTTTGGGAAATCTTTGTGTGATTCCAGATGATTAAGCGTTGAGCTTTGGCTTCTTGGCGCGGCGAACAGCACCGAAACGCTTCTGGAACTTGTCGATACGACCTTCGGTATCCACGAATGTGGTCTTACCTGTGAAGAATGGGTGAGTATCAGCAGTTACGCCCATGGAGATAACGTAGTACTCAACACCGTCAACGGTCTCTTTGTTGTCAGACTTGGCAGTGGAGCGAGTGAAGTAACGCTTACCGGAAGTCATGTCCTGGAAGATAACCGGATTGTAGTCTGGATGGATATCAGCTTTCATTTTGAACTAGTAGGTTACGCCACGTTTCCGTCGCGGCGGGACGGGGAGAATGCAAAGATAGCACAGGGTGTCAAGGTTATTGCGGTTTTTCGCCGTAATTGGACGGATTACGCTAGATTCATAGGATGGTCGTCCAGATGATGACCAGCCGTTCGAAATATAAGGAAGTGAGTCCGAAAAAGCTGATAAGTGCAAAGGACCAGATGGATGAGCGCACCTTGGGCAGCCAGGGAAGGGTCGGCAGGCAAGTGGTGACTATCATGTATAGGTAAGCCCACCAGTAGGGACCTGTAATCCTGATTTTGAGCGATTCCATTTCATATTTAGCTCCGCCGAAGTAGGCAGTTAGGAGTTCTCCCACGTAGATGCTGAATACGATCGTGGCGCTGAGAGCTAATGTCAGGGCAGAGTATTTTATCAGTTTTTTGACGGGGTTCAGTTCCTTGCGCATGATGAGCGCCACGATACCCACAAGAGTACAGTGGGTGAGTAAAATTCCATAAATGAAACCCAGAGTATAATACAGAAGGTCGATGGAGACATGGTACTCGTTCATTGTAGAGGGAGGTACTTGCTGAGCGTTAGGTAGGATAGCTCGATGAAGTCCATGAAGAGTACCGCCCAATTGTAGAGATAGGCGCTGAAGGTGAGTCCTTGGGGAACTAGGCAGAGAAGTGTGGCCAATAAGAGTACATTAGCCAGGTAGATAACGACAAGTGAGAAGAAAGTGCCGTTTTCCTTGAGGTCGGGCTGGTCGCGCGGGATCATCCAGAGGGTCCAGACCAGATGGAATGTCCAGGTGGTGCCGATGAGGAGATAGAGGGCCTCATCCAGATAAGGAATCTGCCAGAATAGTCTCAGTACCAGAGAGGTCAAGAGTACCACGACAGACCAGAAGGGGACGAAGTAGGGAGAGAGAGAAATGAGGATGTTTGACTTGTTGGTCATCACGTAGCCGCCAGCGGTCGTTACTTTAAAGCCTGAGACCTTGCCGCCGCATATATAGATGAAGAGGGCGTGTGTAAGCTCATGACCCAGAACATAGAGGTAGAGAAAGCCTTGGCTGGCGATTTTGGAGAAGAACCACCCTAGCATCAGGAAGGTGCCTACGGCGAAAAATAGGAAGGGTTTGCTCGAGATTAACTGGGACCAGACATTGGCTGTTGGCTGGCTGATGTCGTAGACATCGGTAATGGTGAATAGAGCTAGTGTGCTGATGACGCTGGGAATGAGCAGCAGAAGGCCGAGCAGGGTGCGTAGTGTGAGCTGCGGAAGGCTCAAGAGGTATTCCTCGTCATGAGTGTCTGCGATCGCTGCACGCACCGAGGTGAGACCTTGGCGGCGCCAAGCCCGTTGATTAGCTCGTTGATGAGCCCGGCTGTTGGCGTTTTGAATGGCTTCAAAGATGGACGGGCGCATAGCACGGCGGTTCGCTTGCTTGGAGCGACTGCGTGGTATTCGTTTATGAGTGCGACGTGTCATCTTTGGTTCATCGGGCACTTGCGCGAGGAACATTAAGATCGCTTAAATATCAACTTTTTGCAAGACTGGAATGCTGTCGTTACTGAGACGTTCAAGAGGTCTCAAGGCGCTCACATGTAAGGGGTTGAGCGGGTTGTGTTTCGGGGAGGACAATGTTGAGCCAGAGCTGGTTAAGCTCTGGCTTGTGATAGAAGGCAAAGATGCCGCCCTCGGTCTTGTCGTTGCTCTAGAAGCTGAGTTTTTTCTGCTGGATAAGATCCTTCAGGGTATTTCTCTTTTCCTCGTTGAGTTCCTTGGAGGAGACCAGAGAGATACTGAGACGGAGGTTGTCGTAAGCGATAAGGTTTTTGAACTGCAGGCTGTTACCGTAGATGTTTTGCCAGAGCTTTTTGTTTCCTGGTAAAATGCCTAGGTTGCAGGGGTTGAGGCAGGACGCCGCGAGCTGGTCAAAACAGGTCAGCTGATTGATGGTGTAGTCGTTCAGGCTCAATTCCTGGGTGGTCAGGAATTCTTTGATCTCTTTGATACCCATGACAAGTTCTTCAGCAGGCATGAGCAGTTGCTGGCACGAGGCCGGCAGGTAGAAGTCGCTCTGATTGGTGTCGCTGGCATTAATCGTGGCTGACATGGCTGAGCAGATGCCGGGGATGACCATGACTTCCTCTACCTGGTAGGCTTCATTTTCAGGTAGAGGCAGGTAGTGGTAGAGAAGGGCAGCATCACATTCAGCAGGGATCAATTGATCTGGCTGAGGATAATGATTGGACGAGTATATCACAAAGCGCGGATCTCTTGAGAGGGCCGTTTTGATGAGAAATGTCCAAGGTGATGACGAGACGGAAACATTGAGAGGTCCGTCATTGTTTAAGGCGATTTTTTGCGCTGAGGTAAGGACCCGCGTATAGCTGAACAAAAGTCTTTCGATCCGCGGAAGTAATAGCTTGCCGGCGTTGTTTAGTGCCAGGCGGCCTCCGCTTCGGTCAAACAGCTGAATCGCCAGGTCTTGCTCGATTTTTTGAAGAGCGGCGGATAGTGCGGGTTGAGTGATGTTGAGCTCGGATGCTGCAATGGAGATATTCTCCGATTTGGCGATTTGTACGAAATATTCTAGCTGCTTAATAGTTAGATTCATTAGTCAGGGAAGACAGAAATAAAGTGAGGGCCATGGGTTATTGGTAAGTTGTTTTTTTAAGTTGAGCGTAGCCTGCTGACGGTGCTGTCGGCGAGTAAGGCCTCTAGTTTAGAGGGCTGGCAAATCATGTAGATATCGGCATAGGCCTCGGCATCGATCGTGGTTGCTTCTACATTCGAGGGTATGATGTGTTTACAGAGTGAAATGGATGGAAAGATCCCGATGCCGTGCGAGACATATTGGAGAGCCTCGGTAGCATTCATGGCATGGATGAAACTCAGTTCTTTGCCTTGGTACTTGGGGTCTGTAGAGAACAGTTCTCTGATTTGAGTCTCTGTAACTGGAGCTTGTAAGATCACACTGAGGCTGGTGTCCTTGCTATCCGTTTCTTCTCCATCCGTCTGCTGGTAGATTACGATATGGTCTCTGTAGACGAGTTGGGATACGAGGTTTTCGTTTCTCGCTGGCTTGATACCGAGGAATGCTTCGAATTCACCATTATTCAGTTTGTCCATGTCTCCGCCCGGGTGGAGAATCCACTGGTTCTGATCAGGTGTTTCAGGGTTCTGGGGGATGGTGTCCCAGAGTCTGCTGGAGAAAGACAGGTAGGCGTCTAAGCCGATATTGATTCTCTGGTTTAGCTGATGAACGTCTTGAATGGCTTGATCTAGGCTTTTGAGAGCGATGTGTAGCTCTCTGAAAGATTTCAGCCACTGGGTGGCGCTGACGCTGAGGCCTAGTCTGCGATCGCTTTTTTTCTCGATCAGTACAAAGCCGACGGCCTTTTCCATGGCTCTGATTTTTCGTCTCAAGTGCGCTTCAGAGATTTGCAGACGATAGGCTGCCTCTGTGTAAGAGTCTGCATTATTTAAGGCAAGGAGACGCTCCAAGTCTTTGAGGGTGATTTGCTCAGAGGCCAGGCTGTTGGCTGGATCGAGGCTGTGCGCGCCAGTCTCAGGAGAGACGGTCTCATTGGCACCCGCAACGAGGTTTATTGGAGAAGTATCGTTACGACGGTTATACATCACACACAATTTGGATTTTCTATTGAACTCTGCAGATCAAACTACAACAAAGAGATGTGCCAAGTGAAGCGCAAATGCATCAAAGTCTAAACGTTTGTTTAAATTGCGCCGGGATAGGCCGTGCTCCATGGTGGTAATTTTTTCGATCTTGGGTTTAGTATATTCAGATTAAACTCTGATTATAAGATTATCTATACTGTTAGAGTCTAACATTGCAATCACGAAATCATAGGCGGGGCAGTGAAGTGAGGTGCCTTATTATAACTCCACCCTCTCCAAAAGAGCTGGAGAGGGTGGGGCTGTGTTGTACCAGGAATGGTGTGTGTTGCTATGAATCGTTGAGGTCTACTTCCCGAGGTAGTAAATGTTGTATGCTAGTTTGCAAAGTCCTTCAGCGGATACTGATTCGCTGGAAGCATGCGAGTTTGAGTTTCTGATGATGAATTGGTCCTTCTTGCTATCGTAGCCACTGATGACCACGCAATGGTAGCGGTACTGGATGCTAGCGCCTGGTGAGCGGTGAAGGGTGCTGTAGTCCTTGACGTCAACAGCTACCGGGCGAGTTTTCAGCTGCTGCATGATGGTTTGGCGAGCGTTGCTGGCGCTGGATGGTTTCACCTTTTTGAAAGAGAACTGCTGGGCGAAATGGCGAATGCTGTTTCGGCTGGAGAGGTTTGGCTTAATGGAGAGCTTGCTGGTAAGGCGGTCATCCATGTGCTGACTGACCAGGTTTTGTACGGCAGCGCGGCTGAAACGGCCAGATGTCTTCATCTGGGAGGCCGACTTATTCACCTGAGTACGCAGATTGCGTAATTTGTCCATCAGCATGGACATGCCAGGGGAGAAAGATGATTCGTAGGGGACTTCTTTCTCAAGGGCGACACCATAGGCTTTTACGAGATCGAAATCTGAAACCGGGCTGGCCGCCTCTTTGTAAAAGGGAGAGAGCTTCTTGTGAGCCGCTGCAGTAAGCTGGCCGCGGATCATTTCTTCAGAGCTTCTGTAGCCGCGCATCAGGTGGCGGGTGAAGAGGTCTCTTTCTGAGAGGTCAATGGTTCTACCGTTTACGAGATAATACTCGGCCTCCAGAAGTGCAAGAGTAGCAAACGTGTGGCAACTGCCCACATTCTGCTGCTTCTGCTCATGCCTCCAAAACTGGCGAGCCTGTGCCAGGCCAGTCAGGTTTAGAGCTGCAATGAGAAGGAGTGTGGTGGTTTTTTTCATGAGTGGAAATGGGGAAAGGTTTTGTTTGTGGGAGATAATACGTAAATCGCTTATCGAGAGTGTTCAATAAAATTTATGATGAATTTGTGAACAAATGTTTAGAGAGGGCTTGAATGTTAAGCATTGCGATGCTTTGTGTGTCTTAAGTAAGGGGTTGGTAGCCATTGATCTATATGGGTTGTGGCTGTTTGGGGGGGTGTTGTTTCAGTATTTGAGGATCCTCGGGCTCGGTGATCGTTATTAACTTTTAAGGAGAGGAAGGGGATAGGTGTGAGTGTGAATGAATCATGAACATCTATTTCATTGTAATTGGAGGATTGTGAAGCATTGATTCAGCATCTAGCGCTACGAAACAAGAGCTTGCGATTGCAGCGCAGTCGTCAGAGTCAAGGTTCCGAAGCATTAGAAAAGGCAAATTTTTTGCAAAAATAAGTCAGTGTGTGGTTGCCAAAAGGTGAGTGGCACTGTAAGGAGCGCTGCAAGTTACTAGGTTACAGACCGGAACACGAAAGGACAGATTATGTCAGATCTCGCAAAATACAGAAACATTGGAATTTTCGCTCACGTGGACGCGGGTAAGACCACGACCACTGAGCGTATTTTGGCGCTTACAGGTAAGATTCACAAGATTGGTGAAGTTCACGACGGTGCGTCTACTACAGACTTCATGGAGCAGGAAGCTGAGCGTGGTATTACCATTCAGTCAGCGGCTACTACTTGCTTCTGGCCAGGTAGTGACCAGCAGTGGGCTGGTGATAAAGCATACCGCTTCAACATCATTGATACTCCCGGTCACGTTGACTTCACCGTGGAAGTTTACCGTTCCCTCAAGGTTCTTGATGGTGGCGTAGGTGTATTCTGTGGTTCTGGTGGTGTTGAGCCTCAGTCCGAAACAAACTGGCGTTACGCGAACGAGTCTGAGGTTGCACGTATCATCTACGTGAACAAGCTCGACCGTCTTGGTGCTGACTTCTACCGTGTAGTGGATCAGGTGAAGAACATCCTCGGTGCTAAGCCGCTCGTGATGGTTCTCCCAATCGGCACAGAGTCCGAGTTCACTGGTGTTGTAGATCTACTTACGCGTAAGGCATGGATCTGGGATTCAACAGGTCAGCCTGAAAACTACACTATCGAAGATGTTCCTGCTGACATGGCAGACAAGGTTGAGGAATACCGTGAGCAACTCATCGAAACTGCTCTTGAGCAGGACGACGAGCTCATGGAGGCTTACCTTGAAACTATGGAAGAGCCTGCGCTCGAAGACATCAAGCGCTGCATCCGTAAGGGTACGATCGCTCTCGACTTCTTCCCAACTTTCTGTGGTTCTTCCTTCAAGAACAAGGGTGTGCAGAACGTGCTCGACGCCGTTGTTGACTACCTTCCTTCCCCGACTGAGGTTGATCCTCAGCCAGAGGTTGATCCAGAAGGTAACGAGACTGGCAATTTTGCTGAAGTGACTACTGAAGGTCCACTTCGTGCGCTTGCATTCAAGATCATGGATGACAAGTTCGGTGCACTTACTTTCACTCGTATCTACTCCGGTGTTCTTAACAAGGGCGATACAGTACTTAACAGCTTCACAGGTAAGACTGAGCGCGTAGGCCGTATCGTAGAGATGCACGCCAACGACCGTACTGAGCTTGACCGTGCTCAAGCAGGTGACATCGTGGCACTTGTAGGTCTCAAGAATACTCAGACAGGTCACACACTTTGTGATCAGAAGTCTCCAGCAACTCTCGAGCCAATGGTGTTCCCGGATCCGGTTATCTCCATCGCGGTTGCTCCTAAGGACAAGGCAAACGCAGAGAAGCTTGGTATCGCGATCGGAAAGATGGTTGCAGAAGATCCATCCTTCTATGTTGAGACTGACGAAGAGTCTGGCGAAACCATCCTTAAAGGTATGGGTGAGCTTCACCTCGACATTAAGGTGGACATTCTTAAGCGTACTTACGGTGTAGAAGTTACTGTTGGTGCTCCTCAGGTAGCCTACCGTGAGTCCATCACTAAGGCGGTTAGCGACAGCTACACTCACAAGAAGCAGTCCGGTGGTTCAGGTCAGTTCGGTAAGATCGACTACACCATCGAGCCTGGCGAGCCAGGTACAGGTTTCGTATTCGAGTCCAAGGTTGTTGGTGGTAACGTTCCTAAGGAATACTGGCCAGCAGTTGATAAGGGCTTCAAGGTGTCCATGGTTAAAGGTGTTCTCGCTGGCTACCCAATGGAAGACATCAAGGTTACTCTTACAGATGGTGGTTACCACGCAGTTGACTCCTCCGCTATTGCGTTCGAGATCGCAGCGAAGGCAGCTTACCGTCAGTCCATTCCAAAGGCTGGTCCACAGATCCTTGAGCCTATCATGAAGCTCGATGTCTTCACTCCAGAAGACAACGTAGGTGACGTGATTGGTGACCTCAACCGTCGCCGCGGTATGATCCAGTCTCAGGACACTACTCCTACTGGTATCCGTATCAAGGCACAGGCTCCACTTTCAGAGATGTTCGGTTACATTGGTGATCTTCGTACCATGACTTCTGGTCGTGGTCAGTTCTCCATGGAGTTCGATCACTACTCAGCATGTCCTAAGAACGTGTCTGATAAGGTGATTGCTGAGGCTGCTGAGCGTGACGCTAAGTAAGTATTAGTGATACAGATCATTTAACAGCGGCCAGCGGGTAACCGCTGGCCGTTTTTTGTGTGCTAGTGGAGTCGGGAGTAGTTTGGATTGCCATTTGGGGCGGCCTTGTTAGCTTCGCGGCATGCGTATCATTGCTGGGACAGCGGGTAGGAGAAACATCAAGGTGCCAAGGGCGGTGGTGCGTCCGACGACGGACCGTACCCGCGAGGCCTTGTTCTCGATACTTTCTCCGCGGATTGAGGGGGCTCGTGTGTTGGATTTATTTGCTGGATCTGGAGCTTTGGGGATGGAGGCTCTCAGCCGGGGGGCAAAGAGTTGTGTCTTTGTTGATGGTGACCGGGCGTGTACGAAGGTGATACAGGAAAATCTACGGACCTTGAATTTGGGTGGAGGGAGTGTGCTTCAGGCGGATGCTGTCCAATATTGTAAGAGGGTGCAGGGGGATTTTGATCTTGTCTTTGCGGACCCGCCTTACAAGAAGACGGCGGCTGACCGTGACTTTGTCATGGAGTTGATGAGTGAAGTTGCTCTGCAGCAGGCTGTTGCTGAGAGTGGTCTTCTGGTTGTGGAGATGGATGCCGGTGTGAACTTTGTTTGTCCTGAAGGTTGGAGTGAATTGGATGCTCGGAAGTATGGGGGGTGTGCGGTTTATATTTTTGAGAGGGAGGATAGTGTATGATTCGGGCTGCGGTTTTGCTGCTCTATAATCTCCTGCTGCCACTTGTCTTTCTGCTCGGTTTTCCGGGCTGGTTGATCAAGATGTTGAAGCGGGGTGGTTATGGCACAGGTTTGCTGGAGCGCTTCGCTTGGTATGATGAGAGTATCGAGTATGAGCCGGCTGGGGTCGTGTATGTGCATGCCGTCAGTGTGGGGGAGGTCATGATAGCGCTGAAGCTGATCTATCAGTGGCAGGCTGATTATCCGCAGGATCGTTTTGTTTTGGCTCCGACGACTACAACGGGATTGCTTGTGGCAAAGGAGAAGGCGCCAGTAGGTGTTCGGGTGATATACAGTCCTCTGGATTTTAGCTGGGTGTTGCAGAGGGTGTTCAAGAGGTTTGAGCCAAAGCAGATTGTTTTGATTGAGGCTGAGGCTTGGCCGAACATGCTTGGGGTTGCCAAGCGGATGGGGGTTCCTGTTGGTCTGGCGAATGCGCGTTTGTCTGCACGTTCTGAGCGACGCTACAAGAAGTTTTCTGGCTTTGTGGAGCCGATGTTTGGGATGATAGATCAGGCTTGTGTTCAAGAGAGGGCGGATCTTAATCGATGGGCCTCAGTAGGTATTCGTAGAGACCGTATTGAGGTCACGGGAAGTATTAAGTTTGATCAGTTGGGGGCTGCTGGGCCGCAGCGAAGGGGTGAGTTTCAGCGGATGTTGGATGTATTCGGTGAGGGGAGGAAGGTAGTTATGGCAATCAGTACGCACGCCGGAGAGGAGGCCTATATAGGTGAAGTGGTGCAGAATTTGGGTGAGGAGGTGCTGTATGTGGCTGTGCCAAGGCATGCTGAGAGGAGGCAGGAGGTTGCCAGATCACTCAAAGGCCTGGGTTACGAGGTAGTCTTGCGTAGTGCCTTCCATGAGCCGCGTGAATCGGAAGAGGCTTGTCTGATTGTGGATAGTACTGGGGAGTTGCGTGATTGGACGGCACATGCAGATGTTGTTGTGGTTGGTAAAAGTCTATTGGGGGAAGGTGGGCAGAATCCCACGGAGGCAATTGCAGCGGGTGTGCCCGTGGTGGCAGGCCCTTCAATGGGGAACTTTGAACCCTTGGTTAGTATGCTCAGAGATGCTGGAGGGATTGCTATTGTCAGGGATGAGGGTGAATTGCTGTCCGCCTTGCGAAGGTGTCTGGAGGGAGGGGTAGAGGTCGCCAGGCAGTGCGGGTCTGCCCTTGAGGTTTTGCATGTTCATCAGGGGGCTGCAGCCCGAACGGTAGAAATACTTCGGAAAGATTAGCGATAATTGCTGGTAATCTGCCACAAAAGCTTGTGGTATCGGCGCAAAGCTTAGTAAACATTCACCATCTGAAGCTAAGACATCATTGCCATATGGATAAAATATGGCAGCATCCGCACGTTACATGAACGAGAAACCAGAAGACAAAAACTCACTGGATTTGAGCGCACTCGATTTCGGGCCTGCTTGGGCTCGAGAGGGTGAAGGTAAGACCAAGAAGAACTACAAGGATTACGAGCCTAGAGGAGCTGGTTCTCGCAAGCCTTTCAAGGGGAAGGGTGGTCGTCCTCAGCACGGTGAAGGCCGCAAGTTTGATCGTGGTGATAAGCGCCGTGGTAAATTTGATGGTAAGAAAGGTGGTCGTCCACCGCGCCCAGCATTTGTACAAGCTCCAGAAGGGGTGTCTGCAGAAATTATGCCTATTGAGGCTGGTGTGGATAATATGGCAAAGGAGATTTCCGCAGCTGGCCGTACCTATTCAGTTTTCGAGCTCGCACATGTGGTGCTAGGTGCAAGGGAGCGTTTTCATATTGTCTTCCGTAAGGAGGAGGGTGCTGAGGATTTGCTGCAGTGTAAGAAGGATCATTCAGTTTATTTAACGAAAGAGGAGTGCGTTGCGCATTTCTTGGTTTCGGACTGGAAGAGTGAATTCTACGAAGAAGAGGAAGTCGAGACTGAGCCTCCGACTGGAAGTTTTCAAGCGATCGCCAAGTGCGGTCTGAGTGGTGAGATCTTGGGTCCGCCAAACTATCATGCCTACACGCATAATGTGCTGGAATTACACCGCACTCGATTTGCGCACATGGATCTTGAGCGTTACAAGTCTCGCATCCAGACCGTGAGGTCTGAGGAGGCGGTGAGTGAGTGGCTTGAGTCCATGAAGAAAAAGACTCAGTACAAGGTAGTGGGTGAAGAGGGTGTTGTTCTGGATGATCCTCTTGCGGTGACCAAGCATTTCCAGGAAAAGCATTTTGATGAGGTCTTCCGTGCTACTCACCGGGCTGATGTGCCATCAGATATTCCAGCCAAGTTGCTTTCACCTGGTTTGCTGACCTTGTTGAAGGAGACTGTGGCGGATCAGCGTCGTTATCCTGGTAAATTGGCATCCTTCTTGTGTCGCCAGTTGTCTGGGAGGCATCTTGCAGTCTTTAAGTGGCAGGGTAAGTTGCATTGCGGGCCATCTCGTCCACATGTGGTTCCTGAGGAGACTACGATTGCAGATCGTCCCAAGCAGATGCTTGATTGGGTTCAGGCGAATCCTGGTGGAGGGGTTGATCAGCTCTGGAAGGATGTTCTCCCTGAGGGTATCTCTGAGGAGGCTAAGAAGGAGTGGTACCATGATCTTCATTGGCTGCTCAACCAGGGCTATGTGGTGTTGATGAGTGACGGTCATCTTTATGATTCAGCTCTCTCTAAAGAGAAGCCCAAGGCTAAGAAGGTTAAATCCGCGAAAAGTGGTGTCACTAAGAAGTCTAAGCCGCAGTCTAAGTCGGCTGAGCCAGAGTCCTCTGAGGAGGTAAAGTCTGAGCCTGTTGCTAAAGAGTCTGCTGATAAGCAGTCTGAGGTGCCAGCTTCTGATTCTAAAGAGATTGCTGAAGAGGTGAAAACTGAAGACTCTGAGGCTGAGGAGGCATAGGTCTATCTATGGGGATTGGCTATATACTTGTCATTGTGGTGGCGGGGCTTCTCGCCTCCTATTTCTTTGGCAAGTTAGCTAAGGAAAAGGGGTACCCCGCGGCAAAGGCGCGAAGGTACCCTATTTTGCTGATGATTGCAGCGGTGATTGTCAGTCTTGCTTTTTTGGGTTCCGCGTTTCTTCTCGGAATCATGATGGAGAATCTACGCAATGTACTCAGTATGGTGTACATGCTTGCGAACTGGTTCCTGATTGCCGTCTATCTGGTGGTTCTAAATAAGGCCTATTCGAATATGAAGGAGGCTCCGGATGCTCAAAAATTGCGCGAACGGATGGAGGCTCTTCAAAAAGAAAGAGCTGAAGCAGGTGCCCAATCAGAAGAGTGATCTCTTCTAGTGGTGTTTTTTCCAAGGATGCAGGTAGTCGTGCATGCCATGCCAGTCTTCCAGGTAGTAAGCGCTGGCTATGACGGCCGCCCAGTAGAGTGCGGGTACTAGGAGTAGGGATACGCCAAAGGTGGCTAGTGAAAGCCAACCAGCGATGAAAAGCATCAGCAGGTTACCGCCTATCAAGATTCCAAAGCCTGATAGGTAGTGATGCTTGTAGATGTGTCCCAGTCCGGGAATCACGCTGAGCACGGCAGCTACCCTGTCTCGCTCCGATTTGGTGAATTGAGGTAGATTCATACTTTTTTGGGGTGTTTCTCTAGTACACAATGTAACAGGTCCTTGAATTTTAATCAATTGTATACGTGTAGGGCTTGAGGTGTCTGTTTGAGGGGTGATTTCGGGTAGTTTGTTAGTACACCCGCTTGAATCAAGTGTAGCTAAAGGATTTAGCGGGAATCGTAAGTATTTTTGTAAAACTCTTAGAAGCAATCGATTTCGCGGTTGACATCAAAGTGTACTAAAGTGTATGTATGTGTGCTTCCGAGCTAAAAGACACAGCCATGAGGACGTATGAACATACCCTGGAGGGGGTGTATGAACATAAGCTCGACCCCAAATGCCGGGTGTCGGTGCCGTCCGATTGGCGAGTGTCGGCTGGGAGTGGGACGTTACGTTTGCTGCGCTCCACGAAGTACGAGAAGCCGATCCTCAAGGTCCTGACAGACCAAGAGTTTGCGAGCTTGCTGGCACAAGTGGATGAGCGCACGGAGTGGTCTCATGCTCAAAGGCAGCTGATGAGAGGAAGACTCTTCTCTGATAGCCAGAAGACGAAGCTGAACCCGCAGGGGAAGCTTCCGATTCCGAAAGCACTATGTGAGATGGTTGGTCTCGAGCCGGATGGTCCGGCCTCCTTGGTGGGGCGGGGCACCTACTTCGAGATCGTGAAGCCAGATTACTACCACGAGATGCGTGTTCGCGAGGACGAGGAAATCGCCAAGCTCAACGCGGACATGGGCATCTTCTGATCTTTATCATCCCCAGACGGAGCAAAAACAATGAAGCTCAAATTTCTACCAGCCATGGCCATCGCCGGGGCAGGCAATCCAATGATTTCCTGTTCAGAGAATTCTTGGCTC
The DNA here is from genome assembly GCF_900141815.1 of Rubritalea squalenifaciens DSM 18772. Classification (NCBI taxonomy): domain Bacteria; kingdom Pseudomonadati; phylum Verrucomicrobiota; class Verrucomicrobiia; order Verrucomicrobiales; family Rubritaleaceae; genus Rubritalea; species Rubritalea squalenifaciens. Next base: position 433,737 of record NZ_FQYR01000005.1, read on the forward strand.
TGCGCGGAAGGAGCAAATGGGGTGAGTGGTACCGATTCCGAGGTGCCTTATTATCACGAAACAGTGCTTCTCGAAGAGTCGGTACACTTCATGGCACCAGCTGAGGGCAGAGTGCTTGTGGATGGTACACTCGGAGGTGGCGGTCACACTGAAAAGATGCTGGAGAGTGGCGCTGCGGTTTACGGCATTGATCGTGATCCGGAGGCTCTCGAGCATGCAAGTAAACGTCTGGCTCGATTCGGTGAGCGTTTTCAGCCGGTGGAAGGCAACTTCCGTGATGCCCTGAAACTGATGAATGCCAGAGGCATTGAGAAAGTGGACGGGGTCCTTGTGGATCTGGGAGTTTCGTCACGTCAATTTGACAGTGATGAGCGAGGGTTCTCTTTCTCTAAAGAAGGACCACTGGATATGAGGATGGGGCCATCTTCTCCACTAACTGCTGCAGACATCGTAAACAGCTGGGAAGAGCAAGAATTGGCTCGCATTTTCTGGGAGTATGGAGATGAACGCGCATCGCGAAAGATTGCCCGTCACATCTGCCAGGAAAGGCAGAAACAGCCCTATGTCACCACGACCCAGTTAGCGGACAGCATCGAGAAACTGATCCCTCGTCACGGTAAGAAGATTCATCCTGCCACCAAGGTGTTTCAAGCGCTCAGGATTGAGGTGAATGATGAGCTGGGGGCTCTACGTGAGTTACTCGATACCTCAGCAGACCTGCTGGCTAGTGGCGGTCGCCTCTGCGTGATCAGCTTCCATAGCTTGGAGGACCGCATGGTGAAAAGATTTATCAAGGCTACCTCGAAAGAGGAGATCGATAGGCCTGAATGGCCGGAACCTAAACCAAACCCTGACTTCGCGTTCCGCGAGCTTACCCGCAAGCCGGTGAAGCCCTCGGATCAAGAGGTCAAGCGAAACGCCCGCTCACGTAGTGCCGTGTTGCGTGTCGCTGAACGAATTTAACCAATTACCATTAAAGACAATGAACAAGAGACGTTCTCAAGCAAATACCTTTGGAGCTTCCCATGTTGTGATTCTGATCGGAGCCGCATTCATGCTTGCTGTTGCTGGCGTGATGCATGCTTATGTCAAAAACCGTCAGGTGGAAGTAGCTCGTGAGATTGATGAGACTCAGAGACACATCGAGGAAATTCAGGAGCAGACTAAGCTCATCCTGGTAAACAAAGATCGTAAGTTGAACAGGCACCTTATCCGGAACGAACTCTCTGAGAGAGGTTCGGAGCTCTGTTCTATCCCCCCGCAAGTAGTGGAGGTAGTCGAACCTGCCACCGGATCTGGCGATGCAGTCGCCGTGTCGACGCCTTGATGAATGGATAAAACTGCCCAAAGTCGTTCTCTCATTCTATGCCTGGTCATTGTAGCCGGGCTTAGTTTGTTGTCGGTGCGATTGGTCAACCTGCAGGTGGTCAATCGTACTCTTTACGCAGAGAAGGCGGGCAGATCCTATGAGCGCACTTACGAACTCATGGCGGAGCGTGGGGTGCTTCTGGATCGTAACGATGAAATCATCGCGCGTACGATTCGCACCCAGTCGGTCATGGTGGACAAGTATCACCTCGAGGATCCACGCATCGCAGCCAAAGGGCTGGCCTGCCGTGAGCTGATGAGCGACCCGGAGTGGAATCTCTGGGATGCAGAAAAGCGGAAGCATAAGATTAATATCAAAAGCAGGAAGATTCTCGCCGAGATGGATACCACTGAGATAGTCAGTGAGCATCTGGAGTATGCGATTGATATGTTGTTTCGACCATTGGGCATGAGTCGAGAAGAGCTCAAAGACAAGATCGGCTCACTGGATTCTAAGCCCAAGGATAAAATCATCTACAAGGATCTGCCTGCTGAGCTGGCGACGTTGTTGGATGAGCTGATCAGCGAGCGCTACATTCAGGGTTTCAGGTTCCATGAGTCGGTGAAGCGCTATTACACCTCCCCGTGGCTAGCGACACATCTTACTGGATATGTGGATCATGAAGGCCATGGTATGGCGGGTATCGAAAGATCCCTGGATGAATACCTCTCTGGAAAGAATGGTTATCGTAAGGAGATGAGGGATATCACCGGGATGGTCATGCCAGCCCACAAGGGAAGTACGCTGCCTCCAAAGAATGGTAAGAATGTGAAGCTAACTTTGGATATGGGGCTTCAAGCGATCTGCGAGGAGGAACTCGATAAGGGAATGGCCGAATTCCAGGGAGTGAAGGGATGTATTGTGCTGATGGACCCACACACAGGAGAGATTTTAGCGATGGCCAGCAGGCCTCATTTCAACCTCAACAACCGCGAAGGTGTGGCGGAGTATGGGTTTAACTATGCTTTGCAAGCGATCTATGAGCCAGGATCTACATTTAAGGTGGTGGCTGCCGCTTCAGCTCTGAATGAGGGTGTGGTGAATTATGATACGGAGATCTTTTGTCACTGGGGTAACATGATTGATGGAAAGGTTCGTGTACCGGACCATCATCCCTATGGTGATTTGCCGGTATGGAAAGTTTTGCAGAAATCATCCAATCCAGGGGCATACACTTTGGCGAAGATGACTGGCAGGGAGAAGTTTTTCGATTATGCAGCTGCATTTGGCTTCGGGAAAAAAACAGATGTGAGCCTTGCGGGGGAGAGTCAGGGGTTGCTCCGTGATACAGGAAATCTGGTGGACTTTTCTCGTGTCTCGTACGGGTATGCGGTGAGTGTGACTCCCCTGCAGGTTGCCAATGCCTACTGTGTTCTCGCCAATGGTGGAAAGCTCATGCGTCCGCGTATTGTGAAATCCATCGATACGAACGCTGGGATCGTGATCGAAGAAAGGCAGTCTGAGGTAATCCGTAGGGTGATCAGTGAGAAAACAGCTTCCGACATGAGGCGGGCTTTGGCGACAGTGACACAGAAAGGAGGAACCGCTACACAAGCAGCTGTTCCAGGATTTACCGCAGGTGGTAAAACAGGTACCGCCGTAAAGCATGATCCAGTAAACGGGGGCTACCTCGAGGGCCGCTATACCGTGTCTTTTGCAGGAATGTTACCAGCGGAAGACCCTGCCTTTGTTTGTGTAGTGGTAATCGATGACCCTCAGACAAACGAGGTGAAGCGCTACGGAGGAACGATTGCTGCACCAATTTGGCGTGAGACTGCAAAAAGAGTTGCCGCTCACATGAATTTAATACCTACAGAACCTGTCCAAGAAACAGTGACAAGAACGCAATGACTTTACGTGAATTAACATCCTATCTGCCGAAGTCGGTTGCCTCTGGTGACCTGGGTAAATCCGCTATCGACGTGACCTCTGACAGTCGCGAAGTAAAGGAGGGTTTCATCTTTGTTGCCATCCGGGGTAATGAGTCCGACGGGCACAAGTACATCAGCCAGGCAGTTGAGGCCGGGGCCGTAGCTATTGTTGCCGAGATCGCTCCTGATGAGCGGTGGGGCAATGATTGCACATGGATTCATGTGAAAAATTCTCGTTTGGCGCTCGCCAGTCTTGCAAATGCCTTACAAGGGCAGCCATCCGCGAGCCTAAAAGTAATCGGAGTGACTGGCACCAATGGTAAGACGACGACAACTTACCTCGCACACCATATTATGCAGACGGTGCTTCGTCGTGCTGGTCTGATGGGGACAGTAAAGTTTCACGATGGGATCGAGGAAGTGGATGCTACGCATACCACGCCTGGGCCCGTCGAGCTGCAGAAGGCGCTCAAGTCTATGGTGGATAATGAGTGTCGTGGTGTAGCCATGGAAGTGAGTTCTCACGGTATCGAGCAGAACCGTGTGGAAGGTGTTCAGTTTGACGCCGCGGTATTCACCAACCTGACGCAGGACCATCTCGATTACCATGGCAGCATGGAGGCTTACTTCGGTGCCAAGAAACGTCTCTTCGCCCAGTTGAAGATGCAGGAGGGTAAGAAAAAGCCAGTGGCTGTGATCAATCTCGATGATCGCCATGGCGAGAGCCTCGTGAAGGAATTGGGTGATCAAATCAAGGTGACTACCTATGGGATGGGAGCTCACTGCGATTTCAAGGCGAGCAAGATTCGCCAGACAATGCAGGGGACAGAGTTCCAGCTGGATAATCGCGGTAAATCATTTTTGGTGAGAACGCCACTGATCGGGCGCTTCAATGTCTACAATGCCTTGGCTGCGATTGCGTCTTGTGCGGCAGTGGGTGTCAAAGTGCGTGATGCGGTCCAAGCGATGGCTGAGGCTCCGCAGGTGCCTGGTCGTATGGAGCTGGTTGGTTTCAAGGAAGGCTTCAGTGTGTTCGTGGATTACGCACACACACCAGATGCGCTGCAGAATGTTTGTACGACTCTCAAAGAGCTCGAGCCTAATCGACTGATCACGGTATTTGGCTGTGGTGGAGATAGGGATCAGAAGAAACGCCCATTGATGGGTGAAGTGGCTTCTGAGAATTCAAATATTTGTCTGATTACTTCAGATAATCCGCGTTCCGAGAATCCTGAAGACATCATTGCGATGATCGAGAAGGGGATGAAAAACAAGCAGTACCGAGTGATTGCCGATCGTGAGGAGGCCATCCGTGCTGCCGTGAATATCGCAGACAAAGGTGATGTGGTGCTCATTGCTGGCAAAGGGCATGAAACCTATCAGCAATTTGCAGACGACAAAATTGATTTTGATGACCGACAGGTAGCTCGCTGGGCTCTCAGAGATAGACCAGCACCGAAGAACGATAAGCGTTAAACCGTCATGAAAAAGACCCCGATAGCCCAAATAGTTGAAGCCGTTCACGGTACCCTGCACTGCGGGGATCCGAGTGCGGAGATCACTTCGGTATCTACAGATACGAGAAGCTTGGGTGAAGGGGCCGCGTTCTTTGCGCTCAAAGGTGAGCGTTTCGATGCTCATGATTTTCTGGATCAGGCTGTCGAGAAGCAGGCGACAGCCATTATTGTAGAGAGAGTACCGGAAGGATTTAATGCCGGTGGCTGCGCAGTGATCATTGTCGAGGATGCGCTGACAGCTCTGCAGGCATTGGCGTCCTGGTACCGCAGGACACTTGATGTCGAGGTGATCGGTATCACTGGATCTAACGGGAAGACATCTACGAAGGATTTCACCCGGGCTGTGCTTGAGCAGAAATTCTCAGTCAACGCTACAAAGGGAAATCTCAATAACCACATCGGCCTGCCTCTCACGGTGCTCAACACTGAGGAACATCATCAGGTCTGTGTGCTGGAGATGGGAATGAACCATCCCGGTGAGATTGCACCGCTATGCAGTATTGCCCATCCACGCATCGGTATCATTACCAATATCGGAACGGCGCACATCGAGTACATGGGATCCCGCGAGGCGATCGCTGAGGAGAAAGGTGAACTTGCCAGAGCGCTGGGGAACGATGGAGTTCTTCTTGTGTCTGCTGCCTGCGATTTCGCTGAGTATTTCCGCAGTAGGACCAAAGCCAGGACGATTGTGGTGGGCAATGGTCGCGGACTAGTCCGAGCAGAAGATCTGAAGATGGATAACACTGGGTCGGAATTTTCTCTCATCGTCGATGAGGAGGAGCCTATACGAGTCAAGATTCCCGTGGTGGGACGCCACATGATTTCCAATGCTCTTTTGGCAGCGGGTGCAGGATACGCGCTGGGAATGAGCAAAGAGGAGATCGCCAAGGGCCTGAATAGTGTGAACCTGACAAGTGGCCGCCTGAGAACCTTCGACTCCGGTGGAGTCACAGTCTTTGATGACACCTACAATGCGAACCCTGAGTCCATGAAGGCGGCTATCGAAACTCTGTCCGAAGTCAAAGTCACGCCGAGTTCCCACCGTTATGTGGTGCTGGGGCAGATGGCTGAGCTCGGTAATCATGCGGATAATGCCCACCGTGAGGTTGGTGAGCTTGCTGCTGATAGGGGCTTGATTGTTCTGACTGTTGGTGATCAGGCCTTGGCTATTTCCGAAGGTGCTGCCAGCAAGGGCGGAGAGGCCAGTCATTTTAATACAACAGAATCTGCAGCGAAATGGTTGCAGGAAAAATGCGTCGCGGGTGACGCGGTACTATTTAAAGGCAGTCGCGCTGCCGCTATGGAGCGCGTGATGCATGAAGCTTTTCCTAACAAATAATCAATGTTATATACAATTTACGAATGGTGGCATGAAGCCTCAGAAGCTGGAGCTGATTGGGCTGAGACTTTCAGCTTCTTGAATATCTTGCAGTACATTACCGTGCGGGCCATCTTGGCTTGTTTGGCTACCTTCTGCCTGTCGTTGGCCATGGGGCCTCGAATCATCCGTAAATTGATTTCCCTCAAAGTGGGTCAGCCGATTCGCTCTGCAGAAGAGGTGCACAAGCTCAACGAGCTGCATGGAGCAAAGGCAGGAACTCCTACCATGGGTGGAGTACTTATTTTGGCAACCGTCACTATCGCGGTTTTCTTATGTGGTAGACCACTCAACCCGTTTGTCGCAGTAACGATGTTTGTGATGCTGGGACTTGGTTTGTTAGGCTTCCTGGATGACTACACGAAAGTGAAGCAGAAGAAGTCTGATGGGGTGAGCGCCCGTGGTAAGCTGGCGTGGCAATGTGGAATCGCCATCGCTGCTGCTGCCTTCTTGTTCTTCAAGCCTGAGGTGACCGGTACAGCTGGTCAAGTGGTGGCTCAAAAGGAAGTCATTACCGAGCAGGTGAGTAGTGAGACAAATCCGATAGAATCCAAGGCGGAGCTTCCGCTGAAGGGAGTTAGTGGCTACTGGATGAAGGTCGATAAAAAGCCTCAGCAGCTCAAGGCGGGCGAGATTACTTTCCCGCTCTACAAGAAGCCTTTGTTCAATCTCTGGTATCTTGCCATTCCCTTCTTTGTGTTGGTGATCATCGGGACTTCAAACGCGGTGAACCTTACAGACGGTCTGGATGGCTTGGCCACTGGTTGTACGATTACGACAGCCATGGCGTATGCCTTGATAGCCTACCTTGGAGGTAACGTGATCATGGGGTATGACTACCTGCACATTCCCTACAACCCACTATTAGGTGAACTTACCGTGGTGCTGGCCAGTCTGGTGGGGGCAGCCTTTGGCTTCCTCTGGTTCAACTGCCACCCTGCAAAAGTATTCATGGGGGATACCGGGTCCTTGGCGATTGGTGGAGCCTTGGGCACTGCTGCGATCTGTACCAAGCAGGAGATTTTGTTAGTCGTGATCGGGTGGGTCTTCGTGATGGAGGCGATGTCCGTGATGTTACAGGTGGGTAGTTTTAAGCTGCGTAAGAAGCGTATCTTTGCGATGGCTCCCATCCATCATCACTTCGAACTTCGAGGCTGGCATGAGAGTCAGGTGATTATCCGCTTCTGGATTATCTCCATTCTCTGTGCGCTTCTCGGTCTAGCTTCACTGAAAATTCTCTAATGTTAGCAGGTAAGAAAATCACCGTACTGGGAGCCGGCCGCAGTGGTCGGGCTGCAGCCCGTCTTGCACAGCAAGCCGGGGCTGAAGTTCTTGTGTGCGATGCTGCCGGTGAAGCAAGTTTTCAGGGGATGCCCGAGGGGGTGAAAATCCAGCCCGAGGCAGATGAGGCGTATGGTAAGGAGACGCAGTCTGATATACTTGTGGTCTCACCTGGCATTGATACGTTTGGCTCCTATGTAAAGGCGTTCTCAGAGCAAGCTGGTGAGGTGATCGGCGAGACGGAATTGGCCTATCGCTTTTATCGTGGCAAGATCATTGCCATCACGGGAACCAATGGAAAAACGACCACGACTGAACTCGTGGCCAAGATTATGCGTTCCGGTGGGGTTAGCTGTGAGCCTTGCGGTAATTATGGGGTGCCGTTCTCTGAAATCGTAATGATGGATGAAGTGCCTCAGTCCGTAGCCCTCGAGGTGAGTTCCTTCCAGATGGAGACGATCGTAGAGTTTAAGCCAGATGTGGCCATTTGGTTGAATTTCTCAGCCGATCACATGGACCGTTACACGGCGATCGAAGATTACTTCAATGCCAAACGCAGGATTTTCGAAAACCAGACCGAAAGCGATTTCGCGGTGGTTCGTGCAGGTGAGGACCTGGGTGAACTCAAATCATCTGTGGTTAGCTTTACCACGGAAGATGAGCCGTCAGATTATGCGCTGGAGAATGGTTGGATCACCTTCCGTGGTGAGAAACTGCTCGACTTGTCCGTTACCAAATTGCGTGGCTTGCACAATGCTGAGAATGCCATGGCTGCTCTTGCTGCGTGTCGCTGTGCGGGTGTTAGTTTGGGTGCAGTTAGTGAAGCCCTCGCAGGGTTTGCTCCGCCACTGCATCGATGTGAGCTGATTCGCACACTAGATGGCGTAGAGTATCTTAATGATTCGAAGGCAACGAACTTGCATGCTTTAGATAGTGCTTTGAGATCGCAGACCAGACCGGTGGTCTTGATCGCAGGCGGTAAGCAGAAAGGTCTCGATTATTCAGAAATCATTGGACGTCTCAGTAAGCACGCCCACAGTGCTGTCGTGTATGGTGAGATTGCGGATGAATTAGCTGAAGTATTTAGCAAGGCCGTGTCGACGAAGCGCGTAAATAATTTAGATGAGGCTGTGGCCGAGGCTCGGCTGTTAGCGAAGCCTGGTGATGCCGTGTTACTCTCTCCAGGAACCTCATCATTCGATCAATTCAAAGGGTACGAGGACCGCGGGGATCAGTTCCGGGAACTCGTACATGCACTCAAATAATTGCTCAAAGAATAACCCACCGAACCAAGCAAAATGAAAGACGATAGACTACAGACCAAAAGGCAAACGAAGAAAGGCTTTCGCGTTCTTCAAGCCAAGATGACTCGCCGTAAGCAGCGGGTTAGTGCCGCGGCCACAGCGGATAGTCTGGACCAAGACGTGCCTAACGTAGGAGTAGGACGTGCACTTACTGTGATCCTGGCTCTGCATGTGGTGGCCATCGCCGCCATCTTTATAGGTACACAATGGAATGATAGAGAGCTTGCTACTGTAGAAGAGGCTGCTCCTGCCAGTGTTGATATTTCTAAAGTGAATACAAAGCTGGATACGGCTTTTGTCCACACTGGAGATACTTATGAAGCTTTTGCTGCCAGGCATGGAGTGGATGTCAATGAGCTGAGAAAGCTAAACAATGACATGATCCTGCGAGCTGGTGTGAGGCTTACTATTCCTGAGAATAAGATCAGCAATGTGGCTCCAGCAGTTGCTAACCAGGGAGCTGTTCAGTTAGATGATAACGCCCGCGAGGTGGCTGTCTCTGAGCGTCCACCTGTCGGGGCACTCCCAGTGGAAAATGTGGAAGAGACGCCAAAAGCTGTTTTGGTGACACCTAGAGGTAGACCAAATATTCCTAGAGCGATTCCGGTGGCCGAGCCAGTAGCTTCTAATGGGTCTTACGTTGTTCAGAGTGGAGACACCGTCTGGCGCATTTCCCAGAAGTTTCACGTAAGTCAGGATGAGCTACTCAAGCTCAATGGCCTGAGTGACCCACGTAAGCTCAAGGTGGGAGATAAACTGATCATTCCAGCAAACTAAGACAATGACGCCTAAGCAGTCAGCTTTTGCAGACCGACGCAATGGAATTTTTCTTTGTGTAGCTGCTGCTGGACTCATTGTACTAGGTTTGGTGATGCTTGCTTCGGTGAGTGTCTGGATGGAAGATGATGGCCAGCAATATTCGCATCTCAGAAAGCAGAGTATGTGGATGCTGGTTGGAGTCGTCGGAGCCACGACTCTGGCGATGATTGACTATCGAAGATTCAGAAAATGGATTGTACCCCTGTACGGGTTTGCGACTCTTCTTCTGATTCTTTGTTACGTGCCGGGTATTGCCCGTGAAATTAAAGGGGAATCTCGCTGGATTGTTGTGCCTCTAGTAGGGCAGTTTCAGCCATCTGAGGTTGCGAAGATAGCGATTATGATGGGCCTTGCGGCTTGGTTCGCCCATCACCAAGCTGAGACTCGCAAGTTCTGGAAGGGCTTTGCTATTCCGATGGCCATTTTAGCGGTGCCTATTCTGTTGATCTTCTTTGAAAAAGATATGGGTACGGCGGCTGGCTTAGGTGCCGCAGGTGTTGCCTTATTGTTTATTGCCGGTACGCGTCTCCGCTACTTGATACCGAGTTGCGGTGTGGCGCTGGCTGGTTTCTATGTGCTGGTTCGTATGAATGAGAACCGATGGAACCGCATCATGGCGTTTTTAGATCTGGAGGAACACAAGCTTGGGTATGGTTTCCAGCAATGGCGTGCACTTTTGGCCTTTGGTAACGGAGGGGTCGAAGGTCTGGGGCTTGGTAATGGTGCTGAGAAGCATGGCTACCTCCCAGAGGCACACAACGACTTTATCTTTCCAGTGATTGGTGAAGAGCTAGGTCTCTGGTTTGCACTCGGAGTCGTCTTTTGCTTCGTCATGATTACGGTTTATGGAATCGCCATCGCGGTTCGTGCTCCTGACGTTTTTGGTCGCTTGCTGGCAATTGGCCTCACATGTGCGATAGTGATTCCAGCAATGATGAATATTGGCGTGACTACGGCCGTGCTGCCGAACACCGGATTGCCTCTTCCCTTTGTCAGTTACGGGGGAACTAACCTGGTGTTCACGATGGCGGCTTTAGGTTTGTTGGTGAGTATTCACCGGCAAAGTTATGGTGGTAGAAAAGAGCATGCCAAACTCCTTGCTGAGAAAAAGCACTGTATTCGTTTGTGAAGACCTGTTCCTTGATTATTAGCCTCGTACTTGCCTGCTTGCTTGCGTCATGCACTGTGCAGGATGCGAACCCCAGAGTGGTCATAGCAGGAGGTCATGTCTCTGAAGAAAAGTTGGAGAGTGAGCTATTTTCCAAGGTGAACTCCGAGCGTCTGTCTCGTGGATTGCCGGCTCTATACCGGAGTCGAGGACTCGATCTCTTGGCTCAACAGCACAGTGACCGTATGGCGGCTAAAGCGAATTCCAGTGGTAGAATAGCTATCAGCCATGATGGTTTTGCCGAGCGAGCCAGTATTGCTCGAGACGAGCTGGGTTATCATAGGACGGCAGAAAATGTGGGAGTGAGTGCGGGGCTACGTGAGGTGAATCTTATCGCAACATCTTTGGTGGATGGCTGGATGGACTCCAGAGGTCACCGGAAGAATATTTTAGCCAACTATCGGTATGCAGGAATCGCTGTCAGGACTGCCAGCCATGGAAGAGGAGTCTACGTGACCCAGATGTTTGGTAGTGTAGGCAGGTGATTTGGAGCTAAGAGTGCACAAAAAAGCACGCCAAGCAGCATGCCTGGCGTGCGTGTAAAGTTGCTCTGATTGGGGAAGCTTACTTGCTAGGAACTTTGTCGAGTTCGAAGGCTGTGTGGACAGCGCGTGCAGCGTCTTCGATTTGAGTCTCGTCAACAGTAACGGCGATTTTGATCTCGGAAGTCGTGATCATGCCAATGTTGATTTGTGCTTCACCGAGAGCTTCAAACATTTTCGCTGCTACACCTGAGTGAGAGCGCATGCCGATGCCGACACAGGAGAGCTTGGCGATACCGGCCTCCGTTTCGATCTTGCTAGCAGGGAGAGTCGCGATGACTGGCTTGAGAGCTGCCTGAGCTTTGCCAAGGTCATTGCTGTGCATGGTGAAGGAATGGCGAGCCATGCCATCGTGGGCAATGTTTGAGATGATCATGTCGATGTTGATCTCAGCATCGGCGAGACAGCCAAGGATGCGAGCGGACATGCCAGGTTCATCCGGAATACCGGTGATGGTGAGACGTGCTTGGGAGCGCTCGATCGAGACGCCGCGAATGACTACAGATTCCATTTGATCGTGTTCTTCGGTTACTATGGTTCCGGGATTATCGTTGAGTGAGGAGCGAACTTCAAAGATAACTCCGTATTTTTTGGCAAATTCTACAGAACGGGATTGCATGACCTTGCTTCCGGAGGAGGCCATTTCAAGCATTTCGTCGTAGGAGATTTCAGGGAGTTTACGTGCGTCCTTCACGACTCGTGGGTCGCAGGTGTAGACGCCATCAACATCGGTGAGAATTTGGCAGAGGTCTGCTTTGACTGCGGAGGCGACCGCGATGGCTGTAAGGTCTGAGCCGCCACGCCCCAGGGTGTGGATCAGGTCGTCGTTACGCAGGCCTTGGAAGCCGGCAACGATGACCACCTTTCCTTCGCTGAGGTATTGGTTCATCATGGTCGGATCGATGGAGTCGATCTTGCCGCGTGTGTGAGAACCTGTGGTGCGAATGCCAGCTTGTCTGCCTGTGACAGAGGCTGCATCGACACCGAGTTCATGGAGGGCCATGGTGACGAGGGCGATAGACTGCTGCTCTCCAGTGGAGAGGAGTACATCCATTTCTCGCTCTGCTGGCTCGCCAGTGAGTTCTTTGGCCATGCCGATCAGCTTGTCGGTAACGCCGCCCATCGCTGAAACTACGGCAACCACCTGGTTGCCTTCGTCACGAAGCTTTTTGATGCGGTTCGCGACATTGCGAATACGGTCAAGTGAACCTACGGAAGTACCGCCATATTTTTGAACGATCAGGGCCATGGATGAGTCGTGTTTGGAAATCTTTATTCGTCGTCAGCCACCTGAGTTGCGACTGCAGAGGAGGGCGTAGCGGGAAAATGGAAAGAGGGCAAGTGTTGCTTTTGACTGCATTCCGTGAATTGTGACATCTTAGAGCAAAATGGCGCTAAAACATGACAAGCAACCGTTAGCTGTGTGGGCGGAAGTGGCTAAGATGCTTGCGTGCTCTTGAGGTAAGTAGCACATACGAAACGGGATCTGTTGTCCGTGGTGTCATGCCTCGCTGGTATTCAGGAAGTGCCAGCGGGGCTAAAATTTTCAGCCAACAAGTCTGACAGGCAAGACTTAGGATTGTTGCTTGGTGACAGTCTTTTGCTTCCGCTTGGCGAGCATCTTTTTCTTGGCCTTGTCAGACATGAGATTGCATCCGCAGCTGCCGCAGCAGGAAGAGCGCTTGAGGCTCACGTATGCCCGCCAGATGACAATGATGACAGCGAGCGCTACGATGATCAGGGCAATGGTGGTCTGTGATGGCACGGATAAAATATCTTGCTTGCTTCAGATTACGCAGGAATGACTCAGGCGCAACTAGTTTGAGCAACTTAGGAGAAGCCAAGGAGTGAGCCGACTTGGAAGACCAAGAGAGCCGCCAAGTAGGCAAATAGTGACATGCCAACTAATTGGCCTGCGGCCCATTTCAGTGACTTGGTCTCTCTGTGAACAACGGCAGTAGTCGGTAGGCACTGTAGTGCGTAGATGAAGAAGATCAGGAGGCTAACGAGGGTGAGAGGTGTATAGATCTTGCTTCCATCGGGCCAGGTGGCTGCAGACAGCTGCTCACGTAGCAGTGTGTCCTGCTCTTCTTCCTCCAGGTCTTCGCTGATGGAATAGGAGATCTTGAGGGAGCTAACGAAGACTTCGCGGGCTGCGAATGAGGTGAGAACAGAAGTCGCCGTGCGCCAGTCATAGCCGAGAGGTTTGAAGGCCGGCTCGATGGTGTGACCCAGCTGGCCCATGTAGGACTCTTCCAGGGCGAGTGCTGGCTCCTCAGCGGCTGGGCTGCCTTCGTCTGGTTTCGGGAAAGTTTGCAAGGCCCAGAGAATAATGGAGAGAACCAGGATGACGGAGCCAGCCTTCTTCAGGAATGCCCAGGCTCTGTCCAAGACGTGACGGAAGAGGTAGCCGAGTTGTGGGGCGCGATAAGGAGGAAGCTCTAGCATGAAGTGGCTTTCCACTTCGTCGTCAGGAAGGCGGGTGCGCAAAATGCGTGCAGCGACCAAAGCTGTTACGATGCCAGCCAGGTAAATGCAGAATAGCAGGAGAGCCTGGGCCGCGCTGCCCTGAGTGGGTAAGAGTAAGGCAATCAGCAGAAAGTAAACCGGGAGACGCGCTGAACAAGACATCCATGGCGCAATGAGGATGGTAATCAATCTCTCGCGGGCGCTGTCGATGGTGCGGGTCGCCATGACTCCAGGAATGGCGCAGGCGTGAGCAGATAGCAGGGGCAGGAAGGCCTTACCTGAGAGTCCCGCTTTATTCATGATGCGGTCCATGAGGAACGCAGCTCGCGCCATGTAACCACTGGATTCAAGAAGACCGATAAAGAAGAAGAGGAGGACGATCTGTGGTAGGAAGATCACAGTGCCGCCGACTCCGGCGATGACTCCATTGACGATCAGGTCGTTCAGATCACCCTCAGGCATGGAATTGGCTACTGTGTCGCCGAGTGATGCGAAGGCTCCGTCGATGGCATCCATCGGGATGGAAGAGAAAGAGAAGATCGACCAGAAGACGATAAGCATGATGGAAATGAGTGCAGCCCAGCCCGTGAATGGGTGGAGCAGATACTCATCCAGCTTGTCGCTGAGTGTGAGAGTGTCGTTGCTTTCACGGCGAGCCGCCTCGTTACAGATGGTCTGGATAAAGGCGGTTCGGGCGTGCTGGCGCTCGAGGTCGGTGCCTGTGGTTTGCCAACGAGTCTCAGGTATCGCTGGAGCTGGAAGGCGCAGGGCTTGCTTCAGTTCGACGATGCCTTTGCCTTTGTTGGCCTGGATGGGGACGACCGGTACACCAAGTTCCTCGGAAAGGATAGTGGGATCGAGATGGATACCTCGTGACTCTGCCACATCGACCATATTGAGGGCGATGACGACAGGGTGACCGAGTTCGATGACTTCGAGAGCGAGGTTGAGATGGCGCTCTAGAGCAGAGGCGTCCAAGACACAGACGGTGATTTCCGGTGCGGGCTGGTCAGCAATGTCTCCGCTCAGGAAATCACGGGTGACTTTCTCATCAGGAGAGTTGGGATCCAGTGAATAGCAACCGGGTAAATCGATGAGGTTGATCTTGCGCCCGTGGGTATTACGGAAAGTTCCCGTTTTGAGATTTACAGTGACGCCGGCGTAATTCCCAGTTTTCTGGTTTTCGCCTGTCAGGGCGTTGAAAAGCGTTGTTTTACCACTGTTTGGATTACCGACGAGGGCAACGGTGTGTTGCTCAGGTGTGGAAGACATGGTCAAAGTCCGTCTTGATTAAGCTGGGCAGACTAGAATCTGGTCTGCGAGTTTGCGATTGAGTGCCATTTTAGTGCCGCATACGGAGCAAAGCAGAGTGCGGCCATTGGAGAGCTTTTTGACTTCCATGGTTTCACAGAAGCCCATGCTGCGGAGGCGTTGGCAAGATGCCCCATTCAAGTGACTGATACGGAATGAACAGCCTACGCTGGCCTGACTAAGTGTCATGGCTGAGTCGGCTTCGAGTTCGTGTGCGATGTCCGTAATGTTCACGTGGATACAGTTAATGTAGTTGAGATTCGTTTGCAATAAGAAAAAGGGTCTAAAAGACAAACTTTCAGAGCTATACGTGAAATCGGTGGTTAGATTGCGATAATTTTTATTTTCTGATGGTCACGCTATGCTAGATTTTCTGCATGAATAGATGGATTTTGGCGGTGTGGGTGTTCCTCGTGTGTGGATTCGCCACGGCAAATGAGCAGGAGGAGAAGAGTCTTTTTGGCAAAAACTCGGGTGAGAGTTTTGAGGGCAAAGTGGTCGTTCTCAAAGTTGGGGAGGATTCTTTGGTGAATACCTATGCCTTCAAGTACTGGAAGAAAGTCCTGAAGCGGGCGGATGAAGAGAAGGCCAAGGCGGTGATTTTTGATTTGGATACACCTGGCGGGCTGGCGTTTGACACGGCAGATCTGATCACGCAGGTGCTTCCGGAAGTGAAGGTGAAGACGATTGCCTTTGTGAATACGGATGCAATCAGCGCGGGATCCATGGTGGCCTTTGGTTGTGACAAAATTTATATGCACCCCAGAGGATCTATTGGAGCTACAGGCTTGATATCTGGATCAGGTGCGGAAATTGAGCCGGTTATGCGAGCCAAGCTGGAGTCAGTATTTGCCTCTTACGTCAAGATTGTGGCCAAGGAGAAAGGGAGAAATGCTGATGTGATGAAGGCCATGATGTTCAAGGACAAGGCCTACTCTTTCGCGGGGGGTAAAGTAGTCGTGGAAGAGGGGGATCTCCTGACTTTGACTGGAGATGAAGCTGTCTTGATGCATGAAGGTAAGCCTCTGTTGGCGGACGGCATTTGCGAGGATCTGCTTGCCGTGCTGGCCAAAGAGAATTTAGCCCAGAGTGATGTGGTGGTGGCTGAGCCGACAGGCTTCGAGGCTTTTGCCTACTGGGTTGCTAAATTTTCCGCCCTTCTTATCGCCGTGGGCTTGATGGGAGCCTTTTTGGAAATGAAGACTCCAGGTTTCGGGATCTTTGGTGGGATTGCTATTCTGGCCTTTACTGTGTTCTTCCTGGGTAACCATGTGGCGGATAATTTGGCAGGTTATGAGCTGGCAGCCTTGTTTGCCGTGGGATTGATTCTCGTCATCCTGGAGTTCTTGGTGATTCCCGGAACCTTCTTTGCCGGGGCAGTTGGGGTGGTGATGATGCTTTCCGCCTTGCTGATTGCCATGGTAGACAGAGATAGCTTTGAGGGATTTGATACGGACAAGGGACTCATCACACTGACCTCTCTGATCGGGTGGCCTATTATTTTTCTGGCCATCGGTTTGGCTGGTTCCACTTTGTTGGTGACTCTGTTCATGCGCTTTTTGCCTAGTGTTCCACTTTACAATAGCTTGGCGGTGAATGCTGAGTTGAAGCGAGGCACAGGTATTGAGAAAGGTGAAGGAGAAGAGTCGGTCCTACTTGGTGTTGAAGGGGTCGCGGAAACAGAGCTTCGCCCTGTTGGTAGAGCGAAGATCAATGGAAAGTTGTTAGAGGTAGTGTCTGACGTCGGATTCATTCCGGCAGGTGCCAAAATTGTCGTAACGTCCGAAGACGGTATGCGTATAATCGTAGAGGAGATCAAAGAAGCATGACGACAGCAGAAGGTAATAGCACATTCCAACCCACGCGCTGGACTCTGGTTCAGCGAGTCAAAGACGCCTGTGCGGGCGAAGCCCAGGAGGCGCTCAATGAACTCTGTGGGATGTACTGGAAGCCGCTCTATGCTTATGCCAGAGGTTATGGCAGATCGATGGAGGATGCCGAGGATGTGGTGCAGGGCTTCATGGCGAAAGGTGTAGAGAAAGCTCTCTTTGCGGCTGCTGATAGAGAGAAGGGCAAGATGCGCACCTTCCTACTTACCGCGTTCAAGCGCTACTTGAGAGATGAGCATGCAAAGTCGATTGCCGTCAAAAGAGGTGAGGGCAAGGTCGATACCATGGACATCGCCGCTGAGGAGGCGCGTTGGGAAGATAGTGATGCGGAAGATCCTACCCTGAGCTTTGACAAGCGCTGGGCGCTTATCGTGGTCGAAAGTGCTCGAGAGCAATTGCGCAAAAAATATTACCGCGAAGGTAAGGAGGATTTCTACGAAGCACTGGCACAATGTCTCACGGGTGAGTTGGACGGAGGTTATCAGGAAGTGGCGGACCAGTTAGGGGTATCGCTTTCTTCTGTGAAGGTGGGGGTTCACCGGATGCGTAAACGCTTCGGTGAAATGCTGAGGGCGGAGATTTTGGAAACCATTGGTGAAGGTGAAGATCCTGATGATGAGCTGAAGTATCTCATCGCGGTGCTTTCCGATTAGTCATAGACTTGCTTGGCTAATGGTGGCGTCTTGCTTTGTGCTTAAATAGAGGATGGTATGGTGTCGTCCGGTTCCTTTTTGGGTCCGGTGTAAATGCTTTCAGGTGTTTTGACTGAGAGTGATTGGGTGAGTACGTTGTACGTACCAATGATTAATAGGGCTCTCAGTGTATTTTTCATTTTTCAGGGGAATGTATGTATCATGTGATTTCATGATGCTTCTAAAGCAACTACAGAAACCGAGGTGAATTGTTGCAAGTGAGGGTTCAAAATACGCAATTCGTCTAATTCCTCAGTCATGACTGAGGAATTTGGCTAAAAGCTCTAATCCACATGCAAGCAATGAAAACTCAACCCATCATTAAAACTAAAATCGACTCCATGGCTCCGAGGGGATTTGCCCTCGTGTCTGCGATGACAGTCATGATACTCTTGGTGGTCGTGGCACTCGGTGTCATGTCGCTCTCTTCTAGCACCAGCCGGCAAAGCTCTTACGATAAGCATGCCGCAGTAGCCGAGGCTAACGCTCGCATGGCGCTGACGATTGCATTGAACAAGCTACAAAGCTATGCGGGGCCAGATCAGCGCGTGACTGCCAATGCTCAAATCTTGTCTGAACGTGAAAGTGTGCGCCATCCGCATTGGGTAGGAGCCTGGAAAACGACAGTCGAGGAGAATGGGGTAGAGTATCCCGTCGTCGGGAAACGCTCGGATGACGGATCTGGTAACCTCTACCAAAATAAATACCTTTATACAGATGTACGCCAGAACATGAGTTCATGGCGAAATGATCTTCTGCAGGGCTGGTTGGTCAGTCAGCGTCCGCAACAGGGAGACTCAAAGCAGTTGCATACGCAAGAATTGGATCCTGAAGATCCGATGAATCTGCGCATTGTTGGTGAGGGAACTCTGGGGGATAAGGCGCCAGATAGTGATCATGTAGTGGTTGAGAAAGTGTTGGTAAATGCCACTGAGAAGCAGAACAGGGGAGCCTATGCTTGGTGGGTAGGTGATAATAATCAGAAAGCCTCGTTGAACTTGAGTCTACACAGGGATGATGAGGACAAGGCGCGCCAGAGTGTGGCGGCGAGTCCCAAAAATGATCCGGCGGTGATTGATCCTCAGATGAAGGATTACTATCCAGCATCCTCATCACAAGACCAAGAGCTTAACGAGACATTGGAAAAGGTCGTTTCACGTCGCTCTACTGAGTTGGCCAATGACTCTCAGGAGTTCTTTAAGGAGCATTTCCATGCTGTTACTGACATGGCTCCAGGCATTCATGTGGATGTGCAGAATGGAGGCCTGAAGAAAGATCTGGGGGCTTTGTTGCTGGCCAATCCTAGTGAAGCTTCCGTGAGTTTCGGGGCGCCTAACAGCGCATGGCCAAACTCAGGTTTCTCTAGCTCAGACCCGATCATACCAGGGAGCAAGCATGCGATGGTGGGCCCTAACTTTGATATGTTGCGCTCGTGGATGAAGCTGAAGGACATGTCCTTCAGTGGTTATGGAACCAGTGGGGTAGCACGAGGGCAGACTTCCTCTCAAGGCAGCGGCAGTGGAAATATGTGGCTGAAGCCTCACAATACATGGATCACTGGTGCCTCCGATGGCTACACTTGGTCATGGGAAAAATGGGGGCAACAGGCTCCAGTCTTTCATCCGGTGGTTACAGAAGCGCGCTGGAACTGGTTTTTCACTTACTCTAGTACGACTGGAAACCTGCGTCTGCATATCCTTCCACGAGTTTGTGTCTGGAACCCATTTAATGCGGATATGGAAGCTGAAAAGCTGGTGGTGATGATCGAAAATCCGTTCTACAAGGACTTCAGAGGATGGGCGCGTCATATGAGCTTCCGTCCATCGAATGCAGCCATTCGTTCCGTCAAGGCGGCTTACAAATCCAAGGACCCAGGGCTTGCCAACTGGAACGAAGGTAATGGCACAATTCAAATGCTCATGAATGAGGGGATATTTCCTCGTGAGCAATTCCTCTGCTTCACTTTGGACAAAGCCACGATTCCGGCCGGTGAGTGCTTGGTATACAGTGCCGCTCCAAAAAGAAAGGTTACCGATCTGGCTGGTGGGGTAAAAGTGGGTGAGTATGATGCGAACAATATCAGTACGAACTTGCTGAGTCCTATTTCAGAAGCGAACAAGGATCACTTCTACTATGACTCGAAGGCTACGCGCTACCGATTCAGAAACAATGGATTGGGTGAGCCCTATGCTCCTACGGTGACGGGGTGGAAGAATTTTAATGATGTCCGGTGGAGAAATATTTTCAGAGATCTTTACAAGGCGGATCCTTTAGCTTTGCTGAACTATGCCCCCTGGATCACGGCGCAGTCCAATTTCCGCGTGGTGCTCAAGGGTGTGAATGGCAGTGGGGCGGTTAGTCACAATGACCTTATCAATGGGCCCCAGTACCCAACCTTGCAGATGTTCAACGGGTCGAATGGTGGCAGTAACAACTGGGGTTTCTTCACTTGGAAGTACTTCTTCGGCGAGGGTTATCCTGGCTCCAGCAATCGGGTTAAAGTTTGTGAAGGCGGAGATGATATTCTCAGTAATATTCCCAAGCTTCACGTCTGGGGAGCAAAGCTGCTCTACTTTGATGAATCACTTTCGGAGGCCAATGCACCACCACTGCGCGTCAATCGCTGGGGGGACAAGGATCATGCCGTATGGAACCAGGCCTTGATCGGAAACTGGAATGTGCGCTCCAACTACACAGCGAGAGCTCCATTTTCTCCGAGTTCTGCGGAGTGGTATGTGAACAGCGCTGGGCCTTGGGCGCAGGAGTTTGTGCCTTTGCTCGATAGTTCAGACCTACCATTCATCTCCAGCAACGGCTTCTTTGCAAAGCCACCTATGGGTAGGAGCAATCAGTTTGGCGCAGCCTCATCCATGGTGTTGTTTGATCTGCCTCAGCCCAAGTTTGGTGCTTTGTCCTTGGGGGCATTCAGGCATGCTAGACTGAGCCCGTTCTCATGGCACCCCACTTATGTGGTGGGACACTCGCTGGCTGCCCACGGCGTTCCGTCCTACTCTACGGCACCACCTAATGTGACGATGGGACCAAGTAGTGATCAGGCAGCAACTCGCTGGGATCAGATGAATGGTGGTAAGGAGCCTTTTGGCTATGGGCCTAGAACTCCTTCCAAAAGCCAGCCAGGCAATTCTCTGGCAAGAGTGTCAGGGCGTCCCGTGGTGGATTCGGCCGCCATACTTCAGCAACAAGATTTTGCGGTGTCTGGTGTGAAGGTTGAAGGACAGGGGGTTGATGTTTCTGATGAGATTTTCCTTTATGATATCGCGTTTGAGGTAAACCAGAACCTCTGGGACCAGTTCTTCATTTCGTCCATCCCCATGAATAATGGCAGACCGAGCTGGTCACCGAGTCAGGGGGATCTTCTCTGGAATTCACGCTACGCTCTTAATTCAAATATCGAGATGCCTGTCGAGCGGATCGAATCACGCTTGTCTTCAGAAGGGGCAGAGTTTGCATTCTGGAATAGCGCGTACTTTGTGAAGAACCGTGGAGCATTCAATGTGAACTCTACCTCTGTAGAGGCTTGGGCGGCCTTCTTATCTGGACTCCGAGGTGTTAACCGAACTTCACGTGATGGTTCTGATCTTGAGAGTTCTGAGCTCACAATCTTTGCCAGATTGTTCTCACCGGACGAAGTCACCGCAGGGGCTAATGGCTCCAGCCCCGATAGTGCATCCGCCTGGGCAGGCGGGCGCAAGCTGTCCGATCAAGAGATCTATTTGCTGGCTGAGAAAATTGTCGACCAAGTGAAGGCGAGAGGGCCTTTCCTATCCATGGCGGACTTCGTAAACAGGCGCTTGGAGGGCAGCCAGTCTGGCTTGTCCGGAAGTGATACGCCAGATTCCAGAATGGGGGCTTTGGACGCAGCTATTCTTGCTGCGGAGCTGAATTCCCAATTCGCTTCCGCTCCAATCTGGGAAACGACGAACAATCAAAACAGCCGGGCGAATCAAGCTTCGCTCGAGTTGAACCCAGCGCGCAGCCCAAGAGAGAAAGCGTGGGGTGCTACGGGCTTTCTCATGCAGTCTGATATTCTGGAGCCATTGGCACCAGCCATGACGGCGCGTGGCGATACCTTCACAATCCGAGCCTATGGAGAGTCGCGCGATGAGCAGGGCAAGATCATGGCCAAGGCATGTCTGGAGGCAGTCGTGACGCGGAGTACTGAGTTTGTGGCTGCCGCACCACTGAATGAAACCAACGTGGACCAGGCGGTGGAGAATCGGGCAACGGATCCTGTTTTGAGACTTAACCGGTCCAGTGGAAGTTATGAGCCTGGTGAAATTGCCAATGTGAACCAGCAATTTGGGCGTCGTTTCAAAGTGATCAATATGCGTTGGTTGCCAATCAATGAACTCTAACAGAACTATATTTATGAATTTTCAGATTAAGTCATGCAAATCAGTGATCACAGGTTTAGCAGTCCTGTTGTTAGTTCCTGCTCAGGTCTCTTTGGCCCAGCAGCCTGAGGCAGCAGCTAAGGGGGGAGCTTTGGATGCCGAGGGGCGACCACAAGCCTACCTCTCACTGATTGCTATCGGTCCTGAGGCGAAGAGACGTTATCGAGCGATGACAAGTGAGGAGCGCGAAAATATCGCCGGAGGTGCATCTAAAGGTGAGGCCGCGGAATTGTCTGCGGAGGAGTTAAAGTCTATGAAGGGCTTACCGGTACTCATGCCGCCCAAGGAAGGGGAGTTGCCACCATCATCCCTGATGTTTGCCGATGGAAAAACGACCACAGCGGACGGTAAGAGTGTCGATAAGATTGTCCAGCTGTCAGTAGGTTTTAATGCCGGGGGAGCCTTTGTCCCTGTGCCCGCTGGTAAGCCGTTACCACTGAAAGCGCCGGTGCAGAAAGGTGGACGTGAGGGTTACGATGATTGGTTTACCGTGGCTCCCATGCAGCCGGGAGCTACCAAGTTGTTGTTGATGTATCCGAGCAACAAAGGGGATCATCGCTGGAACTATAAGCCACATTATCGTGAGCTGAAGGCTGACCCTGCCTCCTTTCCTGAGAATCAGGTTTTGGCTCTCAACTTCACGAGACGTCCTGTCCAGTTCATGATCGGTGCTGATACGCAGATCATCAAACCAGGGGGCTCCCAGAAATACACCGTGGAGAATGCGCGTAAGTTGATTCGCTGTGTGGCTGCGGCTAAAGGTTATGGAAAAGGCTATATCATCAACAGCGGTTTCAGGGGCGATCAGTTGATTCGTAAAATCTATATTTTCCACGAAAGCTTGAGTGCTGATGGAAAATCCAGCGAAATCAAAACGATTCAGGTGAACCTCCCGCATACAGATAGTTCACTGACGAAAACACCTTGATGAACCATGAAAAAGTCCTCGCACTGACAGAATAGTACGAGGACTGAATATGAGTTTATGGTGTCGTTTTTCTGGTAAGCACTTAACGGCGTCTTCTCAGGATCATGGCGATGCCGCCAAGTCCAATCAGGGCGGATGAGCTAGGTTCTGGAACGGCCACGAGTTCCACAACGACCTCTCCTGAAGCGGCTAGGCCAGTGCCATAATGGACGGTGAATTGATGACCGCTATTGTTGGGGTCGAGCACATTGCCGAATACTCCGGTGCCGTCGCCGCCGCTGACTCCCGTGAAGGCATCGATACCAGTGATGATAGTCCAGGTGTCGCCAACATTGTAGGCGCCGCCCAGTTCCATGTGCAGGGTAGAAGTGGAGCCCAGCTCGAGAGCGTTAAGTGTGCTGGCGATCGTGGTAATGCTGGTGCCGCTTGTGGCAAATCCTAAGATGCCGTTATTGTCTACAACGAGTTCGTCTTGTGGTCTGTTTGCAGCATAGGCGGATCCAGCTTCGAAGAAGAGTTTACCATTGATGATCTCAAGTGCCTTACGCGCGTCTAGTGTGCCACCAGTGCTCACATTGACGAAGCCCTGTCCGCCGCTGCTATCGCCTAGAAAGAGGTCGGCGCCAGCACCGAGCACGGATAGTGTGCCGCCACTGTTCACATTAATGGTGCCCACGGATCCTGCCCCAGAGCCAACGAAGATGCCAGGCGTGCCATTGGCGGTAGAAAGTGTGCCTCCATTATTAATGTTGAGTGTGCCAGAGGTGCCGTTGGCACCGACATCTAGCCTTCCGGTCCCGATACTGTATGCGCTGCCGAGATCCGCGGTGTTACCATTTTCGATGGTGCCGTTGTTGGAGCCAGTCGGGGTGCCGTTGTCCCAGTTTCCTGCATTACTGAAGTCTGAGTCTATGCTGCCGAGGAAAGTAGTCGCGGCGTCTGATAGGCAAGTGGTAGTGAGGATAGTCGAGCAGGCTAGAATCCATGCTTTTCGTTTTTTCATAGTGTCGTGTTTGTTCTGTGTGGATTCCCCAAATCAATGGTTGTCATAGGGGATATGGAACTTACAACACTGTGAGAGACAGGTGACAAAAAGATAGCTGCTGATGACTATGCCTACAAGAGACGTGGTTAATGGGATTGCTATGACAGGTTTTTGAGGCTGTTGCCAGGTATCCAGGTCGATTCGATAATCGTTTCGTCGATTTTGTCTGGATGCTCACCTCGATTGAGTAGGTAGTCGAGGACTGCTGGCATATGCGCCAGGCTGTTATTCTTGATACGCGCGATACTGGGGCAGAGGTGATTAAAATGAGGATCTTCAGAGATTGAGATGAGGGATACCTCATCGGGAACTTTGATCCCTGCATTTAGTAGGAACGAGGAGGCCATCAAGTACTGGAAGAAATTGCCCACGATAATGCAGCTGGGTGGGGTGTGGCTGAATAGTTTGGCCAGGCCTGCATGATAATCTTCGGGGCCGTTCCCGTGGATGGAAGGCAAATGGTAAGTAGGTGAGAAGTGCATCCGCTGAGACTCAAAGAAGGGAATGAGTTCAGCTGTCATGCGCTCAATGACGGAGGCGCTTTTATTCCACAGAGGATTAGACACTCGCATGTGACCAGCCTCCCAGGCTTGCCGGAACCCTGAGGAGATCAGGTGAAAGTAACTGACATTGTAACGTTTGATGTTTGGGCTGGAACAACCCAAGCCTATGGTGCGGATACCCATTTTCTGGATGGCTTCACTGACTTTGGCTTCCAGTGAAACAGTGATGACTCCTTTGGGGCGGATGTCTCGAAGGATGATTTTTAGGTCCTGAAGTCTTCTTGGGAGGACAAGGTACTCGGCCTGGAGGTTTTCACGGCTACAGAGCTTGCTGAAAGCCTTGAAGCGCTCCCGGTTGAGGTAGTTGGTGTCAGGGAGAGATCTGTCGCAAATGTAAAGGATTCTGCCGACGCCTAGCCCTCTGGATTTGGCTTGGTCTCTGAGGGCTTTTTGATTGATCTCTCGGCGCATTCCCCGCTGGGCGGGGAGAAGGATTTGCAGCTGCTCCAGGTGATCAAGTGCACGCTCTACGGTGATTCGGCTGACTTGGTATTTTTTGCCGAGAGCCTGTACTCCGGATAAGTACCTGCAGGGCTCGCGGGTGAGGTCTTCGATGAGAGCCTCGGCGAGATTCTGCCAGCGGTAGAGGTGTTGCAGCTGCATAGCTACTTCTATAGCGGATGAGGTGTGTGCGGCAAAGGTTTTGCGATTGCTTCTGAAAGAGACGTTTCTCAAAAGAAGAAAACCCTCCCGTCCCAAGGAACGAGAGGGTCACTTTGTGTTCTGCTCTCTTTACACACAAAAATGATTCACAGCACAGTCGCCAAATTTACACGCATATACTCAGGCTCCTGCATTTGCTGTTGCTCATTGATAGTTGATATCACAGGGATTTGCAAAAAATTGCAGTGAGCTTGTGATGGTTCAATTTATATACCAGTTCGGATGAAGTGGTCGGAAATGAAGCTTGGGCTTGCATACTGGCTGACGTGATTTCATGTTTCCAGCGTTATGGGAAAGCAGAAGAAAGTCTTGTTTGTCTGTACGGGGAATACATGCCGTAGTCCAATGGCCGAAGGGCTGTTCCGTAAAGCCGTGGGCGGCCGTGGTGACTACGTGGTATTGGGCTCTGCAGGAGTGTCTGCTTTTGATGGTGACCGGATCAGCCAAGATACCCAGATCGAGCTGAAGAAGCGCGGTGCAGAGATGAAGGAGTTTGCCAGCCGCATGGTGACCGAAGAGATGCTCAAAGATGCCACCCATGTATTTGCCATGACGGAGGCTCATCTGCACATGCTGGTGAGTGCTTTCCCTGAATATCAGGATAAATGCCACTTGGTCTGTGACTTTATTGAGATCGATGGCCAGGCTGGGCTCGATGTGCCAGATCCGATCGGCATGGGGCCACGGGCTTATCGGGCTGTCGGTAATGTGCTCGAAGCGGCGATTCCGGCGCTGATTGGTTTCATGGATCAGCCCGAGGGGGAGTGATTTTTCGCTAAGAGTAGTTTTTACAGGGTTTAGGCTTGAGGAGTCAGGAGCGAGAGTCCATGTTCGCAGCATAGGGGATAACCCCACTTTCATTATGGTTTCTGTAGATCCCAATAGTTCCGATTTCGCCTACGATTCTAAGATCGAGGGAAACATCATTTTCACTCGCGTAGACGCCGCCATCAACTGGATGCGTAAGAACTCACTCTGGCCGATGCCGATGGGGCTTGCATGCTGCGCGATCGAGCTGATGGCTACCGCTTCTTCACGATTCGATATTTCCCGCTTCGGTGCGGAGGTGATGCGTTTCTCACCACGTCAGGCAGATGTGATGATTGTGGCTGGAACAGTGACCTACAAGATGGCTCTCGCCGTGAAGCGAATCTGGGATCAGATGCCTGAGCCCAAGTGGTGCATCGCCATGGGTGCGTGTGCCTCATCTGGCGGTATGTACCGCAGCTATGCCACCCTTCAGGGGATTGACCGCCTGATTCCTGTGGATGTGTACATTTCCGGCTGCCCTCCGCGTCCAGAGGCTCTGATTGAAGGCCTGATGAAGCTGCAGAAGAAGATTGAGGAGGAGCAATCCGCCAAAGGTCTCAAGAGCGATCCTGAGGAGGAGAAAGTACGCGGCCTCTCTATTTAACTGAATGAACGACTTTTTGTAGACGGACTATCATGAGCGAGCACGTTTCCCGTATTGAATCCAAGTTTGGCGACCAAGTCATTGGCAGCAAAGAATTTCGTGGCGAACACACCGTCATCGTAGCCCTGGATGCTCTGCACGAGGTGCTGGCATTCTGCCGTGATGAACTGGGCTACAACTTCCTGATCGATATCAGCAGTGTGGATCATGAGACTGTGCATCCACGCTTTGAGATGGTCTATGAGCTCGCTTACGTGGACAATAGTCATCACCTGCGTGTCAAAGCTCCCGTGGCCGAGGACGAGCAGGTAGAGAGTGTGGTCGATCTCTGGAAGACCGCCGACTGGCACGAGCGCGAGGTCTATGACATGATGGGAATCAAGTTTTTGAATCACCCGAACCTTAAGCGCATCCTGATGTGGGAGGGCTATCCTTACTTTCCACTGCGCAAAGAGTTTCCGCTGGCAGGCAAGCCTACCGAAATGCCGGATGTGGCGACCACGGGTGTAGCCCCTATGGAGGGCGGACCATTCGTAACCAGCTCCTGTGCGAAGTCTACGGTGGCTGGTGAGCCCCGCGCCAAAGGGGAAAGCTAAGTGTCTGAATGCAAGCCTGTCATCTTCATGACGGGCTTTATTTTTGAGCGTTTTCAAGCTCGACTTGTCTGATACACTGAGTGATCGACAAGAATGTACGTACAGTAGGGTTTTACACCCTGGAGAAAAAGCGTGCTTGGTGGCGTAAGGTTACGCTGCCTAAGCCGGGCTTTGACGTGATCACCCTGACTTGTGTAGCGCTCTTGTTGATTCATTTCGTGATCGAGCTAAAGGGGGGCGCGCTTTACTGGCGGCCGCTTTATTTTTCACTGGGCTTGTCTCATGAGGGGATCATGGCGGGTAAAGTCTGGCAATTATTCAGCTACGCCCTGTTGCACGGGAACTGGCCGCACGTGCTGGCCAATGTCTTGATGCTCTGGCTGATCGGAGGAAGGGTGCAGGCGATCATCGGGCAAAAGAAACTGGCACTGACTCTGCTGGCTGGTGTGTTTTTGGGCGGCGTGTTTCATTTGATGGCAGACCTCATGACCGGGCCTGAGGGCTGGCGTCTCTTGGTAGGGGCTTCTGGAGCGGTGATAGCTCTTTTGCTCCTGCTGACGAGTCTCTCGCCTGACTCGAAAATGTTCCCGATCCCAGTGAGTAGCCGTAATCTGGGACTAGGGGTGATGATGGCTTCTTTGCTCTTGGCTTTGATGAGGCCAAGTATGGGGGTGCCAGGTCTTTCTCAGGCGGGTCTGTGGATCAGTAGCTTGGGCTTTGAATCCATGCTCTCTCAGGTAGCGCATGCCTGTCACTTTGGAGGTGGAGTCGCCGGTTTGTTGATGGCCCGTGTCGTCTATGGGCGGAAGGTCACCTTGGAGTATCTTCAGAAACAGCGGAGAAAGCGGGAGGGGAACTAACAGGCCTCTGTCACGCTTGAGGGTTGAGTTTGTCCAAGATCTCAGGCAGGAATAGCTTTATGGAACACCATGTCTATTTCTGGCTCAAAGATGAGCACCAAAACGATCAGGATAGAGCTGCCTTTGAGGCTTCTCTGGACCAGCTTCTTAAAACCCCGAATATCGCCAGTGGTGGATGGGGGAAGCCTTCTAATACACCTGAGCGCCCTGTGACCGATAAGAGTTTTGATTACGGTCTGTACCTTCGCTTCGATTCTCTCGAGAAGCATGATGCCTATCAGGTGCATCCTGAGCACGATGTTTTCATTGATGCGAGTAAGCATCTCTGGGCAAAGGTACTGGTGATGGATGTCGATTAATCCGCTCCGGCGAATTTATTTTATGAAAAAAGCGCACCAAGGAATCTTGGTGCGCTTTTTGATGAAAGGGGAATGTGAGACAGCTTACTTGTAGTCAGCGCTGTACTTGTCACGGACCTTGAGGAGAAGCTCCTTGGTCTTTTTGATGCCTTCCTGTTCGGAGATCTTGCCGCCTTCCCATTCGATGCCTACGTGGCCGCGGTAGCCGGCGTCGAGGACGATCTTCATGGCTTTCCAGTAGTCGGTCTGGGTTTCCTCGCCCGCTTCGTTGAAGACGCGTGACTTGGCGGATACGCCCTTAGCGAATGGCATGAGTTCTTTGATGCCCTTGTAGCGGTCGTACTGGTGGAAGTTGCCAAAGTCTGGGAGTGAGCCGCAGTTTGGCATGTTGACAGCCTTGAGAACGCCTTCCACCCAAGCACCGTCAGAAGAGAGGCCGCCGTGGTTTTCCACGCAGATGCTGATATCGAAATCCTTGGCGAAGGTAGCAAGCTTGCTGAGGCCTTCGGTGACGCGCTTGGCAGCTTCCTCGCGGTTGCCGTGGCCGTGTGCGTTTACGCGGATGCTGTGGCAGCCGAGGAACTTGGCAGCTTCCACCCACTTCTTGTGGCGGTCGACAGTCTTGTCGATAGCTTCAGAGGTCTTGGCTCCGATGTGGCCTTCGCGGTCGATCATGATGAGTACGTTGGTCACGCCTTCATCAGCGGAGCGCTTCTTGAGCTCGCCGAGGTACTTCATGTCCTTGGCCTTGTCGAAGAAGAAGCCATTGACGTATTCCACGGCAGTGATGCCAAATTGCTCCTTGGAGTATTTCGGGAAATCGAGGTTGTCGAGCTTGCCGCCGTTGATGGTGCGGTGCAGGGACCACTCAGCCAGAGAGATCTCAAAAAGTGGTTTTTCTTCTTCGCCTGCCATGAGGAAGCTAGGGAAGCTTGCGGCGGCAAGAGAGCTAAGGGATGTGGTTAAGAAGTTTCTGCGGTTCATTGTATAGTATTCTAGGATTAGAGGTGTTAGGTTACTTGAAGTTCTAGGTTAAATCTGAGAGTGTGGCTAGTGGTAGTTGTGGCAGCATGAATGAAAAATTTTTTAGCGCAAGGCAGCTTCGAAGATGTCCTTCTTGCCCTCGAAGGGATCGCTATCGATGCTGAACCAGCTGGATTTCGCCGCACGCTGTGGATCATAGGGTGGGGCAAAGACGTCCACCAGCTGGGTCAGGCTATGGGCTTTCAGGGTGTGGATGTTGCGCGCCTTAGAGGTGAGGGAGGAGACCTCGCCTTTTTTCATGACCGTGTCTGCGGATTTTTTGAAGAGGAAGGTTTCATGGCCCTTGCGCACGCCGAGCATGTCGTAGTTCTGCACGGAGATTTCACCCGTTGCGCACTGGATGACGCCCGTCATGCCCGGGTGGTCATGTGGCGGGATGAACTCACCTTTCTCAAACTGGAGCAGGCAGACAGCGAAGTCGCGGTTCTTCTCCAGGTCCTCGAAGTCTACGCGGCCATTCCCGAGTCCGCGTTTGCAGTTTTCAAAGCCTTTCAGAAGTGCCGGATCTTTCAGATTGAGTCTCTTGGTGAGCTGAACAACTTGCTGGATGTAGGCTTCCTCTTTCCAGTGATCGAGGTGCTGAGTCTTGGCGACCTTGTCTACCTCGCTGAGGAAGGCATCCCAATTGATGGTGGCGTCCTTGGCCAGACGGCCGTTGCAGGCATTCGCCCGGGTGGCCAGTGAGGCGATGCTGGGTAGCGCTAATGTAAGACCCAGGAAGCCTGGGAGAGAGGTGCGTATGAATTGACGGCGGTTGTAATCATCCATGGTATTGAGAGCAGTGTTGTTTTCTTCCATTCTGAGCGTCGCCGTGCAGCAGCTCTGTCTTCTTGAGACGGAAGTACGCTTCTCATTATTCATATTTTGCAAATAAAGCCAATCTCGCTAATCTCGTCCTATGAGCATCAGTACGCGAAGGGGCGATGAAGGAATGACCGATCTTATGTTTGGCAGGCGTGTGCCTAAAACGCATCCACGTATGGCCACGCTGGGGGCTGTGGACGAGTTGAACGCGGCTCTGGGTGTCGTGAGGGCCGGTGAGGTGCCCGAGGAGCTCAGAGAGTGGGTGGATGGCGTACAGTCGCGCTTGGTCGGGCTGATGGGAGTCATTGCCACACATGAGGAGGATCACGCCAAGTATCAGGAAAAAGGCTACCAGGGGATCACTGGGGAGGATGTGAGCTGGCTGGATGATCTTGTGCAGGAGCTGGAGCAGGAGCGGCGCAATCGATTCCGCGGCTGGTCCAGGCCGGGTAAGGCCGGAGCGCTGAGTGGTGTGCAGCTGGATGTAGCCCGTACCATCGGGCGCCGTGCAGAACTCTGCAGCTGGAGTGTAGAGGATGAGGCGCTTAGCGTCGCCCGCCAGTTTCTCAACCGCCTCTCCGATGTGCTCTGGTTACTCGCCCGCGAGGGAGAGAAGCAGGGCTAGCGCTTGGCTGGGTTCTCACGGCCTCCGCTTGAGGTGCTAAATTTTGGAACACAAAAAAGCCCCGGTCCTCTGAGTGACCGGGGCTTTTATTCAATAAGATTTGAATCGAGATCCGAACTATCGGCGACGACGGAAGAGTGTCGCAAGCGCTCCAAGGCCGATCAGGGCGAAGGAGGATGGTTCTGGGATGGCAGTAACTTGGTCTGCCACGAAATCAGCTTGGGGAGTAGTGCCTCCTACGGTCGAATCTCCAAATAATATTTCAAATGTGCCATCAGTGTCTGGAATTTCAAAAGCAGGGCCACCAGGAGCAAGGTTCTGATCAGCTGTCATTCCTGTCAGGACGCCAAAATTTTCATTTGCTCCGACTGTGCCTGATAGTGAGGTAATGGACTCAAAGAAGACAAAGACGAGTGGGTCATTGTTGGAAATACCTGAGTCTTTGAGGATGTCATCAACTGCGCGTCCTACAAATTGACCGTTCGAGTCGCCATTGAACGCTGCTATTAGTTCAAAACCTCCAACGGTTATAGGTGTAGCGACAGCTGAATCGGCCTGAGGTGTTTGGGAGAGGTCAAAACCAATTAATGCAGATCCAAAAGAGCTGGTAGAAGAGTTGTCAGTGTTAACGAAAAGTAGACCTACTGCATTATCCTGAAGTGAAGTGGTCCCATCACTTTCGTAGAATGTCCCGAGTGACATTGTATAGCTGACAGCGGCAGAGCCGATAGGAGTCAATAGTAAGGCTGAAATTGCCGATATATATAAGCTTTTCATAGATGGCTTTGTGAGATTAATTGTTGTATGTTGATGGGTTTGTCCAGAATACGACGCCATTGGTGCCTTTGGCTTTGCGGATTACGATGCCTTGAGATGGGCTGATCACTTCATCTCCGACATCGCCAGAGTCACCACTCGATACAAATTTTTTCCAAGTCTGAGTTGGTCCATCAAAGTAGTATCTGGACTCTGGGTTCCTGTTTTGAGTATTTGGATCACTGTTGTCGAAGACAAATATCTGATCAAAAATACCATCAAAGCCGGAGTCCCTGGGTTCAAAATTCTTTTCAGCCCCACTAGTTATGAATCCTAGATCTTTGATTTTGACATCAATAGGTCTCGGAATTGCAACAAAGTTGTCCTGTGAGGAGGTGTCATTTACAGACAATGGTATCACGCTGTCTCCAAACATTACTGTCCCTGTTGGGCGATATGTTGTAGGGTTGGTAACACCTGCTGTGTGACGGATGATGAAATGTCTGTCAGGCCACAATATTGTATCATTTGCTGATCCACTTTTGCCTACCTCATTCCATTGATCGTTGAAGATGTAGAATTTGCGTTTGGGGTTTTTGTTTGTTCCGATTGCGTCGAAGTCAGGTAGTTGGATTGAGGAGTTTGCGGTTCCAGCAAAGACACTTGGAGCAGGTACTAGTGTAGCCTGTGTACTTGGAGGAAAGAGGGTGCCTAGAGTCCAGAATTTATAGATGGTGAACTTGTTGCCATCTTCGATCATGGTGCGGGTGGCACCAGAGGCGTCGAGGGTATCTATAGTGACGGTAGTGGCAGTATTTCCGGTGATTTGGTAAATTTCGCCTTCGAGTTGGCCGCTGGTGAAGCGGACATAGTACAAATTAGAGTATTGGTCGGTGGTGAGGCCGGAAACGTTGGCCATCGTGAATGTGGCGCTACTTCCACTGCCTGAAGGACTTCCAGAAACAGTCGTGCTGATACTGTCTGTGGTGTTTAGGAAAGGAACTGAGACAATCGTGTCCGAGTTTGGAAGGCAGGTAACGGTGTTGTAACCTACTGCTGCGGTGGTCGCCTGGCCGTGGGCCATGAATGTCAGGCCAAGCACGGAGCTAAGGGTTAGGATAGTTTTTTTCATGGTATGATTGGTTGATCGCTGAAGTTGGAGATTTAGAGGTGATTTCATGACAATGAAATCTGTGCATGAGTATAGGCGGGTACGCTACTGCACTACCTTGATAAGAATCTTTTGCATAGATGGTCATCTGGCAAGTCGAAAAGTGGGAAAGATTCTTAATCTTCTGTTAATGCTAAGTGATTTGTTGATTTTGCAACTATCTGACGATGAGTGTTTACGAGTGATTTTCGAGGAAAATGCCTTGTTGAAAATTTAGTTATGTAAATGAAAAACCGCCCTCATTGGAGGGCGGTTTGGAAGTTCGGATGATGAACACGCGTATGAAAGCGGGTTCATCTTGATTGATTGTCAGAGTCTTAGACGACGGCTTTGAATTTGGCGTCGATGTAGGCGAGGACGAGAGCTTCGAGTTCTTCGTTCTCGAGACGCTCGACCACCTCCACGGAGAATCCGCGGGCAATGAGCTGTCGGGCGACCTTTGGCTGAACACCACGGGCCTTCAGGTAGAAGATCTCCTCGTCGCTGATGGCGGCGGCGGTGGAGCCGTGTGAGCACTTGACCTGGTCGGCATTGATCTGCAGTCCTGGCATGGAGTTTGCCTCGGTGGTGTCGTCCATGAGGAGGTTGCGGCAGGTCTGGTAGGCATCCGTGTAGTGAGCGCCTTCTTCTACGGAGATGAGTCCGGAGAACACGGTCTTGGCATTGCCGTAGAGGGTGTTCTTGTATAGGAGGTCACTGTAGGTGTGCGCAGCGGAGTGGTCCTGGAAGGTGCGCTGGTCGTACTTCTGCTCGCCGGCCGGGATAGAGATGGAGAGCATGTCTGAGTGTGCGCCCGCACCACTGAGGGTGGAGAGGGACTCGTTGCGTGCCCAGATGGCGCCGACATTGAGGATGAATCCTTTGGCGTTAGCGTCTTTCTCTACCTTGGTGTTGTTGATCTGGATGATCTTGGAGGCAAGGTTGAGATCCTGGATGGCGGAGTAGTTGAGATTCGAGCCGGTGCCGGCGATGAGGTCATTCATCGCGATGCAGAGGGCTGGCTTGTCGCCTGCGGTCTTGAAGTAGTCTACCACGGTGACTTTAGCGTTGTCTTCGGTAACCACGAGAGTGTGCGGGAAAATAGCCGCGTTCTCGCCAGAGACGATGTGGTACACCTCGATCGGGAGGTCGACTTCCACGTTTTTAGGGACGTAGACGAAGAGGCCATTGCTAAGGTGTGCCTTGTGAAGGGCGGCGTACTTGGCGGAGCCAAGCTTGGTGTCACCCTGCATGAAGTATTTTTCAACGAGCTCTGCGTGCTCGTTCAGTGCGTCCGCAAGTGGGAGGCAGATCACGCCTTCCGGAAGTTCAGCCTCGGCGTGAACGAGCTCGTCGTTTGCGAAGATGAACTGGGCGGCGGTGTTCTCCAGGCCAGAGATCTCCATGTCGATATCGTCAGAGTCCACGAAACCGGCCGGGGCGAATGCGTCGAAATCAAGTTGCTTCAGATCACCAAAGCGCCAAGTTTCATCCGTACGAGATGGTTTCGGCAGCGCGCTGTAAGTCTCCCAAGCCTTAGCCTGAGCGTCGGTGAACCATGCGGGAGCTCCTTCGAGTGTGCTTGGTCGGGAGTTGGTGATGGATTGAATTTCCAATGTTTCCATTAGTCTTTTGGTTGAGCTGTTTTCTGCCACAGATTATTTAGATTTGAGACAGATTTTATTGTTTCGGGTAATTGTTCAGTTTGGAGACTCTTTTAAACTCCAGGGATTGATTTTTGAAATTGATGAGAATTCCGACTTCAAGTCCTGTGATAGCCAGATAGCTTAAGATTTGAGAGTAATGAGCCCCATTCAGGCCGTCTACAGACTTGGCTTCAACGATGACGTTGTTGGCGACAAGTAGGTCAGGGATTAATTTGCCAACTTCATTCCCACGGTAATGGACGGGGAACTCGGTTTGCTGGGAGAATGGGATGTTCTGGTGTTCGAATTCGATGCAGAGTGCGTTTTCGTAGATTTTCTCGTTGAGCCCACCTTTGAGTTCGCGGTGTACCGTCATGGCAGCACCGATGATTTGCTTGGTCAGGGCTTGATGGGGGTATTCTTTGTCAGGAAAATCCATCTACACAATCTGTCTCAAATCTAAATAATCTGTGGTTAAAAGAATCGTTTGGGTTGGGCTAGCCGACTGAGCCTTCCATTTCGAGGTCGATGAGGCGCTTGAGTTCGACGGAGTATTCCATAGGGAACTGGGATACGAGGTCGTTGACGAAGCCGTTCACGGCGAGGGACATGGCTGCCGCCTCAGAGATGCCGCGCTGCTGCATGTAGAAGAGCATTTCCTCGGATACCTGGGATACGGAGGCCTCGTGCTGGGTAACGTGCTGGTTACCGCGGACGGTGATGGCTGGGTAGGTATCGGTACGGGAGTTGCTGTTGATAAGCAGGGCGTCACACTCGGTGTTGTTCTTGCAGCCTTTGAGGTGCTTGGGAATGTGAACTTGTCCACGGTAGGTGGAGATGCCTTCACCCACGGAGATGGACTTGGATACCACGTTGGAGGTGGTGTTGTCCGCCGCGTGGATCATCTTGGCGCCGGTGTCCTGGTGCTGGCCGTTGTTCGCGAGAGCGATGGAAACCACTTCGCCGCGAGCACCTTCGCCCTTCATGACGACGCCTGGGTACTTCATGGTCAGGCGGGAGCCGATGTTACAGTCGATCCAGCGGATCTCTGCGTCTTCATGGGCAAGACCACGCTTGGTCACGAGGTTAAACACGTTGGAGGACCAGTTCTGTACGGTCACGTACTGGATCTTGGCGCCTTTCATGGCGACGAGTTCCACGACAGCGGAGTGCAGGGTAGAGGTCTCGAACTGAGGTGCGGTGCAGCCTTCCATGTACATGACCTCGGAACCTTCGTCGGCAATGATGAGAGTACGCTCGAACTGACCGAAGTTCTCGGAGTTGATACGGAAGTAGGCCTGTAGGGGCTGCTTCACTTTCACGCCCTTAGGTACGTAGATGAAGGAGCCGCCGGAGAATACTGCGGAGTTCAGTGCGGAGAACTTGTTGTCACCGGTCGGAATGACCTTGCCAAACCATGGGCGGAAGATTTCCTCGTGCTCGCGGAGGCCTTCGGTGGAGTTTACGAAGATGACGCCTTCCTTCTCGAGCTCTTCCTTCACGTTGGAGTAGGCAGCCTCTGAGTCGAACTGGGCTTCTACGCCAGCGAGGAAAGCACGCTCCTGCTCAGGGATGCCGAGGCGTTCGAAGGTTTCCTTCACGTCGTCAGGTACATCGTCCCAGCTGCGTTTCGGGCGCTCACCGTCGGAGAGGTAGTAGCGGATTTTGTCGAAATCGATGTTGTTGAGGTCGTCGGTAGCCCAGTGAGTAGGCATCGGCTTGGATTCAAACACGTCGAGTGCCTTGTGGCGGAACGCGCGGATCCAGTCCTTTTCCTTCTTAACGTCTGAAATGTAGTCGATGGTCTTGGCGTTCAGACCATAGCCGGCATCGTACTTGTGCCGCTCAGGGAAGCGGAAGTCACCCTTGGCGCGGTCGATGGAGATCGCCTCGTGGGTTTCCTGGTCGATAGTGGCTGTGTTGTCTTGGAGATCCATATGATGGTTAATGGTAAATCGTTATTGGTTAACGGGGGCTTGCGGCTCTGGGGAGCCGGACGATTTAGAAGAAGGGAGTGATTCTCTCTTCTTGATGCTGCTGCTTAGGCAGTCACTGGCTTGGTGAGGTGGTCGTAGCCTTTTTCCTCGAGTTCGAGGGCGAGCTCTGGGCCACCGGTCTTGATGATCTTACCGTCGAACATCACGTGTACTACGTCTGGCTTGATGTAGTTGAGAAGGCGCTGGTAGTGGGTGATGACGAGGAAGCCGCGCTCTTCGGAGCGGAGCATGTTGACGCCTTTGGAAACGATCTTGAGCGCATCGATATCGAGGCCGGAATCGGTCTCATCGAGGATGCAGTACTTAGGATCGAGCATCATCATCTGGAGAATTTCGTTACGCTTCTTCTCACCGCCAGAGAAGCCTTCGTTGACGGCGCGGGAAGTGAACTTGCGGTCCATTTCCAGTGCGTCCATCTTCGCGTAGAGGTCCTTGTAGTAGGCTACTGCGTCGATTTCTTCACCTTCTGGAAGGCGAGCGGAGAGGGCAGCGCGGATGAAGTTGGCGTTGGATACACCTGGGATTTCCATTGGGTACTGGAAGGCGAGGAAGACACCCGCGCGGGAGCGCTCGTCTACTTCCATCTCAAGGAGGTCTTCACCGTCCATGGTGATGGAACCACCAGTGACTTCGTAGTCTTCGTGACCAGCGATGATCTTGGAAAGGGTGGACTTACCGGAACCGTTTGGACCCATGATGGCGTGCACCTGGCCCTTAGGGATTTCCAGGTCAAGGCCCTTGATGATCTCAGTGTCACCGATCTTGGCGTGAAGGTCTTTGATGATGATGGACATAGCGAAGTGTAATTCGTTGTTGGTTGTTCGTGTGTAGGTTGGTTTGCCTCTGTACTGAGGCGAAATGCTTATTTCTTTGAAATGGTGCCGTGGAGGGTGATATCCAGATTCGTGATGGTGGCGTTCTCCGGGAGATCCAGAAAATCGGCGAGGTTGACTCCCTTCTTGAACTGGATGTCGTGGATGCGGCCGGTGGCGTCATCATAGAAATGCCCGTGTTCCGTCAGGTTCGGGCAGTAGCGGGATGACTCACGCTCGAAATTCACCTGTTTCACCGCGCCGTGTTCTACAAGTGCTTCGAGGCAGTTGTAGACTGTGGCTAGCGAGGTGCCGGGTGCGCGCACCTGGACGCGATCGAATACTTCCGATGCGGTAGGATGGTCGCGGTGCTCCATGAGTACACGGTAAACCTCCTGACGCTGCTTGGTCATGCGCAGGCCGGGGATGTTTAGTGTGTGATTTTCGTGATTCATGGGCACGCGGGAAGCTAGCCTCGCCAGAGACGGGTTCAAGCCTTAATTTAGAATTATTCTAAATAAGTGATCTGGGGTAAGGCTGCGGCGTAGTGCTAGCTATCGCGCTGATAATCAAGTCAATATTCCATAAAATAGGAAGAAAGGGGGCGCTGATAACTTAGACTGTCTTGTCAGCAATGGCTTTGAGTGTGTCCTCGATGATGGGAACTCCAGTGTATTTCTTCAGGAGTTTGTCTACAGCCTTGATGACTTTCGGGTCACTGTGTTTCATTTTAGATCCTGAGCCAAAGCCGGAGAGGACGTCCTCTGAGAGATCATTGATGTCTTGCAGAGCCTCGTAATAGAGGACGTTGGTTTTCTCTTTGCCGAGTTCATCTGAAATGCTCTCAATGGCGGCTTTGTTTTTGCTGGTGGGCTCGTATTCAGACAGCAAGAGCTTGGCTGTGGCGTAGGCCCGGTAGGGTTCCTTGGCCTTGAGTTCGTTGATCCAGCTGAGCATGGAAACTTCAAAGTCGGCAGCCTCGTCCATGTGGTCTTTCTGTTCCCGGGCGAGGTAGCGTGTCTGCAGCCAGATCATGCCATCGATCATGAGCCACTTCGGAGAGACGCCGTGGCCGCCGGGGTGCATGCGGTGAATGGCCTTCTTGCCTAGTTTCTTGTTGGCATGGGCAGAGGTGTAGCGGTTGTAATCCTTGCCGCCGCCGATGATGAAGTAGTCCTTGCCTTTGGGGTCATGGCCATCCGGAATGTAGCCGACGTTTGGCATGGCTCCTGTGCATTTGTTCTCGGCGCTGTTGGCAAAGGCCGTAGCACCGCCGCCGGAGTTGCCCATGAAGTAGGTGCGTTCTTTCTCTACAGGAAGAGTTTCATAGATGTGCTCGAGGCAGGACTGGCACTTCTTGAGGTTGTCCTGAAAGTCGTTCTTGTTTTTGGATTCCACGGAGATGGCGAGAATCCAGCCGCAGGTTTCGGCTCCTTCGGAAATGGTATTCAGGAGGTTTTTGTTTCCACCGCCGGAGTGGGTGTAGAACATCAGTGGTGCCTTGCGGCCTTGCTTGAGTGACTTCGGCAAGTAGAGCAAATAGTGGGCTCCGTTGCTTGCCTCGATCGGGCCGACAACTTCACCTTGCGGGTGTGGGAGGTCGGTAGCGGGTTGTGAGTCCGAGCCGGATGGCTTGCTGGCCTCAGCGATCTCGGCCTCGAAATGCTTGTGGATGAAGTCCTGGTCTTCCTGGATGAAGATAGTGATGGGAACCTTGACGGTTTTGCCGTCGTCTTTCTTCATGACGACTTTATCCCCTTCAATGGAGGTGATGCTGGCATTGACAGTTTTACCG
Organism: Rubritalea squalenifaciens DSM 18772; assembly: GCF_900141815.1. Taxonomy (NCBI): domain Bacteria; kingdom Pseudomonadati; phylum Verrucomicrobiota; class Verrucomicrobiia; order Verrucomicrobiales; family Rubritaleaceae; genus Rubritalea; species Rubritalea squalenifaciens. The sequence continues at coordinate 472,822 of NZ_FQYR01000005.1, forward strand.
TTGGAAGCCGTCCAGAGGCGTTGCTCAGTGGGGGCGGCGTTGATTTGGGTAGAGAGTAGGAGGAGCGAGAGTAGGTAGGTTTTGGAGCGCAAAAGCATAATCCATACTAAGTCAGGTAGGATTCTACTCGGCAAGATATTTTAGGGTGGGCAGATGTTTTTTGAGTCGTTAATGGTTTATATGCACAAGAGCATCGACAAGGTTTTGATTACTGAGGAGGCTATCCGTGAGCGTCTGGATACTGTGGCCAAGCAGGTGATGGAGGATTTTCAGGCGGAGGAACTCGTGGTGGTGGCCTTGCTCAAGGGGGCCTTGGTGTTCGCCGCAGATATGTGCCGCAGGATGCCGGTTCCCTTGATCATCGAGACCGTGAATGTGGCCAGCTACCACGGCGGTACAGAGAGCTCGGGTAAGGTGAAGTTTCTGGATGCTGGGATGCCTGACGTCGGCGGGAAGAAAGTGTTGGTGATGGATGATATCCTGGACACGGGTTTGACCATGGATGCGGTGATTCGGGAGCTGCTAGAGGCGGGGGCCGAGGAGATTCGCAGCTGTGTGCTGCTGAGCAAACGCAAGCAAAGATCCGTGGAGTGCGAGGCCGACTACGTGGCTTTTGAAATCGATGACGAGTTTGTGGTTGGCTATGGCCTTGATTACCAAGGACTCTATCGGAACCTCCCCTATGTAGGGGTTTTGAAGGTGTAATTTTTCAGAATCGGGTGTAGAGCTAGAGTGTATGAGATGTTCGATTGTTAGGGAGCTGGATAGGCTGGATGATTTTCTTCAACAGAAGGGGCAGTTGCACTGCGCCGTTGTGCAGGGGCTGGATTTCAATGGGGTTGAGATAGACTGGCAGCGCCTGGATTGTCAGGGAGCCGTGTTTCTAGGGTGTCATTTCCCGGTGGAGGTGACTGCAGAGTTTCTGGCGGCCAAAGGAGCTTTAGTATTTCCGAAGATTCCAGGCCTTCCCTATGAAACCTACCGTAACCGGCTCTACTCGCGTGCCGAGCTGATGAAGGGGTGGACTCCTCTGCATGACCGCAGTAAGGACAAGATCATCTATGATCACTTTGTAGCACGCGGAAAGGGGCGTCCGGATATTCTGGAGTCGCTCGCTCAGCGTTTGCACGACCATGCCATTGATGATGCTTTACAGGATCTGTTAGAGGGGCGCGTGGAAGAGGGTGGGAAGAAAAAGGTCATCGGCATCATGGGCGGGCATAGCACGGCGCGTGATGATGAGTATTATAAGAAGGTGGTCCGCTTGGCCAGAGACCTCAGTAAGGAGGGCTACTTCATCGCCAGTGGCGGTGGACCAGGAACGATGGAGGCGGCGAACCTTGGGGCCTGGTTGAAAGATGTGGATGATCAGGGCTTGGAGGAAGTCTTTGCCATTCTGGCGAAGTCTCCACGCTACACGGATGAGGGATACATGGAGGCAGCGCAGGATGTGCTGGATCTCTACCCGCACGGTGGCTCCAGCCTGGCTGTGCCAACCTGGTTCTATGGGCACGAACCTACCAACCTCTTCTCCGCGCACATCGCCAAGTATTTCTCCAATAGCATTCGCGAGGATGGTCTGTTAGCTATTGCGGATCAGGGAGTCATCTTTGCTCCGGGGAGTGCTGGCACTACCCAAGAGATATTCATGGATGCCACACAAAACCACTACGTGACTTTTGATGAGATCAGCCCGATGATTTTCCTTGGCGTCAAGCGCTACACGGAGGAGACCATGCTCTATCCATGTATCCAGAACCTCTCGGAAGGCAGGAAGTACGCTGAATACCTTCTCTGTACGGATGAGGTGGCAGAGGCGGTGCAGTTCATCAAAGACCACCCGCCTATCAGATAAACAAGATTCTAAAAAACAGCCCGGTAGATGAAGCATCTTACCGGGCTTTCTCTTGGTCGTGATTTGCTTTTAACTCTTCCTCTTCTGCCTCAGTCTGGATAGGCCGATGTAGGTGCCAGAGAGGGCCAGAATGGCAGGGGAAAGGCCGAGTACACACCAGATGATTTTCACTGGAATGCCACCGAAATTTCCGTAGTGCAGCGGACGGAAGGCATCGTAGGCCTGCAGGTAGGCTGGGGTGTCGCGGATGTCTGTCGCGCTTTGCAGTTCGCCAGTCTTGGCATTAAAAACGGTCACGCAAGAGTAGTCAGAGTGCATCGGTGAGCGGGTCTCCGAGTAGCCGTAGAAGTAGATAGGGTCATCGCCCGGGTGGTGGGGCAGGGAGATGTACATTTCTTTGAATCCTTCTATCTCCTGTTTGCTTTTGGCGATCATCTCATCGAGCGACACTTCTAGCACCGGAGTGCGCTCCAGATGAGCGTGCTCTTCCTCGTGTTCTTCATTGAGGTGGCCGAGGATGTGCTGGATGTTCCAGAAGGCGCCAGTGAAGCCGAGAATCAGGAAGAAGGGTGCGGTGACGATGCCGATACGCTTGTGGAGGTTGCCGGAGAAGAGACGCAGGGAGGTCTTCCATTTCATCTTGAAAAAGCTTTTCCAGAACTTGCGGTAGATGAAGAAGCCACTGACTCCTAACAGGCAGAGCATCACGCCGATGAGCCCGATGACAACGAGACCGACATGGTCAGCTAGGAAGGTGTAGTGAAACTCTAGCACCCATCCCGTGAAGGTGTCGGTGAATTCTGTGGAGGGGGCCAGAACCTTGCCACTGTATGGATCGATACGACCCATGGTCCAGTGTTCCTCGTCGTGCGGGTCCATCAGAAAGACATAGTCCGCGCAGTCGTGCTTCCGAGGAAGCGCCCAGCCTGCGACGATTTGATTCGGGTAGGATTCGCGGGCTGTAGCGGTGAGTTGGTCGTACGGCAGGCGCTCGGCAGAAGCTGGCACATCGAGCTTGTTCTTGGCGGGATCCCACAGTGCGTCGATTTCAGTTCTAAATACGAGGATGGATCCTGTTAGGGCGATGAGCAGCAGCGGGACGCCTGCAAGCAGCCCTAGGATGGAGTGTATCTTCCAGATGGTTTTGACCTTCATGGTGTGTGGTGTCGTGGGTGTCGATGGGCATAAAACCTCGCCCGTTGGAGGAACGGGCGAGGTCTGGTATGAGTCGGGGGGATGGTACTACTATTTCAGATCAGAACTGATAGGTGGCAGAGAGGTTGATGGTGCGGCGTGAGCCATAGAAGGAGCGACCTCCCTGCGTGGTGGCGACAAATTCCTTGTCGAAGAGATTGTTAACGTTGAGCTGGAAATCGATGTCATTCCAACGGTAGCCGATCATGGCATCTGCGAGAGTATAGGAATCCGTGTGGATGGAGTCGCTGCCATCCCAGTTCTTGCCCACATAGCGTACGCCGAGGCCGGTGCGGAAGTTTTCCAGCTTGCCTGAAGAAGGGTCGTAGGTGACCCATGCAGAGGCCTGATGCTCGGGCACGGTGGCCAAGCGTGGGTCGCCAGGGAGAGTCTCGTCCGCTGTCTCCAGGTAGGTGTAGGCGGTCTGGAAAAAGAAGTCGTGGTAGCGTGCCTTGAGCTCCAGTTCGGCACCCTGGATGCTGACTTCACCACTTTGTGTTAGGGTGGGGCCTGAGCCGACTGGGCGGTTCTTCTCCTTGATGTCGAACACCGATGCTGTGAGGAGGGCATCTGCGAAGGAAGGCTTGTACTTCACGCCTACTTCGTGCTGCTCGCCGAACTTCGGCTTGAGTTGCTGGTTGCTGGTGGTGTCGAAGCCCAGAGGTTCGAAGGATTCCGCGTAGGAGTAGTACGGGGCGATGCCGTTGTCGAACTGGTACATGATGCCGGCGTCGAATGTCCACTCGCTCTCGTCGGTAGTGAGGGAGCCATCGTCAGTCTTCAGGTCATCGTGACGGGCGCCAAGAGAGAGGATCCAGTTGTCGATGGTGAAGTGGTTATGGAGAAAGATGCCTGTCTGGCGCTGGGAAGTCTCTGGATTGTCAGTGAGGGGTCCATAGGCGCTGAGGTTGCCGTAGACCGGGTCATAGATATTGATCGCGCCACCAGTGGCGATGGTGGTGCCGAGACCATAGGCCGTATCATTATCCAGTGTGTTGTCTACGTAGTCGACGCCGAGTTGCATCTTGTGCTGTACTGGGCCGTATTCGAAGTTTCCGTGAAGGATGGCATTGGCGGACCAGGTGCGTGAGTCAGCATGACTGGCGTAGAGGGTGCGGGGTACGGTGCCGTCTGGCTGGATGACCGGTGGAGCCACGTAGGCTACCCAGTGGGAATAGTACTTCGACTTGGCATCTACGAACCGTGCATTGGCGCTTACTGAGAAGGTGTCATTGATTTGGTGATCGAAGAAGGCGCTAAGTGCGGTCTGGTTAGTATCGTAGCGGTCCCAGCCAGGCTCGCCGATGAAGGTTTCGGTGCCAATGTGTTTGCCGGGTAAGAGGGTGCCTTCGTTCGGGAGGAACTGCAGGGTCTGGCCTCCGTCGTTGTCCTGTACGTTTAGCAGGAATGTTAGGGAGGTTTCGTCACTCGGCTTCCAGGTGATGGAGGGCATGAAAATGGCGGCATCATCGCGTACCCAGTCGACCTGAGTTCCGGAGCGGCGGTAGAGGCCGACCATGCGGTAGAGGAGTGTACCTTCCTCGTTCAGAGCCCCAGTGAAGTCCATGCCAATCTGGCGGCGGTCGTAACTGCCGTATTGAAGGTTGATTTCTTTGTGCTCGGATGCGTTCGGGAGCTTGGAGACGGAGTTGATAATGCCGCCCACCGCGCCGCGGCCGTAGAGGACTGAGGCGGGACCTTTCACTACTTCCACCTGCTCCAGCGTGTAGATGTCTGGGCGAGTATTGTTATAGTAGCCGAAGAGGTGCTGGAAGCCATCGTGGAAAGACAGCGGGTTGAGACCGCGTACGCGGGCGGAATCCAGGCGGGAGTCTAGACCGAAGGGGCCAGAGAGGACGCCGGAGCTGTAGCCGATGGCTTCCTGGATCGATTGAGCACCACGTTCAGTGAATTGCTCTTGAGTGATGATGTCTATGGCCCGCGGAGTTTCGTATAGAGAGGATGGCAGTTTGGAATTCAGGCTGACCTCAGGACTGATTTTTGGGGAATCTGCGGTAATCGAGGACTCGGGCAGGTTCTGGGCGTTTGGCGCTGATGGCTCACTCTGAGTGGCTTCTTCAGCAGCCAGCACTTGATAGGATGCCAGCAGTGCGACGGGCAGGAGTACGTGTTTCATAGGAGCGCAAGCTAGACGATTGCACTCAGATTCCGCTAACGCTGGGTTGAGGATGATTAGCGGTTAATTGTCTTTTAAACTTCCGTTAGAAAAACGACAGGCAGTCCATGTCGAAGACGATGGTGACGTCGTCTGGTGGCGGGGTGGCGGCCAGGGTGCGCTGCACGTGCTGGTGCAGAGCACGGGCGGAGGTGGACTTGAGCATCAGCTGGTAGCGGAACTGGCCGTGGGCTTTGGCGAGCGGGGAGGGCATGACCTCGCCGATCTCGATCTGTCCCGGGCAGTCTTTGCTGAGGCGCTTGTGAAGGTTTTCCAGGGTGAACTCTGCGCGGCGCTCGTGGGTGGAGCGGGTGCCTAACAGGGCACAGTGCGCAAAGGGTGGATAGAGGAACTGGTTTCTGAACTGCAGTTCCTGTTCGGCATAGCCATCGAAGTCATGATGGCGGGCGTACTGGATGGATGGGGAATGGGGGGTGAAAGTCTGGACGATCACTTCGCCCTCCATTTCGCCACGACCGGCGCGGCCGGCCACCTGGGTGAGCAGCTGGAAGGTGCGCTCACCTGCGCGGAAGTCCGGCACGTGCAGGCCGAGGTCGGCATTGAGGATGCCTACGAGGGTGACGTTTGGGAAATGCAGTCCCTTGGCGATCATCTGGGTGCCGATGATAATGTCGATCTTGTGGGCCTTGAATTTATTCAGCGTGTCACGCAGGGCATTCTTGCGGCGCATGGTATCGGCATCGATACGGGCCATGCGGGCCTGTGGGAAAACTTTTTGGATGACTTCCTCCACCTTCTGGGTGCCGTAGCCTTGCAGACGGATGGCTTCATCTCCACAGGAGGGGCATTTGCGCGGGGTGATGGATTGGTAGCCGCACATGTGGCAGATCAGGCGTTCCTCCGTGCGATGGTAGGTGAGTGGAATGGCGCAGTGCTGGCACTCACAGACATGGCCGCAGGGCGGGCACTGGAGGGAGCGGGCGAAGCCGCGGCGGTTGAGGAAGAGGATGATCTGCTCCCCGTTCTCTAACTTCTTCTCCATGGAAGCGCGGAGGCGATCGGACAGGATGGCGATGCGGCCTTTCTGCTTCTGCGCTTCGATACGCATGTCCAGCACGCGGATGATGGGCATGGTCTGCGCATCGGCACGCGCGGTGAGGCGAATGAGCTCGTACTTGCCGGACTGGGTGTTCTGGAAGGATTCCAGCGATGGAGTGGCGGAGCCGAGCACGACAGGGCATTTCTCGAAATGGGCACGCAGTACGGCGATGTCTCTCCCGTGGTAGCGCGGGGCGGTTTCCTGCTTGTAGGTGTTCTCGTGCTCTTCGTCCACGATGATGATACCGAGATTGGTGAGAGGGGCGAAGATGGCGGAGCGGGCACCGATAACGATGCGGGCCTGACCATTGCGGATGCGGTGCCATTCATCAAAACGCTCGCCCTGGGAGAGGTGGGAATGGAGCACGGCCACCTGGTCCTGCATGGCGGCGAAGCGGGACTTGAAGCGCTGGACAGTTTGTGGAGTGAGGGAAATCTCGGGGATCAGGACGATGGCGGTCTTGCCCTCGTCGAGGGCGTGCTGGACGGCCTGCAAGTAGACCTCCGTTTTTCCAGAGCCAGTCACCCCGTGTAGCAAGATCGGTTTGGTCTGTCCGGGGGCTGTGATTATTTTGAGCGCCTCGGCTTGCTCTTCGTTCAGAGGCAGCGGCTTGGACTCCAGAAATTCCTGGTCGGCATCCGGATCGCGGCGAACGGCCTCGGAAATCATTTCCACGTAGTCGTTTTTGACGAGCGATTTGACTGAGGAGCTGACGGAGCCACCCCCTAGATCCTTGAGCGCCATCTGGCCACCGGAAGATTTCAGGAGGGTGAGGATGATGTGCTGCTTCGGCGCGCGCTTGGCGAGCTTGGCCAGCGTTTCGTCATCGGGAAAATCCTTGATGGCGACTACCTTGCGGGTCTTTTCCGAGTGGGTGTCCTGCCGCACGGATTCGGGCAGGAGGGAGCGCATGACCATCTCCAGCGGGGCCACGTAGTAGTCTGCGATCCATTTGCCCAGCTTCATCAGATGCGGGGTGATCAGGGGCTCGGGATCGATCAGGGAGGAAATGGCGCGCAGGCGGAACGAAGTCTGCGGTGGCTCGCCGATGTCCAGCACGGTGCCGGTGGAGTCCCGGTTGCGCAGGGGAATGCGTACACGGCAGCCGGTCACGACAGGCATTCCCTCTGGGATGAGGTAGTCGAAGACGAGCTCGGACGGGCCGTCGATGAGAACACGGGCTGATTGCACGGGGGGAGTCTTTCGTGTGGCTTGTGAAGATGCAAGATGATTGTCTGTAGCTGTCAGTGGTGGCGGTAGAAAACTAGCCTCCCATTGTAATGGCTGGAATGGGCCCTGAGGGACTACTCTCAGGGCGTTATGAAATACGGGACAGTCAAAGGAAACGGAATCTCACGTGTCGGCAAGTTGAGCCGCATGAGTACCAGTTCCGGCGTGTCCCTGCGTGGCGGCAGTAGATTGGGTAAGTCTATTCCCTCTATTCATCCTGAGCCAAACTTTGGCCGGGTGTTCGGTATCATGATGCTGGTGCTGAACCTGCTCTTTCTGGTGCTGATTGTCAGGGATAGCTCGAACATGGGACTGGTGATCGTGCTGATCCCCGGCTTCTTGATCAGCTGCCTCTTCTGGCGCCGTAACAAAGCTTTAGTGTCGTTACTAGGCCTCTTACTTGGATTGACCGTGTTGCTAGGTCTCACGGTCTAGTGTGTGGAGTGTCTTTCGTCTCCCGGCGGCTCCGGCCCATGGGAGGCGGAAGGCTAACATCAAGTAGCTTTAAGCTCAGGGGGAATGTCTGGCTAATGCCTTGACCCGTCGTGATGAGGTCGATTACGTTAGGCTAACTGTATTACTGTTTTTATGGCGGAAACTCCTTTTAAATTCTATTGCGACGAATGCGGGCAGAAGATCTCTGTTCGTGAAAAGCAGTACGGCATGAAGTCGAATTGTCCCAACTGCAAAGTGGCTATTACTGTCCCGGTGCCGGAGGGGGGTGAAAGCATGGCGCTGGCAGCTGAGCCGGACGCCCTTCTCTCCACACGGGAGGTGCTCATCTTTGGCTGTGTTCTACTACTCGGCGCTCTGATTGCCGGGGTATTTGTGGCGTTGTGAAGTGCTACTTGTCGTAGTTTCGTTCTCCTTGGCCTTCTGAGAAAAACAAAAATATCTCAAAATGATGTCACAAAGTAGGTGACTGATGCCAATGGGGGGTGAAAGACTATGCAAGCTGTGGCAGAAATAAAATTATCGAAACGCGAGGCGTTTTCCGAGCTGGCGCGGGAGCACCACCGGGAACTTCTGGTCTATGCGCGGGCGCTGACCCGGGAGGAGCACCAGAGCAGGGACATCGTGCAGGAGTCCTTTGTGGTGGCCTGGCAGAATATGGGCAAGTTCGACGTGACGAAGGACTTCGGAAGCTGGATGCGCGGCATCGTCCGCAACAAGTGGAAGGAGCAGATGCGCCGCAACAAACGCCAGATCGCTCTTGATGACGGCGCGCTGGAGATGATGGAGGCGGAGATGCGAACGTGGCAGGAGCTGCGGCAGGATGGCGGGCCGAGTGTCTTTATGAAGCTCGAGCAATGCCTGGAAAAGCTGCCCGAGGGTCTGATGCTGAGTGTGCAGAGCTTTTACTACGAGGGCTGCAGCACGGATGAAGCCGCCGAAAAAATGGAGGTAAGTGGCGCGACCCTGAGAAAGCGCTTGGAGAGAGCTAGGCAGGCACTGAAGGAATGCCTGGGAGGAGAGAATTAAAAGAATTTGTTAGAAAGGAGAATAGTCATGGATAAGGACGATAGACTGATGGAAGAGCTGCTCAAGGAGCATGCCCGCAAGGGTAGTGGAGCGGACGAGGATTTCCTCAAGGATTTGGAGGATCGCATTGATGCCGAAGACAAGGTGGTCGTGATGCAGAAGAAAGATAGCCCCGGGAACCGCTGGGCGCTGAGTGCGGGCATCGCCGCCTGTCTGGCGCTGGGTGTGGGTGGCATCTATTTCTGGCAGGAGCGCCAAGGGGATGCGGATATCATTGCCTACGACAGCACGGCGACTGAGCAGATCGCTGCTCAGAGTGAGCCGCCGGTAGCTTATAGTGAGAAGAAGGTAGCTGAGGCGGAGACTGTCCAAGAGAAGCCTGAGGTGGCTAACATGGTGGCACGCAAGCCATCTGCACCATCCGGTGCAATGGCGAAGGTGATAGGTTCAAAAGAGGCTTCACCAACGCCCATTCCTGTACCGGAGCAGGCTTTGCCTGAGCCTAGCCTGGATTTTGGTAATGGAGATGGTTTTGGCGCAGGCTGGGGGAGTGGTAATGGGCAAGGGTCAGGTGGTGCTGATGGCTTTGCTGCACCGGCTAAAGTGAAGCGTGCTCATAAAGGGGATGTGGCTGATATTGTGTATGGCAGAGATGTTGCTCAGGGAGAGAGGTTGGCAACTGCTCATGACTACACCAAGTTCAATGCCCAGGTTCAGGAGTATGAGAAAGCTAGGACCGAATTGTCTAACTTGAGGCTTGCTGGTGCCGATAATCAGAAAATCCTCAAGCAGCAGCTAGAGGTGAATGAGCAAAGAAATCGCCTCGCAGTTATGTCTCAGAAGACAGGCATTCCTTACATGGGGCAGCCTAAGAAACCAGAACTCAGCCGTGAGCAGTATGGCAAGCTGGTAGAGAACAGGTTCGTGGCTCCCGTGGATGAGCGCAGCGCTCTCTCTACCTTTGCGGTGGATGTGGATACGGCCAGCTACGCCAACGTGCGCCGGATGATCAATGAGGGCATGCAGATTCCCAAGGACTCCGTCCGGGTGGAGGAGATGATTAACTACTTCGACTACCAGTACGCGCAGCCTGAGGGTGAGCATCCCTTTGCGGTGCAGGTGGATTCCGCGGCCTGTCCATGGAATGAGAAGCATCGCATCGTGCGCATCGGTGTGCAGGGCAAGGACATCATCCGCGAGCAGCGACCGCCTGCCAACCTGGTCTTTCTGCTGGATGTGAGCGGCTCCATGAATAGCCCGAACAAGCTGCCGCTGCTCAAGCAGTCCATGAACTTCTTGTTAGAGGAGTTGAATGAGAAGGATTCGGTCAGTATCGTGGTCTACGCCGGGGCGATTGGTCTCGCGCTACCTGCTACCAAGATGGATGACACCGGGCGCCAGCAGGTGGCGGATGCCATGGAGAAGCTCAGTGCCGGTGGCTCCACCGCAGGTGGCCAGGGCATCAAGTTGGCCTACCAGGTGGCCAAGGAGCAGTTCAAGAAGGACGGTATCAACCGCATCATCCTGGCGACCGACGGTGACTTCAACGTGGGCGTCTCCGACACCGATTCCCTGACCAAGATGGTGAAGGAAAAGGCGAAGGAAGGCACCTACCTCAGCGTGCTCGGATTCGGCAGCGGGAACATCAATGACAACATGCTGGAGTCCATCACCAACAGCGGCAATGGAAACTACAGCTACATCGATACGGTGAAGGAGGGTCGCAAGGTTCTGCTAGAGGACATGATGGGTACCATGGTGACCATTGCTAAGGATGTGAAGGTGCAGGTGGTGATGAACCCGAAGAAGGTGAAAGCCTACCGCCTGATCGGCTACGCCAACCGCATGCTGCCTCCGGAAGCCTTCCTGGACAAGAAGGTGGACGCGGGTGAGATCGGCGCCGGGCACACCGTCACCGCGCTCTATGAGATCATCCCGGCGGACGGCAAGCCCTTCGGTCCTGAGATCGATGGCTCACGCTACTTCGAGAAGCCGGAGGAAAAGCCAAACCCTGCCATCAAGGACAGCGATGAAACCATGTTCGTGAAGCTCGCCTACAAGAAGCCCGACCAGAAGATGGACGATGAGAGTACCTACTTCTCCGTGCCTTTCGCCGACCCTGGCACCGGCATCAAGGAAGCTAGCGCGGACCTGAAGTTCGCCAGCGCCGTCGGTCTCTTCGGCATGGTCCTTCGCGATAGCGAGTACAAAGGCAGCGGCGACCTCAATACCGTGATGGAACTCGCCACCGCCGGCAAAGGCCCCGATGGCAAAGGTCTGAGGGAGGAGTTTATCAAGCTCGTTCAAAAACTGAACGAGAAGGAGTAAGGAAAAAGGATAGAGGAAAAAGGTTCTCCAGTGTGTGTATCAGCCCATCCGTGAAAGCGGGTGGGCTTTTTTGGAGCAGTAAAATTACTCTTCCCAGCCCTCTTTATTTTTGGGGTACCAGTAGCCATAGGCTTTGTGCATGTCTGCGGAACAGCCGCCGCCGGCCATGGCTGGGCCTACGGTTACACGGACGGTGGTTTTCCAGCTCTCTCCGTCTTTGCTGAGTTTGATATCCACGAGGGTGCCGAATTCCTGGCTTTGTTTGTCTTGATACCACGAGTGTGCGCCGCGAGGGCGCTGCTTGAGGGTTTCCATACGGCTGGCAGGGCGTGCCTGTGGCAGGGTCTTGCGGATTTCCTTGAGTATGGCTGGGGAGGGGTCTTGGCCATTCCAGGCGATGAAGTAGATGATCTCCGGTGAATTATGGGGAAGAACACTTGCGATGAGTCCGGTGGGGTAAGTCTCGATCACTTTTTCATCTCCGGCTTTGGCGAGTAACTCGCAGACGGCCTTGTCCGCGGCGTCACCGTCGCTATGCGTGAGTAGGTTGGTGATGGGGAGGTATCCATGGCGGTCCCAGATCTCGGGATCGGCACCGTTTTTCAGCAGGAATTTGACCCATTTGGCATTGCTTGAAATGGCGGCGAGGTGCAGAAGGGTATCGCCGGATTCGAAGTCGACCGCTTCGTTGACCTTAAGGCCACGTTTGATGAGGGTGGCGAGTAGGTCCAGGTCTTCGTGGTCGAATGCCACCAAGGCGGCAGGGCTGAGCTCCTTATGGATGGGGTCGCGGTCGTCTCTTTCCTTGGGGCCTGAGGTGATGATTTCTCTGGGCGTGATATGGATGGTGATCCAGCCATTGCCGTTTGACGCGGTGAACAGGTCTACCCGGATCCGCTTCTCGTCTTCGTATCCACCGTGAAGCCTGACTGGCTGGTCTGATCCCTTCAGCTTGATTTCGTTCTCGGTGTATGGCTCTACATAGAACTGGGCGATGTGTGTGAAGGGGGGCGAGTCTTCGCCGTTGGTGTACCAGAACACTCCATCATTGAGCCCGTCGTTCTTTTGGCCAATGGCGAGCGCCTCCTCGCGCTTCAGCGACTGAGCATGGCCAAGTACGGGTGATAGAATCAGGAGGGTGAGCAGGAGGCGGGTGATGTGAAGAGAGCGGTGAGTCATGGTAGAGATAAATGGTCGATGGCTTACTGGCTCACGCGTAGTTGGAGGAATGCTTTGGAGGAGGCGCTGTGGGGAATGGTGGCGGTGCGCTTGCCGTTGGCATCCGGGGTGCTGAGGGAGACTCCGGTCTGGGTCCAGTTGCTAAGGTCGGTGCTGGTCCAGACCTCGTAGTTGATGCCCGGTGTGTCCCCCTGGAAGGTGATGCCGGCGGTGGTCTCGCCGATTTCCATCTGTGGCAGATTTGGCGCGTTGTTCTGGTAGGCCTTGAGGTCAAGGGCATACTCCATGAGGAGTGGCACGTCGTCGCCATTGGGGTCCTCGTTGAGGGAGAGCGTGTGGTCCTGCTGGTTTTCTAACAACCAGGCTGCGTTGGGGTAGGTGGAGGTGTCGATTTCTACGAGGTTGTAGTCAGTCCATGGTGCTGCGTCGAACCCTGTGGCACCTTTAAGGTAGTAGATGGTGATATCGCTGCTAAAGGGGGAGTTTGTTTCATTTACTAAAGGGGCATTTCCTAGGAGATAAAGTTCATTGAGGAGGTTTGATCTGAATTCGCTAATCTGTTGTATCGTGCTGGGGAGAATTAGTCTTGATGGTGTTTTTCCAAAGCTGAAAATATTCGTCTCAATACTTGTTACGCCCTCAGGTATGATAACTTCTTCCAAATTTTCGCAGCCCTGAAGAAAGTTGGAGTATACGGTTGTAAAGTTGGGGCTGAGGGTTACGGATTTTAGGTTGTCACAATATGTGAAAAACGATCCTATAAAGATTTTTCCGCCTATGAAAGTGGATGGTAGAATTACTTTTGTTAGGTTGTCGCAATGAAGGAAGGCATAAAGGTCGATATATTGAAGTCCCTCAGAAAAATGGATGCCACTCAGGTTTCTGCAGTAACGAAATGCGCCGTAGCGTATCCAATCCACAGAACTGGGGATGGTGACTTGGGTGAGATTGATGCATTGTGCAAATGCGTAGATGCCGATAGTCTGGGTGCCGTGTGGGATTGTGTAGTTGCCAGCTCTTCCTCGCGGGAAGTTGAATAGGATGTCGCCGTCTGTTACAAACAAGACACCATCGATACTTGAGTAAACAGCGTTACTCGGGGCTACATTCAGAGCTTGTAAGTTGAAGCATTCTGTAAAAGAGCGGTAATCAATATTGGTGACACTGGAGGGAATGTTGATTTCGGTGAGTTTCTCACATCCTGAGAAGGCGTAGGTGCTCAGAGTTGTGGTGTTCTGTGGGATGGTGTAAGTTCCGACTTTACCTTGTGGGCAGATGTATAGTGTGTTGCCATCGTTCTCAAACAGGACACCGTTGCTGCTTGAGTAGATAGTATTGTCTGGATGGATATTGAATTCTGATAGGTTCGTGCACCCTGTGAAAGCGTTGTCGGCTATGGAGGTGACTGAATCAGGGATGTTAATGAATTCTATGGTGGTGCAGAGATTGAATGCTAAAGTATTAATGTAGGTCGTCCCGTCAGGGGTGGTGTAGGATGTGGATGGCTTTGCTGGAGGGTAGAATAAGAGGCCTGAACCGTTCTGGGTGAACACGACTCCGTTAGAGCTGCTCAAGGCCAAGTTTCCTTCTTCTACGTGGACGGCTTGGAGATTGGAGGTGTCCTTGAAAACGGATAGTATAACTTGCTGTACACTCTCGGAGCCAGTGTCTGCGCTGAGGCTTGCGGGGATAGTGACTGAGTTCAGGCCAGTGCATTCTAGAAAGGTGTACGGATAGAAGGAGGTGACGCCATCTGGAATAGCATAGTCTGTTGTGGTGCTGCGTGCATTAGGGTATCTGATGATCTTGGTCATGTCCGCGGAGAACAGGATGCCGTCTACGCTGGTGATGGCGGTATTGCTCTCCGCTACATGGAAAGCTTCCAGGGAGTTACAGCCAATGTAGTGGTATGGCGGGTATTGTATCTGGGAGGGATAAGAGATTGAAGTGATCAGTGAGCAACCTTTAAACGTCCTTCCGTCGACAGAGGTCACAGGCAGGCTCTCGATAGTCTCGGGGATGACGATGGTTCCAGTAGCTGCCTCATCACAGTCCGTGATCGTGACGGAGGTTCCGTTTACGATTTCGTAAGTTAGAAAGCCCAAAGTGCCGGCGCTGGCGTGGAGGCTGAGCGCGGTGAAGAGGGTGAGCAGCAGGCGGGTGATGTGAAGAGAGCGGTGATTCATGGATGCATGAGATGGGAATGTCTGTGCGCGCCTGGATGGGCCAAATGGATAAGCGCGAAGCAGTCGGACACAGTGGCGGGAATTGCCGCTATTTTTCTAGGTGAATTGTCTCGGCATGGTCAAGGGTTTCCGTGGGGAGAGTTGGTGGAGGGGGTGATTTCATAGAATGAGTTTTGGTGGCCGTGCTGGTCTGTTTGCGGGGAGGGGGGGGCTGTCTTTTGAGTTTAATTAAGCGCAAAAAGATATTATATTGGTAGATGTGTATAAATATGAGCTTTTTGTGTTTTTGGTGATTGTTTGGGGTATATGTATTTAACTAACTTTAATATTGCGTGAAAAGTAATGATGTGTGGCGTGATGTGTATTTAAAATTAATCAAATGCGTGATACGTAAAAAGATAAGTTTATCTGGTGGATTATTTTGACCGCCATGGACTTGCAGCTAGAACAAACACGCAAATACACATGCTAAAAAACACAACCCATACCATTGCCGTGCTGGCAGTCTCTGCCGCGGTGGCTCAGGCCGCGACAGTGTCCTCAGTAGGCAATGGCAACTATATCGACGGTCCTACCTGGAGCGACGGACTGGCACCCAGTGGTGGCAACGACTACGTGATCCAGAACAATGTGGAGTATGTCGGAGACAACACCCAGAACCTCGCGGGCGACAGTGTCACCATCAACTCTGGTTTCCTGCGTCTGCAGGCGAATAGCCAAACTGGTACTGACATCTACAACATCAACAACCTCACGCTGAATGGCGGAGCCCTGCATATGCGCTCCAGTAACCAGTACACCAGATTCATGCGTCTGGGTAACAATGTCAATGTGGCAGCGGATTCCGAGATCCGTCTGGGGGATGGAGGTGAGCAGTTTGAGCTACACGGCTACCTGAATGGAGGACTCTCCGGCAGCGGGAATCTGAGCTTCATCAGTAATGTGGGCAATAGCGCGGAAGACTTCGGTGGCCTGCACGCCACGGTGGCGGACAGCGGTTTCACTGGTGACTGGTACGTGAACTCTATCGATACCGGCTACGCCAATCTGCTGGCCGAGGCGAGTAATGCGCTGGGAACAGGAGCCGTCGTGCTGGACACGCGTGCCTTCCTTACCGTGGCTGCTGCGGGCGGAATCGATTCCATTGCCGGAATCACGCTGAATACCTCATCTTCCCAGCTGGTGCTCACTAATGCCTGGGATAACTCAGATGCCTATCTTGAGATCAATGACGGCACGCTCGATCTGGGTGACGGCAATTCAGTGATCGGCGGTCTGACCATCGGTGGCAATACCATCGCCAACGGCACCTACGATGCCAGCCAGCTGACAGATTTAGGCTTCGGCGGTATTTATACCGGCACTGGTTCACTCTCCGTAGTGCCAGAGCCTAGCACCAGCATGCTGAGCCTGGTGGGGGCCTGTGCCTTCATCCTGCGCCGCAAGCGCCACTAGTCGCGCCAAACAGATCTACCCTCAACCTACTATCTAGACGGCTTCTCCACATGGGGAAGCCGTTTTTCTTTGTAGCCTTAGGTTAGGCGACTGGCTTGACTTTGGAAGGTGGAGAGTGTGAGGTCTTAGTTAAATGATTTGTAAATTTGTTAGTTGGGTGGTGGTTTTGGGATTTTTAGCAGTGGGGTGTGAAGATAAGGTAGTCGTGGAGGCTAAAGAAGATACTGCGGAACGAGTGCCTGAGCCGACTGTGCAGGTTAGTGATGTGAAGCTGAGTGTTCAGATGGTCAAGGAGTATGAATTTGATTCAGGACTGGTGATGAAGGTGCTTGAACTAGTACCGCAGGGGAATGTAAACGGTGTGCTTAGGGTACTGCGTATTCAAGATGGCAAAGCGGAGGAAATGCAGAGTCTGAAGTTCACAGGCATGTATGCCCCAAGTAGTGTGGCGCTGATGGAGAGTACGGAGGTGCTGGATTTTGCCTATGATATTAAGGCGTCTAGCACGGGCAGAAAATATTATAAGGTGGAGTTTCCTGAGAATGCCGAGAAGGGGGGCACGAGTACTAAGAGTGCGCAGCTTGATTTAACGTCGGAAGAGTGTGTGATCTGGGAGCGCAGTTTCTATGTGGGTGGTGTGCCCAAGATGACTTCAACGACAGTGGGAAGGTTGGAGGAGTCTTTGTCGGAATCAAGGGAGTATCCTAATCGTGTGCAGTTCGTCGTGGTGGTGAAGATTGAGTGAAGGGGGCTCACTTTCTGTGCTCACTGATGAATTTTGTGAGGAAGCGTTCGAGGTCGTCGTCTTCGAGGTTGAACATGTCGAATCCAGTATGTTGAAAGCCGTCTTCTGCTGTTTCGGTTATTATGCCGTAGCCGCTGTTAGTTTGGGAGTACTTGTTCTGGAGTACGTAGATAAGCTGTTGGAAGCGCATGTCTGGATCGCGCTGCCAGATTTCCTGAATGAGTAGGAGGATTCGTTCGATGCGGGCGGGGTCTCTCATTTGTTGTCAGGCTGGTGGTCCGGGCAGGAGCAGGCGCGAGTGCTGAGCCAGTTATTGGCGCTGAGTGAATGGTACTAACAGTCCGCGTATTTCACGAAGTGGGTGATGATTTCACCGTCGAAGGGGCGGTCGCTGAGGGTGAGCTGGTCGTAGTCCAGTTGCATGATGTCGTAGATGGAGTGGGCTTCCTGCCATTCATAGATTTCGTATTCTGGTATTGGCGGGGCTGGGGATGAGATGATGAGAGTCCTGCCTTCGTCCACGCTCCACCCGGTGCGAGTGGGGGCCTCTGTAGGGTCCTCTTCGAAGCATTTCGGTTTCTCCGGGTATCCCCAGCGGGCTGCTCCATCCTCATAGAGCCACAGTTCCATGCGGTCAGCTGTTGCGACAGGCTCCAATTCGCTGATGCTAGGACCGTTGAGCTTGCTCACCCATTTGCCGACTAGGCGGTCGTCGTTTGTAGAGAATATGTTTGGTGGGGTCATTTTGTTGCTTTCAGGTGGGAATCAATGTGTTGGAAGAACTGGTAGGTAGCTTTTCTCTAGCAGCTGGCGGGAGGAGTGGGGAGCTTTTTCTGTGGCCGATCCTTCCTCCACCCCTGTCGGGGTGGTTGTTGTGAGGGGGGTGGGTTTCCGGGGTACGCTAGCGGGGGCAAGCTTAACCGTCGCGCTACTCTCCATTACCCCTCCGGGGTGTGAGGCTGATTACCTGCTAGATGGAGCTTTTACCGCGAATGGCACGAATCTCACGAATGCGGGAAAGGTGAAGTCTTTGTTAGATGGAACGTTTTGGACACAGCTTGGGAGGAGGGCTTTTTCCCTCTTCTATCTCCTTACTCACTTACTTACCTATTTACCTATTTACCTATTTACCTATTTACCTATTTACCTATTTACCTATTTACCTATTTACCTATTTACCTAACGACAAGACCCTACTCCACCGGCAGGGTGTCCTGGAAGAGTTTGCCGGAGAGGTGGTCGGCGGCGATGTCTTCGAGCTGGGAGACGGAGGTGACGGTGCAGAGGAGCTGGCGGAGGGGCTTGGCGCCACGGAAGCCTTTGCAGTAGGTCATGAGGCGTGAGCGCATGGCCATGACGGTGTGTTTCTCCTCTCCGCCGTAGCGATCGGATTCGATGGCGAGTGTGCAGTGGCGGATGATGAGCTTCCAGCGCTCCTCGATGGGGGCGGGGGCGAGGTGTTCGCCAGTTTCGATGAAGTGCTTGGCTTCGCGGAAGACCCAGGGGTTCTGCATGGCGGCGCGGCCGATCATGAGGCCGGAGACGGCGGTTTCCTTGCGGCGCTTTTCCACGTCTTCACCGCAGGTGATGTCGCCATTGCCGACGACGGGGACGGAGACGGAGCGGGCGCATTCATCAATGATGTTCCAATTGGCTTCCCCACGGTAGCCCTGGGAGCGGGTGCGACCGTGGATGGAGATGGCCTGCATGCCGCAGTCCTCGAGGATCTTGCAGACTTCAGGGCCGTTGATGGACTTCTCATCCCAGCCGACGCGGATCTTGGCGGTGACGGGGACTTGGTCTCCCACGGCTTTGTGGACGCCCTCGGCCACGGAGGCGAGTAGTGGGCAGTCACGCAGAAGGGAGGAGCCGCCGTTCTTGGAGACGACCTTGTTGACCGGGCAGCCGTAGTTGATGTCGATAAAGTCCGGGCGCTTCCAGTCGATGATCTTTTTGGCGGCTTCGCCCATGGCTTCGCCATTGGCGCCGAAGAGCTGCACGCCTACCGGGCGCTGTTCCTCGGTGAAGCTGGTGTACTTGCGGGTACGGTCGTCCCGGCGCACGATGCCTTCTGCGGAGACGAACTCAGTGACCATGACGTCTGCGCCGAGTTCTTTACAGATGGTGCGGAATACCACGTCTGTGACACCTGCCATAGGTGCCAGAAAGAGAGGAAATTTGCCGTTGTCGAACCAGGGAAGCACGTTTGTGAATGGTTATTAGTTAATTGGGGCCTGGCGGCTCTGGGGAGCCGGGCTGGCCGTCAGTTAAAGTTATTGGGAACCTGGGTGCTTGTGGCTCTGGGGAGCCAAAGTCCTAGGTGGCGTAGAGGATGCGGCCGCAGTTCTCGCACTGTGAGATGGCTTTTTCTGCCTGTACGCTGGCTGCAGTGGAGGAGGTGACCTTCATGTGGCAACCGCCGCACTGTGAGCCTTTTAGGGGTGCAACGGGGTCGGTGCCCTTGGAGTTGCGGAGGCGGTCATAGAGGGCAAGTAGGTTCTCGTCAATAGGTTCGACGAGAGTTTCGCGCTCTGCAAGAGCTTCTTCGAGGCGTTTTTTGGTTTCGCCAGCCTTCTGGTCGAGCAGGGCGATGTCCTCATCGACCACGGATTGGGTCTGACCGAGGGCTTTCTGGGCGAGCTCCAGCTTTTCCTTCAGCACATCCGACTTCTCCATGAGCTCAAGTTCCTGGGTCTCGAGTTCGTCGACCATCTCGGTGTAGTTGACGATTTCCTTGGCGATGGCGGTGTATTCATCGTTCTTCTTGGTCTCGAACTGCTGGACCTTGAGCCTGTCGATGGTGTTGCGGCGGGTGGAGATATCGAGCTCGACGGATTTGATGGCGACTTCGTTCTCCTGCAGGGCGGCCTTGGCGGTAGCGACGGCTTGGGTGTCGTTACTGAGTTTTTCTTCGGCACGAGCTTTCTCCCTGGGGATTAGTTCAAGTTCCTTGCGGAGTGCGTCTATCTTCTGGTCCCTGTTCTGGACGACGAGCAATGATTCTACCTCTGGAAGCATGGGATAGAGTTAGACCTTGCGGGCGGTGAGGGCAAGGCGCATCTGAGCTAGAAGAGGCATTATTTCCTCCGAAATAGAGGGCATTGCTCTGAAAAACATTGTTGCTGGCCAGAATTCTCTCTAACGATTATGATGATTAGCGTACTAAAAAGGTAGTTTATGGCAGCTGAGGGAAAAATTAAGATACAATGCAGTGAGTGTGGCCAACAGTTCGATATCGACCCCGAGTTGATGGGGAGACTGGTCGAGTGTGGTGAATGCCAGCATCATTTCCATGTGGATAGCAGCTGCATCCTGAAGCAGAGCATGCGCCACTACCCAGGAGAGAAGGTGGGGGACCTCAGTATGTTCTCCAAAAAGATTCCTGAAATGGAGACCTCCGGGCCTGTAGGCTTCCGCACGGTGGCTTATGAGCAGCAGGTGGATCCGAATGATGTGATGCCGCTTGGAGCCAAGCGTCTGGTCTGTATTTTTGCCGGGATCATCGTGGCCCTGGTGGTGGTGCTGATCTTTGTCTTTGGTAATGACCCGGCCAAGCGCGCCGGGCTGATGTTAGATGTGGGGAATGACAAGCGCTACATCCTCTGCGGTTTTGCTGCCTTGATTTCCTCCATGCTGCTGATCTACGGCTTCCGTAAGAAGCGGCTCGCCGGTGTGATCCTGAGTCTGCTGATCGCTGGAGGTTTGCTGTCTCTGCCGACATTCTATCCTGCGTACTTCTCACCCGCATCCAATCAGGAGATCGCGGCTCCCCAGGACCAGCCGGACCAGGAGCTGGATGAGCGCAAGTCCCAGCTGCGCTACAAGTCCAGCATTGGCTACGGGCCAGTGGAGACGGCGATTGCCAATTACGGGGCGGATAGTGTGGTGGCGATCGTGCTGCTGGAGAGCAGGCTGGAATTTCTGGATACGGTAAAATCCTACCTCAGCGAGGGGCTGCAAGCTCAAGCCATGCCGAAGGACTTCGCTGGCTCCAGCAGAAATGTGGAGGGCCGCAAGGTGGATCTGGTGCTGTATACCAATATCGGGGTCAGCTTCGACGAAGCGGCTGAGGTTTGCCAGGGCTTTGGCAAGGTGGTCAATCAATACCCGGAGCTACGTGTGATCGAAGTGGAGGTGAACCCTTCAGACCTGGTGACCCGCAAGGCCTCGATCCTTTCCGATGAGAATTCCATTGATTTCTACAATGCGAACTACAAGGAGCTCAGCCATATCGATCCCGAGCGCCAGCTGGCAGCGATTCGCCGCCTGGGTGCGGCCAAGCAGGTGGGACGCCGTGCGGATGTCGTGAATTTGCTGCTGCGCAGGCTTTCCGAGGATTCCTATCCCTACAAGGAGGATATCGTTAAAACACTGATGAACTGGACGATGCCGGAGGACAATGCCGGGGCTGTTGTGAAGAAAGTCGCTGACAAGGTGGTGGAGCTGAATCTCGCGATGCCGGACATCTATGTGGAGTACCTGATCGAGCACAACGTGCCTAAGATCGGCGATATACTGATCTACACCTGGAAGAAGGACCCAGCTGTTTCCGAGCCGATGATGGTGAGAGGCGGGGAACGCTCTGAAATGGCCCTGGTGGAGGCTCTGCCCAGACTGGAGAAGAAGTACATGAAGTCCGCGGCGAATATCCTCCGCAGGATCGGTACCAAGTCTTCCGTTCCCGCTCTACAGGAAATGCTGGAGCGCGCCGATGAGTCTGCCAAGCCGGCTATCGAGACAGCCATCGATGCCATGAAGACGCGTGGCTGATCCCTGGATGACATCAGGTTCAAAGTATCAACAAAGAAAGGCGCCCTCGCAGGCGCCTTTTTCGTGGGCGGGGCTTCCTAGTTTTCCGGGCGTTTCTTCGCGTAAGGTTGGAACGCAACTTGGAGCTTTTTCAGGGCATCCGCAGTCAGGTCGTATTGCCTGGTGACCTGCGGGCTGCAGTAGATGATCTCCCCGCATTCCAGGCCGATGAAGATGTAGCGGCTGATGCCGTCTACCTGCCAGCAGACCACGTAGTCCGGGTGGAAGGGGCCGCAGTCTTTCTGACCGCTGTAGGTCTTGATGGAATCTGCGTCTGTAATGATCTCCCGGATGAGGGGGCTCTGAGACGCGCTTGCCCCGGGGGCATAGAATGCCTGGGAGCAAAGGATGACGACGTCTTTCCGTGAGAGCTCTTGAACGAGCGAGCTTTCATCTTTTTGAGAGGAAGGAAGTCCTTCGTAGACCACCAGCTCATCCGCTTTCGCCGCTGAGAGGCGGAGCTGGTCGAGGGGGGTGGTACTTGTTTCTTGGGCGGTGAGAGGGCTGCTTGCGACTGTAATCATGGCAAACAGCGTGCCAGCTGTCTTGGGTAATGTTTTGAACTGCATTCGACTATGGGGGGAGGTGGTTTGGCTACCGAGGTGGCCGTGGCGCTGGTTATTAAACAAACGTCTTACCTGTCTTCATAGGTGTCTCATAATAAAAGATCAATGAGAAATTGTACGCGGGTTCGTCCTTTTTATCTCCTCGTGTTTATTGAAATATAAGTTTTGTTACCTATCGGGTTTTACAAATCACCACGCTGTCTTGCCTTTATCTCCAGCTGGAATCGTTCGTCTCTATCTGATGTGCTTGGGTCTTTGTGGAATATTTGGCTTTCTTAAGCTTTCTCTTCGAGCTTGCAAGTTAGGACAGGTGCAGTGATGTTGTGTTCATATGAGTACTTTTAGTGAGGTTTCAGCCTTGTTTCTGGATTTCGATTCCTTCTTTGCCTCTGTGGAGCAGCACATGCATCCGGAGCTGCGGGGGAGGCCGATCGGGATTGCTCCGGTGTTGACGGATACGTCGTGCTGTATCGCGGCCAGCTATGAGGCAAAGGCTTTCGGGGTGAAGACCGGGACTGGTGTGCGGGAGGCGAAAAGCCTGTGCCCGGAGATCCTGATCGTGGAGGCGAAGCCGCCGGAATACATCAAGTACCACCATCAGCTGGTGGCGGCCGTGGAGTCCTGCATCCATGTGGAGGCTACTTTGTCGATTGATGAACTCTGGTGCCTGCTGCCTGAGAATCTAAGGCAGCGGGAGCAGATAGACGAGCTGGCCTATCGTATCAAGCGGGCGATCGCTAGAGAGGTGTCTCCCTGCATTACCTGCACGATCGGAGTAGCGCAGAACCGCTGGCTGGCGAAGATGGCTTCCAAGATGAGAAAGCCGGATGGCTACCTGCTCCTGCTTCCGGAAGACCTGCCTGAGGCACTCTATGGCCTGAAGCTCTCAGACGTGCATGGGGTTGGCTCCTCGATGGAGCTGCGTCTGCATGCCCGGGGAATCCATACGGTAAAGCAGCTCTGTGAAGCCTCGCGCAGCAAGCTGCATTCGGTATGGGGCTCGATCGAGGGTGAACGGCTGTGGATGAACCTGCATGGGGCGGTGCTTCCCGAGCGTGAGGTGGAGCGGCGCAGCATCGGCCATTCTCATGTCCTGTCTCCGGAAAAACGCGAGCAGGACAAGGCGCTGCCCGTGCTGCACAAGCTTACGCAGAAGGCGGCGGTGCGGCTGCGCTCTCATGGCATGTTAGCCGGATCTCTGCACATTCAGATCCGCTATGTACACGGACCTAGCTGGGCGGCGGAGTGCCGTTTCGAGCATAGCGCGGATTCTATCTTGTTTGCGCGGACGGTGAAAAGACTCTGGCGGCAACGCCCGGACAAGAGCACCAAAATCCTCAAACTCTCGATGACGCTGGCGCATTTGTTAGAAGAGGCGAACCACACGCCATCGTTGTTTGAGGCGGACATGCGGCCCCGCATGGAGCTTTCCCGGACAATGGACCGGATCCAGGCGAAGCTGGGCAGGAAGGCGATCCATCTGGGTTGTGACCATGATGCGCTGGCTGATGCGCCGATGCGGATTTCCTTCACCCACATTCCAGACTTAGGTCTGGAGGGCTCTGCGGATCTCCATGAGGACGAAGCCTAGCAGATTTAGCCCCCCCCTTAATGATAAGGGGGGCAGAAGTGGCTATGATCTTGTAAATCCGCAGTTAGGGGGTGAGGACTCTGAGTCGCATGAACTGCTGCTTCTTTGCGGGGGAGGCGGGAGAGCTTAAGCGCCATTTACGGGTGTTCGTGCCGTCGCCATTATCGCTATCTGACATCAGTTCGATATCTACTCCGAGAATGGCATCCTCCCAGAAGCCGAGGTCGTTTGAGACTTGTGGAATCACATAGGTATTACCAAGATTGCGAATGTTTGTCTCTAGGGTGAGGTACTGGGCGGGGTTTCCATCAATGTTTAAAGTTTCTAGCTTGGGAATGTGAGTGAAGCCGCTCCCCCGAATGTCTCGGCCCAAGGCGTAACTGGCCATTTCACTCCAGCCGCCCACAACCGCTAGGGGGTCAGTTTCACCGCGGGCAGCCAGCCATGCATCAAACAAGTAGCTCGCCCCAGCCGGAGTACCGCCAATGATGTTTTCTGCAGCCCAGTTTGTTGGGATATTGTGATCTGGGCGTGTGCTGGGGTTCTGCAGGAGTAGGGAAGAACCTGATGCTAGAGGCCACGGAGAGGTATTCATATAAGTGAAGCTTTGAATCGTGCTGTTAGTAGAATCATCTAGTTTCACTTTTTCGCCCCCATTGTTTAGGGATGTACCGTCTGTAAATTCTCCGGCGATGAGCGAGGATACACCCGTGCCATAGGCGGCTTCAAACGCTGTGCGGTCTTTCACGACCAGCACACTCTTGCCCGGTGCTAGTGAGGTGACAGAAGATCCTGTAAAGCTGAACTCAATACCGTCGGAGAAATGGACGCCTGTTAGGCTGACTGTTTCTGTGGTGGAGATATTGGTTATCTCGATGAATTCTGCATTTGGGTTAGCAGGAGAGTTGTAGAGGAACTCGGAGACGACTAGGTAGCGCTGGGCGTCAGACGGGCTACCACTGTAGTTGTAGGTTTGCACCGTTTCTGAGCGTTCGTTTTTAAGGATGAGATCTTCCCCAAAGCTGGACAAGTGGCCTGCATAGGGACCTGTGACTAGGCGTTTCTCGTTACCCCTTGGTGACGAGGAGCGGGTGACAAACTTATCGAGTTTGGGAGACACGTAGAGTGTTCCGTTCCTGGGGATGACAGTGCCAGCTGGGAAGGTGAATTCTACACCGCTGGAGATGCTCCAGCCACTGATGTCGATTTCTGTGCTCTCACTGTTAGTCAGTCGGATATACTCCTGATCTTGATCTCCTCCGGCAGGGTTATAGTCCACCGCATCAATGACGACGTTTGGGTTCGTGGGTTGTGAGCCTGGGATGACCACACTCATGCCTGAAATAGTGACCGTAAATTGATTGTGGAGATCACTTCTGCGTTCAGGTATTTCTGTGTTTCTCAGAGAGGAGTAACCACTGCTAGATGGGCCTGAGAGACCTGCCATGGAATAATAGATCTCATCGACACGGTTCTCAAACCAGCTTCCTGTGGAGCTGGTCTTCACATGGGTGTCCATCAGTGTCCTGATCCTACGTAGGTACATGCGTTGCATCTCTATATCCTCGAAGGCCACATCGTAGAGCCGGTTCCACTGGTTGGCTCCATCTGCTGTAGGGAAATCCTGTGTGCCAAAGAAAGGATGTTCTACTCGGGTAGCTCCATGACTGCCAACGATGCCAAGGCTCCAATCCAGATCCCAGGGGAGCATGCGCCAGCGGCCATCGCCTGCCGCATCTTTGTACATGTAGAAGTTCTTACGCACATCGTCAGACATCTGGAGAATGCTTCGCACAGCCATGTAATTGGTGAACTGCTGGACGTCCATGTTGTCGTAAAAGCTATAAATCCTGGCCGTAGAGCTAGTCTGTTTGAGGTCGTTGGTGAATGATACCACGGAGCTTAGATCATTCTTGTCCCCGGTTTTTCTCTCTACACCAGTCGTCGCATCATTGAGGCCGGGATTCAGGTTGCTTCTCTGGACGAATTTGTAGAGCTCTCCGCCTTCATCATCATAGCCATTGCGCTTGAGGTAGTCTTCATCGACTTGTTCGATGAGTATGCTGATGCGGTCAAAGGAACCGTTTAGCTTGAGTTCCACAGGGAAAGTTTCGCAGCCCGCGTTCCCTGCTTCTTGGAAGAAATTGAATCCCAAGGTTTGTCTCACGTAGGAAGAATCCGATCCATTGGCATTCATGTTGACCTCACCCACCGAGGGCATGTCAGCATTGATGTAGAGGGGGAAGCCTTTGTTGAAGTCGAACTTCTGAGAGCTGTTGTTCGTGGCACCGCCACGCTGTCTAACATAGATGTTGTCGTAGAATTTGTTGGAGTAATAAACAGAAGCTCGGGCTCCGGTTCGAGTACGTGAAGCTGATTCGTTTTGGGTGAACCAATACATCACAGGGATTGCACCAGATTGTTGGACTGCGATCACCGTGCCATAGTATTCAGGAGACTGGCTGTTGCCCGTGTTATCCACCTGCATGGGCATGCGCGATTCTTCGCCGCCGATATCATCGGCGATCACCGTCCAGCGCAGCATGTCTCCTGGTCCAGAGGCTGAAGCAGGAATGATAGCAGCATAGATGCCGTCTCCTGCGATAGAGTCTCCGTTCGTGCCATTGTCCACCATGGTCAGGCTGACTTCAGAGCCGTAGTCTACCCTGTACTTCAGAGTCACCGTGTTGACGGCCGCGTCACGAGCCTGGACATGGGCTGTTACGGTGAGGTTTTGTGAGTCTGTGAGTGGCGGTGGATTTTCAGTCACCTCTGAGATGATCGGTCCGGGGTTTACCGCTCCGCCCTGATTGATGGCACCTGGAGAAGGCTCGGAGAGGTAGGTGTAATTTCCTGAGCCTGAAACGACCGCTGCATGCAGTTCCGGGAGGAGTAGCATGTCGCTGCTGGTGGCGGACTGATTGATGAGGCGAATGGCCAACACATTGTTTCCCGTACGTAGATGACCGATGTAGGAACTCAGGTCAAAGTCAACATAGCTACCAGACTCTCCCGCCGAGGTGTTGGTGTCATTGGCATTCGCCACACTCACTCCATTGATGAATGCTTGGAAGCCGTCATCATAGCGTAACTTCAAGGTGAGAGCGCTGATGTCTGATGGGTCGCTTACGTTGAAATCGAAACGTGCCCACAGCTGGGTCGTATCCGTATCGAGATTAGTCAGCAGGACGTTTTCATAACCAGATCCAACTTCGTAGCCGATGCCAGCCTGTGCGCGGGTTTGACCGAAGCTGGTGAAAGGAATGGATATGTTACTGTTCTGTGAACCGAGAGTGGCGCTGGAGCTGAACGTCCACTCATTATCCGTATCGCTATCCCTGCTACCGGTACGAATGATTTTGTTAGAAGTTGAATTGCCACTCGCTCTCGGAGTGCCTGACCAGGGGATGTCTGTGTAGGTGACTTGTACGGACTGGCTGGAGATGACGGTATTCAGGTTGAAGGTGCGGAGCTCCGCTTCAGTATAGCCCCAGACTACGAAGTCCATGACTTCGCCAGCATTGTTGCAGAGCATGGTCCATCCGCGGGCCCCTGCATTGTCCCAGGCGATGTTACCTAAACTGCCTGTGTTTTCAGTGTAGACTTGTATGCCGCCGGCTCCAATAGAGCTTGGCAGGAATGCGAGAAATTCCTCAGCGTCATTGATGTTGCCACTCGTGCCGGCTCCAAAAACCAAATACCAGCCGGAGGTGTTTACGCTGGAGTCTGAGACATTCTGAATTTCCACGGCATCCGGGCTGCCCGTATCACATTCGGTGATGACTACGCCGACATCACTGCTGCGCGCGCCAAGCCAGCTACTGTCATCGAAATCATGATTGGTCCATGTAGGGGCAGGGGTAGTGAGAGTATAGCGTAGAGTGGCATTGGAATCCACGAGCATGCTGGCCGTATTCAGTCCGTAGCTCACATCTTCGCTCTGAGCGGGAAAGGGATTGAATTCTGACGTCTTTGTGGTGCCGTCTGGCTTAACCAGAGCGAGGTACTCGCCTCCGCTACTCAATTTGAAGCCTGTATGAAGCTCGCTTCCAGAGACTGCCCGATCCTTGTCCGAGGCAAATACAATCAGATAGCCGCCAGCTGGGAGCACCGTGCTGGGGAAGGTCCATTTGTCGAGATTGGTGGCATTGTCTGTTAGGTGCCATCCGCCCAGATTGATCGCCGTGCTATCGGGGTTGTAGATTTCTATCCAGTCGGAGAACTCTCCATCTTCGTCGGCCAGCTCGCTATCATTCGATGCTAGGAATTCGGAGATGACAGGATCCGCCCAGGATGTGGACGTCACCGAGAAGATCATGAGGCCAAGCAGGCCTGAGAATGAGGTGAGGGGCTTCATATCAGTATTCTAAGTTGTTACCGCGAATGGTGGTTAAGAGTACTCGGTTGTTTCCGGAAGCCACCTGCATGTGCTCCATGAAATCTGCCAATTGGGTGGTTTCCTTGAGAGTCACTCCATAGACGAGCTCGGTCATCATGCCTGCTTGTACGGATTCTACGCTACGTAGTTCAGCCTCATCAGCGAACTTATTTAAGATGGGGTTGAAGGCCTCATCATAATGAATGTCATTGGTGATGCGGACCCTGAGGCTGTGGCTAATCCTTTTCGGTGCGAAGAGGTCTTTTTTAGCCAGCAGATAGACTGCTGCACTGACGATGCCCATCACGACGGCTACCAGCCATAGCCTTTCCAAAGGTAAGGCTCCCATGCTGAGTCCTGTAGCCATAGACATGAATACAAAGGCTAGATCCCGTGCCTGGGTGAGATTTCTCCTGAACCGAATAATGGAGAATGCGGCAAACATGCCGAAGGCTATTTGACCACCACCTTCACCTCTAACGATAAGGATGATAATGGTGACCACCGTACCAATAATCACCAGAGTATGAACGAAGTCTTGGGAATATTTTTTTCCTCTGTAGGTGGACTGGTAAAGTGCAGCGAGTGCTAAGTTGAGCAACAGGCTGACTAAAACTGCCACAATAATATTGGCAACGGAGGGGTTATTGGGGGAGGAACTGAAAAATTGATCTAAGAATGCAAGAGGCATGGTGTGGGAAGCGTGTGATGTGAGATGAGAAATATTTAGCGAGTGAGTAATGCTGGGATACAGGCATCTGGCGGAGGAGCAGTGAAGGGAGAGCTGTCGGGCTCAAGCAGCAATTCTCGGATGGCAGGATCGAAGGTCTCCAGAGCGGTGCAGAATTTGCTGTAGCTTTGGCGGACCAAACTGTGATCACCGATGAGGTTTCTCAGCCAAATCGGGATCACCGAGTTTGTTTTAATCTCCAGGATGCTTTGGTCTTCACGAAGCAGATAGTGCTCGAAGTCTCGAGTGTCGGCTTTCAGCGGCAGGTGGCCAAAGCGGCAGGCGATTCCAGAATCCATTGTGATGCGTAAATCTGGAGCATCTTCTCGGCCTACATAGACTTCACGGTCATAGCGCATGGTGCAGAGGAACTTGAAGTCCCGGTCTTCCACGAGTTGGCGAATCTCTCTGAGAATCATCCGAGTGGATCGTGGCTGTTGGTCCAAGTTCGCCAGCAGGTGACCACCGTCTCCTTCGACCAAGTCTAGCGCATCCTCGGTGCTGAGCATCAGCCGGCGCTTCGCGCCACGGCCAAAATGCTTGTGCTTTACCTCGATAAAGGTGGTGGGAGGCAGCTCGCCATTCTCGGAGCCATAGACCCGGATGCGTAGTTTGCGTCGGCTTTTTTGAGTGCGCTGCTTTTCCCAATAACAATCGCGGTATTCATTGTCATAGTATTGGGAAATGATCGGATAGTGAGTCGTCCCGGTGATGGCATCACAGGTGGTGTTCCTGCGGATTTCCTCCACGAGACGTTCTCTCAATGAGCGATCGACCAGAAACTTAAATTCTACTCTGTCTAAGCGATTCATCATAATGCCTGCAGGTGTCTTTTTGCTCGGCTCTATTAGATACTTAGAAGTACATACGAAATGCTGTCCAGAAGGTGACAGCATCGGCGTCCTGTCCGTTGTCTCGATCTAGCGTCTCGTATTCCACGCCAGTGAGAATCTTGGCGCGATGCCCGCAGAA
This sequence comes from Rubritalea squalenifaciens DSM 18772, assembly GCF_900141815.1. Classification (NCBI taxonomy): domain Bacteria; kingdom Pseudomonadati; phylum Verrucomicrobiota; class Verrucomicrobiia; order Verrucomicrobiales; family Rubritaleaceae; genus Rubritalea; species Rubritalea squalenifaciens. The sequence continues at coordinate 502,758 of NZ_FQYR01000005.1, forward strand.
GTAGTAATTCAGACCCGCATAGATGGTATGGTTTTCATCACCTTTGCGAGTGTCTGCAGCTTCCTGGGCATAACGTTTGGTTAGGCGGAGGTTGTTTCCGTCTGAGCCAGCATACTGATAACGCATCACGGCTTCCAGCTTGTCCTCAATCAGGAAATAGGAAGGCATGATGACTGCGCCATAGACTTCCTCGCCATCTAGCAGTTCTCCATACAAGGCATTGAAAAGGATTTCCCATCGACCATGCTCAAACTGATATGCCAGCGAGCTGGCCCAGCGAAACTCGAAAATATCGTCTTCAGTGGCTTCTCCGTCGGTAACGTCTACCTCATTGTAGAGGAAGTCAGCCTGCCAACCTCCATATTCGATGCCCACGTAATAGGCCTCGCTATCATTCCAGCCGCCAATGAAGTCACTGTCATCCTCGGTGCTATAGATGCCGGCACTAAACTCTGCTCCAAAACGCTCTGCGGAGACTAACAGCCCGGTAGGGCGCTTTCCTGAGTAAAAGTAGTTGCCAATATTCGAGCGCTCTACGGTTTTGATCTTGCGTGAGGATTCGTGGGATTCAGCTCCGAGCGTAAATTTCTGGCGGCCATAAGAGACCTCGACATCCTCAAAGCCCCAGAGGTCGTCGACCTTGTAAGAGAGGGTGGCAGTATCAAAATCATCTACGCCCAGGCGGTGGTTGTCAGGTCCACCTTGCTCAAGGTTGAGTCTGGTTTTGAGTTCAAAATATTTCAGAAAATCTACCTCGACTCCGGCACGCAGGCGGCGGATTTCTGTATACTGCTCGTCAAAGTCCTCGCCATCCATGGCTTCCCCCTCGGTGTAGCCATACTGCCATTGAAATCTGCCAAAGAAGGTAAGCTCCTGAATATAGGGGTTTTCATCATTCTTATACACCTCACCTATGGATTTTAAGAAATCACAGGCTGAGGTATTCTCTTCGGCGGGAGCTAGTTCTCCAGCTTGGGAGAAACTGCACAGTAGGGCGCTTAACGCCAGCATCGTGGGTGTTGTTGAGTACATGCAATTAGGAGAGTAGTTGGCTTAATAGAGCAAAAGGCACAAAACTCCTACACTTGCCGGAAATGCGTGGCTTGACCCCAATTAAGCAGCTAATTTAACTAAACAGTCACAGAGAATTACTTGTCAAGGATCCTGTAGTCGTGAAAATGATTTTGAGGGGGTGTTTTTTACTTTTTTGATAGTTGTCGCGATTGCTTGATACTCTGGAAGTTCTCGCAAGGAATGCCGCGTAAAAAGTAAGTGAATTCCTTACCTAAAGCTGCAGTAATCAGCCTACGGCTTGTCTGATCACAACTGTAAAGCTTAGCCTTTAGATCAACTTGGAGTGTTTAGGGCCTTAGTGATCTCCTGAGCTTGGGGAACCTCATGATTCGTCTGCACACATTCCAGAGCTTACTATTTCTGGAGGGCTGTGCGGACATCCATGAGGGCGAAGCCTAGTAGGTTGAGCCCTTTCCATTTGGCAGGATGTTCGGCATTGGTGTCGTCTGCAGCCAGGCCAATGCCCCAGATCTTGTCCACCGGGCTGGCCTCTACGAGGATGCGGTTTCCAGTATTGAGAATGAACTCCCGCAACTTGGAGTGCTGGGAGAATTTGGCGAGGTTCGCCTCGTAGACGATGCGGTAGCGGTGCTGCAGCCAGAGAGACTCGTCGAAATTAGAAATTTGTCGGCCGAAGTCCTTGGCCTGCTTGGGGTGGGAGCTGGTGAGGATCTTGGCGAGCATGGCCTCATCTCCGAAGAGTCGAGCCTTGGTGGCCATCATGTAATGCTCCGCTGTGGGGTAGAGGGTGTCCTCGATATCGAAGGGGGCAAACCACCACTGGCTGAAGCAGGCTTTAGTGATGCTTCCGTCTGCTGGAGGGGTGTGGCCCCAGAAGAAGAGGTACTTGAGTCTCTCTCCTGCCTGCTGGCGCACGATGAGATCACTAACAGATAACGACGGTTGCATAAGCTCAGAAGAGCACGTTGCTCCAGCTCAATGCAAGCATTCTGTTTGTGGCGGGCTTGTTTGCTCAGATTCTCTTTGCATGCAGGCTGACTTACCCTAGGTTAGCACTCTGTGTAATCCACTTGCTGTCTTCACTGGTGCTAACAGGTAAAGACGGTGTGTCAGGAAATGAGAACAATGAGCGAACTATGAAAACGATTGGGTATGCGGCGCAGAGCGCCGGAGACAAGCTGGAGCCGTATCACTTTGAGCGCCGTGAACTGCGCCCGAATGATGTAGCGATCGAAATCCTCTACTGTGGTGTGTGCCACTCGGATCTGCACCAAGTGCGCAATGACTGGGGCATCGGCCTCTTCCCGATGGTGCCGGGGCATGAGATCGTGGGTAAGGTGATCGCAGTGGGTGATGAGGTGACCTTGTACAAAGAGGGGGACAAAGTGGCAGTGGGGTGCATGGTGGACTCCTGCCAGGAATGTGATCAGTGCCATGGCGGGGAGGAGCAGTACTGCCGTGAGGGCATGACGCCTACCTATGCTGGCAATGACAGAATCACCGAGGAACTCACTCAAGGCGGCTACTCCAAGCATGTGGTGGTGAGGGAAGAATTTGTGCTCTCCATCCCGGATAATCTGGATCTCTCACGCGTTGCCCCCTTGCTCTGCGCTGGCATCACCACCTACTCCCCACTTCGTACCTGGCATGTAGGGCCGGGCAGCCGGGTGGCGGTGATCGGGCTTGGCGGGCTAGGCCATATGGCCGTGAAGCTGGCCGTGGGTATGGGAGCTGAAGTCACGGTGATCGGGCGGACGGATTCCAAGCGGGAAGACGCCATGGAGCTGGGTGCAGATGCCTACCTGATTTCCTCCGATGAGACCGCGATGCAGGTGGCAGAGGCTGGATTTGACCTCATCATCGATACGGTCCCAGTAAAGCATGACCTGACTCCTTATCTTTCCCTGCTAGATATCGACGGCTCTCTGGTGATCGTCGGTCAGATCGGACCACTGGATGAGACAAATACCATGCCGATGATCTTTGGCCGCAGACGCGTAGCCGGTTCCCTGATCGGTGGCATAGCGGAGACCCAGGAGCTGCTCAACTTCTGCGGACGAAAGAATATCCTGCCTGAGTGCGAAATCATCAAGATGGATGAGATCAACGAAGCTTTCGACCGGATGGAGCGCTCCGATGTGCGCTACCGCTTCGTGATCGACATGAGTTCACTGGAGGGCTAGAGCGAAACTCCCAAAACTACCGAGGCCCTGATTCCTGAGGGGGCGGTGCCTCGGTGATTTTCTGGCAGCTTCTTTGCTTACCTCTAAATGATTGATACAGAGACTAATCGGCCTGTCTTTTTTGCGTGCAGGCCAAGCTGCCGACGAATTATCTTGCCGCAGCCCTTCCCCCTCGGGTATCACGTCCCCGTCTTTACGATACTGGCTCATGGCTCGTATCATCCTGTGCAGAAGGAAAAGCCACCGTGGCGGAATTGGTAGACGCCGCAGACTTAAAATCTGCTGTCCTTCGGGGCGTACCGGTTCGAGTCCGGTCGGTGGTACTTACTGTAAATAAGGGGATTGAGTGTTTTTTGTGAAGACACTGTTAGGGCGATCTATAAGACTACGCCTCAGTGCCGCTCAGCTCGTGGATCTTGTCAAAGATGCCGTCTAGGACATTTTCGTCAGGAAACAGTCCATCGGGGCCGCCTGCGTGGATGCTGCTGAATGGTGGGTGATAGAGAGCGCCTGCACTGATCACGCCATTGGAAGATAATTGGGCGATGATCAATTCAATGAATCGGATCTGAGCGGGAGAGAAACTCTCTTTATTCAGATATTCCTCAAAATGCTTCAGAACGGTAGCAGCGTCCAACCCCACACAGGTTTTGATGAACGTCACTAGATCGGGGGCTTGAGAACGTTCAATAAGTTGGCCTAGTAATTTCTCTCCCTGCCTTTCCCCCAGTTTCACAAGCATGGATTCGAGCTCGTTGAGGTCTTGTGGAGTGAGCGCTTGTCCGGTGCGGATTTTCTGGATCTCAATACGATCAAGGTTAGACGCTAGCTCAGCGCGTACTTTCTTCTCATACTGCTCACCAGTCATGGTGGGAATCACGACCGGTTCATCTTCTCTCATGCTCCGGATTTCATCCTCAAACGGGGTGTAGACCGGGGGTGAGTAGCCTTTACGGATTAGATGCACCAGATCACGTAGTTTTACGCGGATTTCCTCCAGAGTATCCACATGGATATCTTGCCAGAAATCAGCATCTTGGATCGCTTGGATCAATGCGAGATGAACTTTGACTGCAGGAATATTAGCTTTCTCTTCTAACTTCGAGGCAGTCTCAATGATGCCATGCTGGAGAGGTACTAGTTTGTTAGTCAGGACTCCCAGAGTAGAGAGTTGTGCAGCTAGGAGCGTTGCATCCCACTGCTTGGCTTCGAGTTTCTCAGGTTCGAGGGTGTCGGGCAGGGTTGCCAGTTCGTTGGCCATGGCTTCTAGATCATCGTGTGGAACTGTCTCATGCTCCCAGAATGATTGCGCCTGGTAGCGTTCGACGAGTTCCTGCTTGAGTCGAATCTCGAAGTTATCCGGGTGCATCGACTGAATTTGAACTCTGAGATGCTCACGGTGCGTCTTCCACGTAGTGGACTGTAGGTTTTCTGGGCTGTTCTGCAGAGCTTGTAAAAGAGAAGTTCGTAAACGGAACAATCGAGTTCCCAGCGATTCGCTGTTAGTGCTAGCTAGGCCTTCAGGATTTTCCTCGAAGTAATCGAAATTGCCGCAGAAGTCGAAGATACGGAAATCTTCTTTGTCTTGGTTCTCTCCGAAAAGGTCAGGGCAGAGGCGGGTACCGCGTCCGATCATTTGCCAGAATTTAATCTTCGAGTAGACCGGCTTGAAAAAGACCAAGTTGGCAACCTCGGGCACATCAATGCCCGTATCCATCATATCCACGGAAATGGCAATATGTGGATCGCTCTCGCTCAGAGAGAAGGCATCAATGAGCGACTGTGGATAGTTGGCGTAGTTGTCGATGACGCGAGCGAAGTGGCCTTTTTTATCCGGATAGTGATAATTGAATCGATCCTCCAGGAAGAGGGCATGATCGTGGTTCCTCGCAAAAATGATGGTCTTGGCGAGACGGTCTCCCTTGTTCACCTTGTGTCCATGTTCCATGAGAGTCTGGAACATTTTATCGGCGGTGTCCTTGTTGAAGAGCCATTTGTTGATCGCTCCTGAGCCTACCTCACGGTCACCAGCGGACTGACTGCGATCACCCCAGTCCAGCTCGTCCCAGACAGCTTTCTCGCTCTCTGTGAGGTCATCGTACTTAATCCCCTCACGTGGGAACTTCATATCCACTTTCTTGACCTTAGGCGGCACTAGGAAGCCATCGCTTACTGCCTGCTCGAGTTCGTAGGCATCAGTAGGTACACCATTTTCGATGTCGAAGAGTTCGTAGGTGTTCTTATCGATTTCCTCACGTGGAGTCGCAGTGAGTCCAACCAGAAGAGAATCGAAGTAGGAGAAAATAGCCTGATACTTCTGGTAAACGGAGCGGTGTGCCTCATCAATGACGATCAAATCAAAATGTCCCGGAGAAAAGCGCGACTCACCATTCTTGGTGGAGTCGATCAGACCCATCATGGTCGGGTAGGTACAGGTATAGACTCGTCCTTGCTTGTCCTTCTCCGTGACTAAATTTACTGGTGAGCACTCCGGCAGATGGGCTTTAAAGGCATTGGCTGCCTGGTTCACCAGAGAGGTGCGGTCGGCTAGGAATAGTACATTCTTTGCCCAGTTAGCACGCTGGAGTAGATCCACCATCGCGATAGATGTTCGCGTTTTTCCGGTGCCGGTAGCCATCACCAGAAGAGCTTTACGCCTCTTCTGGGCCAGCAACTCGCAAATAGAGGATATCGCGCGTGTCTGGTAGTAGCGTCCGGCGATGTCTGAGTTTATATCAGATGACCTGAGCGGGAGCAGTGAATCCCTACGGGTAATCAGGCGCTGCAGCTCCTCAGCTTTATAAAATCCTGCTACCGGGCGGTGCGGATAATTGAGGTCATCCCAGAACCAAGTCTCATAGCCGTTCGTGTAGAAGATAAGGGGTCTTTGGCCGCTCTCTTTCTCCAGACAGTCTGCGTAGAGTTTCGCCTGCTGCTGACCGATCTTGGGATCCTTGGTCGTGCGCTTGGCTTCTACGATAGCCAGAGGTTTCCCATCGTCACCCCAGAGTACATAGTCTACATAGCCTATGCCCTTATTGTTGGGCATGCCGCTGACTTCATACTCAGTGGCTTTAGGAGCCTCAGGATCCCAGCCACTACGGCGAAGCTCAGCGTCGATGAGATACTTGCGGGTATCGGCCTCAGAGTAGTCATGAGGATCAGGAACTTGCTCGTTAGCTTTCTTTGCGAGTGCTAGCTCAGCTTGAAGCTCGACGATTTGCTGGTCGAGTTCGCTGCGTTCCTTCTCCTGCTTGGCCAGCTTTTCAGCATATTGGTCCAGCTCGGCTTCCTTTTTCTTGAGTTGGTCTTTGTCGGCCTTGGAGGGACTGGTTTGAGGGAAGGGGACCAGGGTCTTGTCAAAACGGATCGCATCATACTGGGCGGCACCGATCCGGCTATAGGTGCGCGCTAGCCAGTAGAGCAGATGGTGAAGCTCCTCCAGAGTTTGGAGAGCCGTAATTTGATAGATTGGCTGCTTTCCGTGGACTGCCTGATTGCCAACTTTTTGGATGAGGCGGGCTTTCTGGAAGATCGCTTCAGAGATGAGGTTTTGAAACGGGGGATGGTGGATCAGGGAGCCTAGACTATGATCATAGGGCATGCCGAGCTTGGCTTCCACTTTGTAGAGCCACTGCACCACCAATTCCAAAGTACGTCTGCAGTGAAAGCAGGCCGCATGCGGATCTGGAAAAACCGCCTTCTCAGCCAACTTCGCAGCCAGGGCGAAGTCTGGGAATTCGGAAGTGAGGAAAGAGAAGTTGGAAGGGGTGGAGGACACTGCCGTGGATGTTAGGGCAGGGTGTCAGGCCTTGGCAATACTGGAAACGGGCAGGGGTGCTGCATTTCGCATCAGTTTCGTATTAATTTGTGATAAATTGATATGAAAGTGATTCCAAAGGGAGGTCAGGCGGGCTTTTCGTTGAAAAGTGGGGTGTCGGCAGCATCGTTGATGAAGTCAAACTCCCGGATTTTTTCAAAATAGTGATGCTCGACGACATGGATGCCCGCGGCCTTGAGGTCGTGAACTACGAGCTCCGCGTGATTGAGTTTGCGGTGGAGGAGGGGAAGAAGAATGAGGTGTTCGTCGTCGTCGTCGGTGCCTTGCCAGAGACGTTTGGGTTTGCGTGCAAGTGGATTAGCCCGGCTGGCCGGACTCGAGTAAGTGGATCATTCGCCAGATGCGGTCAGCCTCGCCGCGTTCGATTACTTGGGCGGGGGTGGTGTCTTCGAAGGCGTCGTTGTGTTCCTTAAGCCAGGTTCTGACTTCGGCGGGGTCATGGACGATGCTGTCGAGGGCTTAGAAGATGCGGTGCATCTCGATGATTTTTTGACGGGCCGGTTTGGTGGCTATGGTTCCTTTGAGCCAGTTAGTGAAGGAGCGCGGGGCGTATTCGCTCAGGCGGCTGATCTCCGGCTGGGTGGAATGGTGGTGGCTCCGGAAGCGTTTAGTTCTCCATTAAGACCGGGCCGCGGCGTGTTTGGTGAGGCCTAGTTGAATGGCGGCTTCGACGAGCACTTGGATGGTGGGGAGACAGCCTTTGAAGGTGAGGGTTTTCAGGAGTTCTCGACCGTGGTCTTCAAAAAGGGCGCCGATCAGGGCGTTGATGAAGGAGCTGTTGGCAGAGCGGACACCAGTGAAGTCGATCACCAGTGGGTCGCAAAGGTTCGCGTAGGGCGCGATGTTTGAAATACGAAACGCATAGGCCTCCTCGCCGTTGCTCAGGCGGGCGCCGAAGTGTTCAGTGATGTTGATTTCGTGCTTCATTATGTGAAATTAGCAGAAAAACCACCTGGAGGCAAGAGGCCTTCCATGTCCTTGGCTTCGAGTAGTTTGTCGTCGAATTCTGCAGCTAGAGTTTTCTTGAAAGCTATGGTGATTAAAGTGCCGGGGAATCCCAGCCCCGGTAGAGTTCTGGAGCTATTTACGGCCCCTTCGGGTGAAATCGTTACGATGCCGGTTCCACTGGCAATCATTGTCCATCCACCCATCAAGCTGGCTACTTTGGTGGAGAGGGTGAGGCCGACGCCTTCGTTGGAGGGCTGGCCTTTACTGGAGACGCGGGAAGTGAGCGCTTGAAGGATGCAGCTGGTGTCGTCTCCTTCTTGAGCCCAATCGAATCCAGCTTCGCGTAAGCTGCCTCGTATTCCCATGCCTGCATCGGTAAAGGCGATACGAACATAGCCGTCCAGATTCGTGGTCTGTGCGGATACAAATCCTCTGCCTCTACTGTGCTGGCGCACGTTGTTTGCTAATTCCGTGATGAGATAGTAACTGGCGTCGTAGAGGCCAGCCATAGGATGCTCGTAATCCTCACCGCCCGGAGCCAGGCACTCGGCAAATTGCTCACCGAGCTTACCGGTCTGGTGTGAAATTTGTGTCAGCGGGATGAAGCGGCCGTTTAGCTCTGATGCCGTCTCAGGGGGAGAAGGCTGGCATAAGCGCCAGAGGTTCATGCGTTCTAGATATGAATGAATTGTGCAGGCATCCTTTCCTGCGAAATGGGTCGATAATCCATTCTTTTCGCGCCAGTGATACCACGCGCAGAGTGTTGAGAGCCCTGCTGGTGAGACTCGCTGGAGTTCGGAAATGTTTACGCTCAGGCAGGGGCTTGCTCGATGAATACTGAGTAGCTCCAGCAAGGAATACAGTCCGTTGGCGTTGATGAATCGAGGTAGGGTTAAACTGTCCATTGGATCTGTGGGTGGATTAATCGAGAGGGAACCAAGGGTTGGAGAAGGCAATTTGATCGAAAGGGAAGTCGATGTAGCGGAGGGTGAGCCAGTTGAAGGAGTTGGCGAGTTGGCGGTAGGTGTCGATGGATTCTTTTCTCAACCAGTCTTCTACGGAGGAAAAATCGCCGTGAGCCAGGGGGTCGCGGGATTTTTTCCAGGTGTCGAAGACAGGGCTAAATGTGGACCAGTCGATATCTGTGAGCTGGCAGGCGTGGTAGAAGCGGGCTTTGGCTGTTCCTCTGTGTTGTTTTGGATCGAGATTTATAGGGGCCTGCAGCTTTTCGATCTTGGTTTTGCTGTAGCCGCCGGTGTGTTTGAGGATTTCACGGGCGATGCCCTCGTTGAGTGCGGCAAGCTGGGAGATATCCCCCCAAGTGATGTGGCTGCCTGATATGGCGTTGCGGTATTGCCAGAGGAAGGTAGTGAGCGATTTCAGGCGCTCTGGGTGGGCTAGAGAAAAATGAACGAATCGTTCGAGCAAGAGCGTTGCCTTTTCGTTGTAGGGGGAGGAGGAAATGAGCCGTGATTTAAGAACTTCTAACTTCGGCACCTGGCACCATTCTTCGGCCTCGGTGTAGTCGCGGCGATGGGTGAAGTGGTAAACGTAGGGGGTGCCGCCATTGAGCCAACGAAAGCCTTCCAAGAAAGCCCGGTAGAATGCTTTGTCGTCCTCCGCACTCGGAGACTTTGCTCCATCGAGTGTGGCGATGTGGACTTCGAGGTCATCACCGGCAGCGAAGGCACGGTAACGATATGGGGAGATTTCACCGATGAATGAGTCGAGCTTTCCATGGCCCCCCAAATCACCCAGCTGGTTGCTGGTTCTCTGGATGGTGGTGCTGTCGTTTGCCGAGCGTAGTTCGGTTTCGGGGAGCCAGAATTTGATGAAGCTGGATGAAGGCTCATTACAACACCACGTTTCGAGGCTTGAGGCAGAGTTGAAAGTTGCTTCGATCGTGGTCGTGCCATCGCCGGATATTTGGCGGAGAGATAGAGACAGAGATTCGAACTTTACCGAGATATTATGGTCGATCGTTGCAGAGAGAGCCTGATATTTCTTCGGTTGGCCTAAGAACGATCCAGCGACTGCATGCAATTGAGTTGGATTTGCGGAGCCCCGGATTCGTATGAATGCCATTCCGGATTTATTGATGATCAGTTGCGCGCTCTGAGAGGTTGCCAAGGGCTTGCCGTCCAGATTCAAGCTGGTGAGTGAGAGGGCGGCATTGCCTGTGCGGAAGCATTCTGCCAATGCCTGAAAATCCTTCACCTCATAGCGGAGTTTGTCCATAAAATCACAGTTGGCCGGTGAAGGCGCGGTGTTGGAGGGAGGCGAAGAGGGTGTCCAGCTCGGCGAGATGGGCGCGGTGTCGGGCTTTTTGGCGCTCGACGGATTCGACGATGCGGGCGAATTTTTGTTGGAGGGTAAGAGGAGGTTTGATGAGTTCTACGCCTTTAAGCTTAGCTTTGGAAATATTTGGCATTGAACCTGCAGCTCCGCCGGCCAATTTCTGAATTGAGCTGCGCTGGTGTGGTTCTATGAGTAGCTGCCATAAAAACAACTTCTCTACTTCACAATCAGCCTTGAGGCGAAGACGGAAGATTAGGTCTGGAAGCATTAGCTTGGGACGGGTGTCGTAGACGTAAGCTGCCGCTGCTACCAATTCGTGAGTGTTCTTTCTGGCGAATAAGATGTCGCCCCGTTTGACTTCCAACTTTGGTCGTGGGGAGAGTGCGGCAGGAAGTGCTTTATTTTCTGATTCATCGTATACACACCATGTAATAGCCCCCAACTTGAGGACTCCCCATTCTTTGTCTGTCACAGATCTCTGCTCACATTTGGGGCTCCATCCACTATCTATATTTTCTAACCATTCGTTTAATGCTTGTTTCTCCCACCCCTTCGGATTCGTGACGGGGTCTCCGAAGAGGTCTAGGAAGGTGGACTGGAGGAGTTGGTCTAACTGGGCGAGGGCTTCGCGGCGCTTGGTTCGCAAGGCGTCCGCTGTATCCAGGATCCCCGCAATACGCTTCTGCTCGGCGAGGGGGGGGAGGGGAACATTAAGGCGTTTGAGTGACTGAGCAGTAATTTGAGGTTGAGCTACACCTGTGATGATACCATGGAAGTCGAAGTTCTTAAGATAGTGTCCAAGAAATTCTAGCGTTACTTTTGATGTGTCAAGGTCATCAAGCGCCATTGCATTGCCCGTGACGTATGATTTCGAATCGCAGACATTTATCGATCCGCATGTGGCGCCGCGGCATGTTATCAGTAGCGTAGGGGTCTCATGGTTGTATTCTGAATAGTATCCAATGATTCCATTTGCTCCGTAAACGGCATATCCTTTGTCTGTCAACTTTGATTTGGGGATGGTAGGCCATTGTCTAGGTCTACAGACTGAGTGTAAGGGGGCAAAAGGCCAGTTCATTTCAGCATGTCCTCCAGTTCTTTTCTACCCGCTTCGATCTCTGCATCCAGCTTTGTCAGACGCTTGAGAATTTCCTGTGGTGAATCGTGTTCGACGGCCTCATACTCCACTTCCTTGTAGCGGTTGATTGAGAGGTCGTAGTCCTGGCTTGCAATCTCCTCCTTGGGGACGAGAAAGCTTTGCTCAGTGCGCTTGCGTGAGCTTTCACTACCGAGACTGCGCCAGCGCTGGAGGAGGTCCGGTAGGTCACTCTTGTCCGGCTGCAGGGTGCGCTTGTCGTCGAGCGAGAAGCCGTCTGCCTGCATATCGTAGAACCAGACGTGGTCGGTGCCGCCGGAGTTGGTCTTGGTGAAGAAGAGGATGGCGGTGGAGACACCGGCGTAGGGCTTGAAGACGCCCGAGGGCATGGAGACGATGGCATCCAGCTTCTGGTCTTCCACCAGCATCCTGCGGATCTCTTTGTGTGCTTTAGAACTGCCAAATAGGACACCATCGGGCACGATGACTGCCGCGCGGCCACCGGTCTTGAGCAGGCGCAGGAAGAGTGCCAGGAAGAGCAGCTCGGTCTTCTTGGTTTTGACGATCTGGAGAAGGTCCTTGGCGGTGGACTCATAGTCCAGGCTGCCAGCGAAGGGTGGGTTGGCCAGGATGAGGGAGAATTTCTCCTCGTCGCCAGCATGGGCCTCCTCCAGCGAGTCCTTGTAGCGGACGTCTGGATTCTCGATGCCGTGCAGCAGCATGTTCATGCTGCCGATGCGGAGCATGGTAGTATCGAAATCGTAGCCATGGAAGGTCTGCTCTGAGAAGCGCTTGCGTGCGGTATCGTCCTTGAATACCTCGGTGCCGTGCTCCTTGGCCATGTACTCGGCAGCGGCTACGAGGAAGCCACAGGTGCCGCAGGCAGGATCGCAGATGGTGTCCTTTGGTGTGGGAGCGGTCATGTCCACCATCAGCTTGATGATGTGGCGCGGGGTGCGGAACTGCCCGTTCTGCCCGGCGGAGGCTATCTTGCCCAGCATGTATTCGTAGAGGTCTCCCTTGGTGTCCTGGTCGGACATGTCGATGGAGTCGAGCTGGTCGACCACGTTGGCGAGTAGTGATGCCTTGGGGAACATGAAGAGAGCATCCTTCATGTGGTGTGCGAAGGTGGAGTCCTCCTCGCTGCCATCCGGCGTGGTGGTTTTGCCCAGAGTCTTGATGAAGGGGAATGCCTTGTCCTTTATCAGCTCAAAGAGTGTCTCTGGTGCCAGATCGCGGAAGCGGCTCCAGCGCAGCTCCTGCTGGTCCTCGGAGAAGATGGGGTCCTCGATCGGCTGCTTGAGCCTGTTGGCCTTGCGCTCGCGCAGGGTGTGGATTTCATCGAGACGCTTGATAAAGAGCAGGTAGGTGAGCTGCTCGATGACAGTGAGCGGGTTGGCAATGCCGCCCGCCCACATGGCATCCCAGATGCGGTCGACTTTGGATTTGAGTTCTCCGGTGATCATGAAGTTAGGAAATTAGTGATTTAGAAAGTTGGTTTAAAAGGGTATCGCGATCCTTGTATTTTACTGGATCCTTACGCAACCAGTAATGTGCGATGTAATGGCAATTGGGGCAGAGGGTGATGAGGTCGGCAAGTGTTGTTTTACGTGGATGGGTACGTTCCGCCAGCGGGTCAAGATGGTGGACGTGTACAATCTGTTTGTGGAAGTGGAATTTGCACGCCACACATGAGTGGTTATCTCGCTTTTTAGCTTCAGCCGCTTTCTTCGCAGACCGCTGAATGCGATAGCCATTCACTTCTTTGAGGGCGCCTTCTTCCTCTCCCAAATCGGTAAATCCAACTTCACGTCCAATTTCGTCTGCAATGGATGCTTCGGTTTGTTCGCCGACTTTGGTTTTAGTCATCCAAATCGGTCGCAGGTCTTCGCTGTAGAAGAACCAACGGTATTTTCTATGAGGTTCGCTGGTGTTTCCGTACTGGGGATAGAGTCGTTCCCTGATCAGCTTCAGACGTGCCTCAGGGCAGCTGTCTTTGGGGAGGTCATCGACAATATGAGAGAAAACTCGAAGAATGCTCTTCCGGTGATTCTTTGAGATGATGACTTCGTATTTGTCCGGATTACAGAGGTGAATCAGGGCTGCATGAATACCGCAATAGTCCTTCAACGTAATACCCCGATGGGGCTGAGGGGAGCCATGAAGGGCCTCATAGCTCAGAGACTCAAGGCGCTGGCGGAAGTCCTCAGGACTTTTGAGTGAAGAGTCATCAAAGACCATGCTGAGAATTCGCAACAGGGCTCTGATCTCATAGTATTTATTGGTTTGGTAGTACTGGCCCGGGTGAGCAATGAAGTGACTACCACCCTTCCCGAAGTAGGCAGCGTCATCATCACGAACTTCGTCATCTGAAAACCACCTTAGGGCATAGGATCGCTTTTTCTCGGCCTGGATGCCCTCGGTGTGTAATGCCCAGAGGTATTCGATATTGGCAAAGAAGAGTCTGGTATTGCGTGGAGCATCTTCGAACTGCTTCAAAGCTTTCACTCCAAAAGCCTCTTTACCTTCGTCGAAGTTTTCTACATAGCGTTGTAATACGTCATCGATCGCATGGCTGATATCCAGCTTTTCGTGCGATTTGGTGATGAAGCTGCGGTGCTGAATGAGGAAGAGCTCAATGAACTCAGCAAATACTGTGTAGGAGTGATAGTTTTTCCACGTGAAGTTCTCTGGCGGGGCTACAGGCATGGTGACAGTTTAAATAGTAGGTGGGACAATTGAAGGGGGATGTTGGGAGGAGTCTGACGGTGTTGTGTAAGTGACTAGATTAGACTTTCTATGTTTCTGTTTCGCTTGTGCCGCTCTAGACCGGTACAGGGCGGAGTATTTATGGAGTAGAAGCCTTTGGCTAGGTGACAGGGCTAGCTTGATACTCAGGAGAGATTTCAAGGTGATCCGAACTGTAGTCATCCCAGTGTATGCGCATGTGTGGTTCATCACCTTTCGGAAGTCTGGAGCGCTTGATCAGCTTTCCGTCGATGCGCATGTCAGGGTCAATCTTGACGATGGCTAATACGCCCCAGTTACCAGAACGCTTTACCGTGACGAATGGTTCGCTCTTGATCGGGGTGATAGTCTTCACTTCCACCAGTACATTTGCTAGCTGTGCTTCGTGGCCCGGTTTTGCCATGCGTCCATCAGAGCCTTGTGCTTGCGCTGGATTTTGAGTGAATCCGAATCTATCGGCAGCATATCTCTCGCCGATTTCTCCGTAGATAGGAAGGTGCTGCTCGTATTCTTTGTAGTAGCGGTCGGCGAAGGATAGCAGCCAGCCGTAGGATATGGGTGGTGTCGTTCTCGGGTGGTTGAATTTGCCTTTCTTGTAGAGTTCAACATCCCTGGCGAAGAGGTACTGGGGGGAGATATTATCGAAATCTTCAAAAGAATCACTCAGTGCATACTTCAGCTTCTTCGGATTCAAGCTCAGAGAGTCGACGTGTTTCTTGAAGAAACTATAAGGCGCGAGGTAGCGGTTGTGGGCGCGATAATAGGCCACGGAAGCGTGGAGGAGTTCCTCGACCAAAGTGGTCTCGTCTTCATCACGCGCAATGGCCTCTAGAACATCCTTTTCATCAGTGATCCCTCTGAGTTCCAGCTCGCTACGCTTCTCTTGCAGGTAGATGTGAGTGTTAATCTCATCCCAGCTAATCCATTCACCGTCGTCCCAAATGCCGTCCATATTTTTGATGTAGTGATAAAATGAGTTATTTAGATTAATCGTTCAGAGCCGCTGTAGTTGCAGCTGGGGATGGCTTTGCAGGTATACAAGGCCGACCTTTGCGATAGGATAGTGTGTGAACCTGATTATCTTGGATAAAAAGCGGTGTGCCATAGTTAGGATCAATCATAGGGAAACGACTCTGGGATAAGAGGCCATTTCCCTATCAATTTTGAGACGGGGATACGAGGTGAAAATGTGTCGTTCCAAGCTACAGTGACATGGTTTTAGCGTTGGGTTTCTATTACTCTTGGCTCGCTGGTGGTCTATTTATCTTAAGTATTTGAACTTAGGAGAGGTGTGGAGGTTTTCATTTTTTTTGGCAAATTTGTTAAGATGTCGCCGAAGTTTCCTGTTAAGGTGTAGAATTGGTATGAATACCCCTCAGGACACATCCAAATGCTCCTATGCGGAGTTTATTAGTCTGCTGACTAAACAGCAGTCTGATCTGTGTGCTTATATTTATGCTCAGCTCGCAGGAAGCTCGGATGTGGAAGATGTGCTGCAGAAGACCAATTTGACTTTATGGGCGAAGAGGGATCATTTTACTCTAGGGACTGACTTCAAGAAGTGGTCGTTCAGGGTAGCCCGTTTTGAGGTGCTGGCACATCTGAAGAATTGTAAGAGAGACCACTGGCTGGTTTTCTCAGGAGAGCTTGCTGAGATCATTGCGGATGAATCTGAGGAGAAGCTGAGTGGGTCCTTTGATAAGATGAGGCACCTAGAGAAGTGCATCTCCAGATTGCGACCACAAGACCAGAGATTGCTGCGCCATCGGTATCAGGCAGGTAATTCGCTGCGCGAATATGCCCAGCAAGTGGGCAGGAGTGTCTCCACGCTTTCAGTCACGCTCTATCGTCTGCGCGTGATGCTGAAGGACTGTGTGGAGAAGAAACTCAATGAGGAAGGGGGGAGAGTATGAATGAGAGGGCTCATCAATTGATCCAGAGATTGTGGGATAAAACCATCAGTGCTGACGAGTTTGAGGAATTGAACACCATGATGCTGGCTGACCCTCAAGTCAGGGATCTTTACTACGAGTATGTGTCACTGGAACAGGGTCTCAAGTTCCACCTGAGTAACGCATCACATAAGCCCGGGATACCGGGACTGGCTAGTTTCCTGTTAGCAATGCAGTCTAGAAGAAATCGCAAGATCGCCATGGTGTCGGCCTTGGCTGCAATGATCGTGCTAGGCTTCGCGCTAAGCCTGTTCTTTATAGATCGTTCGGTTGACCAAATTAACTACAAGGTGACGCCTGGCACGATTGTGCAGTTTTCGAGTTCTGATGAGGGGCAAACGGGCGAGCCTGGTGTTTTCAAGGTTGGTTCCACGATGGTCATCTCCCAGGGAGTTGTAGAGCTTGATTTTGAGTCTGGTGTGAAATCAGTGGTCTCTGGGCCAGCCAAGTTGACTCTGTATGCTGAGGATAGATTGGCGATGGATTATGGCACGGGGTGGTTCCGTGTTCCTAAGGAGGCTGTGGGTTTCGCCGTCACAACCAAGGAGTTGGAGGTGATCGACTTGGGTACTGAGTTTGGTGTGATCTCTGACCTGAATGAACCGGATCAGGTTCATGTGTTAGATGGGAGTGTGAAGGTCAAGTCCTTGAGGGGTCAGAGGCAGGAACTCGTATTGGCAAGAGATCAGGCTGTTAGTGTCTATCCAGTAGGGAGTTTTGAAAATCTACCTGCAGAGGACAAGTATTTCTTAACCAGTCTACCAGTAGTCTTGCCACATCTCCATTTCTCGTTTGATCAAGCAAATGACTTTGTAGCGAGTAACACGATCATCGGTCTCCAGGACTTTGATTACAGTTACCATGGTGACCGCCCCATGCTTGAGAATGGAGTGTTCGGTGAGGCCATTCACTTGAATGGAAAGAACAACTATCTGGAGACGAACTGGCCAGGTATTTTATCCAATGACCCCAGGAGTGTGGCCTTGTGGATGAAGATGCCCAAGAAGAGATTAGTGGATGAAGACGCCGATCACTTTGGCGATACGATCGTCGGGTGGGGGATGCAGCGAGATAGGAATAGCTTTGAGGCTGGAATCCACAGCAAGTGGACGCTGCATATGGATTATCGAAGAGATCGCTCTCCCTTCTTAAATATAAGTTTCGGAGGAGTCTGGTATTATGCAGATGATATCGTTCTAGATAATGATCAGTGGAATCACATTGTGGTCACTTATTCTGGAGAGAAAAATAAGGACGGCTTTCCTCTGGTTAAACTCTATTTGAATGCTGAACTGATAGATGTTCACCCTGTGCGGGGTGCCTATGTGAAGCCGGTGAGCGAGCAGGAGGTGCTGATCCGGACTCTGGAAAAAACCCCAGTGGTGATGGGGGCAACACTTTCGAGTGAGTCAGAACTGAATGTAAGGGAGGGGATGTATCTAGGCGCCATGATTGATGAACTTTATATCATCGAAGGTGTGATCGGTCCGGAAGAGGTGAAGTCACTGATGGACTCCAATAAGCTGCCTGAGCGGAACTGAGTGTGGGGCGGGCATTAATTTTCGACGGTTCTCTTCTATGTAGAGCTGAGAAACACAAAAACAAACACAACTGAAAAAATGAATAAACTCGTAACTGCTAGTGCATTAGCTACCCTAGGTCTCGCCGGTATGGCGCAGGCTACACTCACAGCTTGGCAGACAGAAGTAGGGCTTGGTGCCACTGCCTCCTCAACAGTCTTCGCTACCACCAGTACTCCAGTCAAACATGATGTAGGTACTCTTTCTGGGGCTCAATCCTTTGAGTTCATTGTCAACGCAAACCTTGGAGGAGCTTCTTCGGCTCTTCTTGGTGACAGAACAAGCGGGACTGGTAATGAGCAGGCATTGAAATTTGAACAGTACAACAACACAGGCAACTTGGGCTTGAGTGCATTTGGTGTGGCTGACTGGAACTCCGGTGTTGCCGCTCCTACAGGTGTAGATACTCATATCGTATTCAGCACTGATGGTGTTACAGGTACGAACCTGTACCTCAACGGAGCTTTGGTTGGAACAACGACAACCGTGTTAGATATTTCCGGACTCACTGGTCTGGGTGCTGTAGACCGAGGCGCTTCATTCCAGGATGTTATGGATGGAGATATCCTTGGTTTTGCTTCCTATGATAGCGAATTGACTTCTGGGGAGATTCTTGACCACTACAATGCCTTTAATGCAGCCGCTGTCCCTGAGCCGACGTCTACCATGTTTATTGGACTCGGAGCAGTGTGTCTTCTCTTTAGGAAGCGTAGGTAGTCATCTCGGTCTACAACATTCTACAATCGCAATTCTGCCTGGCAATATGTCGGGCAGAATTTATGCTATAGAGAAAGCTTTATTTTATCAGTTGGAATAATGATTTAGAATGATGATCTATCAAGAGTGTGCTGATTTGTTGAATGCTCGTGTGGCCGTGGCCAGTGATGCTGGTCAGGCTATGCGGTTGTACGAGAAAGCAGTGCGCTCGAACCCCAAAAATGTTTTAGTCCTGCAGGAAGCGGGGGCTTATTTTGCAGAGCATCATGAGTTGTCCAAGTCTCATGCATGCATTGAGCGCTTGATAAAGTTGGGGAAAGGTCAGGACGCTCGTATATTGCTTTTGGCTGGCCTTATGTGGAGGCAGGCTTACCGGCCTGAAAGGGCTCTGTCATGCTTGAGAGAGGCTTCTCAAATGCCTCAAGCTTCCCCCAAAGTCTATTTGGAGTTGGCTGATTTGTTAGAGCGAGCGAGTCAATACGAGGAAGCTCATGAGGCGGTAGAGCGGTGTCTAGCCGTAGATGAGAAAAGTGGAGTAGCAAAGGAACTGAAGGCAAGAATTCTCCATGCCTGTGGGGAAAAGGAAGAGTCTTTTAGGCTCTTACATGCATGCTTGAATCAGGATGGAGTCCCTAAGGTGGAATTAGCCAAGATACTCAATACTTGGGCTAGGATGCTTGATTCAGAAGGGGCGTATAATGAAGCATTTGATAAGCTCTTACAAAGTAAGGAGCTTCTGCGTAATGCCGGGGGAGTGGGGTCTATGGACCGGGCTAACCAAGTCGAAAATGCCAGATTGTCAGCGATGGTGGTAGGGGTGAATTCGTCTCATGTGGAGTCGTGGCTCTCAGAAGCCGAGGAAGGGCAGACGAGGCAGGTGTTGCTGACGGGGGCTCCCCGTTCAGGCACTACATTGATTGAGAGGTTTTTGGACAGTCATGAAGAGGTAGTGGCTGTGGATGAATATAATGCGTTAACAGGCCGGATTATCCCATCAGCCATGAGGAAAGGATTCCAGAGTACTGGGGGGATAGATATTGGAGTGGTTGATGGGATTGATCGACGAGAGAGAAAGATGTCTGCGAAGCTATATCTCAAGTTGATGGAAGCGTATTTAGGTGGTCGAGTTGGAGATAAGTACCTACTTGATAAAAATCCGGGTTTGACGGGGCATTTACCAGCCATTCTGAGGATGATGCCGAACATGAAAATACTCTATGCTTTGAGGAATCCTATGGATGTGGTTGTGAGTAGTTTTTTCAGCTGGTTCCCGGGTAATAGAATGAGTGTTGAGTACTTTACGCTGGAGAGTACGGTTAAGCGGGTATCTCTGGAGTTGGAGTTCTGGTTGAAGCTGCGTGGAGTATTGCCCACTGCTTTGTGGAGAGAAACGCGCTATGAAGACACAGTGGGTGATGTGGAGAAAGAGGTTGATGGTATCTTCGATTGGTTGGGGGTGACTGGTCGTGGAGCTGAGCGTGAGCGCAAAGGGCAGGTCTATGTCAATTCACCAACTTATCGAGAGGCTTCAAAACCCATTTATACAAGCTCACAAGATCGCTGGAAGAATTACGAGAAGCATCTGCATGAGCTCGCTGGAAATCTGCAAAGTCGTTGTGACCAGTTGGGGTATTCCATCTGAGTTAGGCATTAGTTTGCCGACTGAGTAGAGAAATCACGAATTTAAATAAATTTGTTAAGATATAGGGGTGATATGACTGTTATCTGTTGAGTATGTTCCTATTGATATAATCCCGTGATACCTGATTCATTCAGAGAACTTTCTTTAAGGTTGTCTCAACGAGTGATGAAAGACGTGGCGGCATTGTGCTCATAGCCTCGGCCGGGCTGTTGAAGAACGAAATTCAGCATTATCGCTACTCACAAAAGCTTGGCGTCTTCTGATGAAGGTGATGCCTCTGGCCAAGGGTTAAACATACTTTATTTGTGCTAAAACTCACACACACAGATAATGAAACGAATAAACCCTAAAACACGAAAGAAACTAAGCTTATGTGGCTTATTAAGGTGGGGCACGCTGAGTGCTGTCTCACTGGGAGTCATGGCTTTCCCTCAGGAAGCTGCTGCCACGCCTTTACCCGACTCTTTGAAGTTAACGGTAACGGTCAATGGAGTCCAAAAGACTCTGAATCTACACCGCCGTTCCATACGTGGTGCAAACTTCGCAGTGAGAGTCTGGGATCAAACCAGTGGCTATTCCACGCTGCCCACAGTGCCTGAAGTAAGAACCTACAGAGGTACTGTTGAGGAGGATCCAAATACTTTGGTCTGTGCTTCTATCAATGAAAGCGATGTGATCAGTGCCCAGTTTTTTGACTTGAGCAAAGGCAAGGGGAGATCGGCTTGGATCAATGAACAGGTTAGTGCTCAGCTCATTGCTCCAGTTGCTGCGGATCCAATGCCGTCCCAGTCAGTGGCTCCTCCGCGGAATGCGAATTCATCGGTTTCTTTGGCCGGTCCCAAAGTGCCTACCGGCGTCTCTGGTACGGGGATTTCGTACGGCGATCTAGTGGAGGTAGAACAAGCCATCGATGTAACGAACCATTCGTATAATAATCTATTGGGCAACGTGGATGACATCTTGGCCAAGTATGAGCTCGATATGTTGGTCTACGATATGATGATGACTCGTGATTGCCTCACGCGCGTCGTCCTTCCTCACATCGTCATCCGTAGTGAGCAGTTCTACGCTAGCTCCACAACACCAGGGCTGTCAGAGATGAATACGGAATGGAAGTCCGAGCCTTTGCTTAGTACCAACTGGGATATGGTGTGGGCTACCGAGGGCTATTATGCCTGGGGAAACCAAGTCGGAAAGGACGAGAACTCCATGGCTGCTGGAGCCCTCTATCATGAGACAGGGCATAACTGGGGTGTGTATCACCTTCCGTATGCATACGATACGATGGGGGGTAATAGGCCCTTGCACGAGGCCTACAGTGTCGATGTGATGTTGGCAAAGCGTGCGGAATCTATCGATGAAGGGGACCTCACTATTGCAGCAGGTTATAGTGATCCTTTGCATCCACATACGCATACGGATGTAGCCAGAGTGGTGCAGAATACACCCACTGATATCGATGTGTTAGCCAATGACTGGGACTCCAATGGTGATACGCTTACAATTTTCAGCCACACAACTACCACAGCCAATGGTGGTAGTGTAACCCTGAATCCTAATGGAACGCTACGCTACACGCCCGCTACGAATTTTGTAGGGAAGGACATGATCGTCTATACCGTGCAAGATGACTCCACCATGCAGTTGAAAGCGCGTGAGATTGTGCACATCGAAGTGGTGAACAATGGTCTGATGCTTCACTATGCGTTCGACGAAACAAGTGGCACAGCTGTCTCTGATTCAAGTGGAGTTGGTTTAGCTGGTGACCTCAATGGAGCCAATTTTGCAACTCATGCAGTCGACTCACCTCTGGGTAAGGGAATCCGTGTCTGGGGCTGGGAGAATGATAACAATGAGGAGAATGCTGACTGGAGTGGGGTTGTGGTAGGCAATGGGAGTGTACTTCCAGTAGCTTCTATCGATGATAGAGGGGCTACTCCCTTTGACTCTACACACAATAATCACAGTGGCTTCTACGATGTTATGGATGGGGACTTCACCGCATCTACTTTCTTCCGTGTAGACGACTATAATTTCGGTAATGGCTACACACTGTCAGGAGCTCCTTGGATTTTCACCAAGTGGTGGCATGCAGAGCAAAAATGCGGCTGGGGACTCCAGGCCACAGGTAATGCTCTGGTGATGTATTACCGTCCTTTCAAAGGAACTGAGTCAATTCGTACTGTTAGCGGCAGCTATAACTTTGAAGCAGGTAAATGGTATCATACTTCGGTGGTCTTTGATCGTGCCTTGAATGAAATCCGTCTTTATGTGAACGGAACAGAAGTGGCTAAGCAAACAAGTGCCTTCCCGGCTGATGCGCCTTACCTCTTTACGGGTCGCATGCCCATGCGATTGGGAACATTTGGGGCCGAGAAAGTCTGCTTGGATGACTTCCGCCTCTATTCAAAGGCGTTAACAGTCGCAGAGATCGGTGCCCTGGTAGATGCTGCCGGCCCCACGAAATTCCTCGCTGATGCCACCGGGCAGATCCAACACTACAAACCCATGGTTTTTGACCACAATGTGGCGGGAGATGTTTGGGATGGTGATGGTACGGGAATCACCTATAGCAAACTCAGTGGAGATACTTGGATCAATGTGAGCTCTGAAGGCCGCTTGACTGGAGAAGCTCCTGGTGAAGGAGTATACAGCGTCACTGTACGCGTATCCAATAACGAGGGTGATACAGATGAGCGACAGTATCAGGTCACGATAGTAAGCAAAGGCGTTTACTATGAAAGGTTTGCAACGAGCAGTGCAACCATGTCTGGCCTAACTGATCATGCATCCTTCCCGCATATGCCGACGGTAGGTCAAGTGATTGATCATGCCGAGATTCCAGCCAATGTGGCTAACAACTATGGCTCACGTATGCAGGCCTATCTTGTGCCTGATACTACAGGTGATTACACCTTCTGGGTGTCTGGAGATGATGTGGGTGAGCTTTGGTTAAGTACCAGCGAGTCTCCTGAAGATGCGGTGCAGATTGCAAACTTACCTTCCTGGACTAGTGCGTACGCCTGGGATGCAAATCCAGCTCAGAAGTCTGCCACGATTACACTTGAAGCTGGTAAGAAATATTACCTCATGGCTCTTCATGTAGAAGGTGGAGGAGGTGACCATTTTGCGGTAGCTTGGGAGGGGCCTGGTTTCACAAGGCAGCTGATTCCCAATAACAATCTGGAGATTTACTACAGTAATGTGGTTGCCAAGTGGGCCTTTGATGAAGGCAACGGTACCACAGCAGGAGATGGAGTTCCTTATGGTATTGATGGTGCGCTGAATCCCGCTGTGACTTGGACATCGGGTAAACGTGGTAGCGCGGTATCAGTCGCCAATGGTGCGATCACCCTTGGTCGCAATGACTACTCTGGTGAGTGGACCTGGTCTGGCTGGGTGAAGCGTACAGGTTCAGCAACCGCCAGTGCTCTTATGGCGAGCAGCAGTTATCAGATGCGCCTGGAGCAGTATTATAATACTCACAGAGTTGGTTATACACGCTTTGGTCATGCAGATTGGTCAACAGGCTATACTTCTCCACCGGGGACTTGGGTTTACCTAAGTGCAGTCATGGATGACGGAGTGTTCAAGGTCTATGAGAATGGGGTATTTCAGAGCAGCGTCGCTGTGACTGGAGGAAGCCTTCCTATGAATGCGATAGGTTCAGGCCCAATAGAGATGGATGATGTGGTGATCTATAACCGGGCCATGCCTGAGTCAGAGTTGCTTCCGTTTTCACTCAAGGGTGGGACTTATGCTGTGGATGAGAATGCAAGTGTGGGTGCCAGCGTGGCCTCTGTTGCTGGTAAAAACATCTGGGCAGTAGGATTAAACTACAGCATTACCTCCGGAAATACAGGAGGGGCCTTCTCTATCAATTCTAGCACTGGTGAAATCACCGTGGCAGGAACCCTGAGTGGTGGAAGTCAATATGTGCTCTCCGTAGCGGTAAACGACGGTAGCGGCCTGAGCAGCTCTGCTACAATGACTGTAGATATTAACGAGATAAATTTTGCTCCGAGTCTTTCAGATGAGAGTGCTAGCATTGCGGAGAATAGTGCAGCGGGCACTTCTGTGATTACCTTGAGTGCTACCGATCCGGATGCCGGGGACGTGTTGAGTTATGCAATTACAGCAGGAAATACTAATGGCGCTTTTGCGATTAATAGTAGCACTGGCGAAATCACCGTAGCAAGTACTTTGAACTATGAAGTCCTCAATAGCTATACGCTTACTGTGGAGGTGACTGATACTGGATCTTTGTCAGACACGGCTACCATCACAGTGAACGTAACTGATGTCGATGAGAGCGCTGTGACAGGAGTCCAAGCCTGGGAAGAGGCTGTACACCAGGGTGCATCGTTTATCCTTAAGCGTACAACCCCTCTTGCAGGGAATGCCACGGATACGGTCGATATGTCTTCCATCAGTGGAGATGCTAGCTATGAGTTCATCGTCGAAGCTGAGGATTTCGGCCAGTCTGCAGTTCACTTGTTGGACGGCAACGGATGGAGCCTTCGTTTCGAGCAGTGGAGTAACAGTGGCAAGCTCGGGATGACCCGATACGGCGTGGCTGACTACCAGTTGACCGCTGAGAGTGGGCAATCTGTAGCTTCGCCGTACGGCGCGGTACATCACATCGTCTATGTCGTGGATAGTGTGAATACCCAGACCAGAGTCTATGTGGATGGGGTATTTGTAGGAACCGTATCTCAGATTCCAGCCCTGAATACAGCGTCTATCACACTAGGTGCGACGAATCTCCGTAGTGATGCATCAACGGGTATTCACGCCTTTGCAGCTTACAATAGTGCATTGAGTGCCGCGGAGGTGTCTACTCATTCAGCAGCTTGGCTGGGTGTGGCTCCAGCTTCTAACAATCCTCCTGTAGCTACTACGATCGCCACGAGTAATGCTGAGACGATGATTGATGGACAGGTTATTTCTGGTTCTATGGCCGATACGCAGACATCCAACAATGTCTACGAAGTCCTTCAGGAGGCAAAGACGTCCGGAAAGCCATCTACTCGAGTATCGAGTCTGGAGCATACTTGGAGCTTTGATATTGGAGCCGGCGGGATCCTTGTTGAGCTGAATGTTGAGGCGCATCACAGCGCCAATAATGAAGGAGATGACTTTGTGTTCTCCTATTCCACTGACGGCCTTAACTTCACCGACCTTATTACGGTGACCAAGACTGCGGATGACAATACGGCCCAGATCGCACCTCTCCCAGCAGGTGTCACTGGAACCGTGTACATACGCGTAAGGGATACTGATCGCACAGTAGGTAACGGTGGTCAGGATACCATTAACATCGATCATTTATTTATGAGTATAGTTGAGTAGTTGAGGACTCATTGCGTGTAGCCGCTGTCGGGCACTGGTTGCCTGGCAGCGGCATTTTCTCTGAATACAGGATGATTTTGAATCGAGAATGTAAGGTAAATTTATGAAAAGAATATATTGTCTATTGATGTCACTAGTTAGTGTATGTGGCGTGAGTGCGGGTTACTCCCAGAACCTGGAAGTAGTGCCCGCTGTGAGTAGCTGGAAGCCAGCTCAAGGTGCACTGAAACTTGGAGAGATGCGTTGGTCGTTGTCTGATTCAGGTTCTATGCAGCTTTTGGTATCCGTGCTTGAGGGAGAGGGTGTATGGGGGGACCAAGTTGGTGTACCTGAGACGGCCAAGGGTGGCGTCCATTTCAAATGGGATAAGGGGATTGCGGGAGAAGAAAGCTACCGAGTAACCATTGGTGATGGTGTGCTGGTGGAAGCGAGCAGCTACGCAGGTCTATTCTATGGATCAAGAACTGTACTCCAGCTCGTTCATTCTTATCAGGGAAACATTCCGAAAGGTATCATTCAGGATAAGCCCGTTTATCAAGTGAGATCTCTTATGATCGATGTAGGGCGAAAGCATCTGGAGTTCGAGGACCTGAAGGACTGGGTGCGTCTGATGGGGTGGATGAAGTTCAACCAGCTTCAGCTTCATTTGAATGATAACTCATGGGGACGCTATCCAGGCTATCGACTGGAGAGTAAGGTATATCCGGGATTAGCGTCCAAAGATGGCCATTACACCTTTGAGCAGATCAGAGAGATTCAGGATTTTGCCAAAGGCTATGGAGTAGAGATTATTCCTGAGATTGATAGTCCAGGGCATTCACTAGCTTTCACGGTCTATCGCCCCGATCTAGCTCATCCTGATATCGACCGTGCTGGGTTTGGTCTGGCTTATTTGGATATCAGGGGTGAGCAACCCAGAAGATTCATGGAAAAGTTGTTCGATGAGGTGGCTCCTTTGTTTGATAGCAAAGAATTCCATATCGGCACTGACGAGTATCGTCTGAATCTGATTAAAGACAAAAATGAGCGAGATGCCCTGGGTGAAGACTTCCGCTTGTATATCAACCATTTCAACAAGTACCTCAAAGAGAAGCACGGCAAGACGGTACGTATCTGGTCTGGCTATGAGCACATGCCCGGTACTACTGAGCCAGAGAAAGATGTGATCATTGATATGTGGGTCACCGGTGATGCCAAGAACAAGACCAAAGACGGCTACAAAATCATCAACTCATCTCATAACTATACCTACATTGTGCCGGGTGCGCCATATTATGGAGTGCATAATCCGGGTATCTATAATGACTGGACTCCCTTGAAGTTCATGAACAAGCCTGAAGGTATCCTTGAGGAAGGTGAAAAGAATTTGTTAGGGGCTAAACTGCATATATGGAACGACTACGGGCCAACGGGGTATACTTGGAATGAGATCGCTCGTCTGACAGTTCCGTCCATGGCGGCCTTCGGTGAGAAAATGTGGGGTGTGAAAGGTGCTGAGAACTATGACGCGTTCGTGAAGTATGCAGACACTTTATCCTCGGCAGCGCCCGCAGTCACCCTGCTCACACGCGATGCTACAAAAGAAGAGATGGTCTGGAGCCTAGAGAATCAGAGCGAAATGATTGGCAATAGCAGCATCAGCATGAATGCGGCGGCACAGAACCTTGAGTATCCGTGGATTGCGAGTTTTACCATCACCCGGAAGAATGATATCGCCGGGGACGAGCTGCTAGTCAGCTCTTCTTTGGCAGCATTCTATCTTGATCTTACGCACGAGTTTAAGTCCAAGCAGGGTGTGGAAACCAAGCGGGGTGTGGCCTGTGTACGTGCCAACCAAGCTCCTGGTTTTGATCCTCTGACTTCCTATAATCCTGATGTGATTGTCTTTCCATACGAAGTGCCACTGAATCAAAAAGTGACGCTGACTTTTGTGGGGGAGCAGAAGAAAACCTCTCTCTATGTCGATGGTAAGTTAGTATCATCAGTGAATACCCAGATGGTTTGTCCATTAGGTCAGATAGGTGCAGATCAGTTGCCGAGAGGTTTTCACGGCACGCTTCACAAGGTGAATATTTTCTCCAAATCCATTAACCATGAGATTGGTCATTGGGATACAGACCTGTTGAAAGATGGCCGCTATCCATTTGAAGTGAATGTGCTCGCGGGGGCTGCTGCCGTGCGTTTTGAATACAAGCGTGGAGCCCATGGTGCCAACCTCAGAAAAGTGGGTCTGTGGAAGGAGGGGGTCCTCGTTCATCAGTATGAAGGTGACTACTTTGTCGGTGGTAGTAACCGGGACCAATCTTTCAAGATTCCTGCTGCTCTTAAGGATGAGCGGGATCTGAAGATAAAAGCGGAGATTACTGGTGAGGGTGGTAGTGACTCATTCGGCAAAGTGAGTTCAGGACGCTTCTTTTAGTCAGAGTGTGTATGGGAAGATTGGTTATAAGCTCGTGGCACAATGTGTCTTTTCATGCCCATCGACCATGGGCGTGGCGAGCTTATCAGTTGTGCGGAGCCATGGTGCGGTGGCGAAGGACTTTGCCGGACTTGCTGATGACCCAGTGCAGGCGGGAATGGCCATCGCACTCCTCGGAGCGGGTCCACTCTATCAGTACGGTTCCGCGATCGGCTGAGATGTGGATTTTGGGTTTGTTCAGGTGGGATAGGAAGCCTCTGGCGTAAGGTTTCTGGTCGTCTGGTACGTCCTCTAGCTTGAGGCTCGACTGCTGCAGGCGGAAGCCAGCGAGGTCTGCCCAGAAGCGTTCGGGGATATCGATCTTCTTGCCGTCCCAGGTGAGCTCGAACTTGCGGATGAGGGTTTCGCCTTTCCAAAAGCGGGAGGGTAGTTTTTGTCCTTTCAGCTTGTAGCCGACAGTCTGGCCCTTGTGGTTTTTTATCTTCTCTAGTTCCGCATCGGTGGGTTCGTAGAGTTCCACGTAGAGGGTAGCCTCACCGTACTCGCTGTAGGGGTTCTTCACGGTGCTGGACAGGGTGTAGGAGACGCTCTTATGCCAGTGTGGGTTCTTGGCCAGTTGCGCCTGAGCCCCGAGGGAGAAGATGAGTGTCGCCAGAGCGGGTAGGAGTAACATTTTCATCGTATGCTAAGCGTCCCGGCGCGGCAGCTATGGAAGAAAGCATCGACTGCACACCCGGACATTGGGGTTAAAATTCACCAGCTAAGTTAGCACAAGACGTGGGATGTGTCAGTAGGAAGTGGACTGAGAGCAGTTTACTCATGCAGGTAGCCCCAGTCGTGGACACGCTCGTAGTAGTTGTAGCTCATTTCGGCCTCATAGTTCTGCTGGGGTAGGTAGACGAATTCATCCCAGTTCAGGCCGCCGCTGGTGCAGGGGATGTAGAGTACCCAGGGGTTGGAATGGTAGCGCTCGGCTTGGGGCGCTACCTCGTACTTATATTCTGGGTAGGCCATGATGCCTGTGCGGGGGACTTTCTCCAGATACTGTGGTACGAGTTCCTGCAGGTTCTCCGGCGGGCTGCCGTGCTGTGCCGTGTAGTCTGCGATGGCGGTGACGAGTGGGGCGCTGCGCTGTGCCAGAGCTGCAAACTCGGCCATTCGGATTTTGTTTCCTATTAGGACGCTGGCGATGAAGAGTCCGGTGTATACTATGCATACGGACCACCAGCGTAGGGCCGGCTTGCGGAGCCGTTTATTCAGTAGCAGGAAGGGTAGCACGATGATGGCTGGTAAGGTAGCTAACAGCAGCATGCCCATGATGGCTAGTCCTGAGAGGAACATGCTGGTGCCAATGGGGGCAACTGCCACGTACTGAAACAGCAACGCTAGAACGGGCAGCGCAATGGCCCAGCGCCAGACTTGCTTCATGGTGTCTGGCTTCGGGCTGTCGGCTGGAGCTGGCTGGTTCATATGATTATTTTTAACTCGTGGGCCTTGGATGAGTTATTACTCGAAATGGGAAATTAGGTTAAGATTATCCAACATAGGTACCCTTAAGCTGATTATGAATTAAAAAAGTTTATTCCTTAACAATGATGATTTCCCACTGATGCTGGGAGCGGATGAACTGCTGGAGGCGTTCGGGGCTGATCTGGCCTTCTCGAATGATGATCTTCTTTAAGTTTGGTAGGGGAACGGTCTTGTTGAGGTGTAGTGTTGAGCAGCCACTGACGTTAATGGTCTCCATGGATTGTCCGTCAAGATCGTGAAGGTCATACCGGCCCTGGCATTGGAGGACGAGTTCGTTTACTTTGATAAATCGGAACAGACTCTCACCTGAACCTCCGCCTCTAGCTAAGTTTATGGTGACGATGTTCTCCGACGACTGGATGGTCAGCTTTTTCGTTTTGGGCTCGTACTCAGAGGAGAAAGTTTTTGGATGACGGTTTACCACTTCCAGAAATGCGATAAAAGCGGGGTAGGGAAGGCCGTTCTCACGAGCTACATGGTCGTAATAGAGAGTCCGTTCTATGTGCGCCGTTAAATCAGGCTTCATTTCCCCAGCGGCTCTGATGTAGTCAGTGAGTTGTTCCGTTGTGGGGCGGCGACTGTTAGAGAAGGCGTAGCCTGGAAATTTTTTGGCTAGTTCGAAAAGACTCAAGGTGAAGTTGGACTGGGTATGCTCTATGCCTTCGACCTCAAGAACACCTTTAAAGTTGAGTTGAAGACAGCGCATGGAAACTACCTCAGCTCGTGCGATGTTATCTTCGGGGTTGAGCTGTAAGGCAAGCTGAGCCAGTTCCTCAACCTCGCTTACGGTGCGTACGGGAGATTTGAAGATACCCAAGTTCTTGAGGCTGTTTGCCGAGCGGGCAAGTTTACTGGCTAGCTGACGACGAGAGCTTTCGCGGGTTTGGACTTCTTTCTGGTAGAGTGAGTCGAGCATGCTGGCCTCGGAAGCGTAGTCGGCTGCTTTTTGGCGTTCAACCTCAGCGCGTTGTTTTTCAGAAGCTACCCTCTGACGTTCTTGTTGGAGATCATTCAGAAGCCAGGCAGAAATACCTCCGATCGCTAGCAGCGAGGTCATGGAAATGACCACTGGTAGGCGGTGACGCATGATAAAGAAGCGCGCAGCCCTGAGGAAGCTGGGATCCTCGGCCTGAGTGGCATAGCCGGTGAGGTGCTTGCGCATATCAGAACTTAGCTCGGCTGCAGAGTGGTATCGCTCGCCGGGATCCGCAGCGCAGGCTTTCAAAATGACAGCCGATAAACTCTCTGGGATGTTACACTGAGGAAATTGCTTACTAGGATGCGTAAATTCGGCTGTTCGCGTTTTCTCTATGAGCTCTTCCTTGGAGTTAGAGATGATAGGCGGTTTTCCTGTAAGGATGTAGTGAAGGATACAACCTAGGGCAAAAACATCGGTTCGTTTGTCTTGTCTAGCTCCCGGAGTGACTTGCTCAGGGGCCATGTAGCCTGGCGTGCCACGAATTTCTCCCATTAAGGTGAGGTTGCCGATGGATTCGGTCTGGCCCGGGTAGGTGGGCTCATCGTCTATGGTGGCCTCTTCGGTTCGTTTGGCTAGACCCCAGTCGCATACAAGGACTTCGCCCAAGCGGTCGACTTGGATATTTTCCGGCTTTAGATCGAGATGGAGTACCCCACGTTCATGAGCATGGGCGATGGCTTCACAGATGGTGAGAAAGATCGCCAAGAGCTCACGCCGCTGACCCGGGCCAAGGGGATGGACAAAGTCAGCCAATGTGCTGTCACCCTTAAGGTCCATGGTGAAAAAAGGCCGACCCAAACTATCTGCACCCAGATTGTATACCTTGATGATATTTGGATGGTTGAGCGATGAGATGATGCGAGCCTCGTGTACGAAAAGGTCATAATACTCAGCACCGCGATCTTCCCGTAGACGGGCCATCGCTATCCAGCGCATGGCTCTGGCATCCCAGCATTTCCATACCTGCTTGAGTGATCCAGTACCCAGGAGTGTGTCGTCCACGTAGCGCTCCTGGATGCGGCGTAGCTCTTCAAAGTCCGGGCAGATCCCCTCCATCCCTGCTGGATCAAGGAGATTGGCCTCCGCATAGGCGCGGCCTAGGCGACGGTCTGGTTGATAGGGAACAGGTTCGTCGCTCATGGTTCTAGATCGGCGGTTAGGGCTCTAATTTCCAGGTAAAGCCGTTTTTTGACGCGTTTGCGCAGGGTGTAGACTGACTGGACGGTGAGATCTGTCTGTTCTGCAATTTGCTCTGCAGAAAGTCCGTCCAGACCGAGCTCGAAGACTTTGACAGCTTGTCCTTGGAAGGTGGCACGTACTCTTTCCATGGCTAGGTTCGCGATATACGTCGTCCATTCCTCTTCGATCAGTGCATCGATTTCTGGAGCCATAGCATCAGCTTCGTCTATCTGTAGCTCATGTCCAAACTTTTGGAGGCGGATACTTCTACGCTTGGACTTTCTGAGATGGCTGAGTGCGGTATTGCGAATCACGGCGCTCAACCAGCCTCTGAAGGAGCCCTTGTTTTTATCATAGCTGGCGAGATCCCGAGTCAAGTGGACGAGGACCTGCTGGGAGACATCATCCAGGTCAGCGTGATCGATTCCGATTTCTCCAAGCACATAATAAATGAAGCGTTGGTATTGCTGGACGAGTTCCTGCCACGCGTCCGCGTCACCTACATCGCAGGCGCGCATGATCAAGCTATGGCGGGTGTCTGGTCGGTCCATCTTATTTTCGGTTATGGAATGAGGTACATGCTGTCGAGGGGATTTATATCAAATGTGAAAAAAAATGACTCAAGTGTCCCAGTCACTGAAATGGGTGGCGAAGCATATCATGTCATGGGGCGGTATCACTCTGTCTCCATAGGGAAACCCTTAAATAACTCTATCACTCAACTCATGAAGAATACACTGATGTTTGGAGCCGTCTCGGTACTCATATTCACCCACGCTTCTGCGGCTACGATCACTCTGGATACTCTCACTGACTCCATTACGGCAGGTTCTACGGATACCACAGGCGGTAGCACCGCCCCTACGGCTCCAGGAGACAGCTGGTATACTGGAGACTATGAGGGATCCGTCAGGACTAGAAGTGATGGGAACCAAGTAGAACTGCGCACTCAGTGGTATTTCCGTTTTGATACATCCGCGCTGGCTGGCGTGGATGCTGCCGATATTGTCTCCGTAACGATGTACATTCCGCAGGTGGGGCGCCTTAATAACCGGACGGATAACATCGCACTAAAGCTCTATGATGTAGGGTCCAATTGGGACGACGAGGGCTCGGCTTATCCTCTCTGGAATCAGGGGAGACCGTCCTCAGAAATTGCGCATGGAACAGGTGATGAGCTAGGAGTTATAGACAATCACTACAACGTATTTGGCAATACGACGGACACAAGTAATCCTGATGTAGAGGGCATTTTTGAGTACAGCTCTGCACCTCTGCAAGCTTATGTAGAATCCTGGCAGAATGGAGATGATAATGATGGATTCTTGCTGACTGCACCTAACGTAGGGCTGACAGGGCTCGCTTTTGCTACACCGACTTTGGTGATTGAGACGGCAGCTGTTCCGGAGCCCTCATCAGTATTCCTGAGTCTCTCAGGTCTTGGATTCCTGTTGCTGAGAAGGCGTCGCTAAGCGAGGGGCATTCCTGCAGCAAGCAGGGTGGGGGGAATCCCTGCTCATGGCTTCTTTTACGGGGTGTCGATTTTAAGTCGGTAGAAGCGCTTCTCAGGAGTCGCAGAAGTGCTTGTCTCATGATCGACGCCGCTACCTGCGAATATGGGCTTCAGTGCTGTCCAGCTACCGGGTGCTAGGGTGTCACTATACTCGATCGTGTAGAAGCGGTTGCTCTGAGTGGGAAACTTCAGACTGGCTAAGCTAGAGCCGGAGGGGGACTCGATCATGAATACTGGGACGGAGTTCCGAGATGTAGGGTCTGTTCCTGCGACATACTCGTGGTAGTCTGTGAATCCATCGGCATCGGTATCCGTGTTACGATTGTCTGTGGTGGTGGAGAACGAGTAGGTGTTCTCCCATTCATCAGGCATGCCGTCATTGTCATCGTCTGCGTCGGCGTCATCGGCGATGCCGTCATCATCAGAATCTACAGAGTAGGCATTGCCCAATGCGGCTACTTCAGTGGCGCTCAGGGCTGTATTGTAGAGTCTGACGGAGCTGATGTTGATCGGGGCATCTTCACCATTTTCGTCGGCAAATAGTAGGAGGGTAGAGGAGAGCGCAAATCTGCCATCGATACTCTGGGCGCTGCCGTTGAGTATTTGAGCTCCGTCCGCATAAATTTTGTAGGAGGTGCCATTATCGACAGAGACTACAATCCTTGTCCAGGTGTCAGGCGCTAGCGACCATGAGCTGTAGCCTGTCGCCGATACGCCTATGGTTGCATTGGAACTACGGATGAAACAATCACCGTCATTACTGTTGTTAGGATCAGTCTGGAAGAAACACATCCAGCTGTTCTGGCTGCTGGATGGATAGCTCACATCAAAGACCAAGGTGTACTCGTTCACAGAACTGCCTCCGCCATTGGCCGGGATTCCGTGAGCGAGATTGTAGTGACTTCCTTGGGATATTTTTACCGCTCCATCACCAGCGCTGACTCCTGCGACAATATCTTGATAACCGTTGAGCTGTAGATCGGGGCCTATAGTAGCCTTGGTGAGGTCAAATGGGTCATCGAATTCCCAGAGTCCGACGAGTTTGCGGGCAGTGACTTCAATTTCTAGTACGGCAGTATCCGTGCCTCCATTGCCGTCACTTACTTGAACAGTCCATTGATTGCTTCCTAGATCACCATTGGCTGGCGTTCCTGAAAGAGTGCCGCCTGGAGAGATTGTCAGCCAGGTTGGGCCACTTAACTTGGAATAGATTAATGTGTCGCCATCTCCATCGAGAGCGCTTCCGGCCAGAGTAGCATAGTAGTTCAGATTTGTCTGAGCACCTGTTGCCTGAATGCTGTCGCTGTCAAAGACAGGAGCACCCGGAGCCGGGAGGATCTTGATGCTGACATCGTTCCCGTCGCCTCCCAAGTAAGTGATTTGTGCCGAGAGGCCGCTGCCAAGGAAGTCAGTACTGAGGATCTTGCCTTCGCTTAAAGAGGTGCCCGAGGCCAGGTCTGAGCCGATTCCGCTGAGCAAGGTTCCCGAGATCGCATCAGAAGCATCGTTTTCTAGTATCACAAATTCATCACCTGTTTGCGGAGTGTAGCTCGCGCTATTCGTGAGATCCAGAGTAGCATTATTCAGTGCTACGGAACCTGTCACTGACAGGGCGTCATACTCGCCGCTGGAATTTCCCCCAATACGAATTTCCAGTTCTGAGCCTGATTGCATACTGAGGTTGTCTAACAAGTTCAATGTTCCCGTAGTGGAGTCGTGACCCGGTGCGATGTGTGACCCTGTGGGGCACTCAGTCTTCCCTGATACTTTTCCCGAACCACGCAGGGTCTGCCCATTGGCGAGAGAGAGGGTGCCGTTTTGTAGACCTACCACTCTGAGCACGGCGTTGTAATCCACCAGAATTTCAGGCGAGGCAGGCATGAGGTTCTGGCTACCTGTATTTTCCAGAATCAGTGCACCTCCACTGACGCGGGTGTTACCCGTATAGGTATTCACTTTGGTGAAGTAGAGGTCGCCGATGTTTACGCCACCATCATAGGAGCCGCGGAAGTAGTCCCGTCCATGAGTCTTGGTGAGGGATCCCGAACCACTGATAACAGAGTCGATCACCATGTCCCAGTCACCTGTATTAAATTGTCTGTCGCCGATGATTTCGATGGGCAGTCGGAATGCTGGGCCACTGCGTGGTGTATTGGGACCGTAAGTCGCCATGTTCACGACGTCACCAGTCAGTGAGATAGCGTTCCCCGTGAACTCATAACCGTTTGAGAAGGTGCCAGGCCTGAAGACAATCCCAGCGAAGCTGGTCCCAGCAGGAAAGTCATTCACGGATGCTTTTCTGGTAGAGCCGAAAAACTTGAGGACGTCACCAGCAGAGGGGGCTGTGCCGCCCCAGTTGGCGGCGGTTTGCCAGTTGTTGTTAGATCCGCCACCATTCCATTGTCTATTGGTGGCTCCAAGTTCATTACCAATCGTGATACTGTTTGTGTTGAAGGTGGCCGAGTAAGCGAACTCGCCTGAGTAGTCGGTCTGAAACATCTCCAGGAACGGGGAGTATGTTTTGACGCGGATCTGGCTGTTATCTGGATCAAAGATGACTTTCTGGAGGAATGAATTGCCGCCATTGATACTCTGCTGCCAGTTACTCTGGATTTGGAGAATCTTGCGACCATTGGAGGTGGTGTCT
Source organism: Rubritalea squalenifaciens DSM 18772 (assembly GCF_900141815.1). Classification (NCBI taxonomy): domain Bacteria; kingdom Pseudomonadati; phylum Verrucomicrobiota; class Verrucomicrobiia; order Verrucomicrobiales; family Rubritaleaceae; genus Rubritalea; species Rubritalea squalenifaciens. The sequence continues at coordinate 538,417 of NZ_FQYR01000005.1, forward strand.
ACTTCGTGCCGAGACACCCAGTCATGACCATTGCAGGTCATGAAGACCTGGGGGTTAGGATCGATCAGGGTGTTCCAGATGTTTTGGCCGATTGAACTCCTGCCCGAGGAGTTGTCCGCCATATAGCCGTGGGTGGAGATGATGGTGGGCTTGCTCGAATGAGCCGACATGATTCCCAGAGCCCAGGTCAGGTGAGTACTCTTCGGATTATGCGGTAGATTGATATGCAGGAAGTCGATTCCGCCAGCACTGAAGGTTTGCGCGTGTGCCAGACTGTCTGAGCTTGCCCCGAGATACCACGAGTAATTTTGGTAGCGACTGGAGCCAAACGGGCCAGGAGCGCCACCGTCATGGTTACCAAAGGTAATGCTGTAGGGGACGGTTCCATCCAATTCATCGATGACTTGATCGGCATAGCTCCAGAGTGATGAGTTGTCCTGAATGACATCACCAACATGGGTAACGAAGGCGATATTCTCATTAGCCACGTTGTTCTTAATCCACGTGGTCTGCATTTTAAATAGGTCTGGCCCTCCGTGGTTGATGACTTGTGCGTAGCGTTGGCTGTCCGGGATAATAATCATTTCAAAGGGCTCCACGGCGAGCAGGCTTCCTGTGAGGATGGAAGAAACTCCTAGTGTGAGAACCCATCTAAGCTGACGATGGTTCATGTTGTGTGTTTCTGGTTTTGGACATCAGATCCGAAGGAATGAGTTTCTGACCTGATCCGAGATTCCATTTGTTGACACTAGAGGAGGAAGAATGAGGTCATTTAATAGGGAGAGTGACCGTTGAGCAGAGATTCCTCCAGAAGTGGTTGTGATTCTGGGTTACAAGGAGTTGCCCGGCCTAGACCGGACAACTCACGCATGTAACACAAAGAGATATAAGGCAGGGTGAACAGTGGCCTTATGTTAGGTTTATTGCAGTGTGATGAGCATGATGTTCTGTGTTTGAGCGTGATGATTATAGGTTAGTGAGATGATTTGAATCAATGGCTTCAGTGCAAAAAATATTGTCAAAGTGGCAAGTTGAGAGTTAGTGTACGATCATGCTCCCAGAGACTTCCCATCGATACAAAGTTGGTGTCAGATTACCGGACTGGCTGTCAGGGTACGCCTATCGCTTGTTCGAAGGTCTGGTGGATTTCCAACGCACAGGTGTTTCGATCGAATTACACTTTGATCAGCCCAGTGGTGGTGACTTGCCTCACGACCCTATCGATAAATCGTGGAAAGGAGATGGCTTACTTGTATACCGCTATTCTAAGGAGGAAGCGAGAGCCTGGAAGAAAGCCGGTATCAAAGTTATCAACCTGAGTACGGAATATCCAGGAGCTGCTCCGGAGATACCACGGGTTATTGTAGATAACCAGGCGGTGGGCAGAGCTGGATTCGATCATCTTCAATCGTTGGGTCTGAGAGATTTTGCCTACGTTCACGAGTCTAACAGACAATATTCCAAAGAACGCATGGAGGCCTTTGAGGAACAGGTAGTTTCTAATGGGTTGAATTTTTACAGGATTGATGTTCCCGCATCTTCATTTCCGATAAAGACGCGGCCAAAGCAGGTGATGAAATGCCTTCAGGCACTCAAAGATTTGCCTAGACCTTGTGGTCTTCTCAGTAAGGATGACATTGCAGGGGTTTCAGCCATTCGTGTGATGAAGTCCTTAGGAATCAAGTGTCCCGAGCAAATGGCGATCATTGGCGTCTCCAATGATGTTGTTTTTTGCCATACCACGTATCCTCCACTAACAAGTATTCCCTACCCGGGTAGAAAGATAGGCTATGCTGCAGCTGAATTGCTCTACAAACTCATGGAGGGTGAGGAAGTCTCCGATGATTACACACTGAAGGTAGCTCCAGGAACCGTGGTTGCCCGTGAGTCGACACGTTATGTGATCCTGCCTGATCCTGTAGTGACTGCGGCGCTCGAGTATATCCGTACGAGTCCTCTCCAGACTAATATCACCGTGGAAGAGCTTTGCCGTAAGGCTGGAGTATCCCGGGAGGGGCTAAGACAAAAGTTTCAGGCGACTTTGGGAAGAAGCCCCAAGCAAGAGCTTGAGCGAGTTCGCTGCTATCAAATTGTGGAGATCTTGAGAAACAGCACAGAGACTTTGTCTGAGTTATCCGAAATATGCGGATTTTCAGGGCCTGATCATTTGTGCCGTTTCGTGAAACGCCTCACTGGCAAGACTCCAGGGGAAATTCGCAGGGGGTGATATTAGTAATTTGGGGGTAATACTTGTATTTTTCGCTGTTTTTCCATTCTCATAAGTCATCTAATCTCTGTGTGTTAATTAGTTGTGTCCTACAGGTGGTTCTTGTTAGTTGGTGATTAATATTCGTAAAATAGAGAAAAAATGCGTTACAATACATTGCTCCTTAGTTATGAGGAGCCCAGAATTTGCTCAATTGTAGTATGAAGAAATTATTTGGAACTGATGGAATTAGGGGGGAAGCCAATGAGTGGCCAATCACTCCAGAGGTTGCTCTGAGGGTGGGGCGAGCTGTTGCCAGAGTGCTCTCCAATGGATCTGGAGAAAAGAAGAAGGTCGTGATTGGCAAGGATACGAGACTTTCTGGTTATATGCTGGAGACAGCTTTGACGTCAGGGCTGGTTTCTGAAGGCGCAAGGGTCTTACTTACTGGGCCACTACCAACACCAGCTGTCGCCCATTTGACTCAATCCATGGCGTGTGATGCAGGTATCATGCTGACGGCCTCACACAACCCGTTTCAAGACAATGGAATCAAGATCTTTGGGCCTGATGGTTATAAGCTGAATGACGAACTGGAAGAAGAAATTGAGAAGCTGATTCTTGCAGAGAGGCTGGATGATGCAGGTGCAGACAAGCAACTTGGGAAAGCGTATCGTATTGATGATGCTACAGGTCGCTATATCGAGTTTGCCAAGAATGCGATTGGATCTCGTTCACTGAAGGGACTAAAGATTGTCGTCGATTGTGCCCATGGAGCGTCCTACTTTGTAGGCCCACTGATTTTCGAAGAGCTTGGAGCTGAGGTGATCAAGTGCAACGTTTCTCCAGATGGTAGAAACATCAATGCAGATTGTGGCGCATTGTATCCGGAGAAGACTGCGGCTTTAGTCGTAGAGAATGGCGCCGATCTGGGAGTCTGTTTTGATGGCGATGCTGACCGCGTTATTTTTATCGATGCGAATGGAGAAATCGTGTCGGGAGACCGTGTGCTTTGCCTTTGTGCGATTGCTCTCAAGCAGGCTGGTAAGCTGAAGCAAGACACACTCGTGGCTACGGTGATGAGTAATCTTGGATTGCGTGACGGCCTGGATAAACAGGGTATCAAGCTGGAGACAACCGGTGTAGGTGATCGCTTGGTAATCGAGAGGATGCGAGAGAAGGGCTTCAGTCTAGGCGGGGAGAATTCAGGACACATCATCTTTGCTGACAGTGCAACGACTGGGGATGGCATCATGAGTGCTCTGCATGTGCTGGGTATCATGAAGTCCAGTGGGAAGCCCCTTGCTGAATTGGCTGCCTGTATGGAAGAGTATCCACAAGGGCTACATGGATTGAAGGTGAAAGAGAAACCTCCCATCGAGGAGGTACCTGAGCTGAAGGCTTGTATAGATGATGCCGAGAAATTGTTAGGCGACAAAGGGAGAATCCTGGTACGCTACTCAGGCACGGAGAAAAAAATCCGGGTCTTGGTAGAGGCTCAGGATGCTGGCCTGGCCAAGCAAGTGGCAGAGAAAATCTGCGGCGCCGTGAAACAAACCATAGGAGCATAGAAGATGAATATTTTAGATCCCTACGATCAGGGAAACATGTGGCCACTGACAGTAGGTGGCGTAAAGCCTGACCAATTCATCGCTGGGACGAGTCTTGAAGTCTTACAAAGCACCTTGGCACCGGCAAATGCCAATCTCTATGCCAATGCCTGGGTGAGTGCCGAGGATTGGACAAACCTTAGTCAAGAGGCTGAAGGCACCGTGCTTGTTTCCAGGGGCGGAGATGAGTTGGCTTGGATAGGTACGGAGAAGGCTACGCAGACTTTGGAAAGTTCCGAGAAGTCCTTGCTAATTCGCTACCCTTGGCACCTGATCACTGTGAATGAGCAGGTGGTCGGAGCCTTAGTGGAGGATCATCGAGTTGGTGAGGTGAGCCCAGCTGCTCATATTGAGGGAGTCATCTCTGTCGGAGCCGGTACACGTATTCTTCCGGGTGTATTTATTGAGGGAAATGTCATCATTGGTGAGCACTGTAAGATTGGGCCTAACTGCTATATCCGAGGAAATACGACCATCGGTGATGGAGTCCATGTCGGACAGGCGGTGGAGATCAAGAACTCACTGATTGGTCACGAGACTTCGATTGGTCATCTCAGTTACGTGGGAGATTCTGTGATTGGTCACCAGACAAATTTGGGGGCTGGTACGATAACTTCAAACCTCAGGCATGACGGTGTGAATCACCGCTCCATGGTACAAGGGGATTTGGTGGAGACTGGCCGCCGTAAGTTCGGCACGATCATTGGTGACGGTGTGCACACAGGCATTCACACGGCTATTTATCCCGGCAGAAAGTTAGGTCCCGGTACGAGTACCAGACCAAATGGTACGGTTCAGAAAGATTTGTTAGAAGGAGAGTAAGATAATGTGTGGCATAGTAGGATATTCAGGAAGCAAGGCAGTGGTGCCTTTGTTAATCAATGGTCTCAGGAAACTCGAATACCGTGGATATGATTCTGCAGGAATCGCCATATCACGCGGCGACAAGATCGATATCTTTAAAAGAGAAGGTAAGGTCGATAACTTAGCCGAGTTACTAGGTGGCACAGAGGGAATGAGCCAGTACAAGGATGCGCATACAGGAATTGCTCATACTCGCTGGGCGACTCATGGTCCGCCTTCTACAGTAAACTCCCATCCGCATAGTGTGCCAAATAATCGAATCGCACTGGTGCATAACGGGATCATTGAGAACTACGCCAGTCTGAAGTTGCGTCTGCAAGGAGAAGGGAGAGAATTTCTCTCTGAGACTGATACAGAGGTGCTTTGTCATTTGATCGATTCTCATTATTCGCCAGAGACTGGATTACAAGAAGCCGTGATCAAAGCCCTCAAGGAGGTGCACGGTACCTTTGGTATTTGCTGCCAGTCTGTGGATGAGCCAGGAGTGCTGATCGTAGCGAGACGAGGTTCGCCGATCGTAATTGGCCTGGGTGAGGATGAGACGATTGTGGCATCTGATGCCTCTGCGATCATTAACCATACCCGACAGGCTATCTATCTGGACGACAATGACATCGCTCGCGTGGAGGGAGGCAAGGTGGAGATTAGTACGCTGGACCGCCGACAAGTGCAGCGGGAAAGAGCGGAGATCGACTGGTCTGAGGGAGCTGCGGAGAAGAGCGGCTATGAGCACTATATGCTGAAGGAAATCTTCGAGCAGCCAGAGGCTATCCGTAACGCGATTCGGGGCAGGCTTGATCACGACCGAGGGACAGCCATCCTTTCTGGTCTCAATCTAACAGCTCGTGAGCTGGTGGATCTTCACCGATTGCTTATCGTGGGCTGCGGCACATCCATGAATGCAGGCCTAGTGGGTGAGTACGCCGTTGAGGATTTCGCAGGCATGCTAGCCGAGGTGGAGCAGGCTGCGGAGTTTCGCTACAGGAATCCTATCGTCAATAGCCGCGATATAGTTCTCGCTATCAGTCAATCTGGAGAGACTGCCGATACCTTGGCTGCAGTGCGTGAGGCTAAGGACAAAGGAGCCTTGGTGGCTGGTTTGGTCAATGTCGTAGGTTCCACGATTGCTCGCGAGACGGGCCGGGGTATCTATCTGCACGCAGGTCCTGAGATTAGTGTGGCTTCGACGAAGGCATTTACTTGTCAGGTCTCGGTATTGCTGATGGTGGCTCTTAAATTGGCACGTTCGCGCCGTTTCTCTCGCGAGGAGGGGATGAAGATGGCTCGTGAGATCGAGCAGGTTCCTGAGCTTGTGGAGCAAGTCCTGGGGCAGAACGACGCTATTGCCAAAGTGGCGGAGTCCTTCGTGAACTACAGAAGTATGTTCTACATTGGCCGAGGCTACATGTATCCAGTGGCTTTGGAAGGGGCTCTCAAGATCAAAGAGATTTCGTACATTCATGCTGAGGGTTACAATGCGGCTGAGCTGAAGCATGGTCCAATTGCTCTGTTAGATGAAGAGATGCCAGTAGTGGCCTTGCTCAATGATGGTCCAGGGAAGGACAAGACCATGGGCAATGTGGCTGAGTCCAAAGCGAGATCAGCTCCAGTCTTAGGTGTGATCACTACAGGAGACGAAGAGGCACGTGCAGCCTGTGACTGGGTGATTGAGATACCAGCCAGTCCTCAGTATACGGCTACGATTACCGCCACAGTAGCTCTCCAGCTATTCTCCTATCATGTGGCTAGACTGAAGGGCTGTGAAATTGATCAGCCTCGTAATCTGGCCAAGAGCGTGACGGTGGAGTAGTTTAGTCGTGCTGGCTCAGTGCCAGTTTGTAACTCACCGGGCGGGAGAATGATGGCCATTCTCCTGCTTGGATATCGTTGAGCCATTCACGGGCAGCGTCTCTGAAATCTTCCATGTTCAGGATGATCGCGGCTGGTGAGTGGGGGAATTCTGTGAATACAGGATCATCGATAAGAGTGAATACAGGTATGCCACTTCTTCTCACAAAGGGGTGGCTGATGACTCTGGCCCAGAACTGGGCTTGAATCGTGAAGATGATCGAGGGTTTGTGGTTGATGAGATGATACTGGAGTTGTTCATCCAGATCTTTACTCGACAGCTCCGGGAAATGTACTTTGGGATTAAACTTTTTTCCCTCCTCAGCAAAGATGACCTTTAGTCTTTTCGAGAGTTTCTCCCTAAGAGGCTTGCGGAAAGTCCAGTTCAGTAGGCAGGGAGTTTCGATACCTTTGCGCAAAGCGCCCCGGAACACCGATTCGATGACATCTGACTGAGCATAGTAAATGTGAGAAACAAGAGGATCCTCAGTGGCGAGTAATCCAAAGTCGAGTATAGGAAGAGACGCTGAGAGGTGCTGCCGAATAAATGCGATCTGCACATAGTGGGTGATAATGCCTGTAAAATCGACATCTTCGGGGATCGCATCAATGAGTCTACGCTTGGTCCAGTCACTGCCGGGAGATACTTGGATGTGGGTGATCAATACATTCTGGGACCGCAAGTAGTTTTCCACCATGCGCATGACCGCCTTGTCGAGGTTGTTGTGAATTTCTATGGGAGGAGTGAAGATGATGATGTGGGACTGTCGCTTGTGCGCGACCTTGGAAATGATTTTTCGGCGCTTTCCTCTCTCGGCTTTGGTGAGCCAACCTTCTGCCTCAAGATTTTTAAGTGCGTCTTCTACTGGTCGACGACTGACCCCCAGCTCTTCAGCCAGGGTATGGATACCGGGGAGACCATCAGGCCATTTTCCCTGCTTTATCAGCTTTTTCAGGCTCTTGGTGACTTGATCCCCAAGAGTCGCTTTATGAAAATCCAATTTTTTCATCATCTATGAACATCATGTTCATACTGGTTTTCTAGCATGAGTAGAAGAGTAAAAACTCGCTCAGGCTTATTGGAAGGAGATTTGTAGATTGAGAGGTCATTAGTGGTTGAACATAAAGGATATGTTGTGTAGTGTATTAGTTGAATTCCCCTATGGAGCTAATGAAAAAGCTGACCAGTCTAATCGCATCCTTAGTTTGTGCCTCCTCGGCTCAAGCAGCCCTTATTCTAGATTTTGACTTCTCTGGTGTGGCTGGTGATTCTCTGTTTGATCCAGATACCTTTGAACTCACCGATGTAGATACGAAGGATGCGAATCTGGATCTTCTTGTCGGCTTGAATGCCTTTGAACCCTCCGTTCTTAATTCGACTACCGCCGGAGGTGCAGCCAGCAACGACTGGAACCTAGTGAACTGGGGTGGCTCTGTGTCAGCCACTGTGGGAGATGCGGTGGCGGGTAATCGATTCATTTCTTTCACGATCCAGGCGGCATCGGGTTATATGCTCAATCTTGATGGAGCCACGATCTCGTATACCGCCTACAGGAATGGTAGTGGCGCTCCAGAGAAATTTGCGACCTTAGCCGTTGTTGGTGGAGGAGGCTTCAGTGCCGCCGATCAATTGGATGCCGGCATTGACACCCCTTTCGGAACCCCTGGTTCAGGAAGTACCGGAAGTGGCAATACGGAAACCTGGAGTGATACCTTCACAGGTGCTGAGTGGGATGGAGTGACGGAGAGTATCGAAGTGCGCCTATACGGTTGGGACGGTACTGGAAACATGCATTTTAGTGATGTGAAAATAGATGGTGCGGAAGTCGTTTTGGTACCTGAAACTTCTATTAGCATGATGATCGGCCTTGCTGGTTTGGGGCTTATCATCCGGCGCCGCAGAGTCTAAGGCGTCACTTGGCCACGACTATCATTTTGATATTGAAGGTGCCTGAGCATTACGCGCTCAGCTTCGCATTTTCCTTCTGATAAGAGGGTGCAAATATTTTGACTCAAACAGGGTTGCAGTTTGGAAATTCTTCGCTAAGTACGGGGAAAATGATCGAGAAAGTAGAATTCAGTGAAGAGGTAGAGCAGCTGCTCGAAGAGTTGGAGGAAGCCAGCGAAGAAAGAACGCTCAACAGGGAAGAACGCGCTATCGTGGATGCCGTTGACGCTGTGCGTGCCATCGAAGAAGGGGAAGGTTTACACGAGTTTTGGCAAAGCGGCCTGGACTACTCGCGCATCCTGCGATCATTCGACATGATTGGATGTGAGCGCATGGTTGACCTGATCAATGCCAGCCAGTGGTGCCAGACACGCAAGGAAGATCGTGACCAGTACACGGAACAAGAAAGCAACTATCTTGACGAGATCGAAGAGGATCTCTGGGATGCTCTCGCTGAGGTGCCTGACCTAGTGGAGGAGTTCATCGAAGATGAACTTTCCTAGCATCATTCCTTAGAAAATTTGAAAAACGCATGATGAATCATCATGCGTTTTTTTTTGTTTAATAGATGATCTGGTTGTCAACTGAGGGGCCGTCTTCAACTGAGTGGTAGACAAGAGTCTTTTTGACCGGATCAAAGACGTAGACGACTGAGTAGGCTTCTCCGCCATCTCCCACGGTGACCAGCAGGCAGCCAAGACCGTCTCTCTGGATGAAGTGCGTATTGCCAGCTCCGTTAGGCTTCCACTGAGAGCAGATGAATTGGTATTTCGATTTAGGAACAGCTATCGATGCCCCATCAACAGAGAGTGTGAGCTTATCAAGAACATAGGCTGGTGGTGGCGTACCCATATCGCCGACCCATTCCTTGATGTTGGCATCCTTTGTCGCATCATACTTTCTCCAGCTGAGAGAAGCTGTCGCCTTGTGATCGTAGATCTGGTAAGTCACGGTGCCTGCAAGCCCCTTGTTCACCCTGTTGACCTCTTTGGCATCGCGCCAAGTCGGCTTGGGAAATTCCTGCAGGGTCTCGCCAAAGTAGTCTACTTTGGTGGAGGTGCATGAGATGGCGAAAGATGAGATCGCGAGCGGAAGTAGGAGGAGTTTCATTTGCATGTCACCATGCAGACTATGTTAGAACGAAAGCAAGGCAAGGTATTCCTTGTTTCCATCCGTGCCGGTGATGGGTGAGTCAGTATGGTCCAGCCACTGGTAGCCAAGCTCCTCGGTGACGAAGCGGTGGATCTTGTCGACGGCTTTCTGGTGTAGCTCAGGCTCGCGGACGATGCCGCCTTTACCGATCTCGTCGCGCTCCAGCTCGAACTGAGGTTTGACGAGGCAGATGATTTTTGCCTCAGGCTTGAGGATGGAGAAGAGAGGGGGGAGGATTTTGGTGAGGGAAATGAAGGAGACGTCGGTCACGGCGAGGTCAACCTTTTCGCCGATGTCCTCGGGCACCATGTGGCGGGCATTGAACTTTTCCTTCACGATCACCCTAGGATCGTTTCTGAGCTTCCAGACGAGCTGGTTGGTGCCGACATCGATGGCATGTACCTTGACGGCTCCACGCTGGAGCAGGCAGTCGGTAAAGCCGCCAGTTGAGGCGCCGCAGTCCATGCAGACGTAGCCGGTGGGGTCGATCTGGAAGTGGTCGAGAGCCCCCTCTAGTTTTAGACCTCCACGGGAAACGTATTTAGGCTTCTCCTTGATGGTGATCTCCGCATCGACGGGAAGCTTGGTTGAAGGCTTGGAGACGACGGTAGTTCCCACGAGAACTTCTCCGGCGAGGATGAGGCGTTTGGCCTGCTCGCGTGAGTCGCAGAGGTTTCTGGATACGAGGAGTGAGTCTGCGCGTTCGTTTTTCAAGGTGGGGAAGTGTTCGCCGTTAAGAAAAAACGCCCTGTCCCGGGTGAGACAGGGCGTTGCAAAATCAATTTTGATTACTCGGCAATAGATGGAACGCCAGTAGCTGGGTCGGTATCAGCTTCGTAGTTGACACCCTCTAGACCGAAGCCGAAGAGCTTGAGGAACTCGTCCTGATAACCCTGGAAGTCAGCGATTTCGGAGAAGTTCTCGTTGGAAACAGTCTTCCACTTTTCAGCGACAGCGGACTGGATATCGTCGCGCATTTCCCAGTCGTCGATGCGGATGCGGCCAGCTTCGTCGAGCTTGGCGTCACCGGAGTACAGGCGGTCTGCGAAGAGACGCTCGATCTGCTCGATGCAGCCTTCGTGGAGACCTTTCTCCTTCATCTCTTTGTAGAGGATGGAGATGTATAGTGGGACTACCGGGATGGCAGAGGATGCCTGGGTGACGAGAGCCTTGTTCACGGAGACGTAGGCTTCACCGTTGAGGCTGGAGAGCTTCTCGTTGAGCTGGGCGCAGGACTTCTCAAGATCCTTCTTTGCCTGACCGATGGTGCCATCGGTGTAGATTGGCCAAGTGAGCTCAGGGCCGATGTAGGAGTAAGCCACAGTCTTCACGCCGTCGGCAAGGACGCCGGCGTCGGAGAGTGCGTTCATCCAGAGTTCCCAGTCTTCACCGCCCATTACCTTGATAGTATGCTCGATTTCCTCAGGAGTAGCGGCACCGATTGTGACTTCTTCGACCTCGCCTTTGTCGGTGTTGAGAGTCTTGTTGGTGTAGTCACCACCAGTGGTTTTGAGAACGGATTTGTAGACTTCACCTGTATCAGGGTCAGTACGGCGTGGGGAAGCGAGTGAGTAAACCACGAGGTCGATCTTGCCTCCCATTTCGTTTTTGATGATGTCGACGGCCTGAGCCTTCATCTCGTGGGAGAAGGCGTCGCCATTGAGAGACTTGGCAAAAAGGCCTTCAGCTGTGGCAGCTTTTTCGAAGGCGGCGGAGTTGTACCAGCCAGCGGAGCCAGTGCGCTTTTCAGAACCTGGCTTCTCGAAGAAGAGACCGAGAGTGTTTGCGCCGGAAGCAAATGCTGGGACAATACGGGAAGCGAGACCGTAACCTGTGGATGCACCGATAACGAGGACGTTCTTAGGTCCGTTCTCAAGCTTAGGCTTGGACTTCACGTAGTCGATTTGCTCCTGAACGTGGGCAGCGCAGCCGTCAGGGTGGGCAGTGGTACAGATGAATCCGCGGATTTTAGGAGAGACGATCATGATATAATGTTTGTTTCGTTGGAAAGTTCGTTAGCGCGCTGCGCCGTCTGGTGCAAGTGCTTTGATGTGGGCAGGGTAGGGGCTATGGGCTACTTTTGAAAGCGGATTTTCAGCCCACGTTGCTGCCAGTACTTTTCCAGCTTTTGAGGGAGCTCCTTTCTGATCTCTTGGGGAAAGAGTACGGTATTAGCCTCTTGGATTGATTTCCTATCTTTGAGCGTGGAAATGTAGGTTTTACAGTTCTCCCTTCCTTGAGGGTCAAGGTGATAGATATAGTGAGTGATGATGAGGGCTGCAAGATAGTGAGGATAGAAACTTTCGTCCTCGTTAAGTTTTTGGAGCTCCTCACCCCACTGGCGGTTGTTCATGGCGATGAGATCTTCGAATTTGGGGAGCTCAACCACTGCTCTGATATCGATGAATTTTTTGGCGTGGGCGGGAATGCGGCGAACCATGTCATCAAAGCGGTAGGAGCCTTTGGGGATGAATGCGGCGGACATGTATTCTGCTGTGCCCTCAGAGAGCCATGAGGGTAAATAGCCCAAGACTCCATGAGTGCTCATGTGTGTCAACTCATGTACCAGCAGTCTGTAGTTGGGGAGTCGGCCTATGGGAACTTTGATGAAGTGTTCAGAGCGGAGATAAACGCTCTTTTTTCTACCAGAGTAATAGCCTGAACTGGAGCGTTTGCCTCCTGCTCTGATGAAGCTCTCCGTGTCGCTGAAGAGATAGATGGGCACTTTGCCTCCCTTTTTATCTTCAGGTGGTGAATAGAGCGGGAGCGGAATCCTGGATAGGGCTGCAGGAACGGATTCCGCCGTGACAGCAAATGATCTGATCTTATCGATGGCGATTTTCTCGTTAGAGATGAATTGGAAGGTCTTGGTGGTGTAGTGATAGGGGGGAGAGTCCAAATCAGGCATATTGACTGGCGGGCTGGATTTGTTGATGAGTAGTTTGGGCCAGTCTAATTCCTCGTCCCCATGCAGTGATCCACTGACTATGAGCAGCAAGAGGTACCAGAGAGAGTATGATGGATGAGCTTTCATCATGGAGTTACTAGGGGAATCAGCAATATTGGTTCTCGTCTATTTTCGATGCAGTCTAGCTGGCGAAAGTGCCAAGGATAGTATGTAAAATGATAGTTTTTAAGACCGCCAACGTTATTCATTGTGACAGTAGTGTTGCCTCAGGCGATCGAACTTGTCTAAGTATTAAAGCACGGGATAAAGCGCTTCCAATATGTCTACTCAAGATCCACCACGACAAGGTCGCCTCAAAAGCTATCTGACTACGACTAGTCAGACCGCTTTTACAGCCTATGCGGCGATGGCTGCCTTTTTAACTTATTTTGCGATGTATGCCTTTCGCAAGCCCTATGCCGCGGCGGCATTTGAGGGACAGACTTGGTTTGGTGGTGAGGTCGGGCTCAAGGCGGCACTGGCTGCATCACAGTTGCTAGGTTATGCGGCGTCCAAAATTATCGGGATCAAAGTGTGTTCTGAGCTGGATCACAGGAAGCGAGGGATCTTTCTGTTTGGTGTGATTGCAGTCGCTGAGCTCAGCCTGCTTATCTATGGTATCTTGCCGAATGATTGGAAGGTACTCCCCATAGCAGTGAATGGTCTGGCGCTCGGCGTGGTTTGGGGAGTGGTAGTGACTTATCTGGAAGGGCGCAGAACCTCCGAGGTGCTTCTCGCGGGTTTGTCCTGCTCGTTCATCATGGCGAGTGGTATTGTGAAGGATTTTGGTAAGGCGGTCATCGCGGGTAGTGATGCCGCTTGGTGGCATGGAGTGCCTCTTTTGAGCCCAAAGCTAGTCCAGCTGACAGGGCCTGTTAGTGAAGGGTGGATGCCTTTTGTGGTAGGGCTTCATTACCTTCCTATTTTTGCGATTGCCGTGTTTTTACTGAAGCAAATCCCTGATCCTGATGAAAAGGATGTTGCTGAACGCTCTGAAAGAAAGGTGATGATGGGAAATGAGCGTATGGTATTCTTGAAGCAGTTTGCTCTGGGGCTATTCCTGCTGTGCGCTGCGTATTTGCTCCTTACAGCGTATCGCGATTTCCGTGATACCTACCAAGTGGATATCTTCCGTTTGATGGGGTATGAGGACTCCAAGGAAAATCAGAGTCTGTTGGGAACCTCGGAAACCATCGTCGCTTTTGCGGTGACCTTGGGGCTAGGTTTACTTTACTGGCTCAGAAAAGTGATGCATCGAGGAGGCCTCTTGCTGGTATGGCTTTTCATGCTAGTAGGTTTGGCTGTATTGGGCGGAGGAACTTGGCTCTATCAGGCCGGGCTGATTACAGGCTTTAGCTGGATGGTGATGACGGGAGTAGGAGTTTATATGACTTATGTGCCATTTGGCTCTGTCCTTTTTGATCAGATCATTGCCTCGACGCGTTTCCAAGGGACGGCCGTTTTTGCGATCTATGTTTGCGATGGAGTGGGCTACGTCGGGGCAGTTAGTTTGTATTTCCTGCGTGGAAGCTTGTTCGGTGACATGGACAAGTTGGTGTTCTTCAGGGAATTTACCTGGCTCATGACCATGATAGGGGTCGTCTGTTTGGTAAGCAGCTACTGGTATTTTGGAAGAAAAGCCAAAATTGCCAAGGAGTGTGAGGCTCATTTAGAGAGAGCATAAAATCATTTGAAGGAAATAACTGTATGGCGTGGCTTTATCTTTTACTGGCAATCTGTTCCGAAGTAGTGGCAACCACAGCTTTGAAAGCATGCGATGGTTTCAGTAAGTTATGGCCATCGCTCATTGTAGTGATTGGTTACGTTGCCGCTTTCTACTTTTTGTCGCTGGCCGTTCGAGTGATACCCTTGGCCTATGCCTATGCCATATGGTGTGGATTGGGTATTATCCTGATTGCCTGTACTGGCTGGATATTTTACCAGGAAGCCATCAGCTGGAGTTCCGCGCTAGGCATGCTCCTCATCCTAGGGGGAGTGGTTTTGCTGAAGGTGGGGAATGCTGCTTAGCAGCTTAGTCTGGTGGGGTTTATAAGCGCAAGAGTGGTCGAGTAGACGTCATCAGTAATCATGGCGACTTGCTTGGAGTGCTCATTGGGGCCGCCTAGACCGGGTTTCATAACCACTTTGATACCAGCGGCATGGGCGGAGGCTACACCATGATTGGAATCTTCAAGCGCAATGCAGTGCTCCGGTGTCGTGCCGAGGCGCTCAACAGCCAGTAGGTAGATCTCCGGAGCAGGCTTGCTTTGGGTGACCTCATCACCAGCGGCTATGTGGCTGAAGTAGTGCGTTATTTCGGCGATGCCTAGAAACTGATCGATCTCTGCCCGGTCGCTTGAGGAAGCCACGGCCATGGGGATTTCAAGCTCGGCTAATTTCTCAAGCAGATCTTTGATTCCAGGCATGAGAGGTATGCCTGCTGTAGTGATGAAGGTATTGAGATGCTTCGGCCACGAGGCCATGAAGGCATCAAGAGCTAGCTTAGAACCGAATTTCTTGGCGCAGTATTTATAAATATAGTCATTGGTCGTGCCAGCAAGGTGAGCATAGTACTCACTCACGCTGAGATCCAAGTTTTGCTCTGCCAGAGCCAGACGGAAAGCTCGGCAGTAGATCTGTTCCGTATCGAAGATAGTTCCATCCATATCAAAGATAACATGGAGGTTGTTTTGCGGGTTCTTCATACGGGATCTGGTAATTCTGCAGGAATGGGGAGAGTAGGGGATTCGGCTGCGTTCGGCTATGTGCAAACTACATTTTACGCTGTGCTATTTCGTCAGAATGGTTTGGTGGAGCGAATCGCTTGGCTCATCAGGGAGGCTGGCCATTGGCCTGGGGCGGTGGATTTATTGCCAAGGTATCCGTAGTTGAGTACCGAACCCAGTTGGGCAAAGAGAAGGCGGGAAGTGGGGCCTAGTGCACCCATGCCCATCATGGAAATGGCAATAGGATGGCCCTCTTGGAGAAGTTTGGCGCAGGAGAACATATCCTCCAGTGAATTGAGCTGCACAGCGATTTTAGCGATGTCCGCACCTTGGTCGATGGACTCTCTGATCTTATTTCTCAGAACGTCTTGGGTGGGGGTCTTTTTGAAATCGTGAAAGGAAGCGATGACTAGGGCATTGTTATTACGCGCCTGAGTGACCGCGGATTCCATCGCCTGGAAATTTGCCAGTTCAATATCCACGAAGGTGGCAAGCGGGGATAGGGCCGCAAGTAGCTGAGTGCGCTGCTCAGGCGTGAGGCTGGGTGTGCCGCCTTCGGACTCACAGCGAGCAGTGATGAGAGTCTGCAGTTGGGTGGTTTTCAGTTTGATGAGGGTGTCCTTGACCTTGGGGAGGCTTGATACCAAGGAGTCCAGACGGAACTCGAGAATCTCACACTCATCCGCGTTGAAGGGGTAATCAAGCAGGGAGGCGTCGCCAATGGAGCCGACAGTCTTGGGACGGTCAGGCATGCTGGGATGTGAGGTCTGAACGGACATGAGCTGTTGTTATCAATAATCTCCTGCTTCTTACCAGTGGGAAATGTGGAAGATGCCGCTTTGAAGCAAAAACACGCCACCAGCCAAGGACTGGTGACGTGTGTCACACTTATTCTCAATAGTTGAGATGAAAAACAAGAAGGGTGCTTATCGTCTGCGGCGCAGGATGAAGCCAAGGCCAGCAAGGCCGATGAGGGCTGTGCTGGATGGCTCTGGTACGGCAGCCGTGGAGTAGGTGACTACAACGTCGTCCAGGAGATATCTATTGCCTCCTGCTGTTGATCTAAATACGAGATCACCCGCAGTGATGTCTGAGGTGGCGATGAAGTCCACTGAATAACGTTCCGGGCCAGCATCAGTAACCATGTCGCCGCCGATGGTGCCGTCATTGATTCCAGTGCCACTAGTCTCGCCAATTCCTCCAAAATCGATGCGGAAGGTATCGCCGCCGCCATTTACTCTCCACAAGTCGAATTCCACCGTAATTATGTCACCAGTCTTGATGTCAAAACCGCTCAGGGTTTGAGAGATGGAGCTGTTCTGGAAGAAAGCTGCATTGCTACCTTCCAGAGGAAGAATTGTCTCAGCATCATTGTTCGCAGTATTTGCTCCTGTATTGGAAGGATTGGTGACATAGGCTAGGTGGTCCGCAGTGTTTGACTCGGTCCAGCCCGTGATCGTGCCGTCACCTCCGTCTGCTGTTCGTGTAGTAAGGCCGTCGGCGAGGACTTGGTCTTCGAAGCCGGAGTTGACTACATTAATGATCGTGGCGGCGTTTGCCAGGCCTGCGCTTGTGAGGAGCGTGGCTGTTATTAGTGTTTTTTTCATTATTTTGTGTATATTGCAGTGGCTATTCAGAGCATGAATCAGCTCACTACCTCAGAGCGAGAGATGCGTGAGTGTGACAGGAATTATGAAATTTTTTTTGCATGTCTGAATGAGGCTGCTCTCTTGGATAACAAAACACGCCACCAGCCAGGGGCTGGTGACGTGCGTCACACATATTCTCAATAGTTGAGATGAAGAAAAAAGCTTATCGTCTGCGACGCAGGATAAATCCTAGGCCAGCAAGGCCGACAAGTGCGGTGCTGCTTGGTTCTGGGATAGCTGCTGTGCCTTCGAGAGTGATGCCGTCATAAATGGCATAGGCGCCACCGCCTCCCATGTTGTTTTCAAAAACTGTGATGGTGTATGTGCCTGCGTCGATTACGGTGTTGCCGAGATCAAAGTCAGAAGTGATATAGTCGATTCCAGTATAGTCCAGTTGAAGCTTGGTTTCAGTCAAATCGGACCCAAGAGAACCTCCAGAGAGTGTGAACGTGAGGTCAGAAGCAAATGCCTGATTCTGTGAACCAGTATTATTTGTATGACCTGAGATTACCTGAAGGTTGGTGAGGCTAAATGCTGAATCCAGAGTAAATGTGAAGCTGTACCCGCGGGCATCTGCTCTGTCATCGATATTAAGGTTATGGTTCACATAGAGGTTGTTGCCGTCGGAGTACGCTGATCCTTGGTTAATGAAACCACCAGCTGGGCTTACTACGCTGATATTAGAGATGTTACTAACCGCTGTATTTACGTTAGTCCAAGATACTGTCACGGAGCTGGAGCCGCTAGAGTTCTGAACATATCCTGTAGTTGCGGAGTCATTTCCATCAAAGTTCGATGTGAACAGAGTGGCACCGTGTACCATGCCGCCAAGGACCAGCGTAGAGCTGAGTAGGAGTGTTTTTGTCATAGGGTTCATTGTATTGTTCGTGTATGAACCAGCAGTTTGAGTCATGTGGACTGCTTGAGTTCACTGCCTAAGAGCCAAAGAGCAGTGAGTGTGACAAAAAACTTCCAATAATTGATCAGTTTTTATTATTTAAAGACAGGGATGAGTCTTGCCGCCGAGATGTTTGAGCGAATGGTATTGCTCTGTAAGGGCTGGCCGGGAACGGTGATGGTAACAACGTCTTCGGTGAGGGTGTCAGAGAAGGATTGATGAACCCGGAAACCTACAGAATTTCCTTGGTCGGGATAATCTGCGGAGAGTATTTTCTCATTCATCGGGTCGAGTGTTTCAACCAGATTGGTCGTTGTGGATCCTGAGTAGAGGGAAACAGGGCGTAAGGTGGCATTTTTTACTCCTGTATTTCTCAGGATCTCCACTTTATAGCCTATGGCATTGGTCTCGGCTAACCACTTGGAAATATTTCTGATCTGAAGAACGATTCCAGTATGGCCATTTTCTGGTAACTGCAAATCTGTGGCTTTCTCGATCGTATTGTCAGACCAGGGCCAGCCCAGCAGGTGGGTGTGGTAGATTTTAGAGAGGTTAGATTGGTTGCCTCCTGTTGAGGTGAGGGAAGATCCAGCCCAGCGAATCTCAAGATTTGTTCCTCCAGGATATGCTGTACCAACGTGATCAATCAATGGTGTCCACTGTGTATCTAGCGGTAGAGAAGAAGTGATGGCGCTTATGTCTTCAGGCTTATTGACAAAACTGAAGCCGACCGGACGTCTGAGGCCGGTGATATAGAGAGAGGCGTCTGCTTCTGTGCGGTCCGGTGGCCACGATTCAGAGACTGCAATCAGAGCCACTCCCGCTTCGGCTTCTGCCTGATTATTTGCGGTACTCTTATCGGTCACTTGCACTTTGCCATCAAATACGTCGACACGCGTTACTTTGGTATTGGAATGGTCTATGCCGAAGGTGGTGCCGATGTCCCTGACGATGCCTTGGGTGGTTTTAATATCGATGGATGGGCCGTCCAGGACAGCCCAGGCTTTTCCTGAATTCAGTTGGATGGTTTTCAGGTCTTCAATGGTGAATTTGGCAGGACCTTGGATCGTGATTTTGTTACCGTCTGCGGAGTGTAATTCGACCAAGCCGGTTTTGACCTCATACTGTTCCTTGGTTTTGAGCCAGGAGTCGGTGGTGAAATGCTCTTTGTTCTCTGCACCTAGAATAGCGACAACCTGATAGGCGTCTTTGGGCGCGAAGCTCTGATAGATGAGAGTACCTGCGAGTGAGAAGAGTAGCACCGCTGCGGCGGCAAGAAGGTAGCTTTTACGGCGAGGCTTACGAGTGCCTGTGCTCGCTGTGGCAGGAGTGACCGTCTGGCTCGAGGTCGACTTCTTGGCAGCTTCCTTCAATGAAATGATGTTGGAGGAAGTTTGGCCGTAGTGATCCATCAGGCTGGAGTGCAGCATCCGCATTTTGACGAAGTAGCGGCGAGCCTCAGGATCACTGGGGATGATATGATTCAAATGCGCAATGTCGTCCAAGCTCGCCTCTTTATCGAGTACGCGCTGCACGAGCTCTATGAGCTCAGGCGATGGTTCATATGGAGTGGTTTGCGACATTACTTTTCTACTTAGAGAGATTCGGAGGGGTTTGTGACAGGGAAAATTAGAGTTTTTCGATGCATTCTTTCAGCGCGTGGCGTACCCTAGACATCGTCTTGCGTACAGCCATGTGGCTCTTCTTGTGGATTTTGGCAAAATCTTTGAGACTCATGCCGTCGTGGTAGTTGGCTTTCAGCATTTCGGCGTGTTCTTCGGGTAGCTTGCCAATGCAGTGGTTGAGCTTGCGCAACTGGCGCTCGGTCTCCTCGTATTGCTCACACACCTCCTCCGTGATTAAGTCGATGGCTTGCTCGGACAAATTGATCATGGGCCGGCGTTTTTGGTCCCGGAAGTACTGGAGACAGCGGTAGCGGACCACCTTGGAGGCCCAAGCCCGGAAATTGGTGCCTAGTTCAAACTGGGAGGCGTTGTTGATCAGGTAAATGTTGGCCTCCTGGAGGACATCATTAGCATCAGATGGGCTTACCCCGATGGTACGGATGAGCAGCCTCAGGAATTCTTGTTCCTGGGCGAGCAATTGGTCAAAGGTTTCAGGTACAGGGTTAGTACTTGAATCCTCAGGTGTTGGCTGGGGTTGATTCATCCGGATGCGGAATCCAACTTGGATCTACTAAGCTTTAGCTTATGGATGCCCCGCTTGGCAAGTGATAGGAACGATTTATGCCAGGATTGGCTTCACCACATGGCCGTGGACATCGGTCAGACGGAACCTGCGCCCCTGATACTTGTATGTTAGATGTTCGTGGTTAATCCCCATCAGGTGAAGTATGGTGGCCTGCAGGTCATGGACGTGGACCGCATCCGGGTGGTAGTGGTGTTTGGTCGGGTTAATCGGATTCCCAGCAGCATCGACGATGTTATAACCATAGTCATCGGTTCGTCCGAAGGTGATACCAGGTTTGATACCTCCGCCAGCCAGCCACATGGTGAAACAGCGCGGGTGGTGGTCGCGACCGTAGTCGTTTTTGGTAAGCTTACCCTGGGAGTATGCTGTCCGTCCAAATTCACCACCCCAGATAACCAGAGTCTCATCGAGCATGCCTCGTTGTTTGAGGTCCTTGATCAGTGCTGCTGAGGCTTGGTCAGTTTCTTTACACTGGTTGCGTATTGCCGCGGGAAGGTTGCCGTGTTGGTCCCAGCCCTGGTGATAGAGTTGAATAAAGCGTACTCCTCTCTCGGCCAGGCGTCGCGCTTGCAGGCAGTTTGCGGCATAGGTGCCCGGCTTTTTGGAATCTTCACCGTAGAGTTCGAATATAGATTCAGGCTCATCGGAGAGGTCGGTCACCTCGGGCACGCTGGTTTGCATGCGGTAGGCCATTTCATACTGAGCAATGCGGGACTCTATCTCAGGATCCAGCTCCTTCTCAAATTGCAGTTTGTTAAGGGCATTGAGTTTGTCGAGCATACCTCGCCGGCTCACAGGGGAGACTCCCTCGGGATTGGTCAGGTAGAGGACGGGCTCCTTACCGGCTCGGAAGCGCACACCTTGATAGCGGGAGTCGAGGAATCCTGAACCCCAGAGGCGTGAATAGAGTGGCTGGCCTCCCTGACCTGCGGAGACGAGGACGATAAAGGAGGGCAGGTTTTCATTGAGTGAACCAAGGCCGTAGGAAATCCAGGAGCCTAGGGATGGACGGCCTGAAATCTGAGAACCAGTCTGCAAAAAGGTGATGGCAGGATCGTGATTGATCGCCTCCGTGTACATCGAGCGAATGATGCAGAGATCATCTGCTACACTTGCCGTGTGTGGTAGTAGGGAGGAAAAGGCATTCCCACTTTGCCCGTATTGCTTGAAGTCGAAATGAGAGCCAGCGAGCGGAATGGACGACTGGTTGGCTGACATGCCTGTGAGCCGCTGACCGGAGCGAACACTGTCCGGAAGCTGTTCGCCGTTTTTCTCTCGAAGCAGCGGTTTGTCATCAAAGAGGTCAATGTGAGACGGCCCGCCGGACTGGCAGAGATAGATGATGCGCTTGGCCTTGGGAGCGTAATGGGCGATTGAAGACAAGTCGACTGGGAGTTCATCTTTACCGAAGGAGGGAAGGAGGGATGAGAGTGCCATGCCGCCGATACCTGCGGCCGCTTTCTTGAAGAAGTGACGCCGTGTCAGTCCCATGAGATCATCCATATTGGTGTGTTCGTTCATCGTTTCCAGATTGTTGCGTCGAGGTTGAAAATGGTTTGCACCACGATCGTGGCGGCTGCGAGATTGGCTGCTGGGTGGCTTGTGCTGGCTTTGCTTTCTCCTGTGCTGATCAGTTTTTCGGCTGCGGTAGTTTCGCTTGTGAAATGCTCTAACTGTTCAGTATAGAGATCCTTAAGAATTTTGGTTTCTTTAGTGCTGGGATGGCGCCCAGTCAGGCTGATAAAAGCACTCTCGATATTGAGGCCGGAACTTGTGAGGTGTTTCTCCGCGAGAGCACGGCAAGCCTCCACAAACTGGGTGTCATTGAGAAGAACCAGAGCTTGCAAAGGCGTATTGGTACGGGCCCTCTTTACCGTACAGACTTCTCTACTCGTGGCATCAAAGGCCAGCATGTTCGGGAAGGGAGCAGTGCGTTTCCATACTGAGTAGATACTGCGCCGATAAAGAGCTTCACCCTTGCCTTGGCGGAAAGCCGGGCTCATGCCATTGGATTCACGCCACAGGTCGCCTCCTGGTTGGTAGGGGGAGACAGGAGGTCCTCCTTGCTTGTCTATCAGTAATCCTGAGGCCGAGAGTGCGGTGTCCCGGATGAGCTCCGCATCCAGTCGATACGCAGGTCCTCTGGCTAACAGAATATTTTCCGGATCTTGCTCGAGGAGTTCTTTGCTGGCCCGGCTCGATTGCCGGTAGGTGGAGGAGAGGACGATTTGCTTACATAGGCGTTTGATATCCCAGTTGTGGTTGACGAAGTCTCGAGCCAGCCAGTCTAGCAGTTCCGGATGTGAAGGCAGGTCGCCTTGGACCCCGAAGTTCTCAGTGCTTTTGACAATGCCTCGGCCAAAGAACTGCTGCCAGATGCGATTGACGAAGACCCGTGAGGTAAGTGGGTGGTCTGGGGTGGTCATCCACATCGCCAAGCCTAGGCGGTTCACCGGATAATCTGAGGAGATGGGGGGAAGGAAATGAGGAGTGGCGCGTGGTACCGGTGTTGTCTTTGGCGCATCATACTCACCGCGTTCCAGCAGGTAAGCGGTGGTGGGAATCTTGGTGTCCTTCATGATGGCCACTTCCGTGCAGACATCTTGATTTTTTACTAAGGAGTGTCGAGCTTGTTGAAGGGCCTGTGTATGTTGACGCGTGGCAGAATTGAGAGCGGAAAAGTAGTATGGGGCGAGGAGATCTTTATCACCACGATGGATAGCTTCCTGAAGTGCTGAACCGCTGTATAGCTGCTGTACTTCCACTGGGCTGAGATCTCTGGAATAGATGCGAAACTCATCGACAAGACCTCCAGCGAAGCCTCTGTCCCGGAAACGTTGGCCCAGAGTATAATCGCCAGATCCGTAGGTGTTTTGGCCAATGTTTTTGATCATCGGGCCGTCAGCCAGAACCTCAGTTGCCACTTCTGCTCCATCCAGGAAAATGCGAATTCCCGCGGCGCTGCTGGATCCGTCATAGGTCCAGGTGACTTGATGCCATTGAGATTTTTCTATGGGTTCCTTAGTGCGCACTCCGATTGCGTTTCCAGGCCATACCCGATACCAACGGGCTTCAAGAAAGCCGTTCTGCAGCATGAGGTCGTAGCCATTGTAACCCACATCCGTACCGTACGTGCGCTGCATGACGACCACGGGGAGTTCGTCCCTTTTGGTGTCCATGAGCCAAAGGGAGTGGGTGATGGCTTGCCAGCGATCAGCTCGATGGAATTTGGGGATCGTGATTCCTGTATCGCCATTGAGTTCAATGGCTCCCCCTATTTTCCCGGATACCGCTTTGAGGCCGTTCTGCTTGGCATCTTTATCGGCTCCAGGTGTCATGTTTCTTAGCGTGCCGGAATTGTCCGAATCCAAGGGGAAATAGCCCACTAAGTCCGGAATCTCCGGCGTCTTGTCAGGGCTGCTTAGCCAGCCTTCGAAGGCACTTTGTTGAGATTCTTCGATTGCCTTTGTCTGCTTTTCTAAGGTTATGAGCTCTTTCCGGGCAGCTTGAAGTTGCGCTTCTTGCTGCTTAGTAGGAAGCAGCATGGATGGAGAAGGGATCTTTGAGGCATGGTCGTAAAGGCCGTTTTCTCCGATGGAATTGAAGTAGGCTGTTAGGGAAAAATAATCCCGCTGGGTAATGGGGTCGTACTTATGATCATGACAGCGCGCACATTCCATGGTGAGTCCTAGCATGGCAGTGCCCATGGTGTGGACACGGTCAGCAGCATGTTCCGCAAGAAATTCTTCCCGGATAGATCCTCCTTCATTGGTCATGCGGTGCAACCTGTTGTAGGCCGTAGCTAGCTTCTGGTCTCTTGTGGGATTCTCCAGGAGATCACCTGCGAGGTTGTAGGTGATAAACTTGTCGTAGGGTAGGTTGTCATTAAAAGCTCTGATGACCCAGTCACGATAAGGCCAGGTGACGCTGAGTTGGTCGGATTGGTAGCCATAGGAATCCGCGTAGCGGGCTGCGTCTAGCCAGGGAGTGGCCATGTGTTCTCCGTAGGCTGGCGAACTGAGTAGACGGTCGACCTCGGCTTCATAGGCTCCGGGTTGATCTGCTACCTTCAGGAAGCTTTCGATTTCTTGTTCCGTGGGAGGCAGCCCGGTGAGATCTAGGCTTGCCCTTCTGAGCCACTGCCAATGTGGGCTGTCAGGAGAGGGGGGGAGTTGATGCTCCGAGAGTGTCTCAAGGATGAAGTGGTCTATGTCTTGGCGCGCCCATGAACTCTCGGATTTAGGGACGGGGATTTCTTTGGCGAGTGGAGTGAATGCCCAGTGTGGTTCGTAGTTGGCGCCTTGTTCGATCCATTGACTGAGGATGGAAATCTCCTCCTCAGTGAGGGCGAGTTTGGATTCGGGGGGAGGCATGACTTCCTCAGGGTCGGAGGAATTGATGCGGTGAAGAATCATGCTATTCTTCGGGTCTCCCGGTATGATCCCAAAACCTTTGGATTCTTTTAGCGCGGCATAGGCGTGCGCGGGAGTATCCAGTCGGAGGCCGGCTTTGTTGTTCTTTTCGTCTGGTCCATGGCAGAAAAAGCACTTATCCGAGAGGATGGGGCGAACATGGAAATTATAGGATATCAGCTCACTGCTCTGGCTTGGGTTTACCGAGCAGGCTGCTTCAAGCGGAGCGGATTTTGACGCAGGCTCGCTATCGCATCCGCTGAGCAAGGGGATGATGAGTAGGCTGTAGAGTGAACGTGAGAGCATTCTTGATAAAAACGTGGCAAAACTGAATGTTTTTCATCAAATTGGATATTCATGACTCGAATGTGTATTATGCTAGGGATTTTGCGTCTTTCCCGGGTGAAAGCAGAAAGCCGGCACTCTATGACTCACGATGAGAAAAGGCAGCCTGTTGCCAGGCTGCCTTTGGTATATTAACTACTACGACTGAAAATTAAAAGATGACGCGGCTTCGGAGGCCAAGAAACACGGCGGTGTCATTGTCAGCAAAGACTGGGTTGACGACCTGAACGTCAGCTCCCAGTCGGAACCAAGGCGTGATGGCTGCGTCATAGAAGAGTTCGGCACCGTATTCGTCATCGACATCGACCACCGCATCTAGGCTTTTCTTAAGATCGTCGCTGACGCCGTTCCAGAAGAGACCGAAGCCGAAGTTGTCATTTGGGCGGGCCGGGGAAACCCCATTGGCTGCAATTCCCAACACTGCGCTATACTCAAATGGGTTCGGGTTACCGTCCGAAAAGGCAAACATACCGAACACTCCCCAGCCTTTCTTGGTATCACTGGCGTCTTGGCAAATGAACTGCTCAAAGGTGTAGCTTATCTGCCAGGAGTCATCCTTGAAAGATGGGGTGATGCCGGGATTTGAGGGGGGACGCAGGTAATCACTGGCATCCAGTGAGAAGGCATCAATCGTAGAATAGGTTCCACTGATCGTGTGTGTGCCATCTTTACCGCCGATTTTCGTATAGAAGGTGTAGTCGGCCAGGAAAGTCATCTCGTCACTAGAGAGCCCGTCGAAGCCGCTGCTGGTCTCAGGTGAGTCTGAATCGATAATACCAATGTTGAACTTAGGTTTCCCGCCATCGAGGACGGAGACGATAGCTCCCAGAGTCGAGATCGGGACGGTACGGCCTGCGATAGGTGGAGCCACAAAACTGGTATTCATGAAGCCTTCGTAGCCGAAGCCGCCGAGGAAGGTTTTGTCCGCCAGATCGATGGTGTTGAATTTTCCTAAAGAGAGAAGGACGCTCTCACTAAAGGCCTGAGTGATGACCACATTGGTAAACGCAAAGGCATCGCTATTGTCACTGGGGGAGAGCATGCCAGCATTCACTGGGGTGAGGGCCCCTGCTTGACGCGTGCTGTCTCCATAGCGGTATTCGCCGTGAATACTGATAAAGAGTCCCTGCCAGAGGCCTGCTTTGTGGCCGTCCACATTCAGGTGCAAATCCACTTTGCCGCCAAAGGCCACATCGTCACCATCTTTGCCACCTATAAAATCTGCCGACCCGTCTACGACTCCGTAGTAGAAATTCGTGGCTGTGAGATCCAGTTTGATCCCATGTTTAGCGAGGCAGGGTCGGAGTCCAAACATATCTCCAGCGAGATGACCTTCCCAGAGATCTTGAGTGGCGTCTGGTGTTGGTGTTTCCTGGCTTCCCGCGTACAAGAATAGGGGGAGACCTAGGCTGATGATTCCTGAGGTAACTATAGTTTTAGTCATGACTTGTTAGGTTAGGGGTGGTTTGGTGAAGTCTAGATTAAATGTTAGCAAAACAATAAATTAGCCTGATAGTTAGACTTGTTTGAGTGATTTTGCAAGATCTAAAATACAGTGACTTATGTGGAGTTGTTTGTTCACGAAATTGTCACGTGGTTTGTTAGTTCTAGCGGGGGAGTACAGAGTTGTTGGAGAGTGAGGTTTTATGGGGTTTGGGAAGGGTTTAGTTAAGTTGTGTTGATCGTGTATATTGTGTAATTGTAACAAATAGAGCGATATAAGTTGAACGATTTTGAGTGTTGTGTTAGTTCTACCGTGTGTGTGATATCCCGAATAGGGGTATCTAGATGGTGATGAAATTACTCTAACATGATAGCTGTTCTGATCACTTGTAGTGTGTGAGTCGATCTCTGGTCAGCCTTCTTAAGGGGGTAATGATGTCACCGAATTTACCGAAACCATCAAAGTGAACGTATGAGATATAGTAAATTTTATGGAGTTCAATTAGGAGCTCTAGCATCTTGTGTTGCCCTGCAGAGTGCAGGGCTTGTGTCAGCGGAGGAAGCGGCTCCTTCAGCTGGCGGGACGTCAGCCGATGAATTGGCCAAGCAATTGTCGAACCCAGTGTCATCATTGATCAGTTTGCCTTTCCAGAATAACTTCGACTTTGGTGCTGGTGATGATGGCTGGCAGTACAAACTCAATGTCCAGCCAGTCATTCCTTTCTCTCTCAATGATGACTGGAATCTGGTAGCGCGGGCCATCGTGCCTTTTGTTCACCAGGAAGACGTGATTCCAGATACGGAACAAACTGGTATCAGCGATACGGTGGCCAGTTTCTTTTTATCCCCGGCAGAGCCTACAGACTCAGGTCTCATCTGGGGTGTCGGTCCAGTATTTCTCCTGCCGACGGCCACAGATGACCTGTTAGGCACGGAGAAATGGGGAGCAGGACCAACAGCCGTTGTCCTGAAACAGGATGGAAAATACACCTATGGTGCCCTAGCAAATCATATCTGGTCATTTGCTGGTGATGATGATCGCTCGGAAGTCAGCGCTACCTTTCTACAGCCCTTTTTTGTGACCGCTCTGGGAGAGGGCGCCAATGTCGCTCTGAATAGCGAACTCACCTACGACTGGAATTCCGAGCGGTGGACCATTCCTGTCAACCTTCAGTACAACAAGGTCTTCCAGGTCGGTGACCAGATGATGCAATGGCAAGTGGGCGGGCGCTATTACCTGGAAACTCCCGAAGGCGGCCCCGAGTGGGGCATTCGGGTCGGTCTAACACTTTTATTTCCCAAGTAACAAGTCGACAATGATGTTGGCGATTAAAATTTAAAAAACAAGAAAACCCCAACGATGAAAACCCCAACGATGAAAACTCTCTGTGGCGTACTAGTCTTCTGTGGCTTTACCTCTGCAGGACATGCAGAAGAGCCGGACCGCACGAAGATTCCTCTGGAACTTCCAGAGTTTAAAGGAAAGATCGGCAAGACTTATAAGGAGTCTGAGGCTGCTTGGCAGAATCCGGTGCCAGCTCCCGAGGGCGCGCCGAATGTGATCATCATTCTGTTGGATGACGTGGGCTTTGGACAGGTGTCAACTTTCGGTGGTCTTATCCCGACACCGAATCTGGACAAGCTGGCCTCCGAGGGGTTGCGCTATAATCGCTTTCACACCACCGCCATTTGTGGCCCATCCCGTGCAGCCCTTCTCACGGGAAGGAATCACCATAGCTGTGGCAATGGCTTCCTGATGGAGTGGGCCACTGGGTTTCCAAGCTACTCTACCATGCTGCCCAAGAGCACAGCTACAGCAGGCGAAATCCTGAAGTGCAACGGCTACACTACCTGGTGGTACGGTAAGAACCATAACACCCCTGACTGGGAAACGACGGTGGCAGGTCCATTTGACCGATGGCCGACGGGCATGGGCTTTGACTATTTCTACGGTTTTAATGCTGGAGAAACTCACCAGTTCTATCCGGTTATTTTTGAAAACACCGTAGCGGTAGAGCCTGATAAGTCGCCAGAAGAGGGCTATCACTTCATGACGGACATGACTGACCGTGCAATCGCTCGCATGAAATTTTCAAAGTCAGTGGCTCCTAACAAACCCTTCTTCATGTATTTTGCCCCGGGTGCGATGCACGCACCTCACCATGTGACCAAAGAGTGGAGGGATAAGTTCAAGGGGAAGTTCGATATGGGCTGGGACAAGTACCGTGAGATCGTTTTTGAAAATCAGAAGAAGATGGGAATCATCCCTGCGGATACGAAGCTCACTGTGCGTCCGGAATGGGTGCCAGCATGGGATAGTCTGAATGCCGATCAGAAGAAGCTTTATGCGGCACTCTTTGAGAACTTCGCGGGCTATTTTGCCTTTACTGATTATGAGGTAGGAAGGTTGTTAGATGCGGTGAAAGAGTTGCCAGATGCTGACAATACGATGATCATTTATATTGCCGGGGACAACGGCGCTTCATCGGAAGGGGGGCCTGACGGTACGTTGAATGAGATCAAAAACCTGAATGGTATTAATACGCCGATTGAGGAGATACTGCCTCATCTGGATAAGCTGGGAGGTCCCGAGTCTGAACCCCATTATCCCGTAGGCTGGGCGTGGGCTGGAAATACACCCTTCCAGTGGGTAAAACAGGTGGCGTCTCATCTCGGAGGTACCCGCAACCCGATGGTCATTAGCTGGCCGGCCAAGATCAAGCATGATGACAAACCGCGCGATGCCTTCCTCCACCTGGTGGATGTTCTGCCGACCGTGCTTGAGGCAGCTAATATTCCGATGCCTGATACTGTTAATGGTATCAAGCAGAAGCCTCTGGAAGGGAAGTCCTTCCTGGCTAGCTTTGAAAATTCATCATTCAAAGGGCGGAGTGAGCAGTACTTCGAGGTCTTTAGTAACCGTTCTATATATGAGGGCGGTTGGAAGGCGAATGCACAGCATACCTTCCCATGGCGTCAGGACTATGCCCCAGGAAATTGGGACAAGGACAAGTGGGAACTCTACAATTTGAACGAGGATTTCTCCGAGGCTAACGATCTAGCAGCTAAGAATCCCGAGAAGCTTGAAGAGCTTAAGCGAAAGTTTGAGGAAGCTGCTGAGAGATACGCCATCTACCCACTGGATGATCGAGGGGCAGCGCGTCTTGCCATTCCTAAACCTCCGGTGCCTGGTGCTGTAGAGGGAGGGGATACCTACGTGTATTATGCGGGAGCCACAAGGATAGCAGAGCCTGCTGCACCTCCTATGAAGAACAACTCATGGACGTTGACAGCAAAGATAAAAACTACAGGTGAGAAGACCGAGGGTGTCATCATGGGCTTCGGTGGTGTCGCTGCCGGCATTGCACTCTATGTTGAGGATGGAATCCCAATCTTTGATTACAACTATTTCGAGGAGCACACCATTGTGAAAGGGAAGGAGGCATTGCCTGAAGGAGAAGTGACCGTGGAGGTGAACTTCGAGTACTTGGGCAAGAAAGACGAAGCTGGTAAGGGGGCTAATATAGCCCTGAGTGTGAACGGTGAGAAGGTAGCAGAAGGAAAAATGGAAGCCACAGTCGGAGGCCGATTCGGGATTGATACCTTCGGTATTGGCGAAGATAGCGGTCAGCCTGTGAATCTTAAGTACAAGCCCCCTTTCAAGTTCAACGGTGAGATCGAAAAAGTCGTCATCAAGATCAAAAAATAAAACCAAGTTTACCGAACAAAACCCCAACTATGAAACTAAAACAGACACTAAACATCAGTGCGAGAAGCCTGTGGAGCGTAGCTCTCTGCAGCGGGCTCGCGATGAGCGCTATCGCTCAGGAGGACTCAGGCAATTCGAAGAAACCCAATATCCTGGTGATATGGGGGGATGACATTGGCTGGCAGAACGTGAGTGCCTATGGCATGGGTTCCATGGGCTACACCACCCCGAACATCGATAGTATCGGGATGCAGGGTATCCGCTTCACCGATCACTATGCTCAACCATCCTGTACGGCGGGGCGTGCGGCCTTTATCACAGGACAGTACCCGATCCGTTCCGGTATGACCACCGTAGGTCAACCTGGTGATGCACTCGGGTTACAGGCGGCATCACCCTGTTTGGCTGAGGTGCTGAAGAAGCAAGGCTATGCTACTGGGCATTTTGGTAAAAACCACCTTGGTGACCGCAATGAGCACCTTCCCACGGCTCATGGCTTTGATGAGTTCTTTGGCAATCTCTACCACTTGAATACTCAGGAGGAGGCCGAACAGCGCGACTACCAGAATTTTGGTAAGGCGTACTCGGGCAGTCTGGAGGAGTACGAGAAGAAGTTTGGTACCCGCGGAGTGATCCATTCCTTCGCAACCGATACTGAGGATGCCACGGAGCATCCGCGCTTCGGCAAGGTAGGAAAACAGAAGATCGAGGATACGGGGCCACTGACTCAGGAAAGAATGAAAAACTTCGATGCTGGTGAAGTGATTCCTAAGGCCCAAGACTTCATCAAGAGAGCGAAGGAGGAGGACAAACCCTTCTTTGTCTGGCTAAACACCAGCCGGATGCACCTCTATACGCGTCTTGATGACAAGTGGAGATATGCTGCGGAGAGCTATACCTCTGAAGCCGATGTGCATGGATCTGGCATGCTTCAGCATGACCATGACATCGGACTGGTTCTCAAGTTCCTCAAGGATAACGGACTCGATGAGAATACCATCATCTGGTACTCCACTGACAATGGTCCAGAGCATTCTTCTTGGCCGCATGGGGCGACAACTCCTTTTCGTGGTGAGAAAATGACAACCTATGAGGGTGGTGTACGCGTACTCTCCATGCTCAGATGGCCAGGGGTGATCAAGCCTGGTCAAAAACTGAATGGCATCCAAGGCCACCAGGATATGTTCACCAGCCTTGCAGCAGCAGCTGGGGTGGAGGATGTGGCCAAGCAGGTGATGGAGGAGAAGAAGCAGTACATCGATGGGGTAAATAATCTACCTTACTGGAAAGGTGAGATCGATCATTCTAACAGGGATCATATTTTTCACTACTACGAGAGTAAGCTCACTGCCGTGCGGATGGGACCTTGGAAGTTTCACTTCTCGACCAAGGAAGACTATTACGCCAACGTAGTGCCTCGGACCGTGCCGCTGGTCTTTAACATCCGGATGGATCCTTTCGAGTCCTACAGTGACAAGGAGTCCTATGGGCATTTGATGCAGAAAGTCTCTTGGCTGATCCAGCCAATGGGTGAGCTGATGGCTGCCCACTTGAAGTCCCTGAAAGACTATCCTCCAGTACAAGGGGGCAAGAGCTTTGACATGTCCAATGTGGTGGACGAGTTCATCAAGAAATCCAAACAATAGACAGATTGTGCAAGAGCCGGGGGAACTCCCCCCCGGCTTTTTTGTCCTCATACACCTCACGCAGATTTTTCTCCCTAAGCAAACCCCTACATTATGAAAATACAGCGAAGAATAAGAAAAAATGCGAAGTGTCTGTGGAGCCTAGCTCTCTGGACAGGTCTCGCTATGAGCCTTGGCGCTCAAAACGACAATGATGCTAATGCGTCTAACAACGGAAAGAAACCAAACATCCTAGTCATCTGGGGTGATGATATAGGTACCTGGAACGTCAGTCACAACAACCGGGGCATGATGGGCTACAAGACTCCGAATATCGACCGGATTGCCAAGGAGGGGGTGGCCTTTACTGATTATTATGGCCAGCAGTCATGTACAGCAGGACGAGCCGCCTTTGTCGGGGGCACGGTTCCCGTGCGTTCTGGCATGACGAAGGTGGGTCTACCTGGTGCCAAGGAAGGTTGGCAGGAGAAGGATATTACCGTAGCTGGTGTGATGAAGTCGCTAGGATACTCGACAGGTCAGTTCGGTAAGAACCACTTCGGTGACCGGGACGAGCATTTGCCTACCAATCATGGCTTTGACGAGTTTTTCGGTAATCTCTATCACTTGAATGCCGAGGAAGAGCCTGAGCACCGTGATTATCCAAAGGATATGAAGCTACCGAATGGGAAGACCTTCATGGAGCAGTTTGGGCCTCGTGGTGTCCTCAAGTGCAAGGTGAAAGCCGACGGAACTCAAGAGATCGAGAATACGGGGCAGTTGACCAAGAAACGCATGGAAACTGTGGATGAGGAAACGCTTGCTGCCGCAAAAGACTTCATCAAGAGGCAGCATGAGGCCGGGAAGCCATTCTTTTGCTGGTGGAACGGTACCCGGATGCACTTCCGCACTCATGTGAAGGAAGAGCATAAGGGGCTATCTGGTAAGAGTGGTGATGAATATCACGATGGAATGGTAGAGCACGACATGCACGTGGGACAGCTACTGGATCTCTTGGATGAGCTGGGCATTGCAGACAATACGCTTGTCTACTATTCCACGGATAACGGCCCGCACTACAATACCTGGCCAGATGCAGGTACGACCCCATTTCGTAGTGAGAAGAACTCCAACTGGGAAGGTGCCTACCGTGTGCCTGCCTTTGTGCGCTGGCCAGGCAAGTTCCCAGCAGGGACGACACTCAATGGCATTGTAGCCCATGAAGACTGGATGCCGACCTTCGCTGCCGCAGCTGGTAAGACTGACTTGAAAGAAGACCTTTTAGATGGCTATAAGGCGATCAATCGTGACTACAAGCAGCATCTAGATGGCTATAACATGATAGACTATCTATCAGGGAAAGCTGACAAGTCTCCGCGCCGTGAGTTCTGGTATTTCAATGATGATGGAAAGCTTGTTGCGATCCGCATGGATGACTGGAAAGCGGTGTTCTATGAAAACCGAGGCAAGGCCTTTGGTGTCTGGATGGAACCGTTTACTGAGATGCGTGTGCCGTTGATTTTCAACTTGAGACGAGATCCGTTTGAGAAGGCGCAGCATAATGCCAACGTCTATTACGACTGGGTGCTGGATCATGCCTTTATTCTGGTGCCGATGCAGGCAGCAGCTCAGCAGTTTGCGAAATCCTTCGTGGATTATCCACCAAGCCAGAAACCTGGTTCTTTCAATCTCGATGGTGTGGTCGAGAAGCTGAAAGAAGGTTCAGGTGCTCGATGAGGAGTTCCGCGAAATGGCTATAACTGAGAGCCGGGGCTGTCCCCGGCTCTTACCATCTCAGATCGAACATGGAGACAGATTATGAAACTGCTATTAATGTATACTTTGCTTGTCGGTATTCTTTTTGGAGCCGACCCCTTGCCCTCCTGGAATGATGGCCCATCGAAGAAGGCCATCACCGACTTTGTAGAGAAGGTCACGAAAGACGGGAGTGCCGACTTTGTAAAAGCCGAAGACCGTGTGGCGGTCTTTGATAATGATGGAACCCTGTGGTCTGAGCAGCCGCTTTATTTTCAGGCGTTCTTTGCGATGGATCGGCTGAAAGCGATGGCGCCCGACCACCCCGAGTGGAAGGAGACCGAGCCTTATGCCTCACTGATGAAAGGTGATGTGAAAGCGGCTGCAGAAGTAGGCAAGGAGAAGGTGCTAAAAGCTTTGATGGATTCTCACGGTGGTGCCACCCAAGAGGAGTTTGATCGTATAGCCAGAGAATGGTTGAAGACCGCTAAGCATCCGAAAACAGGGAAGCTCTTCACTGAGATGGTTTTTCAACCGATGTTAGAGTTGCTAGAGTATCTGAGAGCGAATGGCTTCAAGACCTACATCGTATCCGGTGGAGGTATCGAATTTATCCGCGCCTTTGCACAGGAGGTGTACGGTATCCCTCCAGAGCAAGTGGTAGGTACTGTGGGCGATCTGAAATATGAAGTGAAGGATGGTAAGCCCATGCTCGTACGCAGTGGTAAGGCCGTCTTTATTGATGATGGACCGGGTAAGCCAGTCGGTATACAGCGATTCATCGGCAAGCGTCCTATTATGGCTTTTGGAAATTCTGATGGGGATTTCCAGATGCTGGAGTGGACTACCTCAGGTGAGGGGCCGCGCTTTG
The DNA here is from genome assembly GCF_900141815.1 of Rubritalea squalenifaciens DSM 18772. Lineage (NCBI taxonomy): Bacteria > Pseudomonadati > Verrucomicrobiota > Verrucomicrobiia > Verrucomicrobiales > Rubritaleaceae > Rubritalea > Rubritalea squalenifaciens. Next base: position 572,636 of record NZ_FQYR01000005.1, read on the forward strand.
CCGGTATCGTTCATCACACCGATGAGGAACGTGAGTGGAAGTATGATCGTGATTCTCATATTGGAAAATTAGATCGAGGACTCACTGAAGGGCCCCAGCGGAAATGGACGATCATCGACATGAAAACGGAGTGGAGTCGTATCTATCCTGAATAGTGATTCGTTTGAATTTAGATCAGACTGTAGTAGAGTTATGGGCTGCATTTTTTGTAGCCGTGTCGTTTTAAACCAAACCCCAAATCAGTTTATGAAGAACTCTCTTTTAGGTAGCTGTTGTGCTTCGGTGCTAAGCTGTGGTCGTCACTTGCTATTGGTATCCTTGTTTGCGCTGACAAGCAGTTTGAGTCCCGCCCAGCAAGATTCGGCTGCGGAGCTAGCTGCCAAATGTATACAAAAATATACGGACGTTTGGCACAAGCATGATCCTGCGGTCATCGCTGCCATGTACACAGAGGACGCCCGTTTTGAAAATGAGCATGGTGAGGTCATACAGGGGCGGGAGGCCATTCAGAAGGTGATTGCTGATTCAGTCGCTGGAGACCAAGGAGCTGAGTTAGTGGTGCACATTGAATCTGCGCGTTCCTTAGGAAAGGATGTCTTATTGGTTCGCGGAACGACAAGCGTGACGAAGGATGAGAGTGTCAGCGAGAGTGAATTTTCGGCAACGATGCTGAAGACGGGGGAGCAGTGGTTGATTGCTGACGTCATAGAGCGAGCGCTGGTAGAAGTTACAGAGGCTGAATCTCAGCTGGCCAATCTAGCGGCCTTAGTGGGAACTTGGAGGCCAGTGAGTGATAGCTCCCAATTTGAGACCCAAGTCACCATGTCTCTGAACGGTAGGTTTCTCACGCGTAAAACGAAAAGCCTGGATGAAGCGAATCCGTTCACGAGTGTGGAAATCATCGGCTATGATCCCGTGAATAATCATCTGAAGTCTTGGTTCTTTGATTCCGAGGGAGGATTTGGAGAAGGTTTTTGGAGAGAGGACGAAGACAAGTGGGTGGTGCACCGGGATGTGACCATGCCTGATGGTGGCAAGTTCTCGAGTGAGTATCGTTTGTCTTGGGAGGATATGGATCACTTGATCGTGGAGACTGTGAGTAAATCTCTCAATGGTCAGGTGCTGCCTAATACCAAGGCTTTCAAAATGATGAGAGCAGGAAGCGAAAATGACGATTTGAAACTAAGCGAGGAGTAATCATGAAAACGCGAATTTTACTAACAGTACTTCTGATGTTCAGCTTTGTGGTGCCGTTGGAAGCCGTCGGAATAAACCGTGGCGGCAAGGGCAGTAAGGGGGGGCATGCTTCCCGTCAGGCATCCAAGCCGAAGCCTTCAAACAAGGGACACTACAGGCCGCAGACTAGACCTGCTTCCAAGCCTGCATCACGTCCATCTAAGCCAGCTGCGAGACCTGCGCCAAAACCCTCTAAGCCAAGTGCGCGTCCTGCAACCAGACCCTCAGCGAAACCAGCAACGAGGCCAAGTGCCAAACCATCACCTAAGCCCAGCACAAGACCGGCTGGAAAACCTGCTACCAAGCCAAGTACGCGTCCTGACAAGAAGCCAGACAAACCTGATATCGGGAATCGTCCGGACAAACCCACGACTCGTCCGGGGAAAGTTCCTGATAAAAAACCGGGTAAGCCAGACCGCCCAGATATTGGCGACCGTCCTGGCCGTCCCGATGTAGGTGACCGCCCAAGCCGTCCAGGTTTTGGAGGTGGAAACAAAGTGCCAGAGCCTCCGGGCAAGAAGCCCAGACCTCCAAGGCCGGAGTGGGATAAGCCGCACAAAGACAAAGACCACAAGTATACCAAGGATACGGTGAACTGGATGTCGAACAACCGGGATACGGTGAACAAATTTGATCGAGATCGTGATCGTCGCTGGAAGGACATTGATGATCACTGGAGGGATCGCGATTGGCATAAGCACTGGGGTGACCGTGATTACCGCGATTGGCGCAGAGACATGTGGCATTATCGCGGAGATCGATGTCGTGAGGTTTGGTATCACAACAGGCATCACCATTATCATGACCACTTCTTTAACGTTCACTGGTGGGGGAGCTGCTATTGGTATCCCAGACCTATTGTCTACCATCATTGCTCGCCGTGGTGGTGGTGGAGACCCGTAGTATGGGGTACAATGGGCTATTTCTTCGGACAAGCCTTGAGCCCGGATCCGATCATCTATGACCCCGGAACGACGGTAGTCTACGAAGGCGATACGATATACATCAATGGTGAGTCGGCCGGGAATGCAGATGAATACAGGCGGGAGACGATTGCGCTCGCTAACCCTGAGCTGGAGGAGACCCCGATGCCCGGGCCACCTGAATTGGCGGAAGACGCCAGTGAAGAAGAAATTGCGGCTGCCAATGATTCAGAAAAACCAACAGGTGACTGGTTGCCTGTCGGGGTCTGGGCTCTCACTCAGCAAGAGCAGGGGGACGCCACGATGTTCTTGCAACTCTCCATCGACAAAGAAGGTGTCGTCGCCGGTGCTTACAAGAATGTGATGACGGGGGACGAACAACCTGTTGCTGGTCAGGTCGACTTCAAATCCCAGCGTGTGGCCTGGCATGTCGGTGAGGCTACCCAGACGGTGTATGAAACAGGCCTGTCCAATCTTGAGAATGATGTGGCCAGTGTTTTCGTGCATTTCGGGGAAAGCCAGACTCAAACCTGGCTACTGGTGCGTATGCCTTCCCCTGAGATGCCAGGAGAGACGGTAAAACTACCTGAGGTTACCGATAAATAGAGTGGAATACACCCTTGTTTTGAGACGGGCACCTCGACTCATGAGGTGCCTAAATCGTATGAATGGCTTCGTAGGTCCTCTAAATGGTCGGGAGTTTCGATACCTTATTGAATCAGTACGATAGCCCAAGTGCTTGATAATAGAATGCATAAGGGAAACTATGCATATCCTGAATTCAGGGTGATTTTGCGCTTTCGTTTCTGAAAATCCGTGATTACGTTCCGCCCCATGAGTTGCGCAGGCCCAAGAATGAAGATGGATCCCACCTTGCACACGGACAAAAAGCCGTCCTGGATCAAGGTACGTTTGCCCAATAACCCTGTGTTCTGGGACACCAAATCGATGGTGAAGGATCTCAATCTCGTGACCGTCTGTGAAGAAGCTCAATGCCCGAACCGCTGGGAATGCTGGGGACACGGTACCGCGACATTCATGATCGCTGGTGACAAGTGCACCCGTGCATGCGGCTTCTGTGCTGTGAAGACAGCCAGACCTGATCCACTAGAGGATGACGAGCCTCAGCGTGTTGCCGAGGCAACCAAGCGAATGGGCCTGAAGCACGTGGTGATTACCGCAGTGGCCCGTGATGATCTCAAGGATGGCGGTGCCGAGCACTTCCAGCGCGTTATTCAAGAAGTGCGCTCTGTCAATCCAGGCATCATCATCGAGGTGCTGGTACCTGACTTCAATGACCGTGACTGGGCTCTGGAGAAGGTGATGGTGGCTCGCCCACACATCTTCAACCACAACCTCGAGACGGTCGAGCGTCTTACTCCGCTGGTACGTAGCCGAGCGAAGTACTGGAGATCTCTCGCCGTTCTCAAGAAGGCTCACGAGATGGTCGAGGGCAAGGTAGCCGTAAAGAGCGGTCTGATGCTTGGTCTTGGGGAAACCCAGGAAGAGGTAGAGAAAGCCATGGATGATCTACTCGATCACAATGTTACCGTACTCACCCTCGGTCAGTATCTCAGACCAACACCTAGACACCTTCCGGTGGTGGAGTACATCAAGCCTGAGCAGTTCGACAAATACAAGGAGATCGCCCTAGCGAAAGGATTCCGCCATGTAGCGAGTGGTCCACTCGTTCGTAGTTCCTACCACGCGGCTGATTTCCGCCCAGAACTTGATGTGGTGGATGACATTGAAGCGGCACTTCGCGGAACTTCTGATTTGGAGCTCAAGCCCAGTGATCTGCCGATCCCAGGTGCCAGAGCGGACGTCTTCCAGTCCACTCTCAACCAAGAAAAAGGCGAGTAGTCCTTACCCGCCTTCCTAAAATTTTAATGTTGGTAATGAGCGCGAGAGATCGCGCTCATTCTACTTTACTGGCTGCGGCTAGGTACTTGTTGACGAGATCTTCTTCGCGCTTGGAAAGACCCGCATTCCACGCCATGCCGGGTACGACAACATGCCACTCTTCAGAGGAAATGTAGTTCGGAACGCGTTGCTCATGGCATTGAGAGCAATGCTTGAGGAAGATCGCGTGACCTTCACCCAATTCGTTAATCGGGGTGCCTGATTTTTCTGCCATGCTGGCTGATGGCGCGAATTGATCAGCAGGTTTATTCACGGTACATGCCGTCAGCAAAGCAATACCCGCGAGCGCAGAGATGATGAGTTTCTTCATTCGATTGGGTTTTGGGATTAAGCCTCCGTGAGGGCGGCTTGTTGTTGTTTGAATTCTGAAGGGGAGAGGCCGACATACCTCTGGAAAGAGCGGTTGAACTGTGAGAGGGACTGGAATCCGGTCGCATAGGCGATCTCGATGATCTTGGTGTCCTCATTCTTTGTCAGCAGTTTCTTTGCACGTTCTACCCGGTGGCGGTTGACGTATTCGATGATAGTCAGGCCAGTGGATTTCTTGAACTGCTTACAGAGGTAGCTGGAGGTGATATTGACTCTCTCGGCAAGCGTATCCAGACAGATTTTCTCCGCCAAATGCTCTTGGATGTAGGCTTTGGTGGAGTCGATGATGTCATGCTGGTGGTTGCACTTGCTGTGCAAGTGGGCAGCGAGATCGGAGAGCTGAAGAGCAAAGGCACCCAGCAGGGTAATTTGTGAATTGTAGTCCTTTCTCGTGAAGACCTTGGACTCCTGATAGAGGTTGTCTATTTTCTTGCCGCTAGAGGGTGGCAGTTGCTTCTTCACTTCGGCGAGAAATGAGGCTTCTGTCTCGCGGTCATCCACGCGAACCAGCCCGGATCGAAGGTAAGCCACGATTTTACCCTTCACATTCACCGGTATCAGTGTGGTGGTGATGTTCGCATCGCAGGAAGAAGTCAGGGCCTGGTGGTTGATGCGCTTGGAAAGCTGCAGTACGAAATCGTAGCAACGGTTTTCACAGACCTTTTGTTCCAATAGGTAGGAGCAGAACTTATTCTGGCACCGGCTCATCTCGTTCTCCGGGGTGCATCCTGTATCTGCGTGAATCAGTGAGAGGGTCTGGTTGGTGACTTGTTCGAATGCCTTTCGGTACACGGCAAACAGATCAGACTTCAGCAAAGCGAAGTAGATACTATCACGATCTATGTGCTCTTGAACATTATTCACAGACACTCCTTTAAGTTCTATTTGGAAATTACAAGCTACCATGGTCGGGTTAATTCGCAATGCAAGCAAAGCTTTGTTTGTTCGGATTATTTCTAGTGACGATTAGGATACTTAGGATAGAGCTCAGAGGCATGATGATTGCAGCGATCAGGGGAGACATGAGTCCTGAAATGCAAAATCCCAGTACGACGGCGTTGTAGAGCAGGGTGTAAGCGATGAGTTGTTTTTTGAGTCTGTTCCTCCAGCGGGACAAAAGAATGAGTTTGGGGAGAAAGCTCATGGTTTCATCGGTAAAAAGGAAATCCACGTTAGCCGTGAGCATGTTGATATTGGCAAAGGGGGCACCACTCAGGGTGGCTATGCGCATGGCGGGCAAATCATTGATGCCGTCACCCAGGTAAAGGGAGTGGTCGGTCCTCTCTATGGCTGCCACAGCGGCTTCTTTCTCATGGGGAAGAAGGCTGCCGTAGTATTCTTCGATATTTAGCTCTTGGGCGAGCTTGGCGACCCGTGACTCACTGTCACCAGAGAGAATCACGGGTTTATGCGGAAGCATCTGGTCGATCTTTCCAATGGAAGTTGGGGCTGACGCTCTGGCAGATTCCTCAAAGGTAAAGATTGCGATGTCCTCTCCGTTTTTGGTGAGACTGCAGCTGAGGTCATTCTTGGAAACCTGTTCTTCTGAAGGCCTGCCCAGAGAATACAAGTCTCCTGAGGCCGCATGGAGCGTGATGCACTTGCCAGGGATTTCTTCCAGTCTACCTGGCATATCTGGATGAATCATGCCCTCGGTGATCATGGAAGAGAACAGGGAACGGCTGAGTGGGTGGAGCGAGGCTCTGCTGAGCGTATAGACGGCTTGTTGGTCTTCCTGACTTAAGGCTTCCAGAGCGTAGGTACTTTTCAGTGTGGGTTTGTCCGGAGTGAGGGTGCCGGTTTTATCAAAGATGACTTTGCTGACTTTGCCGACGGCCTCCCAGAAGTCATCGGCAATCGGGAAGATGCCTTGGTCATGAGCCACACGGCTGCTTCGGTTATTGAGTAAGGGCAAGGCCAGACCGATGCCGCAGGGGCAGGAGACAACATAGATGGAGATCAAAACCTGAAGGGATTTGATCCAGTCTCCGGTAAAAACCATCCAGGAACCCGAGGCGAGGATGCCGATAAAGAGAATGGCCAGTAGATAGGTCTGAATGGCCTTTTGCTGGAACTTCCTGTCCTCGCTGCTTTGGTCGTCCGGGGTGAGCTGACAGAGCTTGGAAATACCTGAATCTGCCGATGTGGCTTTGGTGGTTTCTACCGTAATCGCTGTAGATGTCTGGTTGATGGCACCAGCAGGAATGGCATCAGTATGGTGATAGATCTTAGAGGTAGGCTCTCCCGTAATCCAAGCAAGTGAGAGGTCTGCTGATTTGGCGATCAGGCGTGAGTCTGCTGGTACAACCACTCCGGGTGGAATGATCAGGCGTGTGTGCTTGGGGATGTTTTCGGTAGGGATCAGTTCATTGTCTGTATCCGTGTAGTGCTCAGGGATGGTATTGTCCGTCTGGAAACGGTTCTTGGCGCGATTCAGGGAGGTAATCTGGATTTGCTTTCCCAGCAGCATGAGGAAGGTGAAGATGGCAACAAAGTCGAAGTAGAAGAGCTGCTCATGACTGGCCGCCCAGCCGATCAGTGAACCGATGTAGGCGAGGATGAGCCCCAGGGAAATGGGCAAGTCCATGTGTACGCCACCGGTTTTCAGCGCCTGCCAGGAACGTTTGAAGAAATAGGAGCCGCCAATCAGCAGAGCCAAGGTACTCGAGGCAATGGCGATTAGAGTGAGTAGCCCGGAGAGATCATCGCTGGTTTCCATGCCCGTGTAGCGAGGCAGAGTAAAAGCCATGGTGTTCATGGCCAGAGCTCCGCAGATTCCCAAGCGAATTACTAAACCGGATGAAGTTCCCTGAGTGCCGAGTTTGTTAGGCAAGATGTCGTAGCCTAGTTTATGTAGTTCGTCGGCGAAATCGCAGAGATTGGCCTTTGCCGGGATCAGAGTTACTTCAAGAGAGCCATGTGTATTGTCCGCGATGGTCTCGATGATGCCTTCCTGCTTTTTGGCAACGGTCTCGACGAGCCACACGCAGGCCATGCAGGACATGCCAGAGAGTCCCAGTTTGATATCGAGCGGCTTGTCTGGGTCACCATCGCCCAATGCTCGGTCAACGGTGTCTTGGAGCCATTTCCAGTCCCTTTGCTGGAAGGGTCTTTCACGTAGGGGTGAGAGGGAATCCTTCCCTTTGAGCTCATAGAAAACCCCGAGTCCTCCTTGATGGATGAGTTCGTAGACGGATTCACAACCACGACAGCAAAAGTCATGGTTGGATGGAGCGGGAGATGAGCAATGGAGACAGTTGGACACCGTGATGTGAGAGTGAGTTATTGACCGTTGCAGCAGCCGGGGAGCTCTTCGATGGTTTTTTCCGGGGTGGCTTCTGAGGCGGGCTGATCCTTGGCTTGCGTCGTCTCAACAAAGGGAAGCGTCCCTTGTAGCCTGACTAAGAGGATGATGGTGACCGCCACGAGGAAGGTGGATCTCAGTGGATTACGCCAAGGAGCAGGGATGATCTTGGTGATGAGCCTGGTAGAAGACTGGGCTGCCCAGAGCAGGGGAATTGTCCCCAGTGCGAAACAGAAAGCTAACAGGGCACCCGTGATGGGAGATCCACTCAGCAAGCATACTCCAAAAATCAGGTAGAGAGGGGTGCAGGGTAGGCAAGGAGAGATGAGCCCCAGCAAACCTCCAGCTATTCCGGCTGGTTTGTTCTGTGCCCAGAACTTGGCTTTGTAATAGGGGCGAGCCAGGAAGTTTAAGCGAGGCAGCTGGAATAATTTGGGAAAGGCGGTGACGATGAGAAAAGGAATCATCATCCACGGCAAGATTGCTGCCGGTGAGTGGAAGAAATAAGCCAAGGGTTGCTTGCCAATCAAACCCGCTAAAGAACCAATGAGAGTGTAGGAAACCAATCTGCCGAAGTGGTAGGAGAAGGTTTCGAGTAGAGCGTGCTCTCGGTTCTTTGCTTTGCTGGTGACCGCGCAGGCCAGAGGGCCGCACATGCCGACGCAGTGTAAGCTGGTGGCTAAGCCGGCGCTGAGCGCCGCTATGGAGGTCATTTCCATGGATTATAAGGGCATCTGTAGTAGGGCGACTACCATGAGGGCTATGCCTACTGCCATGATGGCAAACTGTGTGAAGAGGATGGTGTTTGTTCTCATTGTTAGACTGATTTGGATAACATGATGATGAACACCCAAGCGGCGATCAGAATCAGGTGCATGAGGATGACCCAGAACCAGAGGGATTTGTAAAAGTGCTTGATGCTCATCATTCAGGATTGGTTGTTTCTTGTTTTTCGTTGAGGCTGTCTTTGTAAAGGGTGGCAGCTGGTCCTAAGAATCGGGCAGTCAGTTCAGATTGGGTGCCGTCTTCAGAGGTGACTTCGATAAAGATATCAGCGGAACCTTTGTATTGGTCGACTGGTGAAAACACGGTGAAGGTCACGGTGTCTTTCTGCAGAGGTCCCAAGGTAATGGTGTTGGTTCCAGCGGAGAGTTCGAATCCAGGGCTGTTGATCAACTTGTAGGTATAGGTGATGTCCTGGTTTCTCTTGTTGGTGAGTTTGATCTGGTACTGGTTTCTCACCCCTTGCTCATTTGCGGTATACGTGGTGCCCATGACTCTGGTGATTCCGGCGTGGAAGGGCTTTGCTTTAGAGACAAAGACTGCGCCCAAGACACCTAGGCCAATTGCGGTGAAGATCATGTAAAGGAAGAGGCGGGGACGCAGGATCTTGCGCTTACCGGTAGAGATGCCAGCCGACGAATCATAGCGGACCAGGCCTTTCGGGCGATTGACCTTGGTCATGATCTCGTTACAGGCGTCCACACAGGCGGAGCAAGCCACACATTCGAGCTGGAGGCCGTTGCGGATGTCGATTCCTGTGGGACAGACATTGACGCAACGTCGGCAGTCGATGCAGTCACCGAGTTTCTTGTCCGCATCCTTGGTCATCTTGCCGCGTGGTTCACCACGGTTGTAGTCGTAAAATACGGTGACTGTTTGGTCGTCTGTCAGCGCGGACTGGAAGCGGCCATAAGGGCAGAGAATGATGCAGAATTGTTCCCTGAACCAGCCGAAGCAGAAGGTGAAAATACCGGTGAAGGCGAGGATGAATAAAAACTCAGTGATGTGCTCAGCCGGTCCGTCGGTGATGTTACTCCAGACTCCGGGTATGGAGATGAAGTAGGAAAGGAAGACGTGTGCCAGGATGAAGGAGACGAGTACGTAGAAGGACCATTTAATAGCGCGCTTGATGAACTTGGTCTTGTTCATGGGGGCCTCGTCTAGACGACGGCGCTTGGGGGCGTCACCGTCGACGAAACGTTCGATGCGGCGATAGAGATGCTCTAGGAAAACGGTGTAGGGACAGAACCAGCCACACCAGACTCGGCCTACGATGGAACTCAGCACAAAGAGCGTAAAGGCGAGTCCTGAGATGATGAAAAAGAGTACCCAGAAGTCCTGGGTGAAGAGAGTCAGCCCCATGAAGTGGAACTGACGCTTGTCGAGATCGAGAAATACAGCCGGGTACCCATTGATCTTTATCCACGGCAAGAGGATGTAGATGAGGATGAGTACCCAGGCTGTTAGCCTACGTCTCAGCGTGAAGGAACCTTTTACATCCGCAGGGTGGATGTTGTACTTTGACCCGTCTTGGTTGATAGTGGTGACGGTATCTAGATTTGGCTTCTTCACGATTGAGTCTATTTGGGTGGTTCAGGGGCTGATTCTTTTTCTGGGGAGGTTTTCTTGAGCTTGGCGCGTTCAGCGCAGTGCTTGCAGGCGGTGCATTTGTCTTTGCAGGGCTCTTTCTTTCGGTTCGGATCTGGATGGTCCATGGGTAGGGTTATTTCTTGTAGGACTTGAAGTCGTTTGGATTTGAGTCAATCAGGAAGGCAGTGATCTGGGCGACCTGTTCAGGGCTGAGCTGTGCGCCGCCCATCGGCGCCATACGCATGCCTTGTTTGTAGCCTTTGGAGTCGGCTGGCGTACCATGAAGGATCATTTTAAAAATATTCATGGGTTCACTGCCATAGGCCCATTCGCCGTCATTGAGTGGGCGTCCGGTCATGCCGCCATTCGCACCCAAATCAGCTGCATGGCAAGCCGCACAGCTCTGGATGTAGGCCTCCTTGCCCTTGGCCACAAAATCAGGATTGGTGCTGAATGTATTCACCAAGGTGTCATCATTCATGGACTCAAGTAGTTTCTGGAGTTCGGCTTGCTTGAGTTCTTCAATCTCTGTCACACGCTGGTCCATGCTTTCCTTGGAGGAAGGCAAGAGATCCAGGGTGTAGTAGACGAGATAGTAGGTCAGGAAGACTGCGATCGCTGCCCAGAGGGTGAACAGCCACCAGTTAGGGAGCTTCTGGTCAAACTCCTGAATGCCATCGTATTCGTGTTCACGAAGGACGACTTCACCTTTCTCGCGTGCATAGTCAGCGCGCTTGATAGCCTCGTTGGATGTAATGGGATCCTCGTTCATGGTCCGGTGATAATTGGTATTAGAAATGGTGGTTTATTCGTCGTGATCGATCACGGTTTTGGCGATGGCCTCGGCATGGTCCTTCTTCATTCTGACAGCATAGATGATGTTGAAGATGAAGATGCCCAGGGTCAGGAAGAAGAAGACAATGGCTGCTAGATCCTGCGGATTTTGAAGAACATAGTTTTTGATCATGTCTTATTCGTTGGTTGGGGTTTCTTTGCTGGCTTCGTCTGGGGTGAGCCATGACTTCTCTACAGGTGGCAGAGGATTGCCGTCTTCATCGACACGCTCAGGGATATTGTAGGTTCCCAGCTTCTGCATGTAGGCGATGAGTGCGATGATTTCCTTCTGGGCCAGAGTGGCTTCGATTTCCTGTCTGGGCATTTCGCCCTTCACCCATGGGATGCTTGGATTGTTATCCACAATGTTCTTGGCGATCTCGAGAGCCTGGTCTTGAGCGTGCTGCTCGATTTCAGAAGGGGTCATTTGGGGCCAAGGTACTCCGATGAGTGCCTGTACGCGGATCTTGTTAGGCAGGGCCTTGAAGTCGGTGTCCTTGCTCGCGAGGTGTGAGTAGGATGGCATGTTTGACTTGGTGTCCATGTCGCGAGGGTTCATGAAGTGGCGGTAGTGCCAGTTATTGTCTCGCTTACCGGAACGCATGACTTCGCTGCCTGTGGTGATATTGCCACCCTCACGAGCAAGGTCTGGACCTGTACGCTTGGAGCCCCACTGGAATGGATAGTCATAGATGGACTCGCCAAGGCGTGAGTAGTCACCGTAACGCACGTAGTCGGTTTCCAGCATACGGATCATCTGGGAGTGGCAGTTATAGCAGCCCTCGGCGATGTAGATGTCACGTCCAGCAAGCTCAAGCGGGGTGTAGAGTTCCTGAAGGTGGTCATCCACAGCCTCAGCTTTGGTAGTGATCGCGTTCGGGATGATCTGAACAGCACCACCGATGGCAGCAGCGAAGAAGGTGACTACTGTGAAGGGCAGGTAGTTCTTGGTGATGGTCTCATGCCATTGGCTCCAGCCAGGAACGTTCTTCTTGAAGCGATAAGCTGCAAGAGTAGCGAAGAAGACCATGCCTGCGAGGGCGAACCAGTTACCTGGATTGGTAACCCAGGCTGCGAGGGCAATGATGAAGCCCAGGAAAGCTGCGAACGGGTCCTGCTTGACGATGGTTCCGATGGTGGTGCGGTCTACTTCTGAACGGTCACGCATGACAACCTCCGCAGTCGCGTCTGTAGCCTTGCCTCTGCGACAGGTCATGAAGAGGTTGAAGGTCAGGATGAAGAATCCGAGGAGGTAGAGACCACCGCCGATTGAGCGGAAGAACAGTGGGTACTGGATATCTTCCAGAGTCTGGACGAACTGGTTCACGACAGTGCCGTTGTTAGCCTCGTTAAGAGCGAGTGACTGACCGATACCAGCAACCCAGAGAGCGGAGATGTAGAGAAGGATACCTACGAAGCCGATCCAGAAGTGGAAGTTGGCGAGAGCCTTTGAGTAGAGCTCTGTTTTCCAGAGTCTTGGGACGAGCCAGTAGAACATACCGGCGGCCATGAAGCCATTCCAACCGAGTGTTCCTGAGTGCACGTGACCAATGGTCCAGTCAGTGTAGTGGGAGAGGGCGTTGACTGACTTGATGGAGAGCAGTGGTCCCTCGAAGGTAGCCATGCCGTAGAAAGTGACACCTGCTGCGAAGAACTTGATCACGGGATCAGTCTGGAGCTTGCTCCAGGCACCGCGCAGGGTGAGGAGACCGTTGAGCATACCACCCCATGATGGAGCCCAGAGCATGACTGAGAAGAGCATGCCGAGGATCTGCAGCCACTCAGGAAGAGCTGTATTCAACAGGTGGTGTGGGCCTGCCCAGATGTAGATGAATACCAGTGACCAGAAGTGAATGATGGACAGACGGTAGGAGTACACCGGACGGTTCGCTGCCTTAGGCAGGTAGTAGTACATGATACCCAAGATCGGCGTCGTGAGGAAGAAGGCCACGGCGTTGTGCCCGTACCACCATTGGACCAATGCATCCTGCACGCCGCCGAAAATTGGGTAAGAGTGTGTGAGTGAGGTGGGGATCTGGAGGTTGTTGACCACGTAGAGCATCGTGATGGTGATGATCGTCGCGATGTAGAACCAGAGTGAGACGTAGAGGGATTGCTCGTTTCGCTTAATCAGCGTCCAGAAGAAGTTATAGCCAAAGATCAGCCAAGAGACAGCCACCAAGAGATCGATCGGCCAAATGAGCTCAGCGTATTCCTTACCTTGTGTAAGACCCAGTGGCAGGGTGACAGCTGCAAGGACGATGACGAGCTGCCAGCTCCAGAAATGAAGCCAGGTAAGCTTGTCTGATGCTACTCGGCAGCGGCAGAGGCGCTGAGTAGAGTAGTAGATACCGGCAAACATCATATTGCCCACAAAGGCAAAGATAGCTGCATTGGTGTGCAGTGGGCGGAGGCGACCGAAGGTGATGTATGGAATCCCTTCAGTTTCCAAAGTGCCGCCGGAGAGGAACTCCACAATGGGTCTAAGCCATGGGGTATCTCTAACGAAATCGATAGAGATGTTCATCTGGAGGGCGGCGAGTAAGCCTGCGCCCATTCCTACGAGACCCCAAATGATGGAGGCCCAAAGGAAATAGCGAACGCACTTGTCGTTGTAGGTTATGGTGGTCTGATTCATTTGGAATCGTTGGCTTTGGTTTGGTTGTGAGATTCTTCGTGATCGTCGTCTTCAAGGAGCGGCAACAGCGCAGATCGATCGCTTCCACGGCCTTTGTTTCGCCAAATCTCCAGTGTGAAGCACACGATGAAGACGGCGGCCAGGATAAGAGAAATAAAGATTGTTAGATGAAGGACGGGCACAGAAAGAAGAAGTTGATTACGGGCGAAACGAGCTTCGCTTTCTTGATGGTTAGACTGTCAGACTAGTGGGGGGATGGCTTCGCACATCTTGCACCGAAATAAGCAAATTTTGCACACTCTACAGAGTTTCTGATAGAAATACTAGATTAAATATCAAAGGGTTGTGCGTATTTTGCGCAAAAAGCCGCTTCGAGATGAAGCGGCTTTCGAAATCTAGTGAGGATAAAATGAGAGGATTTTAGCTTTTTTTGAGAATGCTGTTCCAGAATCTCGGGAGGTTCTCGATCAGCTGGTCATAGGCCTTCTGTTGGGCTCTTTGTTTGGCAGATTCCTTAGAGTCACCATTTCCCCAGCTTGTGGAGAGGGACTTGGTGCGGGCTGTTTCCTCAGACACGCCGTAGATGTAGCCAGTGGAGGCATCAATCAGGGTGAGGCTCACCGTGGCATTGGTGGTGTGGCTGTTGGTGGGAGCGGCGCCGAGAGTGGCTACAGAGAGTAAGGTCGAAGCATTTTTGCTCTGGTGGCTGGAGTGGAAGCGGTACACGGCAAGCATGTTGCAGCCTAGGCGACGTGCGGCTTTGCGGAGCTCAGGGTAGGACGTATCGGTGCTTTCGAGTTGCCCGGGGTCGACATTGACCATGCCTCTGATTTGAGGAAGTGAGGAGATGACTTGTTGGTGTTCCTCCCTTTCAAAATCCCGGTCCTCGATAAGGCGTATTTGGGAGCCACGGGTTTGAACGCGTGCTACGGCGATTCGCACAGGGAACTTGGCTTGAGGTCGCAGTGTTTTTTCGCTGTAGCCATGAGCTTTGCTCCCTGGGATAGGCTTAGTGGGGGCGACGTAGGAGTCAGCAGTATCGTAAACACAGCTTGTCATAAGGCTGGATGCGAGAACTGGTAGAAGGATGATTGGTTTCATAACGCTGACGTTTTAGCATCTGCAGAAGATTCGAGGTAATCGATTATCCTTTGCGATTCATCGACTGGATTGATGTTGTGAGTCATAAAAAAACCCAAGGTAAGAACCTTGGGTTTAGAAAGCTGGGGAGTATTGAGAAAGAAGTGCTTAGGCAGTTTCCAACGTTTTGCCGATCTTCAACAGAGTGTGTTCACCGAGGTCAGGGCCGAGAATCTGCAGACCTACCGGAAGCTTAGTGCCGGAGTCGCTCTCTACAGTGCCAGCTGGTACGGAGATGCCTGGAATTCCTGCCAAGTTGGCCGCGAGCGTGCAGATGTCTGCAAGATACTCCTGCAATGGATCGTCAGCATTTTCACCGTGCTTGGGAGCCGCTGTTGGAGCCGTTGGTGAGAGAATGGCGTCTACTTTCTCAAAGGCGTCCGTGAAATCCTTGCGGATCAGGGTGCGGACCTTCTGAGCGCGGGTGTAGTAGGCATCATAGTACCCGGAAGAAAGCACATAGGTGCCGAGGATGATGCGGCGCTTCACTTCAGGACCGAAGCCTTGTGCGCGGGACTTGCGGTAAAGGTCGATCAGGTTCTCTGGATTCTCTGCACGGTTGCCGTAGCGGATGCCGTCGAATCGGGAAAGGTTGGAGGATGCCTCAGCCGGAGCAATGATGTAGTAGGTGGCTACCACGTACTTGGTGTGAGGCAGAGAGATCGGAACCAGCTCAGCACCTGCTGCTTCCAGTTTGGCAGCCGCAGCATCAAAGAGAGCTTTGACCTGTGGATCGGTCGCCTCTGAGAAATACTCAGCTGGGATACCAAGCTTCAGGCCTTTGACTCCTGCATCCAGATCAGCCGTAAAATCAGTAGATTCGACATCCAGTGAGGTTGAGTCTGCCTTGTCATAGCCAGTGATCGCATTGAGGAGAAGAGCGGCGTCCTCGACTGTCTTGGTCATCGGGCCGATCTGGTCGAGTGAGGAAGCGAATGCTACCAGACCATAACGGGAGACAAGTCCATAGGACGGCTTGAGGCCCACGATTCCGCAGTGGGAGGCTGGCTGGCGGATAGATCCACCTGTGTCAGAGCCCAGGGCTGCGATGGCTGTATCGGCTGCGACTACTGCGGCTGAACCACCAGAAGAACCGCCTGGGGTGCGCTCAAGGTCCACCGGGTTGTTGGTGCGCTTGATCGCAGAGTTATCGCAGGTAGATCCCATCGCGAATTCGTCCAGGTTGGTGCGGCCCAGCGGGATAGCGCCAGCGGCACGGAGTTTTTGGATGACCGTAGCATCGTAGGGAGAGGTGAAGGCGCCTTCGAGGAACTTGGAAGCACAGGTCAGAGGCTGGCCTTTGACGTTGATGTTGTCCTTGATGGCAATCGGAATACCTCCGAGTGGCAGGGAAAGGTCAGCGTTTTTGGCTTCTTCACGGGCGGTCTCGAAATCGCAGGAGAGGTAGCCGCCGATGTCGCCGTCTTTGTCTTTCACGGCGGTTTCGATGGAATCGATGATATCGAGAGGGGTGATTTCTCCGGCGGTGAGTTTGGCACGGAGGGAAGAAATGGATTCTGTAGCTAGCATGGTGACTGGTGTCTGTTAGCGGTAATAGGTGAAAAATGATTATTCGATGACCTTCGGGACGCGAAGTTGGTCGTTGGCGGTATCTGGGGCGTTGTCCAGGAAGGCATCGCGGTCGAGGCCTGGGCGGGCAACGTCCTCACGAATACGGTCGAATACCGGAGAAGCATGGGCTGTAGGTTCGATGCCCTCGACATCGAGCTCTGAGAGCTGATCGATGTAGCCGAGAATGTCGTCGAGTTGCTTCTGGAAAGTGGTCGCTTCCTCTGGGGTAAGTTCGAGTCGGGCGAGATCCGCCACGTAGTTGACGTCGATGTGTTCCGTTGCCATGCGGGGACTGTGTATGGTTCCGCCTGCCGTGTTAAGTTTTAAGTTTGGGAAAATGTGTCTTTGCTCGGACTTCGGCAGAGAACTTGTACCCGCTAGTGAAGAACGCCCGGTTTTTGCTGTTCTTCACGGATCGTTCCACCAAGCACGAGGGCGGCTCCGAATAGGAGGAAGTCCTTGATGAGGTATTGGCCTTCAATGCTGGGCACCCACGGGAACTCCACAAAGCAGACATCCACTTTAAGAATGAGGGCTAGCAGGGTACCGGGAAGACGAAGAGCCAAGAGTAGCAGCGCGACTCTCAGCATGGGGTAAAATGCCAGACAGAGACCGATCGCGATTTCCCACCAGCCCAGAATAGGCACGACCTTTTCAGGGGTAGAGAAGTAGACGGTGTGGGCAATCAGAGAGGTAGCGGACTTGTAGCCAGCGACTTTGAGGGTGCCGAACCACAAAAAGACCAGCGCTAGGGTGAGGCGGTGGATACGGTGGCCCCATCGCTCCATCCAGTCTGAGAGCTTGCGGTCAAATGCCTGAAAGCGAGAGTCGTCGAGCTTATTCATGGTTTTAGGAGGTAAGCTAGCTTAGCATCATTTCTTGAAATAAAAAACTCCGGACTCTGCTAGAGACCGGAGTGAGAGAAATCTGTTACCTGGGAAGACTAGTTTTGCTTCTTCTGAGGCTCAGGGATGGAGTAGTAGATTTGCTCCAAAGTAAGAACCGCGTAGGCTGTAACGAGTTCCGGCTCGTTTTCCCACCAGCGGGCGTTTTCATTGATCCAAGAACCGTCTTCACGCTGAGCGTTGAGGATTTTGGTGGCCAATTCCTTGCGCCAGTCGTGCTCTACACCGTCTTTGGTCTTGAGGGTATCGATCTCCGCAGCGGTGAGCGCTTTGGCCATGGCCTGGTAGTAGTAGTAGAGGCCTTGCTCACCGAGTCCCGGATTTTCCTCCAAGGTGTAATTGTCGTTGAGCCATTTCTTCACCGCGACAACGCGTGGATCCTTATGGTCCAAGTCGGCATAGATGAGTGAAAGGAGGCCGGCGTATGACATGGAGCCGTAACCACGCAGGGTTTCTCGGCCATCGGCCTGCTTTTCAGTGCCAGCCTTGGAATTGCCTGGGAAGTAAACGAAGGAACCATCGTTGCCGATGCCTGGCTGATCGTTGGTTTCCTCAAGGTTCTGGATTCTTGAAACGAACTTGATGGCGGCATCCCAGTCGAGCTCGGGCTCAGGCTTGCCTGTGTCGTTTTTCGCATCCAGTGCATACTGCTTGGAGAGTTCCAGCGCTTCGATGGAGAGATAGGTATTGGAAAGGTCAGAGTGGGTGTATGAGCCACCGTAGCCGATGCCGCCGTCGTACTTGTTGTCGAGTTCGCCTTTGTTGTCCCAATCCTGCTGGAGATTGATGATGAAGCGGCGGGCGCGGAGGATCTCATCCTTGTAATCAGGATTGCCTGAGGCGGTGAGAGCCATGATGGAGGTGGAGGTGTTGTAGTTGGCCAAGCCTCTGCCAAAGATGGCGCCGGTATCTTTCTGTTTGGAAAGAAGCCAGGTGTAGCCTTTTTGAATGTGCTCAGGCGTTTTACCTTCTTCCAGACTTGGAGCGCGCATCGCTGCGGTGATGGCAAGTGCGGTATAAGCCGGAATGTCCTCGTTTTTCCAGTGACCGTTTTCCTTCTGAACGGACTTGAGGTAAGCATTGCCTTTGTCAATGGCATGCTTCATCTCCAGTTGTAGGGAGAGGTAGTTTTTCTCTTGGGCTGTGGCATTGAGTGTCAATGCCAGCGCTGAGAGTGCGGCGAGTGTTTTCATGATGCAGTGTTACTAGAGTTGATTCTTATCTTGTTTGCCCGGTGCTACAGGGCCGTCATAAGGTTTGAAAGTGATCGTTACCTTGGTGCCAGTCTCGGGCAGGCGCTTGGTGAATGGTTTCCAGATAGTGTCATCCTCACGTCCAGTCCCTGAATAGTTGGCAATCGATGAGCGGTCGGTGAAAATGGCTATGATGTCACCACTGGCATCTGGCTTGAACTGGCCATTGAGAACGTAAGATCCCCCATAGACCCAGGCAGCCGGAGTCATGGCCTTACCAGTCATTTCATTCTGGATGAGTTCATTGATACGAGCCGACTTCTGCTTACCGTCTTGTTCCCAAGCCACATGAATGGTGAAGCGGGCGGCGGCCTTTGTCTTGGCGTCTACTTCGTGATACTTCTCGGTAGGGCGGTTGTGTTTATCTAGGGTACGAAACAGCTCTAGTGACTCCTTGTAGCCGATCAGCTTGAGCGCGATATTAATGTGCGACGGTACTGCATCCGTAACGAATAGGGTCTCGTGGATCTTGCCGTTAGGATTGGTTAGGAGATACTCAAGCAGGACATCACGATGCTCCAGTTTGGCCTCCAGAGAGACTTCACGGGTCTTTTTGTTCAGTTTGACCAGCCCCACCTGATACTCATCTTCATTGATCTTTACGACCGCTGGATTCTCTTTTTCTTGGGCTGTGCTATCAGGCTTTTCCTCCACCTGAGCGAGCAGGGGAGATGCCATAACAGCCAGTGTAAGAGCGATCTTTAACATACTAGAAAGCTTGGATTTGGCGGGGGGGATTGCAAGCGGGAAGGTGGCAGTTTTTAGTCTCATGTCCTTAAGGTGGATAACTTTTATCCATGCTGTTTTCTTAGATGGATAGCTTAAAATAGTGCTAAGGCAAATGCGAGCTGTCTTTGTTTAGTTGCCAGCCAGCAGAATGCTCCTTAGGTTGCGTCACATGATAGTCGTCGAAGATGTGCACAAAACTTACCGTGGAGGAGGCAATGGAGAGGTTGCTGCGGTGCAAGGTGTGAGTTTTCGTTGCGAGCCGGGCAGAGTATTTGCTCTGCTGGGACCGAATGGTTCGGGCAAGACGACTTTGCTGCGAATTATATCTACCCTGATGAAGGCTGACTCTGGTACGGTGGAGGTAGCCGGGCAAAATGTGCGAGAGCAAGGTGCCGAGGTGCGCAAGCATCTGGGCTTCCTAACAGGCACGGCAGGTCTGCATGAAAAACTGTCACCACTCGAGAGTCTGGAGTTTTTCGGGCGGCTACAGGGCATCAAGGGCAAGCTGTTGAGCGACAGAATCAGAGCGTTGACGGAGCAGTTCGAGCTCGGGGAATTTTTAAAGAGGCCATCAGGCCGCCTGTCCATGGGGCAGAAGCAGCGGGTGATGATTGCACGTACGTTGATTCATGATCCGGGGGTAGTGGTCTTTGACGAGGCGACGACTGGGCTGGATGTGCTGGCTGCGAAAGCACTCACGGATTTGATCCGCCACTGCCGGGAAGAGGGGAAGACAGTGCTCTTTTCCACTCACATCATGGGAGAGGTTTCTATGCTGGCAGACGATGTGACGATTTTTCATCACGGCAAACAGGTCTATCTGGGAACTTTTGAGGATCTGAAAAGCCAACAGGTGGAGAGTACGCTTGAAGATGAATTTGTAAGACTACTCACCAGTGAGGAGGTGGCCGATGCTTGATGTCTTGCTGGCAACATTGAAAAAAGAAGTCCGGGAAGCATTACGGGATAAGCGTACGCTTTTTCTGACGATTTTGATGCCTCTGGTGTTTTATCCGGCGATGATTGCACTGACTGGGTGGATGACGGTGCAGCAGCAGGCTTCTGAAAAGACCCGGGTGATCACGGTTGGTTTTAGTGGAATCACTTCGCTCACTCCTGTGGACCAGACGGAGAATGTCCTGTGGATCAATGTGAGTAAAGAGGCTGATCCCAGTGTCCTACTGAGTAAGGAAGGCTATGATGTCATCGCGAATTTTTTACCTGAGGCAGACGATGGGAGAAGTACCGTAAAGTTGCATTACTTGGGCACGGCTGCGGGTGAAGCTACTCTCTCGAGGGTACGTATTCTCATCAGAGATCTGGAGGATCACATCGTGGAGCAGAGGCTGGAAAAGAAAGGTCTGGATAAGAGCTATATTGATCCCTTCGAGCTTGAGGTGACGGATCACGCGACCACGCGGATCAGTGCCGGTAGCAAGTTTGGCGGGATCGGAGCCTATTTCCTGGTGTTCCTTGCCTTTACCGGATGCATGGCGGTGGCCGTGGATACGGCTGCGGGTGAAAAAGAAAGAGGGACCTTGGAAGCTATCTTGGCTACCCCGGCTAGATTTCTTTCTGTGGCCGGTGGGAAGCTGATTTATGTCTCCTGCATGGGAATGCTCTCCGTGTTGGCAACTATTGGCGGTATTGGCTTGCTGATTGTCTTGGGTTCCTACGTGGCTACAGGAGAAGTAGGGGGCTTGACCTGGCCGAGTGTCTTTGCGGCGATGTTCCTGATGGTTTTGGTGGTTCTGCTCTTCGCGTCCTTGCTCTATGGCAGTTCGATTCTTTCGCGCTCCACCAAAGAAGCCCATTTGAAGGCTGCGCTGATGATGCTGGTGACAGCCATGGTGCTGATCTACTGCACACTGCCCGGTGTGCCGACAGAGGGAACCATGATGTACGTCCCGGTGCTCAATGTGGCACTGGCTCTCAGAGCAATTTGGGAAGGCCTGCTAACACCCACTCAGTACCTCGGTGTAGCGGGAATGACTCTCGGCTTGGCGGTGATGATTCTGCTGAGCGTGAGCTGGCTAGTTCGCCGGAACCCTGAGAAGGCTTTGCTCAAGTAGTGGCTGTCATACTTTGAATGAATGGAGGACATAGCCGTCGCTTGACCCGGTGAGGGGATTCCCTCATAAGCATCTGACCCCATGAAAATCCTCGCGACATGCACAAACCTCTTTTGGCTCTGGACCATAATCGGAGTCGTGTGGGCTTGGTTTCAACCAAGCGCCTTCACCTGGTTTCTCACCGGGGTCGTGCCGGGTACTGAGATCAAGCTGCTGACCGCAGGTCTGGGAGTGATCATGCTGGGAATGGGGATCACACTGAGTTGGGCAGACTTCAAGGCTGTCCTGAAGACTCCGAGGCAGGTATTTCTCGGTGTTGCTGCCCAGTTTTTGATCATGCCCTTGTTGGGCTGGTCGGTTGCGAGCTTGTTCGATCTAGAGCCGATGCTGAAGTTGGGGATGATTCTGGTGAGCTGCTGCCCGGGGGGCACGGCGAGCAATGTGATCTGTTATCTGGCTCGTGCGAATGTGGCGCTCAGTGTACTGATGACGATGTGCTCGAC
This sequence comes from Rubritalea squalenifaciens DSM 18772, assembly GCF_900141815.1. Taxonomy (NCBI): domain Bacteria; kingdom Pseudomonadati; phylum Verrucomicrobiota; class Verrucomicrobiia; order Verrucomicrobiales; family Rubritaleaceae; genus Rubritalea; species Rubritalea squalenifaciens. The sequence goes on from NZ_FQYR01000005.1 coordinate 594,410, forward strand.
CTTCTTGGCCGTAGTACTGACACCCTATCTCACCAAATTCTATGCAAGCGCCATCCTGCAAGTGGATGCGGGAGCGATGATCTGGTCTATGGTGACCATCGTATTGTTACCAGTGGTGGGCGGTGTTCTCATCAATCATTTCTTCAAGGGGAAACTGGATAAGGTGAAGGCCGTTTCTCCGGTGATTTCTGTATTGGTGATCGTTCTCATCGTGGGTGGTGTGATTGGTTTACAGAAGAATTCCATCGTGGAGTATGCCGCCACCTTGTTGCCCGCAGTCTTTATCCTGCATGCGCTTGGCTTTGCTCTCGGCTACCTGACAGCCAAGCTCTTGAAGCTCGAAGAGCGCAGCTGCCGTACCGTGAGTGTGGAAGTCGGCATGCAGAACTCCGGCCTGGGCTCCAAACTAGCGAAAGACCATTTCTCGGCACTGGCGATGACCCCCTGTGCCATCTCCGCCCTCTATCACTGCATGATCGGTAGCCTGCTTGCTGCCTACTGGAGACAACGTGAGGTGGTGGAGGATGAAGCTAGTGAGGAAAGTTCTCTGCTCGCCACTGTTGAGGTGGCCGAGTAGCTGACGTCTCTGCGACTTTGTTGTCGCGCTGATGTTCTTATGGCGCTAATCTACAAGGTGCTATGAGTGCGTTGTTTTTAAGGTGGCTATTGTTGGGATGTTTCCCGGTCTTGCTGGGTGTGGTACATGCCGGAGAGTTTGAGGATTCCTTCCGCAAGGAGGTCGGGGCCTTTCTGGATACTTTGAGTGAGGAGCAGCAGGAGAATTGTATGCTCAAGGTAGAGGACAAGGAACGCTGGAAGATGGTATACCCTGGAGGGAAACGTCCTGGTGTTAGAATCGGGGATTTGAATGATACTCAACGTGCTGCCTTTGAGAAGGCGATGCGTCTGGTGCTTTCGGATTACGGCTGGCAGATGGCGAACAAGGTGGCTCTGCAGGACGGCAAGCAGGGACTGGGCAAGTACTGGCTGACCTGTTTTGGGGACCCTAGGAAGGAAGATGACTTTGCGTTTCGCGTGGCGGAGCATCATCTTACCATCGTACATCTCGAAGTAGTCGAGGGGGAGACCAAGGAGTTTGGACCAATCTTGTTAGGTTCTGATCCGCCTGAGCTGTGGAAAGAGTGTGAGATGGATTTGATCGAACTCTGGAAGACACTCGATAACCCCAAGGCCTTGATCAAAGATCGTAAGGGAGTCGCCAGTGCGGCGATGTCTGAGGGGGATGGGATCGCTTATGCTGAACTCAATGACGAAGCAAAGAAGAAGCTCAAAGCCGTTTGGGAGAGAAGGCTGAGTATCTTTACTCCATCTATCAAAGAGAGAATTAAAAAGCTCCATCAAGCCAAAGGTGGCTGGGAGCAATGCCGGGTGGCCTACTACAATGAGGAACCCGAGAAGCGATGCATCGACGGTGGCCGATGGGACTTCAAGTGCGGTATGCCAGGATTCCTTTGGGACTTGGAAACCAGCCGCACCCATATCCACATGAGCTTGTGGACGAAGTAAGGGTTAGTACTCCAACAAAATATTTTCCGCCGCGTCGAGGATGAGGTCAGCGACGAGTTCGAAGCCGTCTTGGCCGCCGTAGTAGGGATCGGGGACTTCGCTTAGGTCGCGCTCGGTGCAGAAGCTAGTGAGCTTTCTGACTTTACCATGGTATTGGCCGGAGCGGTCGAGCTTGAGAACGTTGGTGTAATTCTCATCGTCCATGGTGATGATGAGATCGAACTCGATTAAATCTTCCAGTTGGATCTGGCGGGCGCGGCCTGCGACGGGAATGTCCCGGGAGCGCAGCGTGGCGGACATGCGGGAGTCTGGCTTTTTCCCCGTGTGCCATCCCGCAGTTCCTGCGGAATCGATGACGAAGTCGTCCTCACGGTCTGCTTGTTTCACCGCATGACGGAAGATGTTTTCTCCCGCAGGTGAGCGGCAGATGTTTCCTAGGCATACGAAGAGGACGCGGGTAGGTTCCATGATTTGATCGGTTATCCTTTGGAGAGAATGGCCACACATTCGAGGTGGCGAGTCTGCGGGAAGAGATCGAAGGGCTGGACTTCCTCCAGCTTGTAGCCAGCGCCGATGAATTCCTTGAGGTCGCGCATCTGGGTAGCCGGATTGCAGGAGACATAGACGCAGCGTGATGGGCCGAAGGCGAAGAGCTGGTCGAGGAACTCCTGGTTACAGCCTTTACGTGGAGGGTCGATCACTACGGCTGTTTCTTCTGCCGGGAACTCGATATCCTTGAAGATGGCTTCTGCGCTGGATGCGAGGAAGGTGGTGTTGGTGATGTCATTCAGGCGCGCGTTCTGCGCAGCCCAGTCGGCAGCCGTCTCGGAGACCTCGACACCGGCGACCTTCTCGAAGGAGGAGGCTAGGGTGAGGGCGAAGAGACCGGAGCCGCAGTAGGCATCCACCAGATACTTGGCGCCATGCATGGAAGCGTGCTGAGCCACATAGCCGGTGAAGGACGGAAGAATGAAGGGGTTGTTCTGGAAGAAGTCGCCAGCGAGGAAGTGGAAGGAAAGATCGCCGACATGCTCGGTAGCCACGGCGCGGTTGTTGGTTTCTACTCTGCCTTCTGTGGCGCGGAGTAGGAGGGTTGCTCCTTTCTTGTAGGAATGGGCGTTGGCGTGAGCGGATTTGCGGATCTCCGGCAGGGCCTCGTTAAGTTCCTCCATGGCGATCGGGCACTGAGGTACGTCGATGATGGACTGGCGGCGGCCCTGGCGAAGGAAGCCGATGGCGTCGATCTTGCCCTTGCGTGGTTTCTGGAAGTGAGGAGTGATCTTGGAACGGTAGTTCCACTCACGTGGTGAGGCGATGGCCGGCTTGACCGGGTGGTCTATGCCCGCCATGTGCTGGAGGAGCTCGGCCACCTGGCGGGTTTTCCACTCAAGTTGAGTTTCGTAGTCGACATGCTGGTACTGGCAGCCACCGCACTCGCCAAAGAGCGGGCACTTGGGCTCACGACGGTGTGGGGATGGTTCCAGAATTTCTACAAGGTCGCCATGGGAACAGTTCTTGTCGTTACGGAAAATGCGCACCTTCACCTTTTCGCCGGGTAGGGCGAAGGGAATGAATACCACCCAGTTCTGAGGAGCATCCTCTGGCATATCTTCGGATTCCGGCAGGGAAACACGAGCGATACCGTGGCCAAGATTGGAGAGAGACTCGATGGTGAGTTCAAGCTCCTGGTGGTACTCGAAAGGAAATGCTTTGAATTTCTTGTGTGGTCGCATCGGCGTGGTGTCGGTTTCAGGTGATAGTTCTCGTGGCCGTGGATTAGGGCCTAATGAGTTTGAAGGGAAGCTGAAAGCGGTTTAGTATGTTACTATGAAGTGGTTGGCGATCATTTTTGTACTCAGTTTCTCCTCAGCGTTGGCTGAGCAGGAGGTCTGGTACAATGCGGACGGCGAACCCGTGAGGGTCACCGAGCAAAAAGAAAAGCCTGAGGAGGTCTATGTGCCACCATGGGTGCGGCGCGAGGCTGAGAAAAGCCAGTCAGCCACAGATGGTGGAAAGGTGCGTTGGAGTAAATCCCGGACCAGTGGCCGTTATTCCGGTAATTACTACCTTTACCCGGGATTTTACCGCTGGGGGTATCCACGCTATGACTATCACTGCAGACGACCACACTATCACTATGGTGGGCGCTGGGGATTTTACTACCGTGGTAGTGGCGTAAGCATCCACTACCGCAGGTAAATGGACATTTAGCGCTTCGGAGCAGTAACACCGGAAGCATTGCCGCCATCGCTGGTGGAAGTCTCTGTCTCCTTGAGATCATCCTTGGATGGGAGGCGGGTCACGTCTGGAGTCGCGAATGGGCCAGCATTTCTCATCACAGCCTTGCGCTGCGTGTTCTGTGGTCTGGTTTGAACCGTCGGCTGAGGTGATGGCAGTGTAGGGCGGACTTGTACCTGAGGCTGCATGGCAGCAGTAGGCTGAACAACGGGTGGGACTGCTGCCATAGTAGGTGCAGGAGTCTGACCATCCTCTACCGCATAAGCTGGGGTGACTTTGGTGCCATCCGGCATGACCTGACCAGTCATCGGATCATACTGCGGGTTACGCATGTTCTCATAGCTCTGGCAGCTGGAGAGACCAGCGAGCACAGAAGCAGCGATGAGGAGGCGGGTGGTGGTGTTCATGTCGGGAAGTCTCCAATCTTGAATACAAAGTTTCAAGAGATTTGATCCGCTTGGCCATATTTGTCCCCAATCCACTGAGAAATGGCCGCGAAAACCTCATTTCTGGCATCATCGTACATCAGAAGATGGTAAGCATCAGGGAAATAGCGGTGTCTTGTGTCGGTGGAGGAGGGGATGTTCCTGACAAATTCCTCGGTGAAAGCGGCGGGAGTAAAGTAGTCTTGGCCGCCATTGAGAATGAGTACGGGGTGGGTGATGTGCGTGGCCTGCTGCATCATGCCCCTGATGTGGGCTCCCAAAATGGACAATAGCCGCAATGTATAGCTTTCGATATGCCACTCATTGGTGCTGGATTGAGCTGAGTGGGAGTCACTTCCTTGAGTGACTTTGACGGTTTCATCGTCATGGAGCTGATCCAGTTTGACTCGGAAGCGGGGAAACATCCACGAGACCAGTCTAGCCAGATTGAGTTTCCAACTGGGAATTTGGTTTCCGATCTTAACTACGGGAGCGAGTAGAATGAGTCCGTCACAGTGGCTTGGCTTATCCAAGCGCGCTGCGTAGGCGTGTAAGGTGATGAGCGAGCCCATGGATTCGCCGCACCAGATGATACGAGCTTTGGGGTGGAGGTCCCTGACTAGCCGAGTGAAGGCGTAAAGATCCTGATACCACTCTTCCGGGCGATGGATGTCTCCAATGCGGGATTGGTTAGGGTCGAGACCTTGCCCTCTCACTTCGTAGGCATACAGAGCGCAACCAGGGTGATGCTTTTCCAGGTGTTCGCCCAAACCGATGTAATCATAGGAGGCTCCTGAGATGCCATGGACGCCTATGATGATGGACGCCGCTTCATCCGTCGAGCCAAAGCTACGGTAAGAGAATCTGTCGCCATCAAATGAAGTAAACTCCTGCATCTTGTGGGGGCAGTCTAGCATAGGACTGGGCTGACGAGTCGGCCTTTTTTCAGGAACTGAAGTTCTTTTTGCATTTTCTTTGAACGAATCTCTCACCATGGAGTCCTAAAGTATAATTCCAGAATGCAAATACGATGATGTGTGTATCTATCTAGTTAGATATGTGTCGTGATGTATTTTTATGCAAAATTTCCTTATGATTCGTATCTTTTTACTTCTGTTAGTCCTTCTCTTTAGTGGCATTCCTGCGCCTCTGTTTTCGCAGATCAAGACTGGAGATACCCTGCACATCTCGATCAAGGGTGTACCTGCTGAGGATAAGGGGCAAATTGATGGAAAGTACCAGGTTGGTGAATCAGGAAAGATCAAACTGCCGATCACGGGCTCGATGATTTCTGTCAGGGGGCTGAGCAACGAGCAGGTCTGCCGCAAAATCGAGAACAGCTACAAAGCCGAGCAAATCTATCAGGAACCGGTGATTGAGGTGATCAACATGGTGAAGGATGATCCTCAAGTGCAGTCATTGACCGTAGGTGGTCAGGTGAGGCGGCCTGGTGCGGTAGTGTGGAAGAAAGGGCTGACCTTGCAGCAGGCGTTGCAGTTGGCTGGGGATAAGACTCAGTTCGGTAGCAAGTACGTTTATGTGACTCGCAAGGGGAAGATGTCCAAGTACAACACCAAGATCCTGGAGCATCAGAACGTCTTGGTGGAGCCGAATGATACGATCACAGTAAAGCACAAAGGACCCTTTGAGGTCAATTAGCGCACTGTTTGGATGTGTGTGCGGTGTCGTGATGCGGGATTGGAAGCTTTTGTCCTACCCCTGCCCCAATTGTTCACCGTGGTGGCTGGCTGCGATCTCTCTAAAGGGATCGCAGTCATGCTGGTTTTGGCCTCAGTCTTAAGGTGAATGGGGTTGCATGTTGTGGGGGGATGGGGCATGAAGCGGGGAGACAATTTTTTCTTTAGAACTCATGGGCAAAAAAGAAGGTAAAAAGGATTTCATCAGACAGATCATCGCTGGCGATTTGGCGAAGGGTAAGCACGAGACCACGATCACGCGTTTCCCGCCCGAACCCAATGGCTTTCTGCATATCGGTCACGCACGTGCTATCTGCTTGAACTTTGGCTTGGCTCAGGAGAATCCTGGTGCCCGCTGCCACCTTCGATTTGACGACACCAACCCGGTGAAAGAAGACACGAAGTACGTGGAAGCCATTCAAGAGGATATCAAGTGGCTCGGCTATGACTGGGGTGAGCACCTCTACTTTGCCAGCGACTACTTTGACTATTTTTACGATTGTGCAGTCCAGCTCATCAAAGACGGCAAAGCCTATGTGGACTTGCAGTCACCTGAGGAAATGAAGGCTGGTCGTGGCAACGTCAAGGAAGCGGGTACAAACTCGCCATACCGCGATACTTCCGTGGAAGAGAACCTAGAACTCTTCGAGAAGATGAAGAATGGCGAGATCGGTGAAGGGAAGGCAGTGCTGCGTGCTAAGATCGACATGGAGTCTCCTAACATGAACATGCGCGATCCTGCGCTGTACCGCATTCTTCATGCCCACCACCACCGTACAGGTGACAAGTGGAAGATCTACCCGATGTACGACTTCGCGCATCCGCTGGAAGACGCCAAGGAGTGCATCACGCATTCCCTCTGCTCACTGGAGTTTGAAGACCACCGCCCTCTCTACGACTGGGTGGTACAGAACTGCCCGACCCCGTCCGAACCACGTCAGATCGAGTTTTCCCGTCTGAACCTTACTTACACTGTGATGAGCAAGCGCAAGCTGCTGGATCTGGTGAATGAAGGGATCGTGGCTGGTTGGGATGATCCGCGCATGCCGACTTTGAGCGGGATGCGCAGACGCGGTTATGCGCCTGAAAGTATCCGCACCTTTATCGAGGGCCGAGGCATTACCAAGTTCAACAGCAATACTGATTTTGCTTTGTTAGAAGCTGATGTGCGTGCGCATCTAAATGCCAATGCTGATCGCCGTATGGCTGTGCTGGAGCCACTCAAGCTAGTGATCGACAACTGGGAAGAAGGCCGAGTCGAAGAAATGGAGTGCATGAACAATCCGGAGAACCCGGAAGCAGGCACTCGTAAGGTTCCACTCGGTAAGGAAGTCTACATCGAGCGAGATGACTTCATGGAGGAAGCTCCGAAGAAGTATTTCCGTCTGGCTCCCGGTCAGGCGATCCGCCTCCGTGGCGGCTACATCCTGAACTACGTTTCACACGAGAAAGACCCTGAGACAGGGGAGGTGACCCAGGTTCATGTGGAGTACATCCCTGGAACCATTGGCCAGAATGCACCAGAAGGTATCAAGTGTAAGGCTGCTGTTCACTGGGTGAGCGTGGACCATGCCGTGGATGCGGAAATCCGCCTCTACGACCGCCTCTTTACCGAGGAGAATCCAGACGGCTTTGAAGGCGGTTTCATGAAGTGCCTGAATCCTGAATCACTCAATGTGATCAAAGGTGCGAAAGTGGAGCCTATCCTCGCGGAAGCAGGTAAGGAGTATTCCTGCCAGTTCGAGCGAGTAGGATACTTCTGCACGGATAAAGAAGATCACGAGCAGGGTGAGAAGATTGTCTTCAACCGTACCGTGGAGCTGAAAGCAGCCAAGTTCTAGTGGCTGACTAGCGATTTAACGAAAGGGTGCAGGTAAGGCCTGCGCCCTTTTTTATTGGGCTTTCAAGATGAACTTATGCAGAAGTTCCGGCCAAGCGATGGCGGGGTTCTGAGCTTCAGTTTGACCCGGGCGCCCCATGCCGTAGCCATGATCTTTGCCGGGGAAAATGTGAAGCTCGCAGGGAACCTGGGCCGCGGTGTATGCCTGAGCGAGAATGAAGGAAAGTTTGGCGTCTACGGGATCGAACTGATTTTGGGCGATGAATACAGGTGGGAAATCCTTTTTGACGAGCAACTCGGGAGAGGCCGCCTTGAGGTCTTCGCTCTGTGGATCTTTGCCAAACAGCGCATGGCGAGAACCTTTGTGGGAACTAGGGGCGACCATACTCGCTACGGGATAGATGAGCGCCGCGAAGTTTGGTTTCACAGAAATATCTGTGTTGAGCTCTCCTTCAAAGCTGTCTCCGAATCTTGTGGCGCACATCGAGGCGAGGTGGCCGCCGGCTGAGAAACCTATGACCCCTACTTTTTCCGGATTGAAGCCATAATTCTCTGCAGAGGCTTTCGCGATACGAATACCCTGACGCGCGTCAAGAAGAGGACCCGGGAAGCGAAAGCCCTCATTGCTTCCTTTGGTGACACGGTATCTGACGACAAAAGAAGTGATGCCTCTGGCTGCATAGTAGGCAGCCACATTTTCACCTTCTTTCATATCAGCAAGAACCCGGTAGCCGCCCCCTGGAAAGATGACGAGAGCCTGTCCTGTCGGTTTGCCCATCGCCGGGTAAACGGTAATAGTTGGTTGTGAGGTTTCGGTGATATGACCGGGGTCGAGTTGCTTGTGGGCTTGTGGTTCGAAGTCTTCTGGAAAGCCGGGAACACGATCAGGCCACAGATTGGATTGTTTGCCCGACCCTTGCAGATGGTTCATGGCTTTGGCCATTTCAGACCCGAGCTTGAGCTGTCCATTAGCGTCGTAGTGCACGGTGTCCTTGAGCAGGGTAAAGCCGTCTGTAGAAATCATTTTTGCCAGGCGGATAGCTTCAGGTTTGCCAGATGCCATGTCAGCAGCAGCCATCTGGCTACGAATGTTTTCCCGGTGGGTGAAGCGTTCAAGCGCTGGTTCGTGAGGTAGTACTTGTCCATAGACCATGGGGAGGCGGCTTACTTTGACGTCTTCGGCTAGTCGGTCACGCAGGAGCTTCAAATGCTTGGCGTAGCTATTCGCTGAGACTTCGTTCTTGCTGTCTTGCTCTCCCTGCATCCAGACAAAGCCTTTGATCACTGGCGTGTGGCCCTCAGCTTTGATGGCTTCGATGCCTTTTTGGAAGCGATCAAGCATGGCTCTGTAAAGGCGGCCTTTGTTAGGGTCTTCCGGAGTAAGGCCTGGATAGAAATTGGTGCGCTTAGGTCCAGGCTTTCCACCAAGCCATTTATTGCCGTTCCAGCCGGGGTTGAGAGGCATACCGCTGGCGGCGTATTTGAGCAAGTAGACTGGCTTGTCTGACTGGATGTTCAGGGCAAAGCCGATCTCGGGACCCATTTCGCCTTTGCGGTGTGACGTTTGAGTCTGGCCGATGACGAGAGGAGCGATGTTTTGCCCCCTGTAGATGAAGGTGTTTTTAACGGCTTTGTGATACTCCTTGGGCAAGTTCTTCAGTTTGCCAATGCCTTGCATGTTCGACTGCCCACCGAGCAGGTAGACATCGACTTCGGCGGCTTTGGCCAAGAAGGGAAGGAAGGCGAGTGTGAGGTAGCAGAGTAATTTCATAGTAGAGTGATAAGTAACTTAGTCCTCGAACACGATGGCGCGGTTTCCATCGATGATCGTGCGGTCGTACGCATGGTAACGAATACCGCGGGCGAGCGCGATTCTTTCACAATCGCGTCCCAAACGCATGAGGTCTTGCGGGGAATGAGAGTGCAGTACGCGCTTTACTTCCTGGTCAATGATCGGGCCTGCATCCAGGTCACTGGTGACGTAGTGGCAAGTGGCGCCGATGAGTTTCACCCCACGGTCATAGGCCTGACGATAAGGGTTGGCACCAATGAAGGCGGGGAGGAACGAGTGATGGATATTGATAAGCTTGCCCGCAAACTGGCTGCAGAACCAGTCTGGCAAGATCTGCATGAATCGCGCGAGTATGCCAAGCTCCACTTCTTCATTAATCAGGATCTGGGCAATCTGTTTGAAGCCTTCGGCTTTCTGGTCGCCGTCCATTTCAATGTAATGGAAAGGGATTCCTTCCTTCTCCGCGATGGCCTTGCAGTCTTCACGGTTGCCAATGATGGAGGTGATTTCCAGAGGTAGGTCACCGTGAGCAGCACGCCAAAGAATCTCGTTGAGGCAGTGTGTGGTCTTAGTCACTAGGATAGCTGTCTTCACCTTGAATGGAGCAGGACGGAAGTGCCAGGTGGCATCGAGCGATTCTCCAAGCACCTCGAAGCCTTTGATAAAGGATTCCATGCTGACATCGATCTGGTCGATATCCATTTCTATTCTTGCAAAGAATTTGGCGTCCAGTGAGTTGGTGAATTGGTTGAACTCGAGCAGGTTGCCGCCATGCGAAGCTATGTAACTCGAAATTTTGGCCACGATACCTGGCCTATCTGGACATGAGAGTTTGAGAATAAGCATGGCTTCTTTTGGTTCTGGTTGATGTGATTAGAGCGCTTTCTGAGCGGAACGGTCTCGAGATTAATCATACAGATCGAATCTTGTATCTCAATAGCCTGTCATCTTGCGTCATTTTATCACAAAATAGTACTTCCCTCATGGGGGAGGATGTAGTCTAGAACTTGTTAGTCATGAAAGTAGCGCTTTTTTCAGCCAAGGATTACGAAAAGCCTCTCTTCAGGGAGGTGATGGGGCAGGAGCATGAACTCGCTTTTTACAAGAATCAGCTGCGGGCTGATACCGCTGTCCTGGCAGATGGGGCTGAGGTCGTTGTTTCCTTTGTGAATGATTGTCTGGATCAGGCCTGTCTGGAGCAGCTCAGTGAACAGGGAGTCAAGCTGATCGCACTGCGCTGTGCGGGATACAATCATGTGGATTTGAAAGTGGCTGAGCAACTCGGGCTCAAGGTGGTCCGGGTCCCTGAATATTCACCTTATGCAGTGGCCGAGCATGCGCTGGCATTGCTGCTGGCTGTGAACCGTCACATCCACAAGGCCTATGCACGTGTGCGTGAGAACAACTTTGCCCTGCATGGTCTGATGGGATTTGACCTGAAAGGGAAGACCATCGGAGTCGTAGGCACAGGTAAGATTGGCAGAGTCTTTTGCGATTTGCTGTCAGGCTTTGGTTGTGAGGTGCTCGCCTATGATCCCTATCCCAATGAGGAGCTGAGTTCCCGAGGGGTCGAGTATGTGGCATTACCTGAGTTGATGCAGCGCTCAAAGGTGATCAGTCTGCATTGCCCACTGACTCCGGAGACGCATCATCTGATCAATGACGAGTCATTGGGTCTCTGTTCGGACGGAGTGGTCTTGGTCAACACTTCCCGAGGTGCTCTCGTGGATAGCAAAGCTCTGATCCGGGCACTGAAATCAAAGAAGGTAGGTGCGGTGGCTCTGGATGTCTATGAAGAGGAGGCTGGGATCTTTTTCGAGGATCTTTCGGATCAGGTCATCGAGGATGATGTCCTGATGCGGTTGATGACATTCCCGAACGTGCTGATGACCTCTCATCAGGCTTTTTTCACCCAGGAGGCCATGGTCAATATCGCGGAAACCACGGCAGTCAATATCAGGGCATTCATTGCGGGAGAGCCTCTGGTGAATGAGGTAAAATCGTCCTGATTAAAATTTCTGAAATTTTTTCACGAGAGTGAAAGAAGAATCCACGCGAATCGTATTCAAAAGCAGGTACACTGTAGTAATTCTCACACAGGTTATTTCAGCAATTGGTTTTTTCGTGTGTAGGTAAAAAAGCCGTCTTTGATCACTCAAAGGCGGCTTTTTGTTTTTCTCTGAAGTCAGCTAGAAGCCTAAAGCTGCAATAGGTGGAATTGACAGGCATCCTCCGTATTTTTCTTTGGCCGAGTCTTCCGTCTTTTCATGAGAAAGCTGGGGACTTCATCTGTTTTCTTGAAACAGAATCGCTCGGGAAGCTTGCTGTAAATGGAGCGTGGAGCTCCTGATGCACCGTCGCCTTTGTAGCGGCTGCCACTCTCCGGGGTATGGTAGAAGATATCCCGAATGCCAAGTTCCTCGCGAATGAAGAAAATGGCGGCACTGAGCATGGCTTCATCCCACATCTTGGAGTGGGCCTTCATGTGCCTCTCCCAGTATTGTTCGATAAACTGGGCGGGTAGCTTTTTCTGCCCACACCGTATGAATTTACGTTTCCCTTCACGGATATAATTCAGCCACCACAGGGTTTCCCGGATGCGGTCGTTTTGAATTTCCTCGATGAGAGCTTCACCTTTAGCCAGATCTAGATCGATCCTTGCCCAAGCTAGGGTGCGGTTACGACCCTCATGAATGGGGTGGTAGCGTAGCTCGAAGGGGTCGACATCACGCTCGGGAAGATACTTTTCCAGATAGCAGGCGTCGGCATTGTTCAGGTTGAGCTGGAGCACGAGATTCCAGCTCTCCTTTCCCTTGCGACTAGTTTGGACCCAATCGAATCGGTCTAGAGTCAGGCGAAATGCTTCAGCCTTCTCCGGGTAGAGCATGGCCAGCTGCTCCCTGGAAAGGGTGGTGCTACCCAGACTACCCAACCACGACCTGAGCTGTGGCTTGTTGAGAAGTTTTCCAAAGTTGCTTTGTTTGATCCAGTGAACGGCTTGTGGCTGCTCCAGGGAGTATTTAAGTAGTTGGACTGCATACCAGTCCTTGGCATAGTTGAAGAGAGTGCGCTCCTTGGGCAGGCAGGCGACGATCTCTTCCAGTTCGTCTAGTTTCATCTTGTCTGATGCGCGGAGGTGCCAAGACGTAGGCACAATGATTCCGCGGCTTTGTATCATTTAACATAGCTGCTTGTTCTCACGACACGGGTGGAGAACTTGAATAAGAATGATGCTCGAAACTGCTCTAACGAAATGGTTAGAGCGGAGCATCATCAGCTATGGACAAGAGGGAAAAGCATGGGAGTGAACTTAGGTTCGGAAAGGGAGCATAGCTACCTGAAGCTCAATGTCAAGTTAGGGCGTCTGCTCGTGGGAATAGCTTGTGGGCAAGTTGTGAATGGATTGTGAACAAGTCCTTGTGAATAATTTGTGCGCAAGATGTGGATGAGTTGTGAATAAACCTATTTTTGCAAGAGGGTACAAACATTCTTATTTCAGAGATTTCAACTCTGATGATGGTGACTAAGAAAAGCTACGATGCTTGGATAAAGGACCAGAGAAGCGTGAGTGGCAGCACTATAAATTCAGGTAATAAAAAAGGCGCGGTGGGAACCGCGCCTTTAATGTTTTAATCTTTGTCTTTCTCCTCCTCGTCGTCATCGGCGAACTGGTCGATGCCGGCGCCGATGGCCTTGCCAGTGACGGTGACGGCCGAGCTAGCCACGCTGCCTGCCACTTTGACCGGAGTCGTGATCAGGGCGCAGGAGCTGCAGAGCAGGGGAAGAAGCAGGAGTAGAAGGTAACGCATCGCTCTATTAGTTCGCTACGATGTTAACCAGACGACCAGGCACCACGATCACTTTACGGATCGTGTTACCGTCTGTGTATTGCTTCACGTTCTCGTCGTTCTTGGCGAGTTCCTCGATCTCTTCTTTGGAAGCATCCTTGCCGACCATGAGTTTGGCGCGGACCTTGCCATTCACCTGCACAACGATCTGAACCTCACTCTCGACGAGGTATTCCTCCTTGAAAGTTGGCCAGGTCTGCTCGCAGAGCTGAGTTTCGTTTCCAATGATGGCGTTCAGTTCCTCAGTGAGGTGAGGAGCGAAGGGATTGAGGCACTTGAGGAAGTCGACGAAGAGTGCGGTCGGTACCTTGTCTGCCTTGGTGAAGGCATTGGTGCAGATCATCATCTGGGAAATGGCGGTGTTGAAGCTAAGTTTCTCGATATCTTCGGTGACCTTCTTGATGGTCTCATGAGTGACCTTGAGAAGTTCCTTGTTAGAGGTGGCTTCGTCATCGGTGAGCTTGCCGCTCAGTTTCCAGCTGTCGCCGTCCTGAGTCATGGCCACACGCCAGACTTTGGCAAGGAAGCGGGACACGCCCTCCACGCCTTTCATCTGCCATGGCTTCACCTGCTCAAGCGGTCCCATGAACATTTCGTAGAGACGCAGTGAGTCGGCACCGTAGCCATTGACTACGTCATCCGGGTTGACCACGTTGCCGAGAGACTTGGACATCTTCTGACCATCTTCCCCGAGAATAAGACCCTGGTTGACCAACTTCTGGAATGGCTCGTTGGTGCTCAGGTGACCGAGGTCGAAGAGAACCTTGTGCCAGAATCGGGCGTAGAGCAGGTGGAGCACGGCGTGCTCGGTACCGCCAACGTAGAGATCTACGCCGCCCGGGTTGTTATTGGCACCCATCCAGTATTCCTCGGCTTCCTTGGAGATGAAGCGTTCGGTGTTGTTAGGATCACAGTAGCGCAGGTAGTACCAGCAGGAGCCAGCCCACTGAGGCATGGTGTTGGTCTCACGCTTGGAGGTCTCTGAGTAGTTGATCCACTCGGTAGCCTTGGCAAGCGGGCCTTCCGGAGAACCGGTCGGCTTGAAGTCTTCCATTTCTGGCTGCAACACTGGCAGCTCGGATTCGGAGACAGTCTTGTGCTTGCCATCTTCCCAAAGGATTGGGAAAGGCTCGCCCCAGTATCGCTGACGTGAGAAGAGCCAGTCACGCAGTTTGAAGTTAGTCTTGAAGGTACCCTTCTTGTTCTCCACCAGCCAAGTGATGATGGCTTTCTTGGCATCCTTGGTCTTCATGCCGTCCAGGAAGCCAGAGTTTACGGAAGTCCCATTGCCGGTGAAGCCCTGCCAGTCACTGTCGTCGTTAGGCTGGACCACCTGAATGATTGGCAGCTCGAACTTCTGGGCGAACTCGAAGTCACGCTCATCGTGAGCTGGTACGGCCATGATCGCGCCTGTGCCGTAGCCCATCATCACGTAGTCGGCGATCCACACAGGGATTTTCTCGCCGTTGACCGGGTTGGTGGCATAGGCACCAGTCGGTACGCCGGACTTGTGCTTGTTCAGATCGCCACGCTCGAGGTCGGACTTGAGTGCACAGGCTTTGACATATTCTTCGACAGCATCCTTCTGCTCCGCAGTGGTGATTTGACTTACCAGCGGGTGCTCAGGTGCCAGCACCATGTAGGTGGCGCCGAAAAGTGTATCAGGGCGGGTGGTGAAGACGGTGACTTCATTGCCTTCGATATCGAAATGAACTTCGGCACCAGTGGACTTGCCGATCCAGTTGCGCTGCAGCAGTTTGATAGACTCCGGCCAGTCGAGTGGCTCCAGGTCATCGATCAGGCGCTGAGCGTATTTGGTGATACGCAGCATCCACTGCTTGAGCGGACGGCGCTCCACGATGTGGCCTTTGTTCTTCCATTCTTCGACTTCCTCGTTTGCCAGTACGGTGCCCAGGTCAGGGGACCAGTTCACGGGAGCTTCGGAAACGAAGGCCAAGCGCTCGGCATTAATTTGCTCACGGCTGTAGCCTTTGGCCTCCAGCTCGCTGATTGGGCGGGCGGTCTTGGTATCCTCACAGAAGTAGGAATTGTACAGTTGGATGAAGATCCACTGGGTCCACTTCACGTAGCCAGGATCGGTGGTATTGACCTCACGGTCCCAGTCGTAGCCGAAGCCGAGAGACTTGAGCTGCTTGCGGAAGTTGTTGACGTTCTGCTCGGTGGTGATGCGCGGGTGCTGTCCAGTCTTGATAGCGTATTGCTCGGCAGGCAGGCCGAAGGCGTCCCAACCCATCGGGTGCAGCACGTTGTGGCCGTTCATCTTCTTGAATCGGCCGAGAATGTCTGTAGCGGTGTATCCCTCAGGGTGGCCTACGTGGAGGCCGGCACCGGACGGATAAGGGAACATGTCGAGAATGAAGTACTTCGGCTTGGAGGCATCGAAGTCCGCATCGCCCGGGTTCGGGGTGCGGAAGGTCTTATTCTCGTCCCAGATGGCTTGCCACTTAGGCTCGAAGGTATCGAATGGGAAAGGGTTCATCGCTGTCAGGTCTATTTGTCTGTTAAAGGATTAGCTGGTCCGGCTAGGCGGAACCAATGATTTGCTGCGAGGGGTTTAGCGGATTGGAGGGGATTGAAAAGAAAAACCCTCTAGGCAATGAAGCATAGAGGGTTTGGCTCTCAGCGCGGTGGCGGAGAGCTTACTTGAATTTTAGGTTGCTGGAGGCGCCTTTGATCGTGGTCGGGCCGAAGTTGAGGCCGCTGCCGCCAGTGGTGTCTCCGGTGGCTCCTTTGCTGCTCAAATTAGCCATGAAGGAGATACCTTTGCAGATTTGTGGCCATACAATGAACCAGGTCACAATCTGGAGAAAAGGAAGTAAGAAGCCGATGGCGTGGGTCAGGAAGCCACCCTCGCTCAGGCGGGGAGCATACTTCGTGTTCTCGTAATGAGAGACGACAGTGTTCCACTCCTTGGCCAGCTGACCATAAGCGACGAATACCCAGTACAAGTTAAAGAGAGGGATGAATAGGAAGCCGACTGCTTTCCCTGGAGTGACCGTGGCTCCTCCGGGCTGCAGGCAGTCCCAGGCTCGGTAGAGATAGATAAGTTGAAGAATATTGGCAAAAACCAGCAGGCCCCATCCCACGAATAAGCCAATCATCATGCCGAGACCTGCACCTGTAGTTACTGCGTCGTTTTCCAAGTTGTTGCTGGCAGCCATTGCGCCCGTAATCATCATAGGAATGAGTATACTGGCAATTCCCACAATATAGAGCATGATGAGGGTGCCGAAATTCCCTCCTTTAGCGATAGTGTGTGGGTAGATGCTTGTGGCCGCTGCCGGCTCTTCCCAAGCTTCTGCGTGTTGAGGAGTCTCTGTAGCAGAGACAGGTGAACCCTGGACTGGTGCAGTAGTCGGAGTGGAGGGGATCATCGGGTCCGTCGGGGTGATCACGGGCTGCGCTGCCGGCTCGATGGCCTCGGGCTGGGCGGGAAGGAGGTTTTCCACTGCGCTGGCTGCTACCCACTCTTCCAGACCTTCGGTCCAGACTTGGGTCTCAGTGGTAATGGCTCCAGCTTGTGCCAGTGCTTGCAGGTTTTCAGCGCTTACAGGTCCCTGTTGTTGTCCCTGTTGATCGATGTAATGCCAATTGGGTTCACTCATTTTATATATAGAGTTAGTTGTCTAGTGATTATGCGATAATGATAGAGGTAGGTATATTACTAGTCTGTGGTTAGGATTCTTCCAGTCAGAAATAAAAAAACCGTGTCTAAACGACACGGTTTTTGGGGCTAGATAGTTGATTGAGCTGCGCTGTTATCCGAGAATACTATTCCAGCGAGCGATTTCGCTTCTTACGTTCTCGATGGACGGTGCACCTGGATTGGTACGGGCCTTGAGGGCAGTTTCAAGATTGAACACATCCTTGGCTGTTGCGCCGTAGTGCTCGGAAACTTTGGTGAGGTCGAGCTGATCGAGAGGGGTCTTCGTCTCTACGCTAACAGCGACGGCCTGACCCACGAGTTCGTGAGCAGAGCGGAATGGAACGCCTTCTTTGACCAGATAGTCGGCGAGGTCGGTAGCCAGTAGAAGTGGGTCGGATGCGGCCGCACGGCAATGGTCTACATTGACGACCATGTCTGTGATCATCTCTGCATTCACTGCGAGGGCGATCTTAAGGGTGTCGATGGAGTCAAACAGAGGCTCCTTGTCTTCCTGGAGGTCGCGGTTGTAGGTGAGTGGGAGACCCTTGGCTGCGGTGAGCAGGGAAACGAGGTTGCCATAGAGGCGGCCTGTCTTGCCACGAGTGATTTCACAAACATCCGGGTTCTTCTTCTGAGGCATCAGTGAAGAGCCAGTGGTATGGGCATCCGAGAGAGTGGCAAAGCCGAATTCGCTGGAGCACCAGAGAATGAGATCCTCAGAGAGGCGGGAGAGGTGGGTGCCAACCAAAGCAAACGCAGACAGTAGCTCGATGATGTAGTCGCGGTCAGAGATTGCATCCATGGAGTTGGTGGTGACACGGTCAAAGCCCAGCTCGTCGGCGATCTGCTGGCGGTCGAGATTGATGGTGGAACCTGCGAGCGCGCCGGAACCGAGTGGTGAGACGTTGACACGCTTGCGGGCATCGGCGAGGCGGCCAGTATCTCGTGAAAGCATTTCTACGTAAGCGAGCAGGTGGTGGCCTACTGTCACAGGCTGGCCACGCTGGAGGTGGGTGTAGCCGGGAATGACGGAGTCCGCATATTCCTCAGCTTTGCCTAGGAGAGCCTTCTGCAGGTCTTCAATGAGCTTGGAAATGGTGTCGATTTCCTCACGGCAGTAGAGGCGGGTATCGGTAGCGACCTGATCATTACGGGAGCGAGCTGTGTGTAGCTTGCCGCCAGCAGCACCAATGCGCTTGGTGAGTTCAGCCTCGATATTCATGTGGATGTCTTCGAGCTCGATGGAGAACTCGAACTTGCCGGCATCGATGTCTTTCTCGATCTCACGGAGACCGGATTCGATACTGGAGAATTCCTCATCGGTGAGTAGGCCTGCCTTCAGCTGGGCGCGCGCGTGGGCGATGGAGCCAGCGATGTCATGCTTGTAGAGTCTCCAGTCATAGGAGACGGATTCACCGTACTGTTGTACGAGGTCGGCGGTAGCTTGGGAGAAACGTCCTTTCCACATGCGCTTTGTTTAATCACAGATCAGCCAGATTAACACCGGTTTTTTTGTCAGGAGTGAATTAGGGTAAAGAAAAACGCCCCGCGAAGTGCGAGGCGTTTGTTTTGAGTGGTCGTTTATCCTAAAAATCCTACTTCTTGTGAGGATGCTCCTTGAGGAGTTCGTCAGCCATGTAGAGCTGCTTACGGTCCTTGGTCTCCTCCCTCACTTTCTTCACCATCTCTGGTGTGATGACGGAGGCGTTGTTGCCGAAGCTCTTACGAACGTAGGTCAGAACCGCAGCGACTTCTTTGTCGTCTTCGAGCATGCCGCCGAATGGAGTCATCGCTCCGTTCCACTGCTTGCCCTTCACGTTGATGGGGCCCATCAGACCTTTGAGGGTGAGTTTGATGAGGCGCTCTGGATCCTCGTTAACCCACTTGGTGCCATTGAGGGGAGGGAAGCCGGCTTGCGGGAGTCCCTTGCCATCATCCTGGTGGCAGGTCGCGCAGTGGGCGTCACGGTGGTAGACTTCTTTACCGAGCTTCATGATCTTGAGCATCTCTCCCTTGTAAGCGGCTAGCTCTTTGTCTTCTTTTTCAGCAATCACTTGATTCGTCAGATCGGCATAGACTCTATCGAGCGGTGTCTTCAGCCAGTTGTCGACTGGCTGTTGCTTGGCGATGTCGATGATTTCAAGAGCAGTGTCTTTATCCAACAGAGAGGCGATGGTGATGGCTTCCATCCGGACTTGGCCATGCTTGTCTTGTGCTGCGGCGAGAAGGAGTTCTTTGGTGTTCTTGAATCTGTCCAAGTTGTAGCGCAGTGCATGGTAGGCTGCGGCTCTTACCCGGTAATCCGATGACTGCGTCAGCTCCTGAAGCAGAGAGGTGTCAATCTGGTCTAATCCCCAGCTTACCCAGAGAGCTTCCAGACGATGGCGCTCGTAGTCCGGGTCCTGCTTATTCAGACTGGTTACCCATTTCTGAAGAGCTGGAAGAACTTCGCTAGCATCGTGCCCGCGAAGCTCGCGACGAGTGCGGTAGCGGGTTCGGTACTCTGGAAGCTTGAGGTTCTCGAAGAGCTCCTCAAGTGTAGCGCCAGCCACCTTGGATGGTTTCACGAGTGGGCGTGACGGATAGGTGATGCGGTACACGCGGCCGTGTGCGTGGTCGCGGTATGGGTCACGAGCATTGTGCTGCATGTGGCCAATGAGGGTGTTAGACCAATCGATCAGATAGAGCGAACCATCTGGGGCAAATTCCAGATCGACCGGGCGGAAGTTTCCTTCGGAGGATTTGAGTAAGTCCTGTCGATGGGTGAGCTTGAAGCCTGTGCCGTCTGCTTCCACTTGGTGCTGTTTGGTGCCGAGGAAGCCGATGGTGTTGTTCAGCAAGATGTCGCCTTGTACCTCATCGGGGAAATGTCTGCTGGAAATGATTTCCAGACCAGAGGTAGGACGCACCTTCTGGGCATTCGGAATAAGGTTTGGCGGTGCTTGGTCGCTGCGGTTGTAGTGTGGCTTGGTCGTGGCTGGGATTAGCCAGTTCAAACTTGGGTCAGAAGTGTGCAGGAAGAAGCACTGACCGTAATCATCGAAGGCGGTTCCCCAGGGGTTCGGGATGTTGATCTGAGCGGTGCGCTCAAGTTGCCTTTTCGCAGGGTTGTAGCGCATGAATCCACCGTTGGTGCCGCGGACGGTACCGTAGGCTGTTTCTACATTGGAGCGCAGGAAGACGCCTTCACCCATGTAGATGGCACCAGAGGGATCTGCACAGAAGGCCGATATGGCGTGGTGGGTATCATGATCATCAAAACCACTGAGGATGAATTCCTTCTTGTCGTATTTGTCGTCACCATCAGTGTCCGTTAGTAGAACGAGGGAGTCGGACTGGGATACGTAGACCCCCTCTGGCGCTAGCTCGAAACCAATCGGAATGTGCAGGTCGTTCGCGAAGACAGTCTTTTTGTCTGCCTTGCCGTCATTATCTGTATCTTCAAAGATGAGCAGCGTGTCTGCAGGCTTTGGATCACCAATTTTGTAGTGAGGGTAGGAGGGCATGCATGCCACCCAGAGGCGACCTTTGTTGTCAAAGGAGATCTGAACAGGGTTCGCCAGTTCGGGGAACATTTTTTCATCGGCGAAGAGTTCGATCTTGTAGCCCTCCGGCAGGGTCAGGTGCTTGATGGTCTCCTCACCGGACTTGTACTCGATGTTACCGTTCTTGCCGCTGGGGCGGAAGTTACTTTTGATCTTTGGAAGTTGGTAGGTTTGGGCGTCTGCCGCAGCGACGTCGAATGACTCACCCTGAGCGGTCGCCCAGATGGCTTGGTCTCTGATCGCAGCCATCTCGCGGTTCTTTTTGATCTCGTGAGGATAGTTGTCCGGGCCGAATGGCTTGTAGCGCTGGCCGTAGACGTGAACTCCGTTAGGGATCTTGTAATCCTGGTGCCAGACCCAGTTCTTTTCTTGCACGGCAGCGTGAAGGGCCTTCATGTCAGGTTGTTTGACCTGACTTTTTCCGAACAGTGTACTAGTCAGGTGGTCTGCGAGCTTCTGGTAGCCGGCGTCATTGAGTTGGCGTCCATCGATAGTGAGAGCGTCTTTGCTATCCTTGTACCATTGCTTTGAGGCGGAGAAGAGGTCGACAAAAGGAATCTCCTGTTCCTTGGCTATGCGAGCCATGTATTTGGTGTAGAGGGCAAGGTTGGTATTTTGTACTTTGCCAGAAGGTACATTGATCTCTCCTGACAGATCTTCGACAGCAGTTGGAGAGATGAGAATCACACGGAGAGGCGAATCCTTGCCGTAGTTTTTGGTTTTGAGGTGTTGCAGGTACGCTGTGAGCTCTTTCTCGAATCGGTCGAGATCAGCCTCACCTTGTTCAGCGGAGACAGAGCCAAAGAAGCAGAGCGCCAGGTCAGGTTTGAGTAGATCCTGCCAGGCGTCAGGTGTCGGGTAAAAGCCAACCGGGCCTTTGCTCCAACGGGAATTGGTGGGGGAGGAATAAGCAGGGGAGACCAGGTCTTTGGCTCCAGGGAAGGAGAATTGATCCTTACGCCCGGCATTAGGGCGGAAGCCGGGGGTATTCCCCTCATCGGCTAGATTGCGGATGAAGAGATTGGCCTCTGGAAAGCGGGCATGGAGGGCGGTTTCCAAGTGCCCGAACTTCATCATGCGGGAGGCGACGCCATTGCCTTCGATGACGATACGGGTATTTTTATCCAGTGAAATAGATGGTTGTATCGCGGGAGAGGCTGGAGTGGTTGAGGAGGCTGGTGCTTCGCCCTCTTTTGAGCAGGAGGTAAAGAACCCAGCAGATAAGACCGTGGTTAGAGAGAGCAGATGGTGAATTCTCATGTTAGGATCGAGGTGTGTTATGTGTATGGATGTAGTGAGGATCGAAAAAGGCACTACATGAAGTTGTAGTGCCTTTGTGGTTAGTCAGCTGTTCTGGCTACAAGAATTAGTTCTTGTGAGGGTGCTGCTTAAGCAGGTCAGGAGCGTTAAAGAGCAACTTCTGAGCTTTGATCTCAGAGCGAATCTTCTTCACCTGATCAGGGCTGATGTCTGATCCGTTGTTGCCGAAGCTATTACGGACATAGGTCAGCACCGCAGCCATTTCCTTGTCATTGAGGAGGCCTTCGAACGGAGTCATGGAGCCGTTGTACTCTTTACCTTGAACGGTGATCGGTCCCATCAGACCTTTCAGGGTGAGCTTGATCAAGCGATCAGGGTCTTCATTAACCCACTTGGTCTTGGTGATAGGTGGGAAGTTAGCAGCTGGAAGACCTTTGCCGTCTGCCTGGTGGCAGGTGACACAGTGGGCTTCACGGTGATAGACTTCGTGACCCAAGAGCATGGTCTTGAGTTTAGCACCTTTATACTGCTTCTTGAGCTTGGCAACTTCTGGGTCAACTTCTTCCGTTGTCTGGCCAGAGAGGTCACCGTGGGCTCTGTTGAAAGAACCTTTCATCCAGTTGTCGACTGGCTTCTTCATGGCTGCATCCACTACTGGAAGACCTTCGGACTTGCTCAGCCAGGAAGCAGTGACAACTGCCTCAAGGCGAACTTGACCGTGTTCATCCTGTGCTGCTGCAAGGAGGAGTGCCTCTGCATCGTCAACCTTGTCCAGATTGTAGCGCAGGGTGCGGACTGCTGCGGCACGCACACGGTAGTCAGAAGAACCGAGGAGCTCTTTAAGCAGAGTCGCATCGACTTCGTTCAGGCCCCAAGTAACCCAGAGGGCTTCGAGTCGGTTATGATCGTAGTTAGGATCATTCTTGTCGAGACCGGCTACCCACTGCTTGAGGGCAGGAAGGACGTCTCCAGCTTTGCGTCCACGAAGCTCACGGCGAGTGCGGTAACGGGTACGGTACTCAGGAAGCTTGAGGTTCTCAAGCAGCTCTTTGATAGGAGCTCCTGCTACATTAGCTGGCTTCACGAGTGGGCGTGATGGGTAGGTGATGCGATACACACGGCCGTGTACGTGGTCACGGTATGGGTCACGAGCATTGTGCTGCATGTGGCCGATCAGGGTGTTAGACCAGTCGATGAGGTAGAGAGAACCGTCTGGAGCGAACTCAAGGTCCACAGGGCGGAAGTTACCGTCGTTGGACTTAAGTAGGTCCTGGCGATAAGTCAGTTTGTAACCAGTGCCGTCTGCTTCAACCTTGTGCTGCTTGATACCAAGGAAGCCAATGTTGTTGTTGATCAGGATGTCTCCCTGCATTTCCTCTGGGAAATGACGACTGGATACGAACTCAAGACCTGAAGTAGGGCGCACGTTGTGCTGAGCAACCAAGTTTCTGGAGGCGTTAAAACCATGACCATACTTGGGCTTGATCGTGCCAGGCATCATCCAGTTCAGGGCTGTGCCTGAGGTGTGGAGGAAGAAGTTCTGACCGTATTCGTCAAATGCGATACCCCATGGGTTAGGGATATTCAGCTGAGCGGTACGCTCAAAGTGTCTCTTGGCTGGGTTGTAGCGCATGAAACCACCGTTGGTGCCGCGAACAGGACCGTATGGAGTTTCGATGTTGGAGTGGAGGAAGACACCTTCACCCATGTAGATAGCGCCGGACGGGTCTACGCAGAATGCGGAGATCGCGTGGTGAGTATCGTGGTCATCAAAACCACTGGCGATGATTTCTTTCTCGTCGTACTTGTCGTCACCGTCTGTGTCCTTGAGGAGGACAAGGGAATCAGACTGGGAAACGTAAACACCTTCTGGAGCGATCTCGAATCCGATTGGGATGTGAAGGTCGCCAGCAAAGACGGTCTTCTTGTCAGCCTTGCCGTCATTGTCGGTGTCCTCAAGAATGAGCAAGGTATCAGTTGGCTTTGGATCACCTACTTTGTAGTGTGGGTAGGAAGGCATACATGCCACCCAGAGACGGCCTTTGTTATCAAAGGAAATCTGAACCGGGTTAGCCAATTCCTTGAACATGCGCTCGTCTGCGAAAAGTTCGATCTTGAAGCCTTCTGGAACGTTGAGTTCCTTGAGAGCTGCATCACCGTACTTATACTCTTCAGTGCCGTTCTTGTTGCTTGGCTTGTAGTTTGTAGGAACCTCTGGAAGCTGGTAGGTTTCTTTGTCCAGCTTGGCGAGAGACGCCATAAGATCGAAGTCGTTACCTTTTGCCAGTGACCAGATAGCTTTGTCTCTAAGTACTGTCATTTCGCGAGTCTTCTTCAGCTCGTGAGGATAGTTCTGAGGGCCAAAGGGGTTGTAACGGCGGCCATAAACGTGAACTCCGTTAGGGATCTTGTAGTCCTGATGCCACATCCAGTTCTTTTCCTGAACCGCAGCAAGAACCTTCGCTCTTCTGTCATCGGCTTTGGCACCAGTTTTGCCAAAGATCTTGTCAGCAAGGTAGGGAGCAAGCTTGGCATAGCCAGCGTCAGTAAGCTGCAGGCCGTCGATAGTGAGCTTGTCTTTGCTGGATTTGTACCATTCAAGAGAAGGAGTGAATACATCTACGAATAGAGCACCGTGCTCAGCACAAACTTCCTTCATCGCTTCAGTGTAAAGCTTCAGGTTATCATTACGCTCATCTGGTGACGGTACGTCATAGAGGTCGGATACATCTTCAATCGCTGTTGGTGATACAATAGCGAGTTGAGGAGCACTCTTACCATTGTATTTCTGGCTGAGAGTGTGGTCGATGTAGGCAGCGAGTTCTTTCTTGAAACGCTCTACATCACTCGGGCCACCGAAAGAGGAGTTAAAACCGAAGAAGGAGATGATGGTATCAGCCTGCAGGCGAGTGGTCCACTGGTCAGGTGTCTCAAAGTGACCGGTCGCGCCAGTGCCCTTCTTGAATTCATCGCGGACAAGATCCTTGGCGCCAGGGAAGGCATATTGGTCCTTGCGACCTGGATGCGGACGGAAACCTGGAGTGTTACCCTCGTCAGCCTTGTTACGGATAGTAAGGTCAGCTTCTGGATAGCGCACGTAGAGCTCTGTCTCGAACTGGCCAAACTTCGCCATGCGGGATGCGAGACCTGCACCTTCGATCACGATGTTGTTGCCTTTGCCCACGTTCAGCTTCTCGGGAGCAGTGACTTCAGCAGTCGGGACGATATCAAGCTTGGATGTGGAGGCTTTGATCAGGAAGTCTTCTGGCTTCTTGTTCTTTTGATAGGCCTTGAAGGAGTACGGGGAAGGATTCCATGCACCAGGAAGGGTGACGTCCGCCTTGGCTGGAACATCCATCTTGAGACCCCAGTAGACACCGTTGACAACAAGACGACGAAGGTCTTCATCTACGAGGTCGGTAGCTGCACCCATCGTGGTGGTGAGGATGCGATTGACTGTGCCGTCCTCGTGCTTGAACTCACGGGTCCAGGCGATCGGCTGCATCGGGTCATTCTTCTTGCCTTCAAGGGCAGGAGATTTTGGATCGAGAGTCTTGGTGACCTGTCCACGGAGAAGAATCGTGGACGGCTTCAAGGGATTAGCGCCATAGACGTCTGTTGTGCCGAAGATTTCGCCCACGCCGTTCAGGACAGGGTGATTCTTGTTTTCAGCTTCTACTACAGAACGGGTACCTTGAACCTTGTGCTTACCGTGGTGGCTCACCCAAGTCTCTCCAAGTACCTGGCGGCCGAAACCTCTGTGCCAGCCTGTTTCTTTGGAGGCGTTAAAGGAATATTTGAACCACTTGCTGTCTTTAGGGAATTTGAACGCATGTGTGGATGTGCGAAGCGCCACGATTGGAGTGCCACGCTCCAAGGCGTTTTCGAAACGCTGCATGGAGGTGTCATCCCAGTTGCGGAATCGCAGGCCGATGACGATGGCATCTGCGGAATCCAAGGAAATGGAGTTAGACAGAGACTTCTGGTTGTCTGGATTGACAATGCCGTTTTCATCAACAGAGAAGAGGACAGTGCATTTGAAGCCTTGGCTGGAGAGAATCTGTGCCAGCATGGGCATAGACTCCTCGGAACGGTATTCTTCGTCGCCTGAGAGCAGGACAACGTGTTTTCCATTGGCTTTGCCAGCAGGCTCCAGAACGAGATGATCTGCTGGCTGTGCGGCTTGCAGAGCACCGATCGTCAGAGTCGCTGTAAAGGCGATTGTTATCGATGGTTTCATAGATTTTGTGTGGTTTTCAGTGAGTGAATTTGAAGTGTAGTTCTGTTTACATATGAGGCGCTATCGGCCTTACATATGTTATCTGGGTAAGAGGTTGTGCAGTTGCTTATTATAGGCTTATTTAGTGATGGGTGAGAGACCTAATTTATTGAGAGTGGGTTCAATGGCCTCAGCCCAGAGTTGATATCCTTGCTGTCTAGGGTGCAGGGCATCTGGCATGATTTCTTTGGGGAGAGTTCCTTTATCGTCCAAGAAGACTTGAGAGATGTCTTGATAGAAGATGTGCTTGTCATCTGCGTAGTCATCAATGAGTTCATTGATTTCCTCATTGCGTTTACGCATTTTGCCCTCAGGGCTTGCGTCACGGGGGAAGACCCCGAGTAGGAGAATTTTGGTGTCAGGGGATTTGCTGCGGATCTGGTCAAGGATCGCACGGATGCCTTGTGCTGTCTCGAGAGCCGGTTGCATCTTATGCCCTGTATTGTTAGTGCCGATCATAACCACGGCCACCTTCGGCGTAAGGCCTGTGAAGTTGCCATTCTGGAGGCGCCACATGACGTGCTCTGTGCGGTCGCCGGAGATGCCCAGATTGACCGCATTGCGAGGAGCATAATACTTCTGCCAGGTGTCTTTGCCGTGCGTCTCCCAAGCTTGGGTGATGGAGTCTCCAATGAAGACTATCTCAGCTTTCCCAGAGCCATTCTTAGTTCTTTTGTTGAGCAGCTTATGGCGTTGCTTCCACCATGGTTGCGGGCGACTGCTCGGAATGGTGGCGCTGCTGACGTGGTACTCTTTTTTGAGTTCGTCGTATTTGCTTTGTAGTTCTTTAAGCAGCTTGGGATCCTTGCCGTGGATACTAACGAGTTCATTAGGGTCATTCTTCAGGTCGAAGAGGTTCCATTCTTTGGAACGGGGGAAGTGGATGAGCTTGTAGCGCTCTGTGCGTATACCGTCATGCTGAGGGACTTGGTGCTCCCCGCCATGATCGTAGTAGGCGTAATAGATGGCATCTCTCCATTCTTTGGAGCTACTCTCGACGAGTGGGAGAAGCGACTTGCCTTGCATCTCACGCGGTACTTCTGCTCCTGCGGCGCTGAGAAGGGTGGGGGCGTAGTCAATATTCTGAATGAGCTCTTTATGCTTTTGACCAGGCTTGATGTGCTCAGGCCATCTGATCAAGAATGGCATGCTGAGTGACTCCTCAAACATCCAGCGTTTATCAAACCAGCCGTGCTCACCCACATAGAAACCTTGGTCGGATGAGTAGATGACGATGGTGTTCTCGGTGAGGTTGCTCTCGTCCAAATAGTCCAAGACTCGTCCAATGTTCTCATCGACTGACTTCACGGTACGCAGGTAGTTTTTTGCGTATCGCTGGTAGCGCCAGAGGGCAAGGTCCTTTTCAGTGAGTTTGCCAGCCTTCCATTGTTCCAGAAGCTCACGGTTACGTGGTTCAAAGAATTTGTCCCAAGCTTTCTTTTGCTCGGGGCTCATGCGTGGGTATTCCACGTCCTTGATGTGATTGCGGCCAGGCAAGTTGTATTCTTTGACGAGTGGTGAGGGTACTTTGAGATCGTAATCCCAAGCCATGTGCTCAGCGATACCCATCGCGTGCTTAGCAAGTGTTGCAGAGCGGTTCTTGTAGTCGTCAAAGAAGGTGGAAGGGACTGGAAGGTCTTTGCCATCATAAAGCTCCAAGTGGCGAAGAGCTGGTGAGAAGGTGCGGTGTGGGGCCTTGTGTTGGCAGAAGAGAATGAACGGCTTGTTAGGGTCGCGCTCTTCCTTGAGCCATTTGAGGGAGAGATCGGTAACGATGTCTGTAGCATAGCCTTGGTAGCGTTTACGGCCACCGCCTTGCTGGAGAAGGTCAGGGTTGTAGTAGTTGCCTTGTCCGGGGAAAATTTCCCAACGGTCGAATCCCACTGGTGTGGACTTGAGGTGCCACTTACCGAAGATGGCTGTCTGGTAACCGGCGTTCTGGAGTAGTCGGGGAAGCGTGGTCTGGTGTCCATCGAAGGCTGCACCGAGGTTTCCTGTAAAGCCGTTGAGATGACTGTGCTTGCCAGTCATGATACTTGCACGGGATGGGCCACAAATGGAATTCGTGCAAAATGAATTTTGAAAAATGGCGCCTTCCTCGGCGATACGATCTATGTTGGGCGTTTTGATCGTTTTGGAGCCATAGGCTGATATGGCGGATAAAGCATGATCGTCAGTGAATAAGAAGACGATATTAGGCTGTTTTGCAGCGGTGCAAACGGCTGTGAGAGCGAGGTACAATATGTATTTAAACATGCCCATAGTACTGACGAAAAATGCTAATTATTACAATGGATGACTGAGTCTGTTTTTTGGGGGTGAGAAGCCCCGTGCGAAAGGCCGCACGAGGCTAATATTGTGATAGAGCAAGTAGATTGCTCTTTGTTTACTTCGCCTCGTTGGAGAGGTCGTTGTAAAGCTCGAGGGCCTCAGTTGGCTTGAGGTCGTCGTGAACCACGCCAGCAACGGCCTTGATCATGGCGAGTGGGTTTTCGGACTGGAATACGTTACGGCCCATGTCCACACCTGCTGCACCACACTGGATAGCATTATAGCAAAGCTCGAGAGCTTCGAGTTCTGGAAGCTTCTTACCACCGGCGATAACCACTGGTACTGGAGTACAAGCTACGACCTTCTCGAAACCTTCTGTGTAGTAGGTCTTCACGATGGAAGCTCCGTTTTCAGCACATACGCGGGAAGCCATGCCGAAGTAGCGAGCGTCGCGAGCCATGTCCTTGCCAACTGCTGTCACACCCATCACTGGGATGGAGTACTTCATGCCGATGTCTACCAGCTTGCTGAAGTTTGCGATAGTCTTGTGCTCTGTGGTGGCTTCACCAACAGAAATCATGGCGGCCATAGCGGAAACGTTCATGCTCACTGCTTCCACTTCATCGATCAGAACGTTGTGGTTCATTTCGGTGAGGATGGTGGTGCCTGTGTCTGTACGAAGACAGACTGGCTTGGTGTTGTCCGCAGGGATGCTAGTGCGGATCATACCGCGTGTACCCATGAGACAGTCTGCATGCTCTGCTAGAGGTGCGATGTTGAGGTCGATGCGCTCAAGGCCGGAAGTTGGGCCCATGAGGAAACCGTGGTCGAACGCCAGCATGACTGTGCGGCCGGACTTCCTGTTGAAGATACGAGCCATGCGGTTCTTAAGACCCCAATCCATACCGTCCATACCCTTGAGGTAGAAACTCTTGGATTCCGCTGCGATTCCGAGGCCGAAGTTGTTGCCTTCTCTGATGTCGTCTGTGTCTGCCATATTATTAGCTAGTTATGATGTTTGTAATGATTGGTTAGATTATTTGTTGATATAAAGGTCCATGGTCTTGAGGATGAGTGACACGGAGATGGCTCCGGCATCTGGAAGACCGAGTGTTTTCTCACCCAGAGTCTTCGCTCTTCCCATTGTGGCGATCATGTCCTTGGAGGCTTCTTTGCCTGCTTCAGCGGCGAGAGCCGCGGCGTGAATGGCTTCGCTCAATGGCTTGTCGATGTTCTCTTTGGCGGCTTCGGCAGCCGGGTGGAGCGCATCGATCATGGTTTTGTCGCCAGGTTTGGCACCACCACGATTCATCACGTCCTTGAGGGAACGGTTGAGCAGGTGAGAGAGCTCATGTGAGCCGAAGTACTCGGCTCCTGCCATGGTTTTACCACCGGCAAGGAAAAGTGAGCCAAAGACGACTCCTGAAGCGCCACCCATGGTGGAGAGAAGTGCGGAGCCTGCGGTCTGATAGAGGTCGCGCAGGTTGGCGAAGGTGTGTTCTTCCACTTCGTTTTTCAGAGCGGTGAAGCCACGTGCCATACCCAGGCCGTGATCTCCGTCGCCGAGGTCTCGGTCAGCCTGAGAAAGGATAGGCTCAGCCTTGATGATGGTGTCTGCGATTTCGAGGACCATTTCCTGTGCCTCCTCCAGTGTCAGTCCCTCGCTGGATTGCGTCAGGCTTGGATCCAGTTTCGTGGTGATCGGGCCAGTTACTTTCTGTACTCGAGTGCGTGAAGGAACCGGAATAGCTGCCTTTGGTTTGGACACTTTGAGTGGACCTTCCATCTTTGAGTAGCAGAAGGATTCACATGGCATGGACCAGTACTGCTTGAGTTCTTCATCGACACGAGTCACAGAGAAAGAGATGCCGGCCATTTCCTGGCAAGTAACATATGGGCCGATGACCACATCAAAGATTTCGATGCCTTTGGCCTCGAAGTACTCCTTGGCTTTGCGCATGCAAACCAGGCACTCCATCATAGTGGTGGCACCGAGGGAGTTGATGTAGAAGATGATTTCATCGCCTGATTTGAGAGCATCAACGTCAGTGTCCTTCTCGTAATCCTCAAGAATCAGGTCAAGCACCTTCACGGTCAGCTCGTCTGCCGTAGTCATGTCGATTTCTCCGACACCAGCCTCACCGTGGATGCCCATGCCGAGACCAATCTTGCCTTGCTCAAGTTCGAAGGTGGCTTTGCCGGTGGCGGGGATAGATCCCGGAGCCATGGCTACACCAACAGAGCGTGTCTGGAGACAGGTTTTTTCGGCGACTGCAGCAAGTTCATCAAGGCTGGATGCTGTCTGTGATGCAGCTCCTGCGATCTTCACGATAGGGACCAGACCGGCAATGCCGCGGCGGTCTTGCTTGCGCTCTGGTGGTGCGGAGCAAACATCGTCAGCAATGAGAACGGTGCGTACATTGGCCCCGTCAGCTTCAGACAACTCTGCGCCAACGTCAAAGTTCATAACATCACCAGCATAGTTACCGTAGAGGTAGAGTACGCCGTTACCGCGATCCACGGCATTGGTGGCTTCATGGACAATGTTCGGTGCAGGTGCTGCAAAGATGTCACCGCAAGCAGCCCCATCAGCCATGTTCTTGCCTACCATGGCGTGGTAGATTGGCTCGTGGCCAGCACCTCCACCAACGAGGAGCGCGACTTTGCCTTCAGGGATATCATTCTTGACGATAGAGCGTCTGCCGACTTTGTAGCACTGGCCGTTATAGGCTTCGACCAGACCTTCGAGTAGCTCGTCGGCTGCAGCTAGAGGGTCGTTCAGTAGCTTTGGGTTAAAATTAGACATAGTGTTTTGTGATAGAGATGTGTGGGGTTATTGAAATGGTTTTTTGTTAGATGATGCGGTCGTTGCCGCCATCCACTGGAATTTGAGCACCTGTTGTCTTGCCGAATAGTGGGGATGCCATGGCGGTGACCATGCGGCCTACATCGGCTGACTTAATCTCGGTTTTGAGCAGGTTGCGTGTTTTGTATTCCTCGACAGTCAGGCCATAGCGCTCTGCAGATCGTTTAAGGTTTTCTGGAGTCCAAAGCTTGGTGTCGAACACGGCATCCGGGTGGATGATGTTACAGCGGACACCTTGTGGGGCGAGCTCAAGTGCAGCCACTCGGCAGAGCTGGTTGAGGCCAGCCTTAGCACAGGAATAGGATGCTGCGCCTGCTCCTGGAGCATTCACATTACGTGAACCTACCAGCACGATAGCGGGATCGATACCGTGTTTGAGGAAAGGAATAGTCTCGCGCAGAAGCTTCTGGTGAGAGGTGAGGTTCACTGCGAAAGATTTGTCCCAGTTCTGCTGTTCTAGGTCTTCCAGATAAGCGCCTGCTGTGAAAATGCCTGCGTTGGAAACAAGGATATCGAGACCGCCATATGTTTCCACGGTGGTTTCTACGATTTTCTTGATCGCCTTGTCATCGGTGAGGTTGGCTACAAGTCCAAGTGCACCGATGCTTGCCATGGTTTCTACGATTTCCGGGTTGAGGTCGACCCCAACGACGGTTGCGCCAGCCAGAGCAAGCTGCTCGGCGCATGCGAAGCCGATTCCCGCTGCCGCCCCAGTGACGAGGGCAATCTTGCCTTGGTGTTGTGGTTTGTTAGAACCTCCTTTCTTCAGCTTGGCTTGTTCAAGCTCCCAGTATTCGATTTCGAAAAGGTCTTTGGCAGGAAGTGCTTTCCAGGAGCCAAAGGCTTTCTCTGTTTGAATGATCGTGGCTACGGAGTGGTCAGCAATGTCAGCAATGATATTGGCTTCCTTTTCAGTCGCGCCAAAAGAGACGACACCGTGGTCAGCCCAACCTGCCCAGCGTGGTGCGAGGTCAAGGATGCTTTCTCCCTTGGCGTGCTTGTCAAAGTACTTGGTGTAATCCTTACCGTATTTCTCAACCGCCTTATCAGCATCACCGGATGCCGCGAGATAGAGAGGAAGTCGCTTGGTGCGGATTGTGTGATCGGGAGTGACAGGACCGCGCTTGCAGAGATTCGAGAGGTTGTCGACAGTGGCGAAGTCTGCTGCTGCCTTACTGGTAGAGAGCTTGGCGATACAGGCTGTGCCGCGAGATTTGGAGACAGCTTTACGTAGAGCGGCCAAACCGAGGAGGTTCTTCTGTAGTTTGGCTTTCTTCTTGGAAGCTTTCGGAAGGTGCTTGGCAATGTACTTTTCGGCTTCGGTGACCTTTTTGATCATCAGGTCGTAGGACTTCTTGGCATCATCATCAAAGGTGAAGATGCCATGGTTCATGAGGATGAGGCCGTCTACTTTGGATAGATCTTTTCCTTCGATGGCTTTCTGCACTGCCTTGGCGAGTACGAAGCCAGGCATGACGTAGGGGACTACGATCATGGAGTCTCCATAGCATTGTGCTACGTGCTTGTTGCCGTCCGGGTTGTTCGTTAATGCGAGAACTGCGTCGGCGTGAGTGTGATCAACGAACTTTGCTGGGATAACGGCGTGAACGATGGCCTCGATAGATGGATTGGGAGCAGCTGGGTCCAAGAGACCAAGGCGTTGTTGCTCGACCATGTCGGCATCTGAGAGTGTGTCTAGCTCAGCAAGTTTGAGAAGAGTGTCCATGCGGACTGCTGGGAAGCCTGGCTTTTCAATGGTAGCGAGATCCCAGCCGGAACCTTTGACGCAAAGTACGTCTACATAATTGCCGAAGAAATCTTTGACGGTAGTTTTGACAGAGGTGTTGCCTCCGCCATGGAGTACGAGATCTTCCTCCTGGCCGAGTAGGCGAGAAGTGTATACGCGCAGGGCTAAGTCGTCTTTTTTCGGGGCGTCAGCTGCCTTGTAAAGGTTCTTCATCTTAGAAGTCGTTGTCGATAAAACTTGTTATTGAGAGAGGGGGGGTAAGTGCGCCCCACCTTGGCGGGGCGCACTTGTTCGGATGGCTTGCAGTGTTACCCGACTAGCGGGAAAAGGTTTTCTTTGCACCATTCACCGTTCTGAAGGGTGACTTCATCCGGGTGCTTGATGGCGTGTTCACACTCGTCTTCACAGACGATCCAGCCCTTGTAGTTACGTTGGACGAGGAACTCAGTGATCTTGTGGAAGTCGATCTTGCCGCTGCCCATTTGAGCCCATGGCTCAGGGCCGTTGCCTGAGAAATCCTTGTAATGGATGTGGTTGATCAGGTGTTGCCACTTGGTCATGGTTTCGATGACATCCATGCCACCGCGAATGATGTGACCTACATCTGGAGTCCAGCCAGTGACGGTTGGATCAAGAGAGCTTAACACCACGTCATAGTCTTCCTGAGTACGAACGAGTGATCCCGGAGGAGAGTTCGGGTGGAAGGAGCACTTGAGTCCAGCCTCGGCAGCACGGCGTGATACGCGGTTCACATTGTTGACGAGATTGAGGCGGCGCTGCTGGAGATTGTGGCGGCCGTTAGGCAGTGGCACGGTTCCGAGAGCTACACCTGGGAAGTACTCCTTAAGTGTGTTGATGGTCCAATCGGCACATTCACGCTCGGACTCAGTTTCCTCTTCATTTTCCCAAGTACAGACAAGGGCAAGGGCTGTGAGTTCGATGCCAGCCTCTTCGAGGTCTGCCTTCATTTTAGCAGGGTCTTTCCAGTCGCCGAGCCAGTAGGTGTCGTATGGTTCGAGAACCATAGGCTCGATGCCAGTGAGGCCAGCTTTCTTGATGACCTTAGCCATGTGGCTAAGCTTGTTGTTGTTGCCTTCACCGTAGCCGTCCATGAACCAGGTGTAGACTTGAGAACCGAATTTGATATCAGACATGTTGTTAGTTTTTAACGTTATAGTTTAAATGTGTTAGTGGGCTTGGAGCCACTCGCTCGTGCGGGCGTTGAAGTCCGCCATGTGCTCGAAATGGAATGCGTGACCCGCATCATCATAGAAGTAGGTTTCGCTGTTAGGGATACCGCCAGCGACTTCATTGGCCATCCAGAGTGGAGTAAAGATGTCGTTCTTTCCTCCGATCACCAGACATGGTGCTGTAATCTTGCCGAGGTCTGCAAAGACGTCGTGGTTCTTACATGCTTCAGCCTGGGCTGCGAGGCCGTGAAGTGGCTGAGGTGTAGGGTCAAGATCCGCACCTTGCTGCCCTTCTGCGAGTGAAGCGAAGCAATCGTCGTTATCGAAGAATGGCTTAGTGAAGATGAGCGTTTGTAGCCAGTGCATGAATTCACCCGGTGTGAAGCGGGCTTTGCAGTTCACCATGTGGTCAAAGATGTACTTCGCATAGCGATCACAGCGCGCCCAAGGACACATCAGGATAGCGCTGCTTACTTTCTCAGGGTGGCGAAGCATAAGCTGCTGGGCGATAATGGAACCCATGGAGCAACCTACGACGCGGGCTTTCTCGATACCGAGAGCATCCATGAGTGCCGCATAATCATCTGCCATCATGGCGGAGGTGTACGGGCCTTCTGGTTTGTCCGTGGCGCCTACACCACGGTTGTCCGGCATGATACAGCGGAAGTGTTTTGACCACTCCTCTGCATGTGCTTCCCAAACAGCACCAGGGGCGGTGATGCCCATGATGCAGATCAGCGGATCTCCTGAGCCTTTCTCAGTGTAGCTGATTGTGATTCCGTTGGCTGCTACTGTTGGCATAGTAAGATAGAGCGTTTGAGTGTTTAGCCTCCAGTATTAAACCGCAGCTTGTACCTTGAGCATGGCATCAAGGATCGCGTTCCAAGTTGACCCTTGTTCGAGTACTGCATTATCAAACATGCATCCATCCCAGCAGATATGCTTGATGCCGCGCTGGTCGTAGTCTTTCAGCCACATCTCGGAGCAGCGGGTGATGTCGAGCTTGCCGTTTGGATCGTCTGCCTGGCAATGACGGCCAGTTTTGTCATGAGATCCGGTGCCGTGTACTGAACCGTCGTTCTGAGCCACGTGGAAATCGATGGTCCAAGGGCGGAGTGCATCGGTCATGGTTTTATAGGCTGCCCAGAATTCTTCTTCACTATAGCCTTCCTTGAGAAGTGCGTGCTCAGGAGCATTGTAGCCGAGAAGGTAGAGATAGGTGTGAGCCAAGTCAGCTTGGAAGCCAACGGTGGAAGGCATGCCTGTTTCTTCAAGCGTGTTGAGCATGTGCTTCCAGGAGTGCATACCACCCCAGCAGATTTCACCTTCGGCAGCAAGACGCTCACCGTGCTCGGCAGCTACTGCGCCAGCGCGTTGGAAAGTTTCAGCAAGGAGTTTGGTGTTGGCTGCTTCATCTTTGGCGAAGTCGGCTGGGCCACCCGCAGAGTCGATACGGATGATGCCATAGTCACGTACGCCGTTTGCCTTGAGGGCGTCTGCAATCTTGCAGGAAACGGCTACGGCGTGAACGAAATTGTCGCGGTCTTCCTCGGAGCCAAAGGCGCAGCCGCCTACCGTGCCGGGCCATACTGGAGCTACGAGAGAGCCTACCTTGAAGCCTGCCTCAGCAATCTGATCAGCCATGCGCTTGATGTCGTCATCGGAAGCATTTGGGTCTGTGTGTGGGTGGAAGAGGAAAAGGTCCACGCCGTCGAAGTGCTTGCCATCGACTTCAGCATTTTTGGTGAGCTCCAGCATGCGGTCGAGAGAGATAGGAGGATGGTCGGTGCCTTCTTCCTTGCCTACGAGGCCGGGCCACATCGCGTTGTGTAGTTTTAGTGACATATGGTTTTATTGTTTTTAGTATGAATTGGATTAATCGAAATCTTTAGTGATGGTTGGGCAACATAGTCTTGTCAGGGCATTCTGTATTGTACGATCAGGCTTTGTTTTTGTATAAAATCGGCGTCCAATGTCATGGTGGGACGCAAACACACAGCATGCCAGAGATAGCAAGGATGGCATGCTAGACGAAAGTAAGAGTGAGGGCAACCATTCAAACTTGGTTGCCCAGTACTGGGGGATTTGGGCCTTATTAGCTGCTCGCCCGGTGTCTTTTGCGGTACGAAAGAGGGGTCTCGTTCATGATGCGTGAAAACTCACGTGAGAAGTGAGACTGGTCCACAAAGCCGCAATTGGCCGCGATCTGAGACAAGGGCATACTATCATGACTGAGTTGATAACAGGCATCTTGGATCCGCAGGTGGCGGATGTAATGCAGAGGAGTCATGTGTAGGTGCTTCTTAAATTTCCGTTCGAAGGCACTCACTGAGAGGTGAGCCATGCGGGCGAGATCCGTGACTTTCAGCGAATTTGAGAAATTTTCCCTCATGTGTTTGAGGACATCTCCCAGCTCTGAATCGATATCGATACCTGAAAGACCCGAGGCGAATGGTCTTGTTGTCCCAGCTACCGCGATAATTTTTCCTGATTGGTTGCGCAGGGCCACTTTGGTGGT
This sequence comes from Rubritalea squalenifaciens DSM 18772, assembly GCF_900141815.1. NCBI lineage: Bacteria > Pseudomonadati > Verrucomicrobiota > Verrucomicrobiia > Verrucomicrobiales > Rubritaleaceae > Rubritalea > Rubritalea squalenifaciens. The sequence goes on from NZ_FQYR01000005.1 coordinate 631,120, forward strand.
AGAGGACCAGTCGACGAAGCCTTTGCCGCGAGGTACCAGCTCTACTTTGTTGTGAATGGGGACTCCTGTCTCTAAGACTTGGCGGTCATCTTTGGCGAAGGCATCTGCTCTGGATGGTGGAAAGAAATCGTAGTCAGTCTTTCCTAGTATCTCCTCTGCGGGGGCTCCGATTTTTTCACAGAGCCTGTTGTTCACGGCTACAAAGCGTAGGTCCTTGTCTTTCACAAAATACAGAAAACCCGGCAGATGCTCGAAGAGTGATTCTCCGTGATCTGTTAGTTGGTTTTCTTGGAAGAAGGACAAGTCTTTCATGCTGTTCTCCGCTAGCTATAAATGATATCGGGCCTGGAGTAGATAATAAGTTTTCACCTGGGAGGATATTCAGGTGTCTCATGACTCTTCCGGGTTGACATATGAATAATTATTCATATTCCTGTTCATGTGTTTCCGAGACTCGTATTTATTGGACTCTGCGTACTCTGTATCTGGCTGACGAACTCCTGTAGTCAAGCCGGCGCCAGAGAGGGGCAGCATACCAGTGAATCTAATGTCGAGAAATGAGGGGCTCATCCGCTACTAGGCAGGAAAATCCGCTGGAGCCTGAGCTCAGTCTGTAGTCAATTGACTGGAAAAATTTTTGGCGATCAACGCTTCTTAGGTAGGCGTTTGCCTTCCACCCTGGCCTTGATGAGGTTTGGGCAGGATCCCTTGGTACGAAGCATCTCACAGCAAGCTTCAATGCGGATTGATTGTCTAACGGGCCTGAAGCCCATCCTGCGGGTGAGGCAGTCATTGAGAAGTTCCAGGTGGTTGTCCTCAAATTCGGTCACATATCCACAGTCCACACAGATAAGGTGATTGTGTGAGGGGGAATTGTTGAAGTTAGGGTCGTAGGTCTTCTGATCTTCGCCCAGATCAATTTCCTGAAGTAGTCCGGCCTCTACGAGGAGGGACAGCGTGCGGTAGAGAGTAGCGCGAGATGCTTTGGAGTTGGTCTTGCGGATGCGTTCCCAGAGCTCGTCAGCCGTAAAATGATCCTTGGATTCAAAGATGGTATCTACGATGGCGTTGCGCTGTGGGGTACTGCGTAAGCCTTTCTTTTTGATAAATTCGTTGAGCCTGGTGTGAATGTCTTCAGTCATCTTTACTTGCTAGAAGACTAGTCATTATCTGAAAGAGTTGAAGTTGGCAATATTGGGGGTTGGCTTTTTCAAGGAATGCGTGCTGTATTGTCGCAATGATCCGCAAGATCCCCATGCTAATGATGCCAGTATTGCTCGTGTCCTGTGCGAGTGATGAGCCAGTGCTGGCTGTAAACAAATTCCATCTCCGTGATGCTGAGGTAGTTGGCCGAGATTCCGCTATGATCCGGGGCGAGCAGAGACGCCTGCTCTACGGAGCTGTTTCCATGGAGGAACAGAAGCAGCGACTGGGTGAATATTTCACCGTCAGGTGGAAGCTGGATGAGGGATCTGCAATGGCTCATCATGGGGATACCCAGGTGATCCTGAAATACCAGCAAGCAGGCACCGCTTCAAAAATTTTAAAAATGTCCCGACGCTACTCAAAAGGGGTGAAAAAGGGGGTAAGTGAGTTCGAAATCAAGGGGGAGGACTACCAATCCAATGGCAGAGTCTTGGCCTGGCGGGTGGAGCTGGTTCATGCCGGTAAAATGGTGGCGAGTCAGCAATCCTACATGTGGGACTGACCCGATGCAGATTACCCCGGGCGGCAGGGCACAATTTATTCAAAAAAAATCAGTTTTTTTAAGGATAAATTTACTTGAGATAAGATTGACTGTAGCTCCCAAGAGCGTATCGTGGAGGAGTAGCTGATAGAAGCTCAGCGGTAACAAACAGTGAGTAACACAAACGCCATTTATGTGGGAGCATTTGACGAATCGATTTGGGTTCGTTGCGAGGGTAAAGGCTCTTTCATGAACAGCCCCCTAATCAAGACTTGGGTAGATCAGCAGCTTGAGGCTGGATGCAAGTGGGTTGTCGTGGATCTAGAGCCATGTACTGGTATGGATTCTACCTTCATGGGGACGCTGGCTGGAATAGCGATGCGCCTCAACAAATTGCCCGAAGGGAAGATGGATGTTATCTCCGCAGGAGAGAAGAACAGCCAATCACTGGATGATCTGGGTCTGAGTGCTCTGATGAGCATTTGCGAGGACGAGGGAGACTTGGCTGAGAAGGTCAAAGAATACCGCCCCCAGCTACAAGAGTTTACCCCGGGCGCCACTGTTGGTGATCGCACCCAGCATGTTTTCGATGCTCACAAGACATTGGTGGAAGCAGATGACAGCAATACGGAAAAGTTCTCGACGGTCTTGGACTGTCTCGAGGCCGAACTAGCCTCCCGACGAGCGTCCTCCTAAGAGCCGAATATCCATGAGTATACGTGCCATCTTCAGCGGGCTTATGGAGGAAGGGGATCTTGGAATTTTCCTGAGCTTGGCCTTGTGTGTCACAGCCTTGCTTGTGGTCTGGATTTCCCTGAAGAAAGCGAGAGAGCTACTCAGGAAGGTCAAGGTGGAGAAAGAGGTCCTGGAGGGGGAAGAGCACAGGATGTTTGAATTCCTGCATATGCTGGGTCATTCACTTGAGAAAGATCACAGTGCGAGCAAGCTGAACCGGGAGATTGTCGAAGGTATCTCTAACTTGGTGAAGGCGGATGGCGCAGCTATCTATTTGCTGGATAGGAGACGCGAAAACCTATTGCCGAAGTATCTCAGTAAGCATTGCCCGCCACTTATCGGCTTACCTGTTGAAGTCCTTCAGATCACCAAAGGCGATGACAAGGCACTGCGTAGTCATGTGAAGCTGAGCAAGGTCCCATCCAATGAGGGGGTGCTCGGGGCTGTGCTGGGATCTGGAGTTCCTCAGGTTATTGTGGATCTTAAGAATCATGATGCCTTCAAAGATGCGTTCATTCACTATGAGGGAGACTATACCGCCATGGGAGCTCCCTTGAGTTATGGAGGCAAGGACTTGGGAGTCATCTTTGCCGCGCGCAAGCATGAGACAGGTCTCTTTACCAAGAGTGAGTTTGATCATTTCAGGTCAGCCAGTGAGCAGGCATCATTCGCCCTGGGGAATGCCATGATTCACCGGGAGGCTGGTGAGAAGCGCAAGATGGAGAGTGAACTGCGTACGGCTCGTGAAGTGCAAAGCGTTCTCCTTCCCAATGAGCAGCCTAATATCCCAGGCTATCGCATTGAGGGGATGAACAAACCTGCACGCATCATCAGTGGTGACTACTATGATTATATTCCCCTCGGTGATGGACGCTGGGCCGTTGTGATCGCGGATGTCTCAGGTAAGGGTGTGGCTGCTGGTTTGTTGATGGCGATGTGCCGAAGTGTCTTGCGTGCCGAGCTAGTACGAGATCCGGATCCGCTTAAGGCGATGGATCAGGTGAATCGCCAAATCTTTCCAGATATCCGCGAGGATGCTTTCATCAGCCTCGCACTCTATGTGATCAATGAAACTGACGGCAAGGTCCAGTTGGTAAGGGCTGGGCACGATAAAGCCCCATTGCTTCGTAAGGGGGCTAAGGGAGTCGAGTGGCTAAAACCTCCAGGGCTAGCGATTGGTCTGGATGATGGTGATGTCTTTGCCCGCGTGAATCGCATCCACGAATTCGAAATGGAGTCAGGTGATTGCCTGCTGATCTATACGGATGGTGTGACCGAAGCTGAGAATCTGAAGGAAGAGCAGTTCGGTCATGAAAGAATGGTCGAGGTCTTTAGTGAGGCAGCTCCCTTGGGTGCTGAAAAGATTGTTAGGGATATGGAGCAGGCGCTCCATAAGTTCGTCAGCGGTGTCCGCCAAGGGGACGATATTACGATGATCGCGGTGGAGAAGCGGTAGTCATCATTTTGGCTTCTTTTCTTTCAGTAGCTCCATTGACTTTATCCGGATGCATCGTACTCGTGTAGAGTATGAGCGAAGAATCTGTAGTCTTGGATAAAAAGGGTATCGAGGATGCTTACTGGCGTTACCTTCTGACTGAAGGAAAGCGCCCAGCCTCGGTGTTTGCTTTCTGTGAGCATGTGGGTCTTGATGAGGGCGCATTCTATGAGAGCTATGCGGGTTTTGAGGCGATCGAAGCTTCTTATTGGAAGCGCCTGATAGAGGAGACTCTCGAGGTGCTGGAGAAGGACGAGGATTACGCTGAATACCCAGCTGAGCAGAAGTTGCTGGCTTTTTTTTACACCTTCTTTGCACACGTGCAGAAGCATCGATCCCGTCTTGTTAGCTATTTTCCTCGCCCAGGATTGGCGGGGATGAAAGTACTGCAGCCGATGAGAAATCGTTTTCTGGAGTACGCCAAAGGTATCGTCAGTGAGGGGCTCTCGGAAGGAACCTTGGCAGATAGGAAGAAACTCACCGAATATTATGATCGAATGATGTTCGAACATTTTCGGGTGATAATCGAGTACTACCGCAATGACCAAAGCGAGGGTTTTGCGGATACGGACGCCTTCATAGAGAAGACTGTACGTCTAGCCGTGGATGGAGCGCGCGCCGGAGTTCTCGACTCTGCGCTGGATTTGGCTCGTTTCATGATGCGTAAACTCCCTTCAGCGAAGTAATGAAAGAGCCTCAAGATCAGAGAGAGCAGACATCCATTCCTAAGCACAAGATTGGTCGCGCGGCATCCCTCGCCGGAGCTGGAGTGCGAGTGGGGGTGAATTATCTGAAGTATTACGGGAAGAAGAAGCTGACGGGTAAGGATGAGAAAGACCGGTTTCACGAGCTTACCGCAGCCGAGACCTATTCTACCTTTTCCAAGCTCAAGGGTGGCCCGCTCAAATTGGCGCAGATGCTCAGCATGGACAGGAACCTGATTCCTGAGCAATACGTGGATGAGTTTTCCAAGGCGCAGTATTCTGCACCACCGTTGAGCTTCCCCTTGGTAGTGAATACGTTCGTGAAGGATGTTGGCAAAAAGCCGGGAGAGCTTTTTGATGCCTTCACGCACAAAGCCGTGGCGGGGGCTTCGATCGGGCAAGTTCACCGTGCCGAAAAGGATGGCAAGAGCTACGCGGTGAAAGTTCAGTATCCGGGCGTGGCAGATAGTCTGAAGTCCGACCTGGCGATTGTGAAGCCTATTGCCATGAAGCTCTTTCAGTTAGATGCCAAGGCGATCGAGCCTTACCTGAAAGAAGTGGAGGCAAGGCTGCTCGAGGAGACGGATTATGAGCTGGAGTTGAGGCGCAGCGTGGAGCTGGCCAAATCTTCTGAAGAGCTTCCTGGGACCCGGTTTCCAGCTTACTTCCCGGAGTTAAGTAGCAAGCGAATCCTGAGTATGGAATGGGTGGAGGGATATTTGTTAGATGTCTATGCAAATAGCACCGCTTCCCAGGAGGAGAAGACACGTATTGCTCAGACCTTATGGGATTTTTATCATCACCAAATCCATGGGCTGCGGCTATTCCATGCGGACCCGCATCCTGGTAACTTCAAGGTGCATGAGGGCGAGCTGTGGGTGCTGGACTTTGGCTGTGTGAAAGAGCTGAGCAACGAATTCTACCGGACGTATTTCCAGCTTTTGAATCCAGATGTGTTCAGGGATGAGGAGAAGCTGAAGCCTGTATTGTATGAGGTTGGCTTGCTGCTGAAAAGCGACAGCCCACATGAGGTGAGAAAATTAATGCAAGTCTTTCAGGAATCCATCGAGCTCTTGGCGAGACCCTTCGTTCACGGTCAGTTTGACTTTGGTGATGAGGCCTACTTCAAGGAATTGGCCGACTTTGGTGAGCGCACACGCAAGGATGAAGAACTACAACAGCTGAATACCTCACGAGGCAATGCAGACGCACTTTATTTAAACCGTACTTACTTTGGTCTCTATAATTTGGTGGGGAGCCTAGGAGCTACGGTGAAGACGCGGATGCCGGATTTCTCTGTCTTTACTGCGTAATTTTAGCTGCGTCATCGATGGGCTGTGCTAGGAATGGGCATGCACATAGAGGTGGTCAATACGGGAACAGAGCTATTGCTGGGTACAACTTTGAACAGTCACGGAGCCTGGATCGGGCAACGCCTGATGGAGCAGGGACTGAGAGTTGCTAGGCAGACGACGGTTCCTGATGGCGAACCCGTGAAGCAAGCTCTAGCAGAAGCGATCGAGCGTAGTGAGGTGCTTATTGTTACCGGGGGGCTTGGTCCAACCAGTGACGACCTAACACGAGAGGCAACGGCTGAGGCAATGGGGATAGAGCTCATCGAGGACGAGCATGCCTTGCGTGTGATTGAGCAGTTTTTCGCCAATCGTGGCAGACCCATGGCAGAAGGTAACCGCAAACAGGCTTTGACTCCATGTGGAGCAGAGGTTTTACCGAATCCGAACGGCACTGCTCCAGGCGTTTATGTGCCTCCTCGTCTGGGTAAAGGTTCTCCCTGTGCTGTGTTTCTTCTGCCGGGACCTCCGAATGAACTGTATCCTATGTATCAGGCCGAAGTGCCTCATCGTCTGGCTGCCCTGGCCAACTTGGATGCTGACTCAGGCATGCATGAAATGAAATTCACTGGGATCGGTGAGAGTGATTTTCATGATGGTGTGGATCAGAAGTTGCATCAGATTGCGGGGCTTGAGATTGGTTACTGCGCTAGACCGGGAGAGCTGGATTTAAGATTGATTGGCAGTCCTGAAGCTCGTGAGAAAGGGCGTGCTATTGTGTTAGCTGAATATGCAGACGAGTGTATCAGCGAAGGAGGGAGAAGTCTGGAGGAGACCGTGGTGCAGCTGTTAACGGACCAAGGTCTCAAGTTGGCTTTAGCCGAGAGTTGTACCGGCGGGCTAGTAGCCAGTCGTGTGACTGATGTACCTGGAGCTTCTGTAGTGTTGACACATGGATTTGTGACCTATGCTAATGAGGCAAAACGAGATGTTCTTGGAGTGCCGCAGGGTTTCCTGGAGAATTATGGAGCGGTGAGTGAAGAGGTGGCCAGGGCCATGGCTGAAGGCGCTCTCCATGTTAGCGGGGCGGATGTGGCGGCGGCTGTTACTGGGATCGCAGGACCCGGCGGTGGCAGTGAAGAAAAGCCTGTGGGCACCGTCTGGATAAGTGTGGCACGTAGAGACTCTGAAACCATTACCTTCAAAGCCTTTAAGCCGTGGGGGAGAGACGTTTTTAAAATGGTGGTCAGTCAATTGGTTTTAGATTCGGTAAGAAGAGTGGCGATGAATCTCCCACTTGCTTGATTCTGTGCTTTTGTATCGAGAGTAGTCTTGATCGTCTATAAGATTAAAGTTTCACAAAAGAAACATTGTGGTGTTTTCGTTTGTAGGTTACGCAGAATCTACTCATACGCCACGTCATGTTTACTTGCAGTCATAAATTCAAGATACGAAACGCCCTGTTAGCAATATGGGGATGTACTTTCATGGTTACACCAACTTTGTTGGCCAATGCTCCGATTGGTAAAGGTCTGAAGGTTTACTGGTCCATGGATCGGAACGGCGCAGCTTTGTCGAGGCTTGATGGGCATTTGAATGCAGAGGTTTGTAATGGCGCTCATATCTCAAAAAAAGGTGGCGTGCTGGGCGGTGCTCTGTTGCTAGATAAGAGTAAAGATCAATACGCGCTAGTGGGTGGGAGTGTCTTGGATGATTACTCAAAGTCGCATGCGGTCTCGCTCTGGCTAAAGCCGGCGAGCCTCCCGGAACATGGCTCGGCTCGAAGAGATTTTATTTTGGAAAGTACCAAGACGGCTGAACCTTCTGCTGTTAAGGCGTACCATTTGTCGCTTGGATTTAGAGCCAGTAAGACCGATCCAAATAAAGTAAACTTGGAATTACACACCTACATTTTGGCTCAGTCTGAGGATCCGAAAGTGGCTTCCAAAGCGATACACCAAGGGCCGTTTGTTTGTGACTTGGACCGCGTGATCTTTAATTCCTGGACTCATGTCGTGATGTGCTTCGATTCAAAAAGTCTGGAGCTGTACGTAGATGGAGCACTTGTCGCTCATCATGATCTAGAGACGTCCGGAGCTGCTGTAAAAATTGGTGGTCTGGTGATAGGAGGTCATCGTGCCGGCTCTGGCCGGAATTTTGACGGCTTGATCGATGAAATTTGTGTTTGGGGAAGAGCATTAACTCAGCTGGAAATACAAACGCTTTACGGTGGAGGTATTCCTGACCCCCTCGTGGTCAGACCATAGAGTTGGTGCGGTGCAGCCTTCTCATCCACCCTTCAGTCTACAGAAATTCAGGTGTTCAGCTAGACCAACTAATAAGGGGCTGCACAGTCTGGGGGAGAAAGAATAAATATTTCCTAAAAGAAACATTGTATTATGCTGGGATCTCGTATAAATCCAGTGGCAATCCGCTTGCGTGGTTTCGAGAAAGCTAATACATTTCCGAGTGGGGCTTTCTGATCGACAACTGATATCATGGTTTAAATAGCGATTCTAATGACACTTATGAGCCTTTCATCTACCCCATCACATACTTTGAAACCCTACGAGACACACCGTGAAGTGGAGATTGAGCGCGTGCGTATGTTATTTCTTGGAGCGCATCAGCCATTTAAAAGGGAAAGTAGCCAAGCCAAAGTCAGTTTGTTTGGTTCTGAGGTGCTGGTGAGGATGACATTGGCCAGTGTGTGTGGTTCTGATTTGCATACCTATGAGGGGAGACGTTCGAGTTATTTACCCTCGGTTCTAGGGCACGAGGGGGTCGGCGTGGTTGAAGCGGTAGGGCCGGAGGGGGATGAAAGCATGGTCGGCAAACGCGTGACCTGGACCTTGACGGACACCTGTGGCTGTTGCTCAGCCTGTACGGATTGGGATATTCCCCAGAAGTGTGAATCTCTCTTTAAGTACGGACATGCTGAACTGGAGGGGGGAAGTGGCCTTAATGGGTGCTTTGCGAGTCACATCGTGCTCAGAGAAGGTACCAAAATTGTTGAGTTACCTGAGAAGCTACCAGACAGCTACGCGGTGCCCGCTAACTGCGCTCTGGCAACAATGGTTGCAGTGGTCGAAGAGATTCCAGCGTCAGTGGAAAAGGTGTTAATTCAGGGTGGGGGGCTGCTCGGCATTTATGGTGTGGCTCTGCTTAAGGCTCGTGGGGTCAATCAGGTAGTGGTGACGGACCCTGTGCCTGAACGTCTTGAGCTAGCCAAAGAATTTGGTGCTGAGGTGCTCGATGCGAATGAGATGTCTGGCTTGGAACCTCAAATTTTTGATGCAATTATTGAAGTTGCAGGTGTTTCGTCGGTAGTGCCAGATGGTTTGCGTGTACTTCGACCCGGAGGAGTCTACGTTTTTGCCGGCATGGTACATGAGCAAACGGAGCTGGATGTTCTCGGTGTGGACATCGTGAAAGGCTGCTTCAAGATCATCGGGGTGCACAACTATGGTGCGCGCCATCTCGAAAAGGCTGTCCAGTTCCTGTCAGAACATCAGAATGATTTTCCCTACGACAAGCTCGTGTCGCCAGCACTGCCTCTTTCAAAGCTAGATGACGCCTTTGCTCTAACCCTTGAGCGGAAATGGCACAGGGTTGCTGTCCAGCCAGATTGAATTTTATACCTGAATCAGGTATTTCACGAACTATAACAACATGTCTACATTCCACGCTAACAACCGTAGTTACTCTCCTCCAAGCCGCCCAATCGCAGTGATATGCATTGATGGTTGTGCCGATGAGTATATTTCAGAGTCTATTGCACAAGGTAAAATGCCTCGTCTAGAGGCCATGGTGAAAAAGGGATACCGCGGTATGGTTCGCGGAGCCCTTCCTTCATTCACTAACGTGAATAACTCCGCCATCGTCACTGGCATGCCGCCAGCTGTGACTGGCATCTGTGGCAATTTCTTCCTCAACCCGGAGACAGGTGAAGAAGTGATGATGAACTCTCCTGAGTTCCGCCGTTGTGATACGCTTTTGAATGCGGCTGCCGATGCCGGACGCAAGGTGGCTTTTATCACGGCCAAAGAAAAGCTACGTACCGTACTTGGTGATGGAATCGTTGAGCGTGGCGGTATCGTCTTCTCCTCTGAGAAGGTCAATGAAGCCAAGAAGGAGACTCATGGTGTGGATAATGCCGAGGACATCATCGGTAAGCCTAGACCAGAGATCTATTCTGGTGATGCTTCCATTTACGTGCTCGAGGCTGGTGCTGCTCTCGTGGAGCAGGGCAAAGCAGACTTCCTCTACCTTTCGCTGACAGATTTCATGCAGCACAAGTATGCGCCAAGTGATCCTGAATCTCTGGAGTTCTATGGGCAGATGGATGAACAAATTGGTCGTTTGCTGGATGCAGGTTGTATCGTCGCAGCTACTGCGGATCACGGGATGAATGCCAAGAACGATGAAAATGGTGAGCCTAAGGTCATCTACGTGCAGACACTGCTGCAGGAGAAATTTGGTGAGGGTGTGAAAGTGATCTGCCCGATCACAGACCCTTATGTGGTTCACCATGGAGCTTTGGGCTCATTGGTGATGGTGCATTTGGATGACCTTTCCCAGACTGATGAAATCATCGACTTCCTGTGGCGTCAGGACGGAATCACAGAAGTTTACAACCGTGAAATGGCTGCCTTGAAGCTTGAACTGGCACCTGATCGAATTGGAGATATCTGTGTTCTTTCTGGCCGTGATGTCGTCGTAGGTAAAACGCCAGCGGATCACGATCTGAGTGTTCTCAAGGGTGGTCTTCGTTCACACGGTGGTCGTTATGAAGAGATGGTGCCCTTACTGCTGTCGGAACCTTTGAATGATGAGTACAAGAAAATCGCCGCAGCGGATCCTCGAAACTTCGATGTGTTCGCCTTTGCTTGTAACGGTGCTCTCTAACTGATCAAATGATGTCATGAATTTACCAAGTTACATTGCTGGCGAGGCTGTGCATTCGGATCAGAAGTTGGAGGTTTATTATCCGTGGGACAATTCTCTGACCGGCACGGTCTCCAAGATTTCTCGTGCGGACCTGGAGAGAGCCATCACGACTGCTTTGGAGGGACAAAAGAATCCTCTTAGCCGCTATGACCGCCACGCCATTCTGCGCAAGGCTGCCCAGCTGATGGCTGAGAACCGTGAGGAGATGGCCAAGGTGATTTGTCGTGAGACTGGTCTCTGCATGCGTGAAACTCGCTATGAGACTGGACGTACTTCGGATGTCTTGGAGTTTGCCGCAGCCGCAGCATTGGAAGATGACGGGCAGGTGTTTTCCTGTGATATCTCGCCGCAAGGCAAGAACCGCAAGATCGTGACTTTTCGCCAGCCTCTGCAGCTGGTCAGTGCGATTACACCGTTCAACCATCCGCTAAATCAAGTGGCTCACAAAGTTGCTCCTGCGATTGCTGCCGGTGCACCGATGATTCTGAAGCCGTCCGAAAAGACACCACTCACAGCGATTCGCTTTGCCGAGATCATGTATGAGGCTGGCTTGCCAGGTTGGATGCTCAGTGTCTTTGTCGGTGATTTGGATGAGATCGTTCAGCCGATGATTACGGATGATCGTGTGGAGTTGGTCTCCTTTACTGGCTCTGTTCAGATTGGAAAACTGATCGCTAGTCAGGCCGGCTACAAGAAGACCTGCCTAGAGCTGGGCGGGAACTCTCCACTGATTATCCTGAATGATGCTGACCTTGATAAAGCTGTGACTTTGGCTGCTGAGGGTAGCTTCCGTAACTCAGGCCAACGCTGTACTGCGGTGAAGCGGATTCTTGTCCAGGAAGGCATTGTCGAAGAGTTTACCAAGCGTTTTGTAGAGAAAGCTAAAGAGTATGTATCTGGTGATCCAGAGGACTCTGAAACACGTGTTGGTACGGTCATCGATGAAAACGCGGCTATCGTGCTCGAGGAGCGCGTCAAGCAAGCGGAGAAAGATGGAGCTAAAGTCTTGTTAGGTGGTGGCCGCCGAGGAGCGTTGATGGAGCCAACTGTAATTGCCAATGTGCCCAGGGATACCCCTATGGTGGCAGAGGAGAGTTTCGGTCCATTGGCTCCAATCATCACAATAAAAGATCTGGATGATGCGATCGAGTACTACAACTCCGGCAATTTCGGACTGAGTTCGGGCATTGTAACGAATGATCTGCAGGCTGCGCTCAAGGCTGCTAAACATCTCCGCACAGGTACCACGAATATCAACGAAGTGCCTGGATACCGCATCGAGAAAAGCCCATTCGGCGGTATCAAGGATTCCGGTCTCGGTATCAAAGAGGGAGTCAATGAAGCTATGAAATTCATGACGACCACAAAGACCTTCTCCTTCCCCTGGGAGTAGTCAACGAGTCACAGACTCGTTTCTTCTTAAACCCAATCCATGCAGAGAACGAGGTCACGAGCTTGGCCTCGTTTTTTGTAAATGCTCAAACCCATGCAAAATGAATTTAATGTGACCCGAGTCGGTAAATGGCTCGGTCAGCAACCGACCTTCGTTTTCGTCCTCTATGCGATGATTGCGGCCTTCAGCGCATATGCGAGTATGTATGCATTCCGCAAGCCATTCACCGCAACAGGATACGAAGGGATTTCGGCATTCACTTTGTTTGGAGTAGCATTCAGTTACAAGCCTATCGCGGTCATTTCCCAGCTATTGGGCTACATGAGTTCCAAGTTCATTGGCATTAAGGTGGCGTCTGAGGCTACGATGAAGCGACGCGTGCCTATGGTGCTCTGCTTGATACTCTTTGCCGAGTTGATGCTGCTGGGCTTTGCCATCGTACCGGCTCCTTATAATCTGATATTCTTGTTTCTCAATGGTCTTCCCTTAGGGATGATCTGGTCACTTCTGTTTGGTGTGCTTGAGGGGAGGAAGGTGACTGAGTTTCTGGCTTTGGCCATGAGTGTGAGTATCATTTTCTCCTCTGGCATTGTGAAGAGCGTTGGTGTCTGGACTATGGAGCAATGGGGGATCGCAGAATTTTGGATGCCTTTCGTCACTGGCTTATTGTTTGTGCCTCTCCTGCTCATTTCATTGACCATGCTGTATCAGGTTCCTCCTCCCTCGGCAGAGGATATTGCCAACCGTACTGAGCGAAAGCCGATGAATCATGTGGAGAGGCGAAAGTTTGTGCGGACGTATTTCTTTGGCGTTTTCTGTCTGGTCTTTGGCTACCTGTGCCTTATGGCCTATAGGGACTTAAGGGACAGTTTTATGGATTTGATCCTCACTGACCTAGGCCATGAAGTGGATTCCTCCACCTTTGCAGGGATCGAAGCTAAAGTGGGATTTATTGTCTTTGGTGGAATGATTTTACTCTGGAAGGTGAAGAATCACCGTGCAGCGGTTTATGCGAACCTAGGGCTCATCTCGTTGGGGGCCTTCGTCTTGGGTGGTGCCACGATCCTATTGAATTATGGGATGCTGGGCCCTAAGGCATTTTACTTGATGAATGGGATTGGCCTCTACATCGCTTTTGTTCCCTATCAGGTTATGTTGTTAGAGCGCTTGCTGGCCTCTCTTCATACGGTAGCTACGGCGAGTTTCTTGATCGCGCTGGCGGATTCCTATGGTTACCTGTCCACCGTTTCCCTGTATTTGTCACGAGATTTGATTTCTCAATTCATGGGGGTCGAGATCCAGTGGCTTACCATGCTCATCGTTGCGAGTTATGTGGTGATGACGGTGGTGCCGATTACCTGTCTCATGCAGATCCTCTATTTCAGGCCACGTCTTAAGGCCTAAAAATGAAAATGGCGTTCACTTGGATCAGTGAACGCCATCATGAGAAAATAACTTGTAGCTAGATTACTTGCCTCGTTCCAGGAATACGCAAATCAAGCGAGCTTCTTCATCATGAGGGTTGTTGACACAATGGGGCACCGTAGCATCGAAATAGGCGGTGTCGCCTTCGCTCATTTCGTAGGTGTCATCACCGATGGTAAAGATAACCTTGCCTTGTTTGACCACGAAGAACTCCTCACCTTCGTGAGGTTTGGCTGAATCTCGGCCTGACTTGGAAGGGATGATCAGCTCGAAGGGATCCATGCCGCGATTCGGCCGCTTGTGTGCCAGATCGTAGTATTGAATCGTGGATTCACCGGCATCGCGTTCTACCTGTTTGAAGTCGCCTTTACGTAGAATGCTGACTTCGGTCTTGTCATCTAGTCCTTCAAAAAGTTTCTCCATCGGCATGTCCAGCGCGGATGCGATTTTGACGAGTGTCGGGAGGGAAGGGGTGACTCGGAAATTCTCTACTTTGGACAGGATGCCCTTTCCTAGTCCTGAACGTGCAGACAGGTCATCCAGGGTGTAGTTGCGATCCTTGCGGGCGTTTTTGATACGCGATGCGAGTTCAACCAAGTTTATCATGTCAAAAAATTGTGAGAGACTGGCTATAAAGTCAATTCTCCTCTTTGCCTAAAAAGGCAATAGGTGTCACAAACGGAAACTTATCACCCAAAGTTTCTCAAAAGAAATATTGTGCATCATGGGGAAGCGTGTACGATAGCTGCATCAGATTGAGTTTACCGAGCTGGTTTCTCAATCTGAGCATTATATTACGTCCGAGTACGGGGTTATATAGTGTATTTTCATTGAGAGCAGAGTTGCCCTGTCTGGCTTCGGCTGGGCAGGGCAAAATACTTTTTTCAGTTTTGTTTGTTACATGTGAATCACAGCGGGTGTGGAATTAGTGACTCCTCACCCGCTGTGAAAACAGAAAGGAAACTTTTCTTATTCGGTAATAGGAGAGAAGAGAATACGTAGAAATTCTTCTTGTTGAGCGCTGATCGGATTTGTTGAGCGTACGGTGACTTCCTCTAGACCATCAGCCTTGGGGGTGATACTCACTATTTCGGTGCCGAAGCTTGTCCAGCTATCTAGGATGCCCAAATCCATGGATCTTTGGACTTTGAGTTCAAGTTGATCGAGGGCAGCCGTATTGCGCTGGAAGGTGATACTCTGGTAGACCTGATCGGCCATACTGACTGAGCTACGCCTATATGGGGACTGTGTATCCTTTTTATAAGGAAGGGTGCCAAAACCGAACTCTTGCTGGGCAGTCAGACCGTCCTCATCGTAGTCAGACTCGGCATCGAGAGCGGAGTTTTTATTGAGTGAGAACAAATCCTCCCACCAGTCAGGCATGCCATCACTGTCAAAATCTTGATAGCTAATGTGGGTGGGGATCTCAGTAGGAGCACCATTACCGTAGAGGCTGTTGATTTCCTGCTCAGTCAGTACCCGGTTCCAAATGGCTATTTCATCAATGAGTCCGTCAAAATTTCTCCCGGTCTTATTTCTGTGGCCGCCGATGACCAAACCTCCAGTTTCAGCGATTGGAGCTGCTGTGGACAAGGCATGTGTGGCGACGACTGTCCCGTTGAGGTAGAGCTTTAGTTCTGTGCTATCGAAGGTCACCGTAACCAAACTCCAGTCTGAAAAGAGGGTGCGGTCGATATCTGTATCGAATCCGCCCTGAGCTAGTGTGCCTGGGGCTTGCTGGGATCCCACCGCTTTAGGGACGAGTGTCTCTGTATGAAGTTGCAGGTTCACTTTATCCGATGAATTGGCAGAGGCGCGGAGGCCGACAGAAATAGCATAACCAGATGTTGATGCATTCGGTAGACCTGTGTGGTTATTGACACAGCTTTCCATGATGAACTGGCGCTCTGAGGAACCGTGAGCCGGGAGGGTAGCGGGTTTGATCCAGGCGCTGGCAGTGTAGGCGCTGGCGTTATCATCTAGGAAGCTACGCGGGATATCTACATATTGCTGGCTGGCGTTGGAGAGTTCCAGAGCACCGCCTCTGACTCCGCCTGTAGCACTGATCTTGGCTCCATTGGGAGCTGCGCCGTGGAGTCTATCTCCGAGTACAGAGCTGTTCTCATAATTGTCGTCAAATGTCCACAGGGCGCGCAGTCCTTTGGAAAGGCTGTTGGAGTCTTTCGGGCTGAGATCAGTGTAGGGCACTACGATTTCCAGGTTAGTTACTCCATCCTTGTCGAGGTAGCGGGCAGTGAGCTCGGGAATGTTTTTCGTGGTGTCGGCTGTCAGTGTTAGAAATTGGTTTGCGCGTTCACGGGACCACTCGAGCGAGGGGTGATAAACATTGAGTGAACTGATCACGCTCTTGTGACCGGGAGACATGATGAAGTCATGCAGGTCATAGCCTACACGCTGTGGGTGCATGAGGTAGCGGGCTACGTGGATATCTCCGCCAAAGAGGACTACACCTGGAATCTTTTCGTCACGGATGATATCCAGGAGTTTGTCCCTCTCGGCATAATAGGTGTACATGTCGTCCGTCTCAGAGTTTTTCTTGTCTTGCCAGATCTGGCCCTGAAGTAGCACTTTGAACGGTGCCTCGGAGTTTCTGATAGAGTCTAGTATCCACTGCCACTGCTCATTACCAAAGCAGGTAGATTGAGAGGAATCCACAGGGGAGGCTTCTGTCTGGGAGAACCAGCGAGGGTCGAGTAAAAAGATCTCCATGGCCCCCATGTCCACCTTGTGGTAGATACCGGCACCACTGCCGTTTCCATATTGGTCATGCGCGCGATACTCTACAAATCCACGACGCGTATTCACCTTTCTGCTGGCGGTGCTGAGTCCATTCCCGTTGTTGAGGCCAAAGTCATGGTCATCCCAAGTACCTACAACGGATACATTGCAACCAAGAGCTGCCAGTGAAGGTTGCTGGAGGAAGTAGCGGTGTTTGTTCCTAATGACGCTCAGATCACCCGTGTCTACGTAGGGGGTGTCTCCGGATAGACAGAGAAGGTCAATATTTTGGTTGCCCATTTCAGCCCAGACGCCGTCTGTGGTGTCATTGGCGCAGGAGACAAAGGCGGCGGTAAAGAGTTGCCCAGTACGCTGTAGGGGTACAGTGGTAAACTGGTGATTTTCAGTGCCTCCTGCGATTTCGTAAGAAGTGTCCTCGGAAACGATTTCCAGGATCGAATAATGATAGGTGGTTCCCGGTGCTAGGCCGCTGATATGGAATTTGGCGACGTAGTCATTCTCGGCCTCATTGACTGTGTCCTGACTGGCCACCACTTGATCGTTTGCGTCGGTGACAATCAGTCTTAGGTCACGTTCTGTCCGCTCAGGGCTATAGAGCAGGTAGGCCTCGTTTGTCTTCACGGTACCGACAAAGGGACCCACCGGATCAGAGGCGCTGGATACCTTGGTCACTTCAATAGCAGATGAACTGCTAGTGTTGCCGTTCAAAGCGACCAAGTGATATGTGGTGTTGCTCTCCGGCGAGACCGAAAGACTTCCAGAGCTTGCCACATTACCTACGTCCGGGCTGATCCATACGGAGGTGGCTCCGGTGACGTTCCAGCTTAAAGTCGTGCTGCCATTGTTGATGATGACCGCTGGGTCAGCTGTAAAAGATTCAACAGTAGGAGCGACTTCCGGCGTATCATTATCGACGAGCGCTTGCTCGTCCATACCTAGCGCGTAGACCTCGGTTATTTCAGACTCGTTCAGAGTTCGGTCCCAGATCGCCACTTCATCAATCAGGCCGTCAAAGCCTCGGGTGGTGACGCTGTCTCTGGCAGCGCCAATGTTGAGGCCATTTCCGGAGAAGGATGACGAGGCGATAGTGAGCGTGCCTGTATTCTGCCCATCGATGTAGGTGGTGATTACAATGTCCGTGCCATTGAGCTCATAGGTTTGTAGAATGTGGTGCCAGCCTGGAAGGGCGGCATCGGCAATCACATATTCCGAGCCGGTCGTGTATGGCTGGCCGTCATTGAGTCCAGCGTTACCCACTCCAGAGTCCCTAAGCCCGTAAGAGATGGTGTAGTTGTTGGTGCTCTCATAGACAAAATAACGGTCTGAGCTGTTCGTAGAGGATATGGGATCATTCAGCTTGTACCAGGCACTGATGCTGAAATTCGTGCCCAGTGTGTTGCCTTGGCCGAAGCTGGCATTGATCTTCATGTGGTCATTGTCCGCTCCTTGTAAGGAAACGGCGGAGCCAGCACGGCCTCCAGAAGTTCCAGGAGTAGGCGTGTTTATGGAGACAGCATCTGCCAGTCCTCCACTGCTGATGTAGTTTGAGCCGTTATTCTCAAAGTTGTAGTAGCCTACCAGACCCTGATCCAGGGCCGCAAAAGCGGCTGGGATAGAGAATGACACGGTGGTGATAAATAGTGAGCGGAACCCTTTCATGATACTTGATTTGGTTGCCATTCCTCTAAAGTCCGGAATGGCGGTGTGTTGGTGTAAAGTTGCTTAACGTGACAAATATGTTTCTAAAGAGAAACTTTACAAGTGGAAAGGTGGGGTCAAATGACTGTTTCTGTTTCTGTTTCTGTTTCTCAGAATACAAAAAAGCCGCTTCTTCTGAAGCGGCTTTGATGATGGTAAAAAGGATGAAGCTATCGACTATCGGCGGCGGCGAAGGATGAAGCCGAGGCCTGCGAGACCGATAAGGGCTGTGCTGCTTGGCTCTGGGACTGCTGCTGCTGATGCAGTCTGCAGATTGGAAATTTCTCCACTAGAGAGAACGCCGTCATAGAAAGCCAAGTCATCGATCTGGCCATCGAAGTTACGGCCTGTGCCTGCACGGTGTCCTCCGATGACGAGGCCGCCAATGGCTGTGGAATTGCGCTCAAGCGTGCCTACCTGTACACCGTTAATATAACCAGTGAAGAGCCCGCCGCCACCTACTGCGCCATCGGCATCAAAGGTGAGAATAGCGTTTGTCCAGGTGTTCTGACTAACTGGAGCCGAACGCACACTTCCATTGTCTCGAATATAGAATTGTGCGTCCAAGTCGGTTTGTAGACCGATGGATGTGTTATAGTCACTGGCTGTAGTTCCAATCGAATCTCCTCGAAGATCCTCCAAAATGAATTGACGGCCATCATAAGTTGGGTCGTCATTGTAGAACCATACGGAGACACTGAAGTCTGTTCCTGCAGAAGTGAGATCAGCTGTTTGCACGGCATATTGTGAGGAATCACGGTTGAAATCAGCCGCATTTCCAAACTTGCCAGTTACGCCACCTGCGGTGGCTCCGTTGACGGCGCTAAAGTCAGCGCTCGAGCCTCCGATATCTGCTGTAAAATCAGAGTCAAAGCTCCAGTAGTGTGTGATTGTCGCAGCTTGAACACTGGCTGTAAGGCCAATTGTCATGGCGACAGATTTTAGCGTGTGTTGTAGTTTCATAGTATGAATGAGGTTTTGTTCTTGTTTAGGTACCAATGTCTCTCTGGGAGACATTAAGTTGCATATAGGAAACTGTTTTATATGTGAAGCGTTAAGTTTCTTAAAAGAAAATATGTTTCTATGTGGGAAATGAGGAGGTAAGCCAGCCTTCTTGGTAAAAGGCTGAGCATGGGCTAAACAAATTCCAGAGAGGGGAGGGTTAGCGTTTACGGCGCAGAATGAGGCCTAAGCCGGCCAGACCGAGTAATGCGGTAGATGATGGTTCTGGGATTAGCGTTGTGCCAGTTTGTCCAAGCGCATAGACTTCGGAGATTTCGGAGGAGTCGAGGACGCGATCCCAGGCTGCAAATTCATCGATTTTACCATCCATGGCACGGCTCAGGGCCGTATTTCTGGCATTTCCAATGTTGATGGAATCAGAGGAAAGTTGCTCGGTGAGTACCGTGATGGTCCCAGGCTGTGCTGCCCCGTCAATATAGGTGGTGATGGTGGTATCGGTACCGTCACTGTCGTAAGTGATGAGTACATGCTGCCAACTGCCTTGAGTATGGACGTCGGCATGATTGGCAAACTGATCCACTGGCTCAGTATTGGTGTAGGTTTGAGTGTCGTTGAATCCGTTATTGTTGAGTAGGTTACGCACTCCGTAAGAAAGGTCGTAGTCGGATGCGCCCTCGAACACGAAGAAGCGGTTTGCCGCGCTGGTGGCGTCAGTGTCTACGTTGTACCAAGCAGAGACGGTGAAACTGTCTCCTAACTGGTTGCTTCCGCCGCCACCGAAACCTAGGCCTGTATTGAGAAGGTCTCCTGTAGTACCGGTAAATTCTGCTGCATTGCCGGATACCCCGCCAGCGACTCCGGTATAGGAACCTGTGCCTGCTTCAGTGAGGTCAGGGCCAGAGCCAGCTTTATTGGTGAGGTCTTCCATGTCGTAATAGACGATCAAGCCTGATGTGATTGCAGCTTGCATCGTGCCAGCCATCACGAGGGCGGCAAGAGAGGCTGATAAGGTGGTTTTATAGTTCATGCAGTTTTTCTACTGAGGTTTCATTAAATAACCTTTAAAGGTTATATAGTTGCATACAGGAAACACTGTTTCTGTCAATTACATATGTTTCTCTAGGGAAACATATTCGCCATGAAAAGCCATGAGATGAAAAATCCCGTTTACAAAAGGGAAAACGGGATGTGCTTGCGTAGGGCGAGAGAGCTCACCCTGCAACTAGCGGCGGCGTTGGCACATGACGCCCAAACCAGCCAGGCATAGAAGCGCCATTGCTGATGGTTCAGGTATAGCTTGGCCAGTTAGCCCAAGATTATAGAGTTCGTTGACTTCATCAGAGGTGATGGCCCGATCATAGATGGCAACTTCATCGATCATTCCGTCCCAGTCGCGTTCGCCAGACCCAGAGCGCGAATCCCCAAAGTGTAGGGTACTGAAATCAAAGCTGGCTGCAGCGCCTGTGTCCAGAGTCACTCCTTGAGAGCTACCATTGAGATAGTATTCGCCAAAAATATCGTCACCGGATTCTGTAATCACCAATACGTGGTGGTCCCATTCGCCTTCGGCAAATCCAGTGTAAGAACCGACAAAGTTATTGTCTCCAATATAGACCGAGTAATCGTCTCTACCTGTAGTGCTGTAATTGCCAGCGGTTCCGATAGAAAGATCATAAACGCCACTATCTCCGGTTTCAAAGGCATGGAAACGAGCGCTGCCATTGGAGGCGCCCGGTGCAAGATAGGTCCACATGGAAATAGTCATGGTTTTGCCCAGCTGAGCCGTGCCTAGGGAAACTGACATGAAGTCATTGGTCGCATCGACAATGTTAAGGGCATTGCCCGCGAGTAAGGTGCTGCGGTCACTCACGCCGTCGCCTGGGTCAAAGCTGCTATCGCCGGTAAATCCTGGGCCGCTGCCTGAATCGAACGATCCACTCACCCAGGTGCCATTGTAGCTTGATGCGCTGGGTGCTTTATTTGCCAGTCCTGCGGTGCCGGATTCTTCAAAATCGTAGTAGGCTACCAATCCTGAGGTAATGGCCGCATCTGCCGCACTAACGATACCAAGTGTGAGTATGGCTGCCAGCCATGTATGCTTCTGTTTCATAGTAAATATTTGTGATCTTCGTGGTGTTGTTTTGTTTTTTGGGAAACTTTGTGGAAGTTTTGTTTCTAGAAGGATTCTATAAATGTTAAGAGGGAAACAAAGTTGACACAGTGCGAGAAAAGAAAAGTGAAGGCTATTCTCCTCTGTGTGGGCTTTCGGTCAGGAGTTGCGTCTGGATAGGCTTTTTCGCTATCTGAAACATATCGTCAAAGATCAGGACGGTGTATCTCTGTGGGGTGTCCAGCATGACTGTATTGTTCATCAGGCTGAGAACACCTTGCTTGGTATTCGCGTGGACTGAGAAGCTGGCGTAGTCTTGGTCAGCACTCGCAGTGGGGATCTCAATGATCTTCACATCCTGAGCATTGACCCGGGTTTTTAACTCACCCAGAGCTAGGGCACAATCGACGGAGGACACATTGATGACTCGTAACGATTTGCTTGGGAAGTGTGTCCAGTCATTATTCAGCACTCGCGTCTCGTAATCAGACCAGTCTTTCTTGGTGGTTTTCGGGTATAGGAGAAGGAGAAGTTCCGAGTATGCGGTGTCATTTTTTGCCTGGCTCTTACTTTCCTTGTACTGGTAGAGAAGCGCCCCGTTTTCCGGTTTGGTCACAATTTTTAAACTAGTCTCCTTGTCGAAGGTGATTGGACGGGATCGACGGTTCAGTGTCAGGGGGATGATGGCTGGATCAGCCTGATGTTTTTTTAGGGCGTAGAGTGATTGTGGAGGCAGGAAACGTGCATGGACTTCCTTTTCCTTGGTGAGAGTGGCTCCTTCTTTGTCTTTACCGATGGTCTCAATCACGGTAGGTGGATGTTGGCCCACGGGCAGGATGCACAGGCTTTTTGATCCTGAATCGGAGCCGTGTGAGGAGGGGGATGAGATAACGCAGAGAGAAGTGGCGAGTGTGAGTAGTGATTTGGTCATACGTACGTGTGGAGTGACTTAGAGTTCTTTCTTGTTTAACCACCTGAAGGAGACGATTTCGAAACGTCTGCCTAACTTAGACTGAGGGCTATTGTCTTTTAGAGGATTGAGTCCAGTGGTATCGGGAGCAATAGGTGTAGCTCTTCTCTGGACAACAGCCTCGCAGTAGACTTCCGCTTTGATTTTTCCTTGTGAGTCTCTGGCTTGTCCGCAAGTGCGGATCACAAAGGTATCTGATCTGGCCGAAAGGTAGGGACCCATCGGTTGTAGCAGATCGGCTTGCTGAAGATAGTTAGGGGCTCCAGCGGTGGTGTGCATCGGTTTAGCTTTCTGAATTTCTCGAATATTTTGGCCTGACGTAGGTTTCAGATCGGTGGAGTCGATGGTGAAGTTGTCATGATGTTTATTTAGTTCGGCCGCATCGATGGCTGCTTGCAAAGCTCCCTTAAGCCCTGTCTCGTCATCTCTGAGACGTCTGTTTACAAAGTCAGAGAGGGAGATAAAAGGACCACGCTGTTTGACTTCCGCGACAATCTTTTCAGCAAGCAGGTCGATCTCTTGATCAGAGAGGCTGCGATAGCCCGACCAGGCATCATTGGATTTGCTGGATTGGTCTGGTTTGGCTGTGTCTGCTGCTCCGCTAAGCGGAGTCAGGGAGCGTGGGAATGCTGCGCGGTCCTTCGCATTCTGGTCTTGATCAGGTGCCGCATCTTTCGTGGCGAGCAGCAATGCTTTCCAAGCCTCGATCGAGGTTGAGTTGACATTGAAGGCGCCCACGATGGCAAGATTGCCGGCAGACTCATGGTAGCCTGCATCATTCTCCTCAGAAATTTTCGTGCGGCGTAATCGGGCATTTTTAAGGAGCTCGTCAGTTTGTCCGTTCAGGTAAGCTTTCACCTTGTTTGTCTTGTTGCCTGAGAGATAGAAGCGGTCCCAGAGCTGATGGTTGATCTCATAAGAAAGATCGTGCTGAAGTTGGTCAGGGTCTTTACCTCGCCATTGTGTGTTCGTGTGGCCAAATGCTGCGACCTGAAGGAGGTCTCGTGCCTGGACCGCTCGGTTATTGTGTTCCAGCTTTGCTGAATTCCAGCCGCCATAAGCGTCCCAGTTTGGAGCAGTGCCAGTCAGGGGGGCACGGGGGTTTGCCCAGGAATTGCCTGTTGCATAGGATGGCTGCCAGGAAAGTGCGGAGACGGGGGCATGCTGGAGCTGAGCCAGAGAGGTTAGGCCGATCTCTGGATCAGGAAGATCAAAGAGTGTATAGCGGGGGCGTGACCATTGCTGAGGGGACGCAAAGGGATTGCCGCCAAATTTTCCATTGCCGAGAGGGATAGGGGCGGTGGCATTCCAGCCGGTCATGGGATCCCAGACGTCTCTCACAAAGTTGCCAAAAAACTTGGGATCGACACCGCTAAACAAGCTGTCCTGAGGAGTGCGCAGGGAGAGATGAGCCTGAGCATTGTTGTTGATGATGAGCGAAGACTGAAGAGCGTTCTTGTTCTGACCAAGATGGTTCTGATTGGTCGGAGTTTCCTCAATCCATCTCAGGCGGGCGCCATCTTTCGTCTTGTAATAGGGCTCGTTCAGCTGAGCGATTGTAAAGTCTTCGATGGGCTGGAAGTCGGTAGAGCGCCAGCCGGTACCGCGTTCCGGATTTCGTCCGTCTCCATAAGCAAAGTGGTAATTGATCTTCTGGATGGCCACCCAATCGTCATGGGTGGACTGCATGTTGAAGAAGCGGGGTGCTGGACTGCTAGGATAGGCCTTTAAATCAAGTGATAGATCTTCGATGCGGCCGCCAGCGTAAAAGCGATAGCGTAGGTTCGTGGGTTTGGTCTTAAAGGTTTTCTTGATGGTGTCGTCTACGTAGAAGTTCTTGTTAGCGGCTGGCGTTTTAGCGCTCAGCTTATTGAGGGCAACGACACCTTTTTCATAGCGTGTGGAGCCATTGGAAGCTTTGCTAAAGACAAGGCATTCTCCAGGTTCAAAGGTGGTCGGTTCCAGGGTGAAAGCAAAGGATCCATAGGTGATGCCCGCACCGTATTTTGCCTGTGCCAGGCTAGGTAGAGTCATATCAACAATCGAGTTGCCCGAGGCATCATTGAGGATGACACTGCGCACCCCCATGATTCTGAGATAGACGACTAGTTGGTCTGTCGTGATCGTGGTGTTGTAGGGATTCCACAAGACGACGCGTGGATAGACGTGTAACCTCAGTCGATACTGGTCGCCCAATTTGTAATAGGTAAGGTTCTTGTAGATGCTGCCTTCAACCATGAGAGGTTTGATAGACGCTTTTGTCTGATCCTGGAGATCATAGAGCTTGTTATTGATGAACGCATCTTCAGGAACCGTAGCGTGCTTAGGAAGTGAGAGTGCTAGCTGGTTGTTGTTGCCCTTCGCTGCAACACCCTGCTCGACCCAGCTCTTGAGTAGGCCGAATCTCGGAGACATTTTCTGGTGCTTGGTGTCATCCCACTTGATACCCTGAATCTCAGCATCCTGAGCGTCCATAGGGCCAATGAGTCGGCTGTTGAGTGTGATTCCGGCGGCTAGGGTGTTGTTATTCTTATCTTTGAGAGGAGATTGATCTCCTTCGAGTAGGAAACTACTTAAATCCTTTCTGAGACCGCCTCGTAAACTATCGGCAAGTACTCCCTCGGAGTAGACAGTGTAGTCATGAAACTGCTCTTGGGTGATTGATTTGCTAGAAAGGGCAAGCGTTTTGCGGCTGAGCATGCGCTCGGGTGTGTCTTCGAGATTTTTCCACTCGGATTGGATGGCGCTATGATTGAGGCCCGGGCTGGCTGTGAGCCAGCTGTAACCTTCATCAGGTTTGTTCATGTCTGGTTTCTTATCGTTGTAGGGATGATCGATAGCCAGTCTGGCTTTGACTCCCTCATCCCCGACCCACCAAGCGTAGGACCCTCTATCGTTTACTTTCACCAAAGGGGCGATGACTTCCGGTTTATCCTGGCCAGGGCTGGACACTAAGGTGACTTTTTCATCTTTCCATTCACTGATCGGATCAGCTGTTGTTACCGCTGGTGAACTGACCAACCAAGCGAGGGCGGAATCTTGCTTGAGAGCCGGTGTGTTAAGAGGTGACTGGGTTCTGTCATCAAGTAGTCCAGCAGCTTTGAGAGACTTGTCTCCTAAGTCATTGCGTTTGATCAGAGGAAGGCCCTGTTCGTCTGTCGTCTTCCAGACGCCTGTCCAATAAGGGTTGGCTACTGAGTCGATCGTGGGTGTGCTAGGGTCACTGTCGAGAATTCCTGCTGTAGCTGTAACCCTCTGGTCTTGGCCTGCGTATTCTTGAAGCTTGCCAAGGGCTGTTTGAAGCGCCAGGCGCGCATTGGCCTCTGCTTCCGCCTGATAGCGGTCTTGCAAGGCAGATCTAGATTCATTACTGCTCATACTGATCGCACCCAGTGCGATGAGGAGGAGTAATGACATCACGCTCAGTGTCGATATGAGAGCAAAGCCTCTACTATGCCTGTCCTGAGGCAGTTGCTTTTTCTCAGTCTCTCTGCCTGAATAGAATGTGTTTGATGTACTCTTCATCTCTTATGCCAACGATAGATAGCAATTAGAGGTGTTTCTCGAAAGGTAAAAAGTTATTCATGGGGCTATTCTGACACATTCCATTGACGTAATATGTGTGATAGATTTGAAGGTGAAATTGCCAAATCTACAGATTTTAGGGGTTCCGCTGAGGGTTTGATATGTAAAGTATGGTGGCGCGTTATGTTAATTCAGGGGCGGAAATTTTAGTCGATTGAAAATGATTCACTCGGCCTAAGCAAAAAACCGCATCCGAGAGGATGCGGTCAGGCAGAGGGGGGAGCAAGAGAGGCTATCTCAGGCGTTATAGCCAAGCCATGGTCCGAGCCATTTCTCGGCTTCCTGGATGCTCCAGTCCTTTCGCTCAGCATAATCTTCGATTTGATCCTTTTGCAGGTCGCTGACAGCAAAGTAGCTGGACTCAGGATGTGAGAACATGAGGCCGGATACTGCCGCGCCAGGATGCATGGCGCAGGACTCGGTGAGCTCTACACCAGTCACATCGGAGGCCTTGAGCAGGTCGAAGAGTATGGGTTTCTCGGTATGGTCTGGCTGGGCAGGGTAGCCTGGTGCAGGGCGGATACCACGGTAGAGCTCCTTGATGAGTTCATTGTGGTTGAACTCATTCGGTCTTTCGTAACTCCAGGCCACACGCGCACGGTGGTGAAGTAGTTCAGCAAAAGCTTCGGCCAAGCGGTCGGCAATAGCTTTAATCATGATGCCTTTGTACGGATCGTGCTCACTAGTTTCCACTTCCTTGGCCCATTCATCTGCTCCGTGGATTCCTACCACGAAGCCGCCGATGTAGTCCTTGCCTTCAGGGGCCACATAGTCACTCAGGGCCATGTGAGGTTTGTTTGATGTCTTCTCAATTTGCTGACGAAGCGTGTGGAAGGTGGCGACCTTCTCGCCGCGTTCCTCGTCCTTCCAGACAGTGATGTCGTCGCCGTCTGAGTTAGCCGGGAAGAAGCCATAAACGCCGCGGGCCGTGAAGCGCTTGTTAGTGATGATATCCTCTAACAGATCTAGAGCATCATTATAGAGATGTTGTGCCTGCTTTGCCCCTTCAGCATCCTTGGTCTTTAGAGTCTTGGTTTCACGGTCCCAAACACCACGCAGTTCCCAAGCGTGGAAGAAGGGCGTCCAGTCGATGTACTCAGCGAGTTCTCGTAGTGACTGCTTGTCCATCACACGAGTCCCGGTGAATTCCGGTTGGGCTGGCTGATAGGTGGCCCAATCATATTTTGGCTTGTTCTCGCGTGCTTTTTTGAGGGAGATGGAAGGCTTGGACTTCTTGTTAAAATTCTCGCGGAGCTTCTGATGCTTCTCTTCGTTTTCTTTGATAAACTTCTCTTTGCCGTCCTTGCTGAGCAGGGTGGTCGTAACCGGAACTGAGCGTGAGGCGTCGAGTACGTGCACGATGGGGCCTGAGTAGTTCGGAGCGATCTTCACTGCGGTATGCGCTGCTGAAGTAGTCGCACCTCCAACTAGGACGGGTAGCTTCATGCCGCGTCGCTCCATCTCGGAAGCGACATGAACCATTTCATCCAGTGAAGGGGTGATGAGGCCGGAGAGTCCGATGACATCTACATGTCTTTCCACGGCGGTTTCTAGGATCTTTTCACAGGGAACCATGACGCCGAGATCGATCACTTCAAAGCCATTGCAGGCGAGAACGACACCGACGATGTTTTTGCCGATGTCGTGCACGTCACCCTTCACAGTGGCCATAATGACTCTCCCTGCGGAAGATGATTTCTCGGCCTGCACAAGAGCCATCTCATTAGAGAGCTCTGGGTTAGCTGCTTGGATCTCCTTGATCTTTTCAGCGAGTTTCTCGGCCTTCTCTTCTTCCATGTAGGGTTCTAGGTAGGCTACGGACTTCTTCATCACTCGGGCGGATTTGACCACCTGTGGAAGGAACATCTTACCTGCGCCGAAGAGGTCGCCTACCACGGACATGCCGTCCATGAGTGGGCCTTCGATTACGCGGAGAGGCTTGAGGTATTTCTGACGGGCTTCTTCGGTATCCTCATTGATGTAGGTGTCGATGCCTTTGAGCAGGGCATGCTCCAGTCGTTTTTCAACAGACTCCTCACGCCAGGCAAGGTCCTCTGCCTGCTGCTCTTTTTTGATGCCCTTGAATTGTTCGGCAAAGTCTAGCAGTCGCTCAGTGGCATCAGGATCGCGGTTAAGAAGAACGTCCTCGACATGTTCTAGAAGGTCTTTGGGGATCTCGTCGTATACCTCCAGCATCCCTGCGTTCACGATGCCCATGTCCATGCCGTTCTGACCAGCGTGGTAAAGGAAGGCTGAGTGCATCGCCTCACGCACGACATTATTACCACGGAATGAGAAGGACACGTTGGAGACTCCTCCAGATACTTTAGCTCCGGGGAGGTTTTCTTTGATCCACTTGGTAGCCTTGAAGAAGTCGACCGCGTAGTTGTTGTGTTCCTCGATGCCTGTCGCTACAGTGAGGATGTTAGGGTCGAAGATGATGTCTTGTGGGTTGAAACCTACTTCGTCGACGAGGATGCGGTACGCGCGCTCGCAGATACGAATCTTATCCTCATAGGTGGCGGCCTGACCGTTTTCATCGAAGGCCATGACGACGACTGCTGCGCCAAATTTCATGACGGTGCGAGCGTTGCTCTTGAAAGCCTCTTCGCCTTCTTTGAGGGAAATGGAGTTTACGATGCCTTTGCCCTGAAGGCACTTTAGGCCAGCTTCAATGATCTCCCACTTGGAGGAGTCGACAGTGATGGGCACTTTGGTGATGTCTGGCTCTGATTGTACGAGATTCAGGAAACGGGTCATCATGTCTACGCCGTCGATCAGGCCGTCATCGAAACAGATGTCGATCACGGGGGCGCCATTGTCCACTTGTTGGCGGGCTACAGAGAGCGCGTCTTCCAGTTTGCCCTCTTGGATGAGTTTGCGGAAGCGTGGTGAACCGGCCACGTTCGTGCGCTCACCGATCATCAGGAAATTCTTATCCTTGGTGTGGTTGTAGGGCTCGGTGCCCGACAGACGAAGCAATGGCTCTAAGGTAGGGATTTCTCTCGGCGTTACATCTCTAACAGCATCGGCGATCGCTGCGATGTGCTCAGGGGTGTTGCCGCAGCAGCCTCCAGCCATGTTGATGAATCCAGACTCGGCAAAGTCTCTGAGCTTGGCGTACATGTCTTCAGGGCCAAAGGGGAAGCCTGTCTCAGAGAGGGCATCAGGCATGCCTGCGTTCGGGTAGCAGGAGACAAAGGCTTCGGAGACATTGCTGAGTTCCTCGATGAAGGGGCGCATCTCGTCCGGGCCAAGGGAGCAGTTTAGGCCGATGGCGAGAGGTTTCACATGAGCGACGGCATTCCAGAGCGCTTCTACTTTCTGAGCGGAAATCATGGTTTCACCTCCACGGCCCACGGCGGCAGAAATGATGATGGGAAGGCGGAAGCCGTCTTCCTCGAAAACGTCTTGAGCCGCGACGAGTGCAGCCTTGGAATTCAGCGCATCAAAGATAGTCTCGATCATCAGTATATCCACGCCGCCTTCCACGAGGGCCCGGATCTGGCGTTTGTAGTCCTCATAGACTTGATCGAAAGTTACCACGCGGAAACCTGGATCGTCTGGGTCCACCGCGGAGTTGTTCAGGCCAACAGTCATTGGGCCGATAGAGCCTGCCGAATAGCGCTTGATACCAGTCTCAGCCTCTACCTGATCACAAGCCTCACGGGCTAGCCTCGCCGAGGCGACATTGATGTCCCATGCCAAGTCTTTGAGGAATTCGTCGTCTAACACCTTTTGGTAGAACTCCGGATCCTTGCGGCCTTTACCGGTTTCACGCGGATCTTCCACGAAGAACTCGGACTGGGCGATGGAAGTGCCCGAAAAGGAGTTGGTCTCGATGATGTCTGAGCCAGCGCGAAGGAATCGAAGGTGGATATCTGAGATGACATCAGGTCTGGTCAGGCAGAGGATGTCTCCATTGTTCAGGATGTCCTTTTCAGAGTCCTTGAAACGTTCGCCTCTCGCATCTTGTTCTGTAAGACCATATCCACGAATGGTGGTCCCCATGGCTCCATCGAGCATGAGGATGCGTTCTTTTAGGGCTGCGGTGAGTTCGGCGGTGGCGTCTGGTCTAGGCATAGTTAATCCGTTGATTGTCTGCCCGCTGATGGGGCAAGACGGCGGAATTTACTAGGCTAAAATGCAGATGCAAGTACACATATCGTCAAATCAGGATATGTTGATTTGAGGTGTCTGCTACAATCCAAGAATGGACTTGGCGATCAGGAAGTAAATTACCATGCCTGTAACGTCGACAATGGTCGTAATGGCTGGTGCAGCCACGACCGCTGGGTCGATTTTGGCGGCACGAGCGCCAATGGGAAGCAAGGAGCCGACCAAGCTGGACGTAGTGATCTGGGTGATCAGGGCAAATGCGATGGCGATGGCGAATTTGGTGAAGCCGATGCTCTCAGGCATGCCGTCATAAAACATCGGGACGACGAAAACGGTGATGAGTGCCATTCCTATGCCGAGCAGGGAGCCCAGTAGGAGGCCAAGACGCAATTCTTTGAGAGCTACACGCATGGTGGTGCCTGGTTCCAGTTCTCCCAGGGCCATAGCACGAATGACCATGGTCGAGGCTTGTCCCCCCGTATTACCTCCTGCCGCCACTACCATGGGAAGGAACAGTGAGAGAATGAACAGCTTGTTCAAGACGCTCTCGAAGCTGAGCATCACAATACCGGATGCGATAGCCATAATCGCGAGACCGAAGAGCCAAGGGAAGCGGCGTTTAAAGTGGGTGAGTGTCCTCGTGTTGAGGTAGGTCTCTTCAGAGACATCACCAGAAAAACCGGCCATTCTCTCCATATCCTCGGTGGACTCCTCTTCGATAATTTCAAGAGCGTCATCGTGGGTAATGATACCTAGAAGGCGATCATACTCATCAACCACGGGGAGCACGATCAGGTCGTACTTGGAGAACATCTGTGCAGCTTCTTCCTGATCGGCAGTGGCCAGAATACAGTGCTCGTAAGGACGCACGATATCTTCGATAGGGGTGTCCCAAGTATTGAAGGCGAGATCACGGAAGCGCAGTAGGCCGACCAGGCGGCCTTTGCTGTCGAC
Source organism: Rubritalea squalenifaciens DSM 18772 (assembly GCF_900141815.1). Taxonomy (NCBI): domain Bacteria; kingdom Pseudomonadati; phylum Verrucomicrobiota; class Verrucomicrobiia; order Verrucomicrobiales; family Rubritaleaceae; genus Rubritalea; species Rubritalea squalenifaciens. Next base: position 661,960 of record NZ_FQYR01000005.1, read on the forward strand.
CACGTAGATCCGAGCGAGTGATTCGGTCTCTTCATGCTTGGCCCGCAGGCTATCCAAGGCCTGTTTGACATTCATTCCAACTCTCACGCGGCCGAAGTGGGTCGTCATGCGTCCACCAGCAGTGTCCTCGTCATACTTGAGCAGGGACTTCGTGATTTCAATGTCGTCTGGCTCTACTAGGTCAAGCAGGCGGCGGCGGGTATCGTCGCTCACATCCTGAAGCATATCCACTCGGTCATCGTCGGACATCTGGTCCAGCATTTCCCTTTGCTCATCCTGATCGAAGCGCTCGATGGTCTCTTCAATCAGTGATTCCGGGAGCTCGGCCATGACGTCAGCGAAGGCTTCCGCACCAAGAGTCTCGGTGAAGAAATCGCGGTCCTCCTCGCTTAAATCCTCGTAGCAATCCGCAAGGTCGGCGTAGTGAAGTTGCTCAGCTAGCCTGTGGAATTCCTCCGCATTTCTGTTTTCGGTTGCTTCGAGTAGCAGTCGCTTGATCTCGTTGTCCTCAGGCATGCGCTCAATCTAGCGGAATCATACACTATTGAAAGACCGAATACGTAGGATGCTTGAATAATTGAAGAGCGGGAATTCCGTGCTTGTTAGGGCTTGACCCAGCACGGGTGAAAAATCAATGATAGCTTATGAATTCGAATGGAATGACACCATATCAGGCACCGGAGGCTGCCGGCTCTTCAGACTTGACTGCTAATGAGGTGCCAAGTGAGCAGCCAAAGGTGTTTGGAATCATCCATATCGTCTACTCAGTGCTAGGTGGGCTGAAATCGCTGGCGTTCCTGGGTGTCTATTTTGCCATGGGGGCCTTGATGGGGCAGATGAAGGAAGGCCTGAAGGAGGAGGGGATAGACTTTGAAGTGTTCAAGCAGATTTGGGATATCATGGGTCGGTGGATGTTGATTGAGGGTGTTGTCTGCTTGGTTCTGGGCATTATCCTATTCATCGCAGGTATCGGTTTGTTGAAGCGTAAGATGTGGGGGAGGAATCTTAGTATCGTATGGGCGGCTTCCCGGATTGTATTGCTGATAGCTAGCTTGGTTGTGATGTTGCCGCATCAGAATGAATTACAGGAGTTGTCACAGCAAATGAATGGTCAGGAAGTGTCTGGCATGGGGGGGATGCAGCAAAGTATGGGCAACCTTCCATCCATTATTATGGTGCTAGCATACCCTGTGGTTACTTTGATATTCATGTTCGGATCTACCATGAAGAACGCTCTCAGAAAGGGTTAGGTAGACAGGTCAATTTTTTTGAGGATTTTAATGCTTTTTTGTCTTGCCAAGACTTCGGGAATGATTAGGTTGCGCCCCGCAGACCACCAACATGGTGACCGTAGCTCAGTTGGTAGAGCCCCGGATTGTGATTCCGGTTGTCGCGGGTTCGAGTCCCGTCGGTCACCCCATTTTTTTACACTTTGAACTTTCAATGAGGTCTGCAGGTAATCTAAAGCCCAGCCTCACTATTTTTTGATAATCGATGGTATGGAAACACTAGAACAGCGTTTAGGTTACAAATTTCGAAATTCACTTTTGCTTGCCGAAGCGCTGACTCATCCCAGCTTGGCATACGAGACACAGCGTCCGCACTTTGATAACCAGAGATTGGAGTTTTTGGGAGATGCGGTACTTCAGTTGGCGCTTACGGATCATCTCTACACGCTCTTCCCGGGTTTTGCGGAAGGGGATCTTACTAAAATGCGAGCGCGTTTGGTTTCCAAGCAGGCCTTGACCCGCTTTGCGAAGCAGATCCACCTCGGTGAGTATGTTCTTTTAGGCAAGGGGGAGGAATCCAGTGGTGGAAGAAAGAGGGCCTCTACATTGGCGGATGCTTTCGAGGCGATCTTGGGGGCTGTTTATCTTGATGGTGGATTTGATACTGCGCGTGATCTTGTGCTCAAGGTGGCGGAGCAGGAGATAAAGAAGATTGCCATGGAGCCGGAAGAGAAGAATCCAAAAGGGAAGCTTCAGGAGATTCTGCAGGCTATCCAGCCTGAGAGCCCAGTGTATCGCGTGACTAGTGAGTCTGGACCAGACCATGATAAGCAATTTGAGGTAGAGGTTACCTGGCAGTCTAAAGTGTTGGCCTGTGGAAAAGGGCGTAATAAGAAGGAGGCCGAAGCTTCTGCTGCTTCCAAAGCGATGGAGGAGAGAGTCTGGGAATCCTAAAAGGGGGTTAATAGAGCTGTTTTGTGAAGCGCGGGTCATTTGATCCGCGTTTTTTTGTGCCCTTTTCAAATCAATATAGGGTGGATGATGGAATTTCTGAGCCTTGTGAAGTGGTGAAATGGGGTGAATTAGTTAAGCTATGTTAGGTAATCTAGATCGGGTTGAAAAAAAGGTCTAACAATGTGATGAGTTTGCGTGGCTGGATTTCAGTGAGTTGTGAAAATGGGGTGAGAAAACTTTGAAAAAAGGTGCTGAAAGATGTTGACCCGGACCGGGAAATATGTAGATTGCGCCCCGCCCCGCCAGCCGGGGGGCACGGAAGAGACCGGAAAACGGAATGCCTGATACGCTCAGCAGCCGGGGTTCGAATCTCACCGGAACGGATCTTTAACAAGCACGGTCTGGCCAGTATGCGGCCTCTCGAAAGAGGGTCGGAAGGACTGGATCAGATGGAAGAGGAAAGACTGAATTGTGTGCTGCGGACGGATGAGAATCCGGCGCAGACGGCAGATG